>CAYRUF010000003.1:0-166795 GCA_964427375.1 uncultured Desulfatibacillum sp. | reverse complement strand
AGGCCCGGGTTGTCTCGGCCCGCATCGGCGCAGCCCGAGCCGTGAACCGCGACCTGATCCTGCTCTACTGGGACATCGGTAGCGGAATTGTCGAAAGACAAAAAACGCTTGGGTGGGGTGATGCTGTCGTGGAAATGGTGGCTGCGGACTTGCGGCGGGCTTTTCCGGAAATGAGCGGTTTCTCTCTCGCAAACGTCTGGCGAATACGCCAGCTCTACATGGTTTATTCCAACGAGGCAGTTCTCGCACAGGTTGCGCGAGAATTTGAAAATCGCGCTTCTCGGAAGAGGGCGCCATCATTTCTGGGACATCTTGTTCCAGAAAGTAAGGCCACGCAGGTCGAAGCCGGGAAGAACTTAATTCTCGCACAAACTGTGCGAGAATTAGCGGCGGCTGTCCCTTGGGGGCATCACGTCCTGCTTCTTGGTAGGATAAAATCCCCGCCAGAGTTGCTTTACTACCTCCGCGCCACCGCCCAGTTCGGGTGGTCGCGCAACGTCCTGCTCAACCAGATCAAGGCCGGTGCGTATGAACGCGCCGTGGTTAAAAAGAAAACCCACAACTTTGATGTCGCCCTGCCTGAGCACTTATCCGAACAGGCTGACGAGATGCTCAAGAGTTCTTACAGCCTCGAGTTTCTGGGACTCCGTCAGGCAGTGAGGGAGCGGGAGCTTGAGGACCAACTGATTTCCCGCCTCCAGGCTTTCCTGCTCGAACTCGGTTACGGCTTCTGTTTCGTCGGCCGCCAGCACCGTTTGGCGCTTAAGGGCAGAGAGTACTTTATCGACCTGCTCTTCTATCACCGCTTCCTCAAGGCGCTGGTGGCCTTCGAATTGAAAGTCGGGCCGTTCGAGCCGGAATACGCGGGCAAAATGGATTTCTACCTGAACCTGCTCAACGACAAGGAGCGCGGCCCCGACGACAACCCTTCCATCGGCGTCATTCTTTGCGCCGAAAAGGACGACGTGGAGGTCGAATATGCCCTCAGGACCAAGCAGAACCCGATCGGCGTCGCGGAGTACAAACTTCAATCCAAACTCCCGGCAGACATGAAAGGCCGCCTGCCCACCGCCCGGCAGCTGGCCAACGTCGTCCGCGCGGCCATGCCGCCGAAGAGAGAACAACCATGAAAAAACTCAAAGACCTGTCCGAGTCCGACCGTCCGCGCGAAAAGCTCCAGGCCAGGGGTCCTGAAGCATTGTCCGACCTGGAGCTGCTGGCTATCCTGCTGGGGAGCGGCACCCGGGACAGCGACGTGCTGACCGTGGCCGGTCGGATCCTGAAGGCCATCGACGGCGGAAACGACCAGGTGAGCCTCGATAAGCTGCAGGAGATCGAGGGCGTCGGTCCGGCCAAGGCCGCGCTGATCGCCGCCGCGCTGGAATTCGCGCGCCGGCGGATCCGGCCGGAGGGGCTGCGCATATCCTTCCCGCCCGACGCGCTGCCGCTGATCCGCCATTTCGCGGACCGCCGGCAGGAGCACTTCATCTGCGTTTCGCTGAACGGCGCCAACGAGGTCATCGCCACGAGGGTGGTCTCCGTCGGCCTGGTCGACAAGACCCAGGTCCACCCCCGCGAGGTCTTCGCCGACCCCATCACCGACCGCGCCTCGGCGGTCATCGTCGCCCACAACCACCCCTCCGGCAGCCTTGAACCCAGCCGGGAAGACCACGACATCACCGCCCGGCTCAAGTCCGCCGGCGAGATCCTCGGCATCCGGCTCCTGGACCACATCATCTTCAACCAGAAAGGCTATTATAGTTTTCTGGAAAAGGGCCTGGTATAGTTGCCATATTCACTGACTTCGTCGACCGCTCTATAACCCTTAGGGGGGCGAAATGATCTTCCGCATAGAAGCACTCAATTATCGATCCCTTCGCGATGTGGACGTCTCGATTGGCAACTTCGAAATACTCGTCGGCCCCAACGGCAGCGGCAAGTCAAGCCTGCTCGATGTGATCGCGATACTTGGTGACATCCTGCTAGCCGGTCCCTCTCGCGCTATTTTGGGCGACCCGCGTCTCGGTATTCCGCAGCGCTCGCCGGATCCGGCGCAACTGTGTTGGATGCGTCAGGGGGATCGGTTTGAGCTCGCCGTCGAAGCACCGATCCCAGAGGAGATCAAGGGCCTGTTTAAAAACGGAGGCTATGATTCCTGCCGGTATGAGCTGGCAATCGGGACCGGCAGCGTAAGCGATGAAGTGTCGTTGCTTGCCGAAACCTTGTGGCTCAAGCCCGAAAAACATAGAGAGCCGGCAGCGTCACAAGCGGTCCTTTTCCCGGAACCCAATCCGCCCCGCAAAAACCTGGTTCATCCGCCCGGCGGCAAAACACCCTCCGGCTGGAGAAAGGTGGTCAACAAGATCCAGGAATCCGGAAACGACTATTATTTTGCTGAAACCTCAGGTTGGAACAACCCGTTCAGGCTTGGGCCCGGCAAATCGGCTTTGGGCAATTTGCCGGAGGACGAAGCCCGCTTTCCCGTAGCCACCTGGTTCAAGCGCATGCTTATGGAGGGGGTGCAGCGGATCGTGTTGTCCAGTGAAGCGCTGCGGAGGCCCAGCCCGCCGGGTTTGCCGCGCATGCTGCTTCCGGACGGGTCCAATCTGCCGTGGATCGTGGCGGCGTTGGAACGCGAGCACGAGACAGCACTCAAACGCTGGGTGGCACATTTAAAGACCGCCTTGCCTGACCTCAAAGGCATTCGAACGATCGAGCGGGCAGAGGACAAACACCGATACCTGGTGCTGGTCTACAACGGTGGTCTCGAGGCGCCTTCCTGGCTGGTATCCGACGGCACGCTTCGCCTTCTGGCGCTAACCTTGTTGGCCTACATTCCAGGCTTGAGCGGCATCTATCTGATCGAAGAACCCGAGAACGGCATCCATCCGCGTGCTGTCGAGACGGTATATGAAGCTATTTCCTCGGTGTACGATGCCCAGATACTGTGTGCCAGCCACTCGCCGCTGATGGTGGGACGCGCCGAGCCTTCAAAAATCATTTGTTTCGCACGCGGCGGGAACTCAGCGACGGCCATTGTGCGCGGCAGCCGGCATCCCAAATTGAAAGCGTGGAAAGGAGAGGTCGATCTGGGTACCTATTTTGCCAGCGGGGTGCTGGAATGAAGGATCTTATCGTGCTGTGCGCCGACAAGATGATCGAGAACACCATCGATGGCCTTCTCGGCCGCACGGCAGCTTTGCGCATCCGGCAAATCAATTATGACATCAAGGTGCACGCTCACCGGGACCCGGGCTGTTTTCACCATGCCCACAGCTTCTTAAGACCGTTGCGCCTTCAATATGACTATGCGCTTGTCGTCTTCGATCGCGATTGGGATGGCGCGCCATCGCAGTCTGCGGAAGCATTGGAGGCCGCTGCAAACACCAGATTGAAAGCCGATTGGGGGGATAAAGCGGCTTCTGTGGTAATTTCACCCGAGCTCGAGTCATGGGTATGGAGCGACTCGCCGCATGTAGAATCCGAGCTGGGCTGGCCTTCATGCTTTGGGGATTTACGCGGATGGCTTGAGGGAAAGGGTCTCTGGAGTGCCGGAGCGGACAAACCCGCCGATCCCAAAAAGGCTGTCGAGGTTGCGACCCGGAAGGCAAAGGTGCCCTGGACTGCCGCAGTAGGCAGAGGCCTTGCCGCCAAGGTCAGCGTCGAGAGAAGCACCGATGGGGCATTTCAGAAATTGAAAGCCATCTTGAACGGGTAGTTCGGCGAATCGCCGGGTTTTTAAAAACTTCCAGCTGAATTGTGCATTCCGACTATGTGCCGGAGCCTGCTATATCGTTCATACTTCTTAACGATTGGCGGAACGGGGATCCGACCTGAATCTGATCAGCGTCGCGGATTACCATCTTCAATCTAACCTCCTGTTTGATTTGAAAATCTTCTTACCTAAAGCGCGAAAACATACCGATGTTTGCTTCGGGTGTATTATAAGGACATATTTATGGACATTTTATTGACAATTATATCGAAAAAAATTTAAAAATATTTTAAATTATACATAAAATTTTTATTTATTAGCAGACATTCATGCGGACATATCAACGCACTCATCCGTGGATTTCATTTCAACTCGACCTGCGGCAGGCTCCTCCGGGCCTGTGGATCGTTTTGGGAGAGGCGGCATCCAAATGCGAGCATTTGTCGCGGGCGCCGCTCAGGCCGGCGACCTCTCAGCTGCTTCACCGGCTTTACCTCGCCAAGGGCGTTGCCGCCACTACGGCCATCGAGGGCAATACCCTTTCCGAGGAGGATGTCCTGAAGGCTGTCGAAGGGAAGCTCGATGTGCCGCCTTCCAAGGCGTATCTCAAGCAGGAGGTCGAGAATGTCATCGAGGCCTGCAACCTCATCGGAAGCCAATCGGCGTCCGGCACGCTGCCGCCGCTGACGCCGAAACTGGTGCACGATTACAACCGCCGGGTGCTGAATCGGCTGCCTCTCGAGGAGAGCGTTATCCCTGGCAAACTGCGCACGTATTCGGTGGTGGTCGGCAATGTATATCGAGGCGCCCCGGTCGAGGATTGCGAGCACCTCCTGGAGCGCCTTTGCGAGTGGTTGAACGGATCGGATTTCAAGCCGCGCGAGGGGATGGATGCGGCCTATGCCATCCTGAAAGCTGTGGTGGCGCATCTTTATCTGGCATGGACCCACCCGTTCGGCGATGGAAACGGTCGCACGGCGCGGCTGACCGAGTTTCACATCCTTCTTTCTGCCGGCGTGCCTTCGCCGGCCGCCCACTTGTTCAGCAATCATTACAACCTGACCCGGGCAGAATATTACCGTCAGCTCGACCGTGCGAGCAAATCGGGCGGCGACCTGATTCCCTTCCTGAACTATGCCCTGCGCGGCTTTGTCGATGGCCTGCGGGAACAGCTGGAATTTGTGGGGGCGCAGCAATGGGATGTCGTTTGGCGCAATTACGTCCATGAGCGTTTCAAAGACCGGAACAGCGCAACCGATACGCGGCGCAGGCACTTGGCGTTGGATCTTGGGGCCAGCGGCGATTGGGTGCCAACAGCGGAAATCCAGGAGCTGACGCCTCAGCTTGCCAGGGCATATGCGAACAAGACCACAAAGACCGTGCAGCGCGACCTGAACGCTTTGCATGAAATGGGGCTTATCGCCCGGGAACCGCGGCGGGTGAGGGCAAGGCGGGAGGTCATTCTTTCCTTTCTGCCGCTTCGGCGGCAGCCGTCTGATCGATAATCTGAAGGTGAACCATGGAATGGATTTGGAAATTCGAGTCTCTGGCAACGCTTCTCGAAAACGAAGCCCCTCTGGTCCGGGAATGGGCCATGGAGCGGCTGGTGGCCCTTTACCCTGAACGCCTGGGGCCGGTGGCCATTCGATACATCGAAGACCCCCTGGAAAGCATCAGCACCGCAATGCTGATTTACTTCAACGACTATCCGCAGCCTGAATACGCCGATGCACTCTTGCAGGCATATTCGACCGGATGCCGCTTGAGAGCGGGAATTCTCGCGAAAGCGCTTTGCCGGCTTAAGGATCCCCGCCTCATCGAAGCGTTCCAAAACAAGTATGCGACCGCTGCCTTGGAAGATCCGGTCGGCTATGCAGGTTCCGTGGCAGGCATCGCAAGCTTCCAGGCGCCTCAGTCAGCCGCTATTGCAAAAGAGGCGCTGCAGCGTTTCGCGCAGAGGGAGGAATCCGACCGTGAGGCCAGAGACCTTCTGACCGTCCTTTTTTCGGCAAATCTCTTTGCAGGCACCCCCATCGACCACCTTTTCGAATTCTGCTTCGCTCAAGCTAATTGGCGCCTCCTGCTGGTGGCCTGGCTCATCGCTCTCGGTGACGGATGCGGGAGCTGGATCCGGGAGTTCGACCTGGTGCAGGAGCATCCGTCGGGCGCATCCAGAAAGAACGTGCCGGACTGCGTCGAGCGATCCCTTGAAGCGCTGGCGGCAAACGGCCTGAAGGACATGGCCCGCAAGCTAAAAAAATCCCTCAAACGGGGTCGATATGCAGAGGTCCTCAATCAGATGCAGCAAGCGCTGCTGAAACTGACCAATGACGCCAGGAATGCTGCCGGCGACGACCGCTTCGCCCTATGGCGGCAGGGCAACGGCAGGCCCCGGCAGAACATGGACGCCATCCAGGCGCTTTACACCCACATCGGCGGCAAAGACCCCGACGCCCAACAGATGATGGCGCATGCCGCGTTTCCGATATTTTCCATCTTGATGGAACTGCGGTCATTGATCGGGCTGGACATCGATTCCCTGGATACAAAAGCGCTTCTGGAGACCTTCCTCCAGGACCGGGAAACCGTCGAGGAAGACCAGAAGATCGCCGATCGGCTGCACGCCGGCGGGGAGATCGGCAGTATCGCCGCATCGATTCTTGAATTCATCGAACGCCACCCGCGAACCCTGGCCATGGAGCGGCTGATGGGATTCCTGGGCGATCACATCGATGCGCCTATCGCCGAAAGGCTGCTGATGCTGGAGAGCGACAGCCCCGAGCTGGGCGAAAAGCCGGCTTTGGCCGCCAGCCGGCTGGGCGCCCCTCTGCTGGAGATTTTGCCCGCCGTCATCGAGTCGCAAAAGCCCGCCGCCATGACCCGCAGCCTGGAGCTGATGCGCCGGCTGCCCTGCGAAGGCGCTGCGACCCTGCTGCTGAAGCACTGGGACCAATTATGGACGCTGGACAAACTCAGCCTGCTGGAGGCCGTTCAGGATATCGGCGATCGCAGGTTCATGGCGCCCCTGAGAAACGAGCTCAGGGAAATGGAAATTCAGGAGGCCCAAACCTATCGCCTGCTCTGCCGGATTCATGGCGAGGCGGACCCGCTCCTCAAGGAAATCGAAGCCGAGGCCGAGGCCCGCAGCCGCGAACACGCAAAGACGCTGGAGACCCTTTCATCAGGCGACTTCACGGCAATTCTGGAGCAGCCGCTCAATCTTGAATTGAAATGCCGCCGCTGCCGGAAAACCTACACCTATCCGGTCGAAGAGGTGACGGTGCTTTCCGATGCAAAGGGAGATTATATTATTGCAGACCATATCCGCTGCAAGAACTGCGGCGTAATAGACCATTACGAGCGGACCGCCAATGCCAATATGGCGGTGATGGGGCGCAATCTGGCGCTCTTGGCCACGGGCGACAAGGCCAAGAAATACTATGAAAAAGGCCCCCTGCGGTTCGCCCAAAGCAAGCGGATCGGCGGGAAAGCCCGATCTATCGAGGAAGCCTTGCTCTATTACGAGGAAATGCTCGCAAAAAAACCCGACCACGTGCCTTCCCTGATCGGCTATGCCAACACGCTCATAAACGCCAAGAGATCAGAAGATGCCATTTGGGCCTATCACAAAGCCCTTGAATTGGATCCGCTGGCGGTGGAGGCCCTGGTTTCGATCGGCCAGAATGCCGCCGCTTACGGAAGGCTGGAAGAAGCCTACGACTACCTCAAACAGGCCGTTGAAATTTTAGATTTCGGCAACTACTACCGGGTCTCCCAGGATTTGGGGGATTTCAAGGCGGGGGTTTACGAAGTCTACGCCGAGGCGGCGTTGAATTTAGAACAGGAATTGGAGCCGATGGCCAGGCCGGCGGTTCCAACTAAAAAATGGAAAATCGGCCGCAACGACCCCTGCCCCTGCGGCAGCGGCAAGAAATACAAGAAGTGCTGCCTGTTGAAAGAACATTAAGCCACCCCGCCGCAAATAGCGGGGTATTCACCTGAAGAGGATTTAGGCCATGAGAAACAAGGCCCCCTCGTCCAATCCTCCTTTCGGCCCGCTTCCGTTTGAGCTGGAGGAGGATATTCGGTCGTTGAATCCGCACTGGGAAGGCAAGCCCGGCCCTCGCATCCCACCCGTCCGGCGTTGGGCGTTTGGCCGCCTTCTGCAGAACCTTAGAAACGGACTGACGCCAGCCACTGTTCTTCGAGGACCCCGCCGGGTCGGAAAGACGATTCTGCTCCGCCAGATCATGGCGAGCTTGATCGCCGATGGTGTGCCGCCGTCATCCATTCTCTATGTTGCCTTCGATGAAATCGGAAGCATAGAAAAGCTTCAGGACCCCATCCTCCTTATTGCGCGGTGGTTCGAGAATAAAGTTCTCGCAAAAACATTCAACGAAGGCGCCCGCGCCGGCCAGCCGGCTTACCTGCTATTTGACGAAGTTCAGAATCTTCAATCATGGGCGCCTCAGATCAAGCACCTGGTGGACAACCATGATGTGCGCGCCCTCATTACCGGCAGCAGCTCTCTAAGAATCGAATCGGGGCGAGACAGCCTGGCCGGAAGAATTACATCTTTCGACTTGGGGCCGCTTTGGTTGAGGGAGATCGCCGCAATCCGATATGGTTCCGCCATCGAGCCTTTCTGGAAGGACAATGGACTCGAGCCCCTGCTTCATCCGAACTTCTGGAAGGAAGCGAAAAATCGAGGGGCTGAAGATTCGCATGAACGGCTCCGGGTGTTCGGGGAATTTTCCTTACGGGGCGCGTATCCGATCGCACATGATCGGGCAGACGTTTTATGGCCGGCGCTCGCAGACAACCTTAATGAAACGGTAATCAAACGTGCCATCCAGCATGATCTCAGAATGGGATCTCGCGGGCTGAAACGGGACGAAAAACTGCTCGAGGAAGTGTTCCGGCTTTGCTGTCGATATGCGGGGCAGGCACCTGGACAAAGCGTTTTCGTTCCCGAGATTCAACAGGCGTTGGCCGGCAATATCGGCTGGAACCGGATACTCCATTATCTGCGCTTCTTGGATGGCGCCCTGCTGATCCGACTGGTTCAGCCCTTGGAGCTGCGGCTTAAAAGAAAAAAATCCCCCCCGAAAATATGCCTGTGTGACCATGCTCTAAGAGCCAGCTGGCTTCAAGAAATCGTTCCGTTGGACGCGCAGGGCTTGTCGGACAATCCACATTTGACGGACATCGCCGGGCACCTGGCGGAGAGCATTCTCGGTTACTTTCTCTGCTCGATACCCGGCCTGGATGCGGCCTATTTCCCGACCCGAGGCATCGAGCCCGAGGTCGATTTCGTTCTGACGATCGGAACCCGTAGAATTCCGATTGAGGTCAAATACCGGCGCCGCATTGACCCGTACGAAGATACGAGAGGACTCCGCGCTTTTATTGAAAAAGCCGTTTACCATGCGCCATTCGGGCTGCTCATCACGCTGGAAGACGATGTTGCTATCGCCGATCCACGGATCATTCCGATCTCTTTATCCACATTTCTTTGGCTGCGATAACCCGCCTGGATAACTGCGCAGAGGTGCAACACCGTTATCAGTCTACCGGCCCCTTCGATCCGGCAACGGATTCCTTTCGAAATACGCCATCAGCTCCCGCTTGGCGGCGCGCAGCTGCTTCAGCACGGGCTTGAGGACGATCCGGGTGCCGAGCTCCTTGAAGGCCGGCTGCAGGACGTTCTGGAGCAGCTGGGATTGGACATGGATCTCCCGGGGCCGCAGGCCCGGCTCGACCAGGCGGGACAGGAGCAGGCCCGGGATCTGGCCCCACATGTGTTCGATGCTCTCCGTGACGCAGGTGGTCTGCGCCCCGAAGACCAGGTTGGACGGGGCATGCACCGAGAGCAGGATATAGGCGGCCTGCGGGCGTTCGCCTTTTTGACCGATGGCTCCGGGGAACTGGAAGAAATCCACTTCGAGAATGTCTTCCCGTGGGGGCATGCGCTTGAGTTTATTCACGTCGCCGGGGTCCCATGCCAGCGGCACCGGCGGGAACTCCGGGGGTGGAACGCGTTCGTAGCGGTCTTTCCATTCCCCCGCATTTCTTTTCCCCTCCCGGCATGACCGAATCAACAACGCACCGGGCTCCCCTCCCGACAGAACCGAACGATCCGCCTTCAGCCGAGGCGCCACCTGCTCGAGCTGCTCGAGGGCCAGCGTCAGGAATCCGATTTCCTCCGCCTCCAACCGCCAGGGCATGAAGCCCGGTCGGAAGCTCTGGAAGCGCGGCCAGGCCTTGCGGCCCCGGAATTTCAAGTTCAAGCCGCGCAGCAGCCGGCGGTCCCATTCTTCGAGCTCGCCGCGGTCCTCGAAGGACGCCTTCAGCTGGGGGATTTCCAGCAGCAGTTCGGGGTGCTCGTCGAGAACCCCCTGAGGCGCCTGCTGCAGCGCGCGGAACCGGGCCCATGCCGGCGCCCCCAGGTATACGGAGACGGCCAGGTGCTCGCCGAGGGCGCCCATCACGCTGATGAAGCCGATTTCCCCGGTCTGCGGATGGGCGATCCCGAAAACGTCGCCCTCGTTCATCCAATGCCATGGCGCCAGCCGCTTGATCCGGCCGGCGGACTCGATCAGAGGGATCCAATCCTGGGTGCCAGGTTTCATGGGCCTCTCGCCTCCTGCGTTTCAGCCAAAGGTGTTTGTGCCAAAAGAGCTCATGATGTCCTGTATGCGACTCTGAAGCGCCTTTCAAGGAAAAAGCCAATACCGTTGAACAAGATCAGCGGTCGCAGCCAAGTGACGGTGGGGTGGACTGTATTCTGGTTGAGTTCTTTAACCTACTTCTTGCGATTGCCCTTGAAGCCGCAGGATCGCGGCCATTTCGCTGATGGACGGGGCCCTTCGCCGGTCCTGGTTGCTGCGGCGTATCTGGTCAAGGAGCTGGCTTGCCTGGTGCTGGGAAAGGCGAAAACCCGCCTGCGCCATTACATGTTTGATGGAAGCCGTGCCGGAGTGGCGCCCTGGCACTATCTGCCAACCGGGTCGGCCGACATCCTGCGGCAAGAACGGCTGGAAGGACAGAGGGTTTTTCAGGAGCGCGCTGCAATGCACGCCGGATTCGTGCCGGAAGATGAACTCGCCCGTAATCGGCTGAGCGGGCGCAATCGGCCGCTCGGAGAGCTCCGCCACTTTCCCGCAAAGCCCAGGCAAGCACTCCGTGCAGACCCTGCAATCCATGTCGCTCATCAAATTTACGGCCACCGCCACCTGTTCCAGAGCTGCGTTTCCGGCCCTTTCTCCCAGCCCGTTCACAGTGACACTGAGCGCCTGCGCCCCGGCCATGGCGGCGGTGACCGCGTTGGCCGTAGCCATGCCCAGGTCGTTATGCGCGTGAAACTCGATCGTCAGGCCGGGAGCGGCGGCGAGCGCGCCCCGGATCAAACGATCCACCGCCATTGGAAAAGCAACTCCCACCGTATCGGCCAGCCGAATACGGTCCGCTCCCGCGGCGGCCGCCGCGGCCATCAAACGTTTCAGAGAGGCGACATCGCTGCGGGTGGCGTCCTGAAGGCCTATAGACACAAAAGCAAAGTGCCGCTTAAGTTGAGGAATTTGCCGCGCCAGCTGTTCGACCGCCCAATCCTGGGTCTTCCCCATGGCCTCCAGCAGGATGCGCGAAGCCGGCACACCGACATGCACCCTCCCGGTTCCGCAGCGTTCCGCCGCCATCCAGTCTGATTCCCGCAGTCGGCACCAGCAAGTCAACCGGCATCCAAGCCCCATAGCGGCAATAGCGCGGATGCTGCGCTCCTCGGCCTCTCCCATGGCCGGGGTTCCGATTTCCAGCTCGTCCACGCCGGCTTCGGCGAGAAGACGGGCGATGGCCATGCGGTCCTGGGGCGTGAAGACAACTCCCGGTGCCTGTTCGCCGTCGCGGAGGGTCGTATCGATGATCCAAATCGGAGCCCTCATGCGCGGGTGTGCCTCAGGCATATCAATTGGGTCTTTTTCCACCCGTTTTTTTCGTAAAACCGAAGCGCCGCGGCATTTCCGCGGTCAGCCAACAGTTGAAGGCGCGAGATCTCTCTCAATGGAGAAGAGTTCGCCGAAAAGCCTCACAAGGGCGTCCAGGTCGGATATTGTGGCCGGCCGGATCGCAAAGTTTCCTTTCTCTACAGCGCAGCATTCCATCTCCTTCATACCCTCTGCCCTCTGCTTTATTTGCCCTTTGCTTGTCAACCACACCCCTCCCCGCCGCCTCCGCAGCCTTGGCGGCAGGCTCGCTGCCGCCGCTTGCCGAAAGCCGCGTGGTCAAGGCCTTCATAAACCGCAGCCAGGCCTTGGCGGATCAGCCCCTCCATGACAACCGGCGGTACTCCGGATTCCTCCAGAATGGCTCGGGGCGCGTCACCGACGCCGGATACCAGCACCGCCCGGCAGTCCTTCAGGATCTCCGCCAGAGCGAGCCAGCGGCGGCCGCCGCCGCCGGTCGGCGGAGCCTGACGGGTTTCGATCAGGACGTAACCCGCCGGGGATTGCCCCCATACTTGAAAGGAAGCCGCCTCGCCGAGGTGCTGGTTTACCAGCATTCCTTCATGGGTCGCGACCGCTATATTCGGCCGGTTGTCGTTGGATGCTGGGAGGCCTTGTGCGTGGGCGATCAGGCGCGGCGCCATCTCGCGGGAGCGGTCGCAGGCGAGGAGGCCGACGGCGTCGGCGCGGCAGCGCCGGCAATGGCGCATCTGCGGAAGGTATTGTTCAGCCCGCGTCCGCAACTCGTCCATGAGCGCTGCGGCCGGTTCGGGCAGGTGGCCGAAAGCGGTGTCTGCGGTCGGGTGCAGCGGAATCAGGTTCAGAAGATCGGCGCCAAGCCCTGCCGCGGCCCGGGCGACTTCCTCCACGTGGCCGTGGTTGACACCCGGAGCCACGATCGTGTTGACCTTGACCGTGATGCCGCGCGCTTTGAGCCCGCGAATGGCCCGGGTTTGGCGATCGAGCATGAGATTCGCGGCGTCGATGCCGCGATAGAGCACTTTGCCATCCCGCACCCAGCGGTAGAAATGCCGTCCCACATCCGGGTCAACTGCGTTCACGGTCACGGTCGTGTGGGTGATCCCCAGCTCGGCGATTTCATCCAGATGCGCCGGCAAGCCGAGCCCGTTGGTGGAAAGGCATACCAACAGCCGCGGGTGGCGCTCGCGGATTAGGCGGATCGTCGCCAGGGTTTCCGACGCGCTGGCCATCGGATCCCCTGGGCCGGCGATTCCGACCACGGTGATCTCGGGCATCCGCTCCAGGACTTCGTCCAGATAGCCGATGGCCCGGCTGGGGCTGAGCACGGCGCTCGTGACCCCGGGCCGCGATTCGTTCTGGCAGTCGTACTTGCGGTTGCAATAGTTGCAGAGCACGTTGCATGTCGGGGCCACCGGAAGGTGCACGCGGCCGGAGCTTCCGGCGGCCTCCGGGTTGAAGCAGGGATGGCTGAGTCTGGCGGGGTCCATGGGTAATTCCTTGTGCCGTCATCAAAGGTAGCCGTAGCCGACGGCCGATTCATCCTGACTCTTTTCCAGCACGGCGTTCACGATCGTATCGAGAAGGCTGAGCGCTCCGCGATAGCCCAGATGCCGGAGGCGCTGGGCGCCGAAGCGGTCGTGCACCGGGAATCCGACCCGAATGAGAGGGATCCCGAGTTCGCGCGCCAGCACGCGGTAGCCCTTGCTGTTCCCGAGCACCAGGTCCGGCGAAAGTTCGCGGCCGTGCTCCACGATGTCGTGGAAATCAACGTCCTCCATCGTGAGGGGCTTTTCAGCCAGCAGCGGCTCGCAGACCGCCGCGACGCTCTCGGAAAAGCGCCCCGAACCGCCGCCTGTGGCTGCCAAAACCGGCCGAACACCGATTTCGGATAGAAACGCCGCAAGGCCCACCACCAGGTCCTCCTCCCCGTATATGACCGCACGCTGGCCGGAGAGATACTTGTGTGCGTCCACGTAGGCGTCCAGCAGGCGGCCGCGCTCCAAGGCGTGGCGGCGGGGGGTCGGTCGGCCGCTAATCTCCTGCAGCACCGCGAAAAACGCGTCCGTCTCGCGCAGGCCGACGGGTAGCCCCAGGCTGAAGAGGCGCACGCCATGGCGCGCCTGCAGCAGCCCGCCGGCCGTGCGCTCGGGCTGCAGAGTCCGTCCGAATTCAAGCGTGGCGGGCGCCCCGGCCATGCACCGGAGAGCGGCGAGCGGCGTGCCGCCCTCCGGGATCTCGTGGTAGTCCTCCAGGGTCGGCCCGTCCAAGGTGTCGGAATAGTCCGGCAGCAGCGTCACCGGCAGCGCGAAGTCCGCGCAGATCTCCTTCAGATGGCGCAGGTCCTCGGGCGAAACGAACCCGGGAAACAGATTGATGGCCGGGGTCGGCTGCGGTTCCGCAGCGAGCTGCTCCGTCACGGCGCGCACCGCAGCATGAAAGCCATCCATGTGAGAGCCGCCGAAAGCCGGCGTGCTCACGCTGACGAGCGTCGGCAGATCGAGATCGGCGAACTCCGCTCTGAACTCCCGCACCAGCCGCCCGGTGTCGTCGCCGATCGTCTCAGTCAGGCAGGTGCTCGCCACCCCGACCATGGACGGCCGGTATGTCTTCATCACGTTCAAAATGCCCTTCTTCAGGTTGGGCCCGCCGCCGTAAACCGCCTCCTTCTCGCCCAGGCTTGAAGAGGCGATGTCGACCGGCTCGCGGAAGTGGCTGATGAGATAGCGGCGCATGTACGTGGCGCAACCCTGAGAGCCGTGCAGAAACGGCACGGCGCCTTCGATGCCTTTGAACGCCAGGGCCGCGCCCAAGGGCCGGCAGAGCTTGCAGGCGTTGGTGGTGGAGACGTAGGGGCTGGATTTCATCCGCATGCCGCCGCCTTTCTGCCGGCCCCGTCGGCATGCGCCGAATGGCGCGGCATGAAGCGCCAGACCGGACTCGTCACCGAGCGATAGACCTCCAGTGCGAAGTTGAGCATGCCGGCAAAGCCTTCCAGGGCGATCTTGCGTTCGTGGTTGTGGTCGCAGAACCCGATCCCGAGCTTGTAGGCGATCGGCCGCTCCTTGATGCCGCCCACGAAGAGGTCCACGCCCGTCTCTTTGATGAATTCGGAAAGCTCAAGCGGATTGGCGTCGTCCACGATGATGGTGCCCGGGTCGGAGATGGCGGCCAACTCCGCATAGTCTTCGGGCGTACCGGTCTGGGAGCCGACGATCGCCACCTGCATCCCCAGGTGCCGGAAGGCCTTGATCAGCGAAAAGGCCTTGAACGCACCGCCGACATATACGGCCGCCTTGCGACCTTCCAGGTCCCTGCGCAGCCGGGCGAGCTCCGGCAGAAGGCATTCCAGTTCGCTGCGCACCAGATTCTGGGTGCGGGAGAGGATGCCGGCATCGCGGTCTTTAAAAAATTCGGCGGTACGGTAAAGGGAGTCGGCCATGTCCTCGATGCCGACATAGGAGACGCGCAGAAACGGGATTCCATAGCGCTCCTGCATCATCCGGGCGAGGTCCTGGGTTGCGCCGGAGCACTGCACCAAGTTCAGTGCGGCGCCGTGGCAGCGGCGGATATCGTCCACCCGTCCGTCGCCGGTGACGTTGGCCACCACCTCGACGCCCATGCGCTGCAGATAGTCGCGGATGATCCAGGTCTCCCCGGCCAAATTGAAGTCCCCGAAAATGTTGACGGAGACCGGGCCGATTCCCGTTGGGTCGCCCGTGCCCACCAGCTCGAACATGGCCTTGCAGGCGGCGAGGTAGCCGGAGCGCTTGTTGCCTTTGAAGCCCTCGGACTGGACCGGGATGACCGGGATCCCGCTCCGGGCCGCTGCCGCCCGGCACACGGCCCCCAGATCGTCGCCGATCAGCCCGACGATGCAGGTGGAGTAGACAAAGGCCGCTTTCGGCCGGTGCCGTTCGATCAGCTCGTCCAGCGCGGCCGCGAGCTTCTTCTCGCCGCCGAAAATCACGTCGCGCTCGCGCAGGTCGGTGGAAAAGCTCAGGCGGTGAAGCTCCGGGCCGCTCGAGAGCGCGCCGCGGATGTCCCAGGTATAGGCCGCGCATCCGATGGGTCCGTGCACCAGGTGCAGTGCGTCGGCGATGGGGTAGAGCACGACGCGTGAGCCGCAGAATACGCAGGCCCGCTGGCTGACCGCCCCCGCCAGGGATTCGCGGTTGCAGGCCAGGTCGATCGGGCCTTCGCCCGTGCGATGGATCTGGTTTTTGCGTTCGTCCAAAATGGCTGTGGTCATACGGAGTCCCTTTTTCACCCCCGGCCCGCGGCCCTCGCCAGGAGGGGGGAGGGGAGGACCAAGGCGGCGGAGCGTTGGCAGGGGGTGAGCGTTCAAGCCAGCCGATAGGCTTCCGCCGGACGGCCGGCCCCGATGCCGTCGAGGATGGCGTCAATCGCCTCCTCGCTGTCGACGTTTTTGAACCACCAGTTCTCCGGCTGGACCACCACGACGGGTCCGGCCTCGCACTGCTTCAGGCAACCGGTGGCGGCCACCTGGCAGTCCAGACCGCGCTCCAGAATGCCTTCCTCGATGTACTGCAGCGACCCGTTGGACTGCTTGCGGCAGATTCCTTTGGGCTCGCCGGTGGCTCGAAAGCTCTGACAGACCAAAATGATATGTTTGGGAATGGCCATGGATGGAGTCCTTTTTCGTAAGGGTCCGAGGATTCCAGGGGTCCAGGGTTCGAGGGGACGGGGATGGGGAGCAAGCCTTTTTTCACTTGAACCCTCGACCCCTTGTTCCCTGCCCCCCTTTCTTGTTCACAGCACCAGCTCAAAGCTCTGCTCGGGATCGTCGCGGTCCTTGCGGTCGAGCAGCGCTTCCAGAATCTTCTCCAGCAGCCGGATGCCGCCTTTGTAGCCCACGGTCGGGAAATACTGGTGACCGATGCGGTCGAGGATGGGAAATCCGAAGCGCACCAAGGGGATGTCCTCGTCGCGGGCGATGTACTTGCAGTAGGTGTTGCCCATGATCAGGTCCACCGGCTGGTTCTTGATCCACTGGTGCAGCAGGAACATGTCGGCCGAGGAACGCACGTTGACCGGGAAGGGCGTTCCGGAAGTGAGCTGCCGGATCTTTTTCTCGAAGCGCTTGCCGGGCGTGCCGGTGACGATGTGCACCGGGCACATGTCGATCGAGACCAGGAATTCGGTCAGCGCGATGAGCGCATCCGGATCGCCCACCAGCGCCACCTTGCGGCGGTAGAGGTACTGGTGCATGTCCGCGATCAGGTCCACGAGCTGGCCGCGCTCGCGGTTGATCTCTTCGGGCACGGGCACCCCGGCGACGGTGCGCAGGGCCTCGATGAAGCGGTCGGTGGCCTTGAGTCCGTAGGGCATTTCCAGCACCCGGCAGGGCACCTTGAACTGCGAGTCCAGGAGCCGGGCGGCGTCGGCCGAATACCACTCGCCCATCGCCAGGGTGCCGATGGCGTCCGCCGTGCGCTTGAGCTGCTGGATGGTCACCCCGCCCTCCGGGAACATCCGGAACTCCCCGGAAAGCGGCCCGTTCAGAACGCCCGAGGTGTCCGGAAAAAGCGTGATACCCACCCCCACCAGCGCCGCCAGCCGTTTGATCTCCTCCATGTCGGCCGGTTCGACCCAGCCGGGGATGATGTTGACCCGGCCGTTCTTCTTGCCGCTCGGTTCGGCCACGCCCAGCAAGCCCTTGACCATGTTGCTGAAGCCGGTGACGTGCGAGCCCACGTAGCTCGGGGTGCTGGCGAAGACGACGTGCCGGCCCTCGGGGATCTTGCCGCTCTGGCGCGCTTTTTCCGTGATTTGCGGCAGGTCGTCGCCGATGGTCTCCGACAGGCAGGTCGTGTGCACGGCGATGACCTCCGGATCGTAGACCGCAAAGATGTTCTCGATCGCCGCCAGCAGGTTCGCCTGGCCGCCGAAGACCGAGGCGCCCTCGGTGAAGGAGCTGGTGGCGGCCGAGATGGGTTCCTTGTAGTGGCGCGTCAGCGTGCTGCGGTGGTAGGCGCAGCAGCCCTGGGAGCCGTGGCTGTGGGGCAGGCAGCCGTGGATGCCGAGCGCCGCGTACATGGCGCCGATCGGCTGGCAGGTCTTGGCCGGGTTGATGACCAGGGCCTGGCGTTCGGTAATTTCGGCCGGGGTATGGCGGAGTAGCATGTCAATTTCCTCAAATCGGGTTCTGGTTGCCGCAGTTTTGCCTCTTGGAATCCTGCTCGGAAAGGGTTCCGGGGGTCGAGGAACCAAGGGATCAAGGGAAATCGGATCGCATCCTTCTCACACTCGGATCCTCGACCCCTTGGCCCCTCGAGCCCTTTTTATTCCCATACGTACGTCGCCGACAGCTCGGGGTTCTCCTGCCAGGGCGCTTTCAGGTATCCCCAGACCCGGCTGTTCACCAGCCGGTCGATCTCGCGGTAGAAGTTGACCGCGCCCCGGAACCCGGCGTACGGGCCGCCGGAGTCATAGCTGTGCAGCTGCTTCATGGGGATGCCGAGCTTCTGCATGGAAAATTTCTCCTTGATCCCGGCGCAGAAGATGTCCGGCCGGAAAGCCTGCACCAGCGTCTCGGCCTCGAACTGGTTGAGGTCGTCGATGACCAGGGTGCCGGCGTCCATGTCCGGGACCATGCCTTCATACTCCTTGAAGCGCAGCCCCGCCGCTTCGAGCGCCTGGACCTGCTCGGAGTCCCGGCGCAATCGGAAGCGTTGCGCATCGGGCGTGACGGTCAGCTCCTCGATGTTGCGCGAATCGGCGTCCACCTTGAGATGCGGGATCACCCGCCGGCCCTCGTAGTCGTCGCGGTGGGCGAACTCGTAGCCGGCCGAGATCGTCTGCATGCCGAGCTCCCTGAAGAGCTCCTGGTAGTGATGGGCGCGGGAGCCGCCGACGAACAACATGGCCGTCTTGCCAGCGGTGCGGGTTCGCACGTCCTTGCGCACGGCCTCGACCTCCGGCAGCTCCTCGGCGATGACCGCCTCCACCTGCTCGGCCAGCTCCGTGTTTTGGAAGTAGGCCGCGATCTTGCGTAGCGACTTGGCCGTGGCGCCGGCGCCGATGAAATTGACCTTGATCCAGGGGATTCCGTACTGGGTCTCGAGCATGTCGGCCACGTAGTTGATCGAGCGGTGGCACATGACGCAGTTGAGGTCGACGGTGTGGGCCGAGGCGAACTGGTCGTAGGTGGAGTTTCCGGAGAAGGTGGCGATGTTGGTGATGCCGCAGCGGCCGAGGATGCGGTCGATCTCGAAGCCGTCGCCGCCGATGTTGTATTCGCCCAGCAGGTTGATCTGGAACGCGCCGGGCTTCTTCGTGTCGTTTTCGCCGACCACGTGCCGAAATATCTGGTTGTTGGCGATGTGATGGCCGGCGGACTGGGATACCCCCTTGTAGCCTTCGCAGCTGAAGGCGAAGACGTTGCAGTCGCCGAACTTCGCCTTCATCCGGCGCGCCACGGCGTGGATGTCGTCGCCGATCAGGCCCACCGGGCAGGTCGCGAAGACCGCGATCGCCCGGGGATGGAAGAGGTCGTAGGCTTCCTGGATGGCCTGCTCGAGCTTCTTCTCGCCGCCGAAGATGATGTCTTTGTCCTGCATGTCCGTCGAAAAGCTGTAGGTCATGTAGTTCGCGTCGCCCTCGCCCGAGGCGTCGGTCTGGTTGCGCCGCGTGAGCCAGGAGTAGAACCCGCATCCGATCGGGCCGTGGGTGATGTTGACGATGTCGCGGGTGGGGCCGAGGATGACGCCCTTGCAGCCGGCGTAGGTGCAGCCGCGCATGGTGATGATGCCCGGGATCGTGCGCACGTTGGCCGTGATCTCCGGGGTGTCGTTGGCGAGCGCTTCTTTGATCATGATCTGCTTGTCGCGCCGGCGCGCCACCTTGGGGGGATAGCGTTTGAGCATCTCCGCCTTGATCTCGGCGGGGTTCCAGGTTGCGGGCTTTCGTTTCGGTGCCATGGAAATCGTCTCCTTTGAAGGTTCCGGCCGCAGCTCACATGATGGATTTTTCGCCGGCCTCGGCCGTACGGACCCTCACGGCGTCTGCTACCGGCAGCACGAAAATCTTCCCGTCCCCGGGCTGGCCGGTCCGGTTGGCCGCGATGATGGCCTGGACCACGTTGTCCACCTCGCGGTCCGGCACCACCACCGTCACCATGCGCTTGGGATAGAGCTTGTCCTTTTCGCCCAGAACGGTGACTGCTTCCTCGCGGCCCTGGGCGGCGCCCTGCAGCACCAGCGGGTTGACCAGGCCCTTGCCGCGGCCGAGAGCTTCGTGGGCGAAGAAGGCCGATATCCCGGCCTCGGTCAGGGCCTGCTTGGTGCGGTTCATCATGTTCATGCGCACGACGGCGATGACCTCTTTCATGCGGCGGCCTCCTGCGGAGCGGCGGTGTCGCGCGCGCCGCTGCTGATCGTGAAGATGTCCTCCACCGGGCTGACGAAGATCTTGCCGTCGCCGAAGGCGCCCTTCTTGCCGGTGCGGGCGGCCTTCATGATGGTGTCGACGACGTAGTCCCGGTCCTCGGCCCGCACCACGCTCATGAGCATGGTCTTGGGGATCTCGTCGTAGGTGATCTCGCCGATCTTGATGCCGCGCTGCTTGCCGCGGCCGGCCACGGCGTATTTGGTCACCGCCGGAAATCCGGCGTCCATGAGCGCCGCCAGGACGTCGGGCGCCTTCTCCGGTCGAACGATCGCTCTCACCATGATCATCATGTCTTTTTCTCCCTCTGGCGGTGGTTGCCTTCCGATCCGCATTCGTATTGGTTTCAATCGGCCTAAGCGGCCTCCATCAGGCCGTAGTCCATGAGCAGGCGCTCCAGCTGCTCGATCGGCAGCGGCTTGGGGATGACGAACAGGCGGTTGGCGTCGATCGCCCGCGCCAGGTTGCGGTAGTGCTGGGCCTGGGGGGCGTCGGGCTTCCACTCGATGACGGTCTTGCGGTTGATCTCGGCGCGCTGCACGTCGTTGTCGCGCGGCACGAAGTAGATCATCTGGGTGCCCAGCCGGCGGGCGAGCTCGGCGATCATCTCGCGCTCGTTGTCCACGTTGCGGGAGTTGCAGATCAACCCCCCCAGCCGGACGCTGCCGGACTGGGCGTATTTCATGATGCCCTTGCAGATGTTGTTGGCCGCGTACATGGCCATCATCTCCCCCGAGCAGACGATGTAGATCTCCTCGGCCTTGCCGTCGCGGATCGGCATGGCGAAGCCGCCGCAGACGACGTCGCCCAGGACGTCGTAAAAGGCGTAGTCGAGCCCCTCGCCCGCGTCGTAGGCGCCGAGCGATTCGAGCATGTTGATGGAGGTGATGATCCCGCGGCCGGCGCAGCCGACGCCGGGCTCGGGCCCCCCGGATTCCACACACCAGGTCTTGCCGAAGCCGGCCTTGCGGATGTCGTCCAGATCCACGTCCTCGCCTTCCTCGCGCAGGGTGTCGAGCACCGAGCGCTGGGCCAGACCGCCCAGCAGCAGCCGGGTCGAGTCGGCCTTGGGATCGCAGCCGACCACCATGACCCGCTTGCCCATCTCGGCCAGGCCGGCCACGGTGTTCTGGGTGGTGGTGGACTTGCCGATTCCGCCCTTGCCGTAGATTGCTACCTTTCGCATTCGTGGCTCCTTTGCTTCATTTTTGCTCTTCGATTCCGGCCGCCGTCTGCCGGCGGGTATCCCGACCTTGAGCAACACCCGTGCCAGGTCTGGAACGCCGCACCGGCCGCCGGGAGGTAACCGCTCGGATTGTCGAGATATCAATTGAGGTGCGAACTTGCCGGCCGGCCGTTCCGGGACGCCGAGTCGGCCGGCGGTTTACAATTCTGAAAAGGGAAGGGGTTACTTTTTTGTGGGGCCGCCGGCGCGGCGGGGATTCAGGCCGAGGGCGTCGCAGCGGCTTTCTTCTGGCGGATCAGCTCCTCCAGCCGGAACTTTTTCACGCGGTAGCCCATCTGCCGCATGGTCAGGCCGAGATCCCTGGCCGCGCGCTGCTGGACGTAATCGTTGCGGTCGAGCGCGCCGATGACCAGCTGGCGCTCCATGGATTCAAGCGTGGAGTCGCCGGCCTGCGGCCTCGTCGGGGTGGGGAAAAGGTAGGACGGCAGCAGCTCGCGTTCGATCACCCGCCCGTCGGCCATGATGGCCAGCCGTTCGATCAGGTTTTCGAGCTCGCGCACGTTGCCCGGCCAGGCATAGTTGACGAGCGCCTCCAGCGCATCCGGCGCGAAGGACAGCCTCCGGCCGTAGGCCTTGGCCGTTTTCTCGAGAAAGGAATTGGCCAGCAGCGGTACGTCGCTGCGCCGCTCGCGCAGCGGCGGGATGGCGATGGGGAACACGTTGAGCCGGTAGAACAGATCCGAACGGAAGCGGCCCTCCTTGACGGCCCGGGACAGGTCCTGGTTGGTGGCCGCGATGATGCGCACATCCAGCTGGCGCGTCTTGGTGCCGCCCAGCCGCTCGAACTCGTGGTCCTGCAGGAAGCGCAGGAGCTTCGACTGGACGCCCATGGGCAGCTCGCCGATTTCATCCAGGAAGATGGTGCCGGATTCGGCGTCCTCGAACCGGCCGCGTTTGGTTTCGGCGGCGCCGGTGAAGGCCCCTTTCTCGTACCCGAAGAGCTCGGACTCGATCAGGTTGTCAGGCAGGGACGCGCAGTTGACCTTAACGAAGGGCCCTCGGGCGCGACTGCTCATTTCATGGATGATGCGCGCCGTCAGCGTTTTCCCGGTGCCCGACTCCCCGAGCAACAGCACCGATGCTTTGCTCGGGGAAACCTTGGCGATCATCTGTTTGAGATCCTGCATGGCCGGACTCACCCCGACGGCGAAGAAGTGATTGTACTTTTCCGATACCTCGGCTTTTAGAAACCGGTTCTCGGTCAGGAGATCCTTCTCGCGCTTTTCGACCTCACGGTTGACCGCAACGAACTGGGCGATCAGCGTGGCCAGGATGGTAAGAAAACGGATATCCTCCTCGAAGCCGACTTCCCGTCCGAAAAGCCGGTCCACACTGAGCACTCCGATCGGCTCTCCTTGCAGGAGGATCGGAACCCCGATGAAGGCGAGGCTCTCCTTGCGAAGGTCGCGTGCCTGGGTCTTGTTCAGAAACAGTGGCTCCTTGCCGATGTCTGGCACCACGAAGGGCTGTGCGCTGCTGAATATGGTGCCGGTCACCCCTTCGCCGGAATGGTAGATGCCGCGCTGCTTTTCCTCCAAGCTCAAACCGTGCGAGGCGCGAATCCGGAGCATCCCGGTTTCGGGTTCGCGCAGGGTGACGGTGGCCCTTTCCATCGAAAGCAACCGAGACAGGATCGCGAGAATGGACTCCAGCGCGAGGTCCAACTCCAGAATTTGGCCGATGATGCCGCTGATCTGAAACAACGTGGTCAGCTCCAATTCATGGAGGGTTTTCTTCGTATCGACTTCACGCATGGCTATCGTCACTTATGATGGCACGGTCCTTTCATGGAAACGATGGCCGGCAGCGCCTTTGGATGCGCTGCCGGCCGTCGTTGAAACTCCCAGAACTCGAGCGGAAAAGAGGCGAGAACAACGCTGGAGGATGGCTACTATCGACGGTCGCGCTGTGCATCCACGCTGCCGCAATGCCCGTTGATGGACTCGACGAAGTACATGCAGTGCTCTGCACGCGACGCTTTTCGATAATACCGGCACCGTTTCTGATCGCGCAGAGATTCCCGCGCACCGCAGAGCGAAAGCAGATCCGGTGCACACAGATTTACACTGGCGGCCTCGTAAGCATTCATTGCGGTCACCTCTTGAAGACGTGGGAGGATGGCCATCCCCTTTTTAGGCGTCTCTACACGACTTGTGCCAGACCATGAGAGATCGGCTAATTTATAACGATAATGGATAGATAGTTGAATCAACGCTTTTAGCTGGCCGGCCAGAAAAAAACCAAATATGTAAAAATATAAAAATCATATAACATTATTGTAACTAATTTATTGCGGCTTTTCCGCTCCGCACTCCACCGGACCTCGTTTCGATCCGCAACGGTTGGCCGGCCCGCGCATTAAAAGCACGCTTGAATCTCGACGGTCGGGGGTGCTACATCGTTTCTGAAACGGAGAGCCATCGCTTATGATCATTCTGACAGCCGACGCCGGCGGGACCCGCACGCGCTTAGCCCTTCATGAACCGCAGGGGATGACGCGCCGCCGTGCCCTCGAGCCGGTCGTCATGGAGGTATTGGAGAGCGCCAGCGCCCCGTCTCTCGAGGACATCGTCCGGGGATTTCTTGAACGGAATCCGATCAAGGGCCAGATAGAGGCCGCATGCATCGGCGTGCCGGGGCCGGTGGTGAGCGGATCGGTCCGCGCCACCAACCTGCCGTGGCTCATCAACGAAACCTCGTTTGGGGAAAAATTGAGCATCCCGAAGGTGCGGCTGGTGAACGATCATGCCGCCACGGCCGCGGCCCTGCCGCTGCTGGCGCCCGATGATCTGATCACGCTGCATCCGGGCCGGGAGGAGGGAGAGCGCCGGGTCTTTGCGATTCTGGCGCCGGGAACCGGACTGGGGCAGGCGTATTCGGTTCTCGGCGCCGACGGCCGCCATCATTCGTTTCCCTCCGAAGGCGGCCACGTGGAATTCGCGCCGAAGGACGATCTCGAGTTGGAGCTCCTGAAATACCTCAGGGAAAAGCTCCGCAAACGGGTCAGCATCGAGCGCGTGCTGAGCGGCCCCGGAATCATGAATATCTATTCCTTCCTGCGGGATCGGTCCTATGGTGAGGAGCCCGCGGCCCTGCGCGGTGAAATCGCCGCCGCGCGCGATCCGGCCGCGGTCGTCAGCGCATACGGCCTCAGCGGGAAATACGCCATCTGCTCGAAGGCGCTGGACATCTTTGCACGGGTGCTGGGCTCCCAGGCGGGCGACGTGGTGCTCAC
This sequence comes from uncultured Desulfatibacillum sp., assembly GCA_964427375.1. Taxonomy (GTDB): domain Bacteria; phylum Desulfobacterota; class Desulfobacteria; order Desulfobacterales; family SpSt-501; genus SpSt-501. The sequence continues at coordinate 142,211 of CAYRUF010000003.1, read as the reverse complement.
CTACCTGAGCACCGGCGGCGTGTATTTGGGGGGCGGCATCCCTCCGAAGGTCGCGGCGAAGCTGCAGGCCGGCGGAACGGTCGCGGCCTATTTTCAGAAGGGCCGCCTCTCGCCGCTTGTGGAGATGACCCCGCTGCATATCATCAAAAACGACCGCGCGGCCCTGCTCGGGGCCGCCGCGATCGCCGCCAGCTTGTAGGCGGTGGATAAGCGCCGATCGGCTCAGCCGTTCAAACCGAAGCGCTTGAGCTTCTCGCGCAGGGTCTTGCGGTCGATGCCGAGCACTTTGGCCGCCTGGCTCTTGTTCCCGCCCAGCCGCTCCAGCACCTGCCGGATGTGCTCGGCCTCGACCTGATCCAGGGTCCGGTTCAGGCCGCTTTCCTGCGGAAAGCACTCGGTGCGCATGCCGGCAGGCAGGTCCGGCGCGTCGATGATGTCGCCGTCCGCCATGGCCATCAGCCGCTGAACGAGGTTTTCCAGCTCGCGCACGTTGCCCGGCCAGGAATACTGGCCCAGATTCTCCAGGGCGCGGTCGGTAAACTGCGGCACGGGCCGGCCCATCTCGTCGGCGTACTTGGCGCTGAAGTAGCGCACCAGCAGGAGCACGTCTCCGGTGCGCGCGCGCAGCGGCGGCAGCTCGATGCTGATCACGTTCAGGCGGTAAAACAGGTCTTCCCGAAAGCGGCCGGCGGCGATGAGCCCCTGCAGGTTCTTGTTGGTGCCGGCGATGATGCGCACATCCACCTTCTGAGGGCGGGCGGATCCGACCATGCAGATCTCCTTTTCCTGAAGGACCCGCAGCAGCTTGACCTGCATGGCCAGGCTGGTCTCGCCCACTTCGTCCAGGAAGATCGTGCCCTTGTTGCCGGTCTGAAAGAAACCGGCGCGGGTTTCGGTGGCGCCGGTGAAGGCTCCTTTCACGCGTCCGAAGAGCTCGCTTTCGAGCAGGCTTTCCGGGATGCCCCCGCAGTTGACCGGTACGAAGGGGTGGGCCGCGCGGGCGCTCTGGTAGTGGACGGCTCGCGCCACGAGCTCCTTGCCGGTGCCGCTCTCCCCGGTGATGAGCACGTTGGCCTTGACCGCCGCCGCTTTTTCGATGGCATGAAAAACAGCCTGCATGGGTTCGGATTCGCCGATGAGGCCGGCCGGGGCCGGGGCCGTCGGCGGGCCCAGGCTTCTTCGGCGCTGCTTCGCCAGGATGGCTTCGACGGCGTCGAGCAGCTCCTTCTTGGTAAAGGGCTTGGCCAGATAATCCTCGGCGCCCAGCCGCACGGCCTCGACCGCCCCGCCGATGGATGGGTACCCGGTCACCATGAGGATGCCGACTGTCTTGAAGTGGGTTCGGATGTGGCGGATCAGGTCCAGGCCGCTGACGCGCGGCATTTTCATATCGGTGATCACCAGATCGAAGGCCGTGTCTTCCATCAGACGCGAGGCCTCTTCGGCGCTCGCGGTGGTCATAAGGGTGTGCCCGGCCTCCGCGAGGTGCCGTTTCACCAGCTCGAGCGCATCCGGCGAGTCGTCGACGGCCAGGATTGTTGCGGGGTGGATGGAAGAATGGGTTTTCACGCGGACCGTCCGGGAGATGAAGCGCAACGCCGAAATTGGGTTATTTACGGGGCCATCGCATTCGAATGCAACGGCAGATAGACCTTGAACTCCGCACCGCGGCCCGCCGTGCTGGCGACCTTGATCCGGCCGTGGTGTGATTGGACGATACCATGAACCACCGATAACCCCAAGCCGGTCCCCATGTCCACGTCCTTGGTGGTGAAAAACGGCAGAAAGATCTTGTCTTGGATATCCTCCGGGACGCCCTTCCCCGAATCCCGGACGGACAGCTCGATTTCGCCCCCGCGGGACCGGGTGGCGATGGTCAGCAGGCCGCCGCCGTCCATGGCGTGTATGGCGTTGATGGTCAGGTTCATGACGATCTGCCGGATCTGCGACTCGTCGGCCAGGATCTGAGGCAGCGCCGCCTCCAGCCTCGTGCGGACCTCTATTCCCTGCTGGTTCAGACGGGCCTGGAAAAAAGCGACCACCTCCTGGACCAGGCGATTGACGGCGACCCGGCTCTGTTTCGGCGAGATCTGGCGTGCGAAGAGCAGCAGCTTGCGCACGACTTCGCGCGCGTGCAACGCGGCGGACTCGATGCGCGCCAGATCGCTGGAGGCCTGCGCCGGCAGGTGCGGAAGATCCTTGAGCAACTCGGCAAATCCCAGGATTCCGGTGAGCGGTTCGTTCAGCTCGTGGGCGACGCCGGCGGCGAGCTTGCCGATCGTGGCCAGCCGATCGGCGTGCCGCAGCTGATCCTGCAGCCGGGCCTGCTCGACTTCGGCCTGCCGACGCTCGATGATGATGGCGATCTCCCGCGCCACCGAATCCAGCAGCCGGCGCTCTTCGGCCAGAAACGGCCCCTCGTCCAGCTCGGGCCGCGGCTCGCGGTAAGCCACCTCAACCGCTCCGCGCGTGAGCCCGCCGACCAGGACGTCGGCACGCTGCGATCGGGGAGACTCGGCGAACCCGCGAGTCATATAGCTCCTGCCGTCGAGCACGATCCGCGCCGCAGCGATCTCCGGGTATAGATAGGCCGGCGGCAGCAGCTCGGCAGCCTGCTGCAGGAACTGGTCAATCGGCTGGTTGGAGGTCACCGCCAGATTGGCGATGTTGTACATGCAGGTCAGTTCCTTGACGCGCTCACGCAGTTCGAAGCGCGAAAGGTTGTGGCTGAGCGAACGCCCGATGACCGACCCCAGGCGGCTGAGGAGCTCCAGCGCGGTGTCGCCCACCGTCGCCGCTCGGCCGGGCCCGAAGGACAGCGCCACAACCCCGGCGGTCGCCCAGCCCGCCGGGATCATGATAAAGACCTGCCGGACGGAATTCCCTTCGGAACTTGTTCCGCTTCCGCGGGGCCGCCGGCCGGCCGGGAACCGGAAGAGCCGCTTCGGCATGCGCCCGCGGCGTTTTTCGGATCGAATTGCGGACTTCAGACGGACGATGGCCCCGGGCGCGGCGGTCTCGAGAACATCGAACAATTCGGCATTTCGATTCGTTTTTTCTTTCCAGCCGGATATGGACCGCGGCGGGCCGGCAAGGGCCTTGGCGTGCCAGAGCTTGCGCTTTTCCTCGTAGACGACCTCGGCCGCACGGCATTTGAAAAAACGCAGCAGGATCGCGGATATCTCTTTCAGGACGTCGAGGGCCATGCGCCCTTCGCCCGATGAGGAGAAGATGTCGTCGAAAACCCGCCGGAAGTCCCGGTAGGTTTTGGCGGACAGGGTGCCCGCACGGCCTGCGGGCGCTAGGGTCTTGGGTTGGTTCGGCATGCGGGATCCCAGCACTGCGGGCGGGTCGCAGCCAAAAGACGAAGCTGCCCAAGGGCAGCTTCGTTCGAGGCGTTGGCTTTCCACGGCGGGGTCAGGCGCGGCCCCGCAGCCGGGCGGCCTGGGCGACCCGGTCAACCGCGATCATGTACGCGGCATCCCGCATGTAAACGCCGCGCTGCTCGGCCATATCCGCCATGGCGTGAAAGGCCCTGGTCATCACGCTGTCCAGCCGTTGAAGCACCTCTTCCTTCTCCCAGTAGAAGTTCATGTTGGCCTGGACCTGCTCGAAGTAGGAGCACGTCACCCCGCCGGCGTTGCAGAGAAAATCCGGGATCACGAAAATCCGACGCTGCTGGATCACCGGATCGGCCTCCGGCGTGGTCGGGCCGTTCGCGCCTTCGGCGATCAGGACCACGCTGTCCGCAATATGGTTGACGGTGTCCGCATTGATCTGGTTTTCAAGGGCGCAGGGAACAAGAATGTCGACGCGCTGCCGGATCCAGTCTTCGCCGGGAAGCACCTCGTAGCCCGCCGCCCTGGCCTTGTCCCGGTCGATGGCTCCGTAGCGGTCGGCGATCGAAACGAGAAAATCCGGGTCGACCCCGTCCGCCTTGCGATAGGTGTAGGCGGCGTTGTCGCGGCCGTCCCAGCAGGAGACGCACACGGCCCGCCCGCCGGCCTGCGTGAACCAGCGCACGGCGTACTGGGCGACGTTGCCGAAGCCCTGAAAGGCGGCGGTCATCCCCTTCAGCTCGCGGCCCAGGCGTTTGACCGCCTCGCGCACGCAGAACATCACGCCGAAGCCGGTGGCCTCCGTTCGTCCGAGCGATCCGCCCAGGCCGACCGGCTTGCCGGTGATGAAGCCGGGATAATGGCCGCCGGCCAGGGTTTCGTATTCGTCGAGCATCCAGAGCATGTGCTGGGCGTTGGTCATCACGTCCGGGGCCGGGACATCCAGCTCCGGCCCGACATTCCTGAACACCTGGCGGATCCATCCGCGGCAGAGCTGCTCCTGCTCGCGGGCGGACAGCCGGCGCGGATCGCAGATGACACCCCCCTTGCCGCCGCCGAGCGGGATATCGGCCAGGGCGCACTTCCAGGTCATCCACGTCGCGAGCGCGCGCACCGTGTCCGCAGTCTCCTGAGGATGGAAGCGGATGCCGCCCTTGCACGGGCCGCGCAGGTCGTTGTGATGCACGCGGAATCCGCGGAAAACCCGAACCGACCCGTCGTCCAGGCGCACCGGGATGGTGAAATGAAACTCGCGCATCGGCCAGCGCAGCAGCTCGCGCACCCCGGGCTCCAGCCCCAGCATGTCGGCCACCCGGTCGAACTGCGCCTGGGCCATCTCAAAGGCATTGAATTTTTCGCTCATGACAACTCCTTGCCGGAAGCGGTTGCAGCGCAAAAACATCACGGACCGGCTGCCGGCGAGCGCTTTCGGCCGGGAGCCGGAATTCACTTTAGCTTTTCTGCGCAGTAAATGCAAAGAACTAGCAGTATTCCTCGCACATCCAGACTCCGCTCGCGGGCTTGGAGAGGTTGCAGCTTTTCAGGTTGTCGCAGGTGATGCAAAGGCCCAGGATTTCAGCCTCATTTTCCGGCGCCTCGACGGAGGCGCAGGTTTTCTTGACCACCACGAGGCGGGCCTTTTCCGAAAGGCCGCATTCGTAAAGCTCGCAGTTCTGAACCGGACTGCAGGTCATCGACAAAAAGGCGCAATCGCCGAGATGCCGGCAATTGGCGCACAAGCCGGCCTGGACGAGCTGCTCCATCTGCCGGTGGGCGCGGTCGCGTTCATTCTCAGGGCTGCGGTCGACGCTGCAGGTCGCATTGAAATTCTTGCTTGCCATCTTATAGGCTCCTTTCGATGATGTCGCTTTTAAAATCCATTAGGGTCACAATGGATTTTCATCCCGCTTCAGTTGACTGCAGACACCGTACCAGGCAAGCCGCCCCCCTTGGGTTGGCTTCTGGTTGAACCGTACCAATTGGTTTTTATGGGAGATATTAATTTGGCAGGGATATGACCGGAACTTCGGATCGGATATCCGGCTCTGGGGAATTTCTTCCCTCCGGGGCGCTTCACCCCGGCGAGCCGGCGAACTGCCGGCTTGACAATAGGGCAGCCAGAATTTAGACCTAATCCATGGAGGAAGGTGAAAAACCGATGGCTGAATTCACTCATATCGATGCAGAAGGCCGGGTGCGCATGGTGGATGTGACCGAAAAGTCGCCGACGGTTCGAACGGCGGTGGCCTCGGCCGAGGTCCGCATGCGGCCGGACACCTTCGATAGGATCCGGGATCACAACGTCCAGAAGGGCAATGTGCTCGAAACCGCGCGGATCGCCGGCGTCATGGCCGCCAAGCGCACGGCGGACCTGATCCCCATGTGCCATCCGCTCAAACTCACGCATGTCCAAGTCGACTTTGCGCCCGACCCGAGCCAGCATCGCATCGGCATCCGGGCAAGCGTTCGCGCCGTCGATCAGACCGGAGTGGAGATGGAAGCGCTCACAGCGGCGGCGGTAGCCGCCCTGACCATCTACGACATGTGCAAGGCCCACGACCGGGAGATGAGCATCGCCGCCATTCAGTTGATCGAAAAATCCGGCGGCAAGAGCGGCGTCTATCAACGCCGCACCGATGGATAGAAACCAGCGTGCGCTAGACGGGATTTACCGGATGGACCGGTCGCAGCTCATACGATGCCCATGACCCAGTTGAAACCCGCTTATCGCTTTTCTGGAAAAATACCAGGCGGCCTCGTTCCCGCAGTTTTGGCGGTATGTTGGTTGATCGCCTGCCAGGCACCCTCGAAGCCGCCGCCCGCACCACCAGCGGCAGAGACCGCACCGTCGCTGGTTCGTATCGACCCCTCCGCTTATCCGAATTTTACCGACGATCTCGACTTTGAGAGCCTTGAGCAGGCCATTGCTCAGAGCATCGGATATTTGCAGACCGTTCCGCCGACCCGAGAATTCGAGTTCGGCCGCGACCGCTATACGGCCGCCCACATACTGCTTTCCCTGCAGCGCTTTCAGGGCTTCATTCGGGTGAGGCCCTCCGCACCCGACCTGCAGCGATACATCCGCTCCTTTTACCGGGTCTACCAGTCCGTCGGACGGGATCCGCAGCGGGAGGTGTTGTTCACCGGCTACTACGAACCGCTGCTCAACGGCCGCCGTTTGATCAGCCCCGATTACCAGTACCCGATCTATGCCCGGCCGGACGATCTGCTGACCATCGACCTGCGCGCGTTTTCAGACAAATTCGGCGGCGAGAAGCTCATCGGCCGGACCCAGGATAAAACCGTCGTCCCCTATCACGACCGCCGCGAAATCGAAGAGGGCGGGGCACTCTACGGCAAGGCTCAAGCGCTCGCCTGGGTGAGCGATCCGATCGACGTTTTCTTTCTGCACGTGCAGGGCTCGGGCAAGATCATTTTGGAGGACGGCCGGGTGCTCAACCTCGGCTACGACACGAGCAACGGCCGGCCGTACCGCAGCGTCGGCCAGCTGCTGATCGAAGAGGGCAAGATCAGCCGCGAGGAAATGTCCATGCAGCGCATTCGGGCCTATCTCAACGAAAACCCCGCCGAAATCCAGCGCGTCCTGAGCCGCAACCCGAGCTACATCTTTTTCAAATTGGTGCCGGACGGCCCGCTGGGCTCCATTAATGTCAAGCTGACGCCGGGACGCTCGATCGCCCTCGACCGCACGGCCTTCCCGCCGGCCTCGCTGAGCTACGTTGAAACCCAAAAGCCGCTGATCGACGACCAGGGCCGCATCATGTTTTGGACGCCATGCCGCCGGTTCACGCTCAACCAGGATACCGGCGGCGCCATCAAGGGGGCCGGACGTGCCGACCTTTTCTGGGGCAGCGGCCCTGAGGCGGAGCTCGCGGCCGGCCACCTGAAGCACCCCGGCAAGCTGTATTTCCTGGTGCTGCGACCCGACGCCTCGCCTTGACAGGTTTGCGGGAAACCAGTAGATAAAACCGTGTGATATTCCGCCGCATAAGTCCGTATGGGCAGGCTGCACCGCGGGCGCCAGCGGCGTCCATGTTTCAGGGGGCATCCTATGTTTGGGATCGGCATGCCGGAATTGATTCTGATCGCCGTGGTGGCGCTGATCGTCCTCGGCCCGAAAAAGCTGCCGGACCTGGCCAAATCCCTGGGACGCGCCGTGCGCGAATTCCGAAAAGCCACCAGCGAATTGAAGGAAACGCTTCAGGTCGACAGCGAGTTCTCCGAGGTCCGGAAAGCCTTCAACGAGTTTCAATCCGACGTCAACCAAAGCATCCAGCCCCAATCCAAGGTCGAAGCGCAACCCGCCGGCCAGTCCCAGACCGCCGCTGACGCGCCGACGCCGGGGGCCACAGCCGGCGATCCGGCATCCGCCGCCCCTTCTGCAGCCGACAAACTGGATGAACTGAAAAAAGCGTTCCAGGCCTGGAATACCGAGTCGGCTCCGGATAGCCGGCCGCCGTCCGAAGCTCCGGCGCCGCAGTCGGGCCAGAAATCGGCAGCCGATAAACCCCGGTCCGGCTGAAGGCGACGAGGGACCTGAGGACGAGTTTGAAGCGGATGATGCACGAGGATGAAAAACTTCCTTTCACCGCCCATCTTGAAGAGCTCCGCTCGCGGCTGATCAAGAGCTTCATCGCCGTCGGCGCCGGGTTCGCCCTGTGCTATGCGTTCAAGGAAACGCTGTTCGAGATCCTGCTCTACCCGCTCATCCGGGTCATGCCGGAGGGCGGAAAGCTGATTTTTACGGGAATTCCGGAAGCCTTCTTCACGTATCTGAAAGTTTCCTTTTTAGCCGGTATCATCCTGGCCAGCCCGGTGCTGCTCTACCAGTTCTGGATGTTCGTGGCCCCGGGGCTCTACCAGAAAGAACGTCGGGTGCTCGGGCCGATCATCGCCGTTACCTCCTTTTTTTTCATCGGCGGAGCGCTCTTCGGTTATTTCGTCGTGTTCCCGGCCGGTTTCAAATTCCTGCTCAGCTTCGGCGCCGATTTTATCCGCACTCTGCCGTCCATGCGCGAATACCTTGATTTCAGCACCAAGCTGCTGTTCATCTTCGGGCTGCTGTTCGAGCTCCCGGTGGCCTTGACCGGCCTGGCGCGTCTGGGGGTCGTTTCGGTGGACTATTTGAAACGCAACCGCAAGTACGCCGTCATCCTGGCGTTCGTCACCGGGGCGTTTTTGACGCCGGATGTGGTTTCCATGATTCTGATGGCCCTTCCGTTGATGGTCCTTTATGAAATCGGCATTTGGGGAGCTCACCTCATGACCCGCAAGAAGGCCGCGTCCGAGGCCTCCGAATCGCATTCGGCCTGACCGTTTGGACGTGTTCGGAATGCAAATGGGCATTGACAGCTTGAGGCTTCCTTGATAAAAATTCACACTTGTTGAGTTGGGTCATTGTACTGCCGGCAGGCAATAACCAATAACTCAAAGGAGGCGGAGGAAGAGGCTATGAGGAAGAAAATGGCGGTAGCGGTGGTGATTGCGGTGGCGTGCTTGTTCTTTGCGGGCGGGATCTACGCCAAGGTGGCCGATGTCGTCAAGATCGAGAACAAGGGCTGCCAGAACACCAAAGGCGAGATTCAGTTCAGCCACAAGAAGCACTCCGAGGAGTACGCCAAACAGTTTGCCAAACTTTACCCCAACGGCTGCGGCGAATGTCATCACGACGACAAGGGCAAGCCCATCGCCGGACTGACCGCCGACAGCAAGGTCCAGAAGTGCTTCGAGTGCCACAAGAAGTGCGGCGAGGCCCCCAAGGGCAAGGACGCGCCGAAGCTCGAAAAGAAGGCCAAACTGGAGTTCATCGCCGAGGCCTACCATGACAACTGCCAGGGCTGCCACCGGGAATACAACAAGGAATTCAAACCGGCCAAAAAAGCCCCGGTGACCTGCAACGACTGCCATCCGAAGAAAAGCTGATCCATTTCGATCGGAATTGAAAAACGGCGGGCATCTCACAGATGCCCGCCGTTTTTTTATTAAAGCCTGCTCCCGTCAACCCTTTTTGGTGAGCGCCAGCCCCGCCCATTCCTGCTCTTCGCCGCGCCACACCGGGTTTAAAGAATGCTTATCCAACTCGCCCAGAAGCTCGCCGCACTCCTCAGCGCGCATCCCCGACAGCACCAGCGCGCCTTGCGGTGCGATCCACCTGGAGAAGCGGGGCGCCAGGCGTGCGAGAGTTGGCGTACGCAGGTTGGCGGTCACCAGGTCGTAGCGGCCGTCGATGCTCTCGGCCGCTTGATCGGAAACCGTTATCCGCCGGCTCAGACCGTTGAGCTCCGCGTTCGCCCGGGCCTCGGCTAGGGCGCAGGGGTCGATATCGACAGCCAGACCGGTTTCGATACCCAGCATCACCGCCGCCATCGCCAGAACCCCGCTCCCGGTTCCGATATCGAGCATGCAGCCGGCCGGCGCTTTCCCGGCTCGCCCCAGAATCAAATCGACGGCCTTCAGCGCCAGCCGGGTGGTCGGGTGTCGGCCGGCGCCGAACGCGGCACCGGGCATGATCCGGATGACCACGTCCGTCGGGCGCGGCTGGAGAGCACGGCCGGGCGGAGTCAACACGATGCGGTCGGAAACGCGTACGGGCCGGTCGAAGGATGGCTCTAAAAAGGTCTGGCCGTGTTCGAAAACGTAGGCGAGTTCGCCCGCCGCCACCAGTTCATCCAGACCCATCTGCACCGGTCCGCGGGGCAGCTTCAACTCGCGCATCAGTTCCCTGATCAGATCGGCGGGAGCGCAGCGGCGACCGCCGATCCGATTCATGGCGCGGCGGCGGATGGTTTCGATAGATTCGAACTTAAGTCCGGGGTCTCTGTGATCGGAAAGCGACCGCATTGCGAACCAGCGCGCCTGCCCAGCCAGGATTGCCAAGGGCGTGGATATGGGTGTAAGTGGCCAGGACATTCTTGTAAAGAAGTCCGTCCCGGTCTCCGTGAATGCCGACCCCGCGTTGCATGCGGAAAACGAAGTCCTCCTCCGCTCCGGACCATCGCAGCACGCGCGAGTAGTGGAACTCGTGGCCGCGGATTTCAGCGCCGATCGGATAGTAGGGGTTGTCGCGTTCGACCGAAACCACGGTGTAGCCGTGTCCCTGGGGCCGTTTGAACAAACCGAAGGCCAGGGGCAGGACGCCGGCCATGGCATAGCTCTTCCCCTCGAGAACCAGCTCCTCGCCCAGGTACATGAGGCCGCCGCATTCGGCATAGACCGGCAGCCCGTCCATCGCCAGCGCTCGGAGGCTGCTGCTGAAGGCCCTGTTGCCAGCCAGCTCTGGCGCGTGAGTTTCCGGGAAGCCGCCGCCGATGTAAAGCGCATCAACATCCGGCAGAGGGTCTTCGCGCAGGGGGCTGATAAAAACGACCTGCGCGCCGGCGGCTTGAAGGGCTTCGATGTTCTCGGGGTAATAAAATTGAAACGCGGCGTCTTTGAGGATGCCGATGCGGCAAAGGGCGGGTTGGCCCGTGGCCCGTTGACCCGCTGGCCCGTTCAACTCCGAGGGCGGACAAACGCCGCTTAGGGGCAAAGCCTCGCGGGCGATGCGGGCAAGCGCGTCCAAGTCGATATGCCGGGCGGCGGTGCGGCCGATGGCCTGGATCGAGTCTGCGGCCCAGGCGTGCTCGGCGGTGGGCACCAGGCCCATGTGGCGCTCCGGGAAAACCGGGCGGTCGAGTTTGGGGATCGCGCCGATGACCGGAACCCCGCTGAAGTGCTCGATGCTGCGCCGCAGGATGGATTCGTGGCGGGCGCCGGCCACGTGATTGAGGATCACCCCCCGCACCATCACCTCCGGATCGAAGCGCACGCACCCGTCCACGACGGCGGCCATGGTGCGGGTGGTTTTGGTACAGTCGACGCACATCACCACCGGGGCGTTCAGGAGCTTGGCCAGCTCGGCCGTGCTGGTAGCCCCGTCAAGATCGATGCCGTCGTAGAGGCCGCGGTTGCCTTCGATGAGCGCCAGATCGGCGGGGGAGGCATGGATGCAGAACGAACTCCGGATCAGATCCGCGTTCAGGAGGAAGGTGTCCAGATTGTAGCAGGGCCGGCCTGCCGCCAGGGCAAGCCAGCCCGCATCGATATAGTCCGGACCTTTTTTGAAAGGGGCGACGGATGTCCCGCGCGCACGCAACGCCGCGATGATGCCGATCGATACGATGGTCTTGCCCGAGCCGCCGCGCAGGGCGGCGATGATCAGCCGGGGGAATTCCGCTTCGCGAAGCTGCATCGATGATTGCCGGGAGTGGCCGGAAAAACCGCCGTGAGCCGGTCGGTTCTAATCTTCGTGCTCTGCCGCCGCCTGTTTGCCGGTCCCCTTGAGGCCGTACATGGAGGTGCTGCCGCTCGACCAGTATTCGAGCGTACCGTCGGCGACCATGTCGTTGATCAGCTTCTTGGCCTCACGGGGCTTCATCTCCAGAATATCGGCCAGGTCGTTGAAATAGAATTTGGATTTGGTCTTGAGTTTTTTGGTGAGTCCCTCAACCACTTTGGCCTTGGCTTCCGCGTAATCCATGGTGTCCCTCTTTTGATTAAAGTGAAGGGGGCACCCTCGCCGGGTGCCCCCGGTTTGATCCAGACGATCTAGAATTTGAACTGCGTGGTCTGGCGCCAGGTGTAGTAGGCCGGATCGCGGAAATCATCGATCAGGTGGTGGGTGAACGGGATCTCGCATTTCTCGAAGAACCGCTCCCAACCGATGCGCTCGGCCCATTCGCCGAGGCGCTCGTATTTGCGGGCATCCTGGGCGTAGACGTCGACCATCTTCTTGATGACCTCGGTGGTCTTGGTCCAGCGCGGCGGGTCGTTCTCGATAAAGGCCACGACGACCTTGGAGAACTTCGGGGGCGAAATGCGGTTGGACACCTTGCCGCCCGCCATGATGACGATGCCGTCGCCTTCCTTGTCGGCCAGCGGCATGGCCGGGCACATGGTGTAGCAGTTGCCGCAGAACATGCAGCGCTCGTTGTTGACGGCGACGCTGTTGAGCTTCTGTCCGCCGACCTCGACCTTGGCCGGCTTGATGGCCGCGGTCGGGCAGGCCGCGATGGCGAGCGGAATCTCGCACATCTTGTCAAGATACTCGTGGTCCAGCATGGGCGGCTTGCGGTGGTAGCCCAGGATGGCGATGTCCGAGCAGTGCACGGCGCCGCACATGTTCAGGCAGCAGGCCAGCGACACGCGCAGCTGAGCCGGCAGCCGCATCTTCTGGAAGTCCTCGAAGAGCACGTCCATGGTGGCCTTGACCGGACCGGAGGCGTCCGTGGCCGGGGTGTGGCAGTGCATCCAGCCCTGGGTGTGGACGATGTTGGTGACGCCGGCGCCCGTGCCGCCGACCGGGAACTTATAGCTGCCGCCTTTGAACTTGCGGCTGGCCAGGTCCTTCAGCAGGGGCTCGATTTTCTTCTCGTCGTCCACCATGAACTCGATGTTGTTGCGGGTGGTCCAGCGCACATAGCCGCCGCAGTGCTTGTCGGCGATCTCGGCGATCTCGCGGATGAGCAGGGTGCTCATGAGGCGCGCGCCGCCGCAGCGGATGGAAAAAATCTTGTCGCCGGACTCGGCCACATGGACCAGCACGCCGGGTTTGAGGATTTCGTGATACAGCCATTTGCCCTTGTTCTTGGCAATGACCGGCGGGTAGAATTCATCGTATTTGCGCGGGCCGATGTCCGTGATGCGGTTTTTCATCGGCTCTTTGGGATCGTATCCGGAAGATATAAATGCCATAGTTCGTCCCCCTCCCTTATCTGCGATGGTATTTTCTGAATTCGTTGACGTCGCGCGTCCAGCCGCCCTCGACCTCTTCTTCCTTCCAGAAGATGTAGGGGTTGGATCTCGGCTCTTTGACGTGGCGCGCATCGGGCGCAATACCGGTTACTTCCAGCAGCTTCTGGAAGCCCTGACGTTTGATCAGTTCGCCGAGGCGTTCGCGGTTCTTGCCCTCTTCCATCCACCAATCCCAGATCTTCTCGATGACTTCCTTGATCTCGTCATAGGGGGACTCCACCTTGATGAAGGGGACGAGCAGCGAACCCATCTGGGCGCCGTCGAGAATGGGGGCCTTGGCGCCCACCAGGATGGACAACCCGGTGTCCTGGCCGATCCTCAGCGCACGGGGCATCACGTTGATGCAGTGCATGCAGCGGTTGCATTCCTTGTTGTCGATCTTGAGCTTCTTGCCTTCCATCCACATGCATTCGGTCGGGCAGAGACCGATGACCTCTTTCTGGATGTCGAATTTGCCCCAATCGCGGTCTTTGTGGGCGCCGCCGTTCGGCGGGAATTCGCCGCCGATGTAGCTCTGGACCGCTTCCTGGTCGATGCGGATGTCGTCGCGCCAGGTGCCCACGAAGGACATGTCGGCGCGGGCGATGGAGGCCACGCAGCAGTTCGGGCAGCCGTCGAATTTGAACTTGAACTTGTAGGGGAAGGCCGGCCGGTGCAGCTCGTCCTGGTAGTCGTTGGTCAGGGTGAAGCACAGGTCCTGGGTGTCGTAGCAGGAGAACTCGCAGCGGGCGGTCCCAATGCAGTCGGAAGGGGTGCGCAGGTTGGAGCCGGAGCCGCCGAGATCCTGGTTCAGCTTGTGGGTCAGCTCAAAGAAAATCTCTTCGAGCTGCGGCGTGGTGGTGCCGAGGAAGACGATGTCGCCGGTGGACCCGTGCATGTTGGTGATGCCGCTGCCGCGGAGGTCCCACAGGTCGCAGAGCTCGCGCAGGTATTTCGCGGTGTAAAACTTGCCGCCGGGCTGGCTGACGCGCATGGTGTGGAAGTGAGCGACGCCCGGAAACTCCTCCGGCATGTCGCAGTAACGGCCGATGACGCCGCCGCCGTATCCGAAGACGCCGACGATGCCGCCGTGCTTCCAGTGGGTGCGGCCGTGCTTGTAAGTCAGCTCCATGAGGCCGAGAACGTCGTCGACCACGTCGACCGGGATCTGGTATTCCATTTTGGATGCAGTTTTCGCGCGATGTTCGGCCAACTCCTTCAGGTCCGACACAAAGCTCGGCCACGGACCGCTTTCCAACTGGTCCAGCATAGGGGTTTTGTGTTTTGCCATTATCTACCTCCGTTTGAGTTGATGAGTAAGCGCCTGGAAACGCAACGACCGCATGAAATACAGAAAAATCCGGTTCACCTCCTCTCTCGATACGATGGGTTTTTCCGTTGTGATGTATGCTTATCCGTGGGGAATATCAGCAAAAAAAATCAAGGTGAAGCTATAGAATTAAACGACGGGCTTGTCAATAAAAAAGCAGTGTTGCGCCTGGGAGCGGACTTGAAATCATGGAGGATTCTGTATCATACCTCATCTTGAGGCAACGGCGTCAACAACCGCTGTATGTAGTGAGAAATCGATGCGGTTGGACCGATCAAAGCCGGCCGCACGCCTCCGCCAACGCCGCGGCGTGTTCTTGCAGGTGCGGCTCCACCAGGCAGCGCTCCGTGCTGCCGGTCGGATAATTCTTTTTCACGATGTCGGTGCAGAGCAACAAAAGGTCTTCCGCCGAGCAAGTTGCAAGGAAGAGCCTGAAAAGCGCGTCGATCGGCAGCGGCAGCTCCCAAGGAGGTGCTTTGTCGGCGAGGCCGTCGAGCACCCCGGCCACCGTCGCTTCAACGGCCAGCGGATCGGACCAGGTCAAATCCCCTGTCCCGTCCAGGCGGTCCAGGCGGGTGCGGACGCTCACATTCAACAGGAAGATCAGCAGCGCCTCCAGCAGCCCGGTGACGGCCCGAAGGCGATCGCCCGATTCCGGCCGGCTGCGGAACAGGGGTCGATAGTCGCGCACGGTGATCAGGCGAACCTCGGCGCGGTGGTCCTCCAGACGGACCACGAAGTCGCCCGCCGCGTGATGCCAGGCGCCGACGCCTTCGAACGCGGTCAAACTGAAATAATAGGTCAGAATCCGTGCGACCTGGCGATAGACGGCGTGGGCCTGGGCAGCGTCGAGGAGGATCCGGCCACGATCGGGATCCCACAGTGCGAGCGCCTGGCCGCCGCCGGGGATGTCCCGGGTCGCATGGAATTCGTGGAAATCGGCGAACCACTGGCCCAGGAACATGGGCAACGACCGGCCGCGGCCGGCCACCACCTCGGCCGCTGCATAGACCCGAGGGACATAAGCGGCCGTGAATTCACGGGCCAGCCTCTCCAGCAAGGCATATTCTTTAAACAGGAACGATTTGCCGACGGCGGAGACCGCCACGTTGACGACCCAGCGAAAGAGGACTCCATCGATCTCGGTTTCCAACCGGGCTGGATGGTAATACTCGCCGTGCTTGACCAGAAAAATGCGGAAGACCTGCGCGGCCGACGGATGCGCGCCGCTTCCGGCAAGGATGCGGACCAACGCCTCCCATCCGGCACCTTCAATAAATCCCTGTACCGCCAGGAAATAGTCCCCGACCGGGATGGACGCTTCGGGAGCCGCTCCGGGTGATGCAGGAGCATCGAATGGATTCCGGCTTGCCGGAAGGGGCTGCCGCCACAGCGGGTGTTTCGGCAATACCGGCTGGCTCGGGGTTTCGAGAAAGTATTCGAACCGCAGGGGCGACGCCGCACCGTTGGGCCGCCGCCCCCTTCCCGGATCCTTCATTTCAGCTTGGCCCGATGCTCTTCGATCTCCTGGCGGATCGGCGGGGCCACGTCGAAGCCGAGGGCGATGGCCTTGTCGTAGTGCTCGACGGCCAAAGCGAATTCCCCCTTCTCCAGAAAGGCAATCGCCAGGTTGTTATAGGCCGGGGCGAAATCCGGGGCGAGCGTGATGGCCTTCTGATTGGCCGCGATGGCCTCGTCCACCATTCCTTTCATGAGGTAGGCGTTGCCCAAGTTGGCGAAGGCCTGGACATAGCGGAAATTGAAGGTGGTGGCCCGTTCGAAGTTCTTGATGGCCTCATCGACATTGCCGCGCTGCAGCTCGACGAATCCGATGTTGCCGTAGCCCTCGGAGAAGCCGGGCCGGACATGGACCGCCTTGCGGTTATTGGCCAGACACCCTTCCAGGTCGCCGCGGCTCAGACAGATTCCGCCCAGCAACACGTACGCCTCGGCCAGGTTGGGGCTGCATTCCAGGGCGGCGTGCAGCTCGCGTTCGGCCTCTTCAAACCGCCGCTGCCCGACGTATCCGACCGCCAGGTTGTAATGCGAATTGCCGCACTCGGGGTTCTGGGCGACGGCATTCTGGTGGATGCCGATATACTCTTCGACGTTTTTTGGTTTTTCCATGTTTTTCTTCCTCAGCGGAGATCATTTCAGCCCACACAGTAATGGACCGGCCGCGCTTTGTCAAAACCGCCATGGGTTCGGGATGAAGTTGCGCTTACGGCATGCATCGGGTGAAGTCAAGCGAATTTCAGGCCGAACGAAGGAGAAAGCCTTTGTTTTTTCTTGACATCCTATTCGCTTTTCTTTACCAGACCAACAGAGCAGACAACCCGGCAGATCGGCAAGGCGGCGCCGGCGCCCGAGCCGCCAAGGAGGGATTATGAAACCTGGATGCTACACGGCCATCATCACCCCGTTCGCGGGCGATGCCGTGGACTGGAACGGGCTTGACCGGCTGGTCGAGTTCCAGATCAGCAACGGCATCACCGGCGTTCTCGCCGTCGGTACGACCGGCGAAAGCCCCATCCTGAACTGGGACGAGCACAACCAGGTCACCGAACGCATCGCCAAGCTGTGCCGGGGCAAGTGCCTGTGCATCGCGGGCACGGGAAGCAACAATCCCCAGGAGACCCTCGACGGCACCCGGCATGCGGCCGATTACGGCGCCCAGGCGGTGCTGCTGGTGGATCCCTATTACAACGGCCCCAGCTCGCTCGAGATCCGGCGCGAATACGTCGCGCCCATCGCCAAGGCCTTCCCCGACCTTGACATCATTCCCTACGTCATCCCGGGCCGCACCGGCACCCAGCTTCTGCCCGAAGACCTGGGGATTTTGTTCAAGCAGCATCCCAACGTCAACACCGTCAAGGAGGCCACGGGAGACATCGCGAACATGCGCCGCACGCGGGAATGCTGCGGCCCGGATTTCACCATCTTCTCCGGCGACGACCCCATGACGGTCGAGATGATGACCGACCCGACGGTGAAAGCCGCCGGCGTGATCTCGGTCGCCTCCAACGTGGCGCCCAAAGCGACGACCGAAATGGTCCACCTGCTGCTGGCCGGGCGGACGGCCGAGGCCCGGACGCTGGCTGCCAAGCTCGAACCGCTCTTCAACCTGGTCACGGTCAAGACCACCGAGAAAACCCCTTACGGCGAGGTGCTCTGCCGGGCCCGCAACCCGCTGGCCTACAAGACGCTGATGGCCATCCTGGGCATGCCGTCGGGCGGCTGCAAGCCGCCTCTGGGCAAAATGACTCAAAACGGCCTCAACAAGGTCCTGGAGGCGGCCCGCTTCACGCAGCGCACGGCCCCGGATATCCTGAAACCCGTCGCAGACTTCTTCGGCGTGAACATCGAGGAGCGGCTGGAAAACCCCAAATATTGGGAAGGCCTCTGCTACACGGAATATTAGTCAAAAGCAATGAGTGCTGAGGACTGAGAAAAGAATTATTTTTCTGCTCAGTCCTCAGTCCTCGTTTCTCAGTCCTTCTTGGGTCCCATCTTGTTTAAACAATAGCCCCTTCAGCCACTTCAACCCGAATTCCAGCAGGGCCACGTCGTCGCTGCGCAGGGAGGCGAGAGTGGCCTCGTCCACGGGATAACGCCTGAGAAACGAGCTCTCGAGCACGAACTTGCGGAACCGGTCGATGTCGTAGCTCGCCATGAAAAACATCTGCTTGACCTGTTCGGTCCAGCGCATGTTCGGCGGGAAAGACCGCTTGCGGACGACGAGCTCGGTCCACTGATGGTTGATCCGGTCGTGGGTATCGACCCCCTGATCCTGGCGCCACTCCAGCACGGTCCAGGACCGATCCTCCTCGAACCCCAAGCAGTGCGCCTCGCGCACCATAAAGAAAAAGTCCTCTCCGTCCGGGTCCTCCTTGTAAGCCAGCGACGCAACCCCCAGCGGGTAATAGCGGCAGGAGGTCGGCCGGTCCTCGTAGACCAGGCAGCCCTCGGGCCGGACGAAGGGGCAGGCCTTCCGACCCTCCGCGGCGCCTTCTTCGTCCAGAAGCTTGAGCGTGACGACGGGGATGTCGGTCTTTTCGAGCATCTGCGGTTCGGTGTAAAGAGCTAGAAACTCCTCCGACGTCAGACCCAGGCGTTGCTTAAGGCGGATGATGTCGTAAGGGGTGAGGATGATGTTGATCCCCCGGCAGCACTGGGTGAAGCACTTCACGTCCTTGTGGCAACGGAATGTAAAGCGGCTGTCGGGCCCCAGCCGCATGGGTTGTATCGGTCCTTCCTTGAGCTGTTCCATAGGGAATCCTTGAAGGATGGGGGTTAGAGTTTAGGGTTTGGTGTTTGGTGTTTAGGGTTTAGTGTTTGGTGTTTAGTGTTTGGTGTTTGGTGTTTGGTGTTTGGTGTTTGGCTTATGGGGCCGGTCGAAGAACTTTAATCCATCAGAGTCGGCGGATGAAATCGGCTTGTTTTTTCTCCTCGAACCCTTGACCGCTCGGGCCCTCATCTGTTTTTTCCCATCTTTATCCCACATCGGCCGGCCAAGTCAACGCAGCCATTTTCGTCTTGATTTCAGCATAAAATCTACTATATCGTGACATTTACTTTTTTTTGGACCGCACAGATAGGCGGCGGTGCTGACATCATTAGGTTTGTTTTCCGAAGGAGGGGACCGCAATGAAGTTGTCGATTACAACGGCCAGACAGCTCAAACCCAAGCCGGATGAAACCCGGCTCGGCTTCGGCACGAAATTCACCGATCACATGTTCAACATGGATTACGCCCCGGAACAGGGCTGGCACCATCCGAGAATCGAGCCCTACGCGCCGATCGCCATGGATCCGGCCACCATGGTCCTGCACTACGGCCAAGGGGTTTTCGAGGGGCTCAAGGCCTACCGCACGGCGGCCGGCCGCATCCAGCTCTTCCGGCCGCTCGACAATTTCCGCCGCCTGAACCGCAGCAATGATATCCTGTGCATCCCTCGGTTCGACGAAAACCTCGCTCTGGAGGGGTTGAAGGAACTTCTGAAGATCGAGCAGGATTGGGTGCCGCGGGCGCCCGAGACCTCCTTGTACATCCGGCCGACCATCTTCGCCTCCGATCCGTTTCTGGGCGTGCGCGCCTCGCACACCTACCGGTTCTTCATCATTCTCTGCCCGGTCGGCGCCTACTACCCCGAGGGCTTCAATCCCGTTAAGATCCTGGTCGAAAACGAACACGTCCGCGCCGTCCCCGGCGGTACGGGCGAGGCCAAGACCCTCGGCAACTACGCCGCCAGCCTGTTGGCGGGGCAGAAGGCCCACGATGCCGGCTTCACCCAGGTGCTCTGGCTGGACGGCGTGGAGCGCAAGTACATCGAAGAAGTGGGCTCCATGAACATCTTCTTCGTCATCGACGGAGAGGTCGTCACGCCGGCGCTTCAGGGCAGCATCCTGCCCGGCATCACCCGCGACACGGTTCTGCAGCTCGGGCGCATGTGGGGGCTGAAGGTATCCGAGCGCCGCATCAGCATCGACGAACTGCTGAAGGCCAATGAGGCTGGAAAACTCCAGGAGGTCTTCGGTTCGGGCACGGCCGCAGTGATTTCGCCGGTCGGCCAGATCAAGTACGGTGACCGGCTGGTGACGGTCGGCGACGGCCGGGTCGGACCCCTGGCCCAGCGGTTTTACCAGGCCATCACCGACATCCAGTACGGCCGCGCTGAAGACCCCAAGGGCTGGGTTACGCCGGTCGTCTGATACGGAGGAGAGGCAATCTGATGATGAGCCAGCCGATGGCGCGGCCGCGGATGATTCCCCACCTGGCGGAGTTCGCCGCCAAGATGGCCCAGGCGGGCTTGAAGCCGCTGGTCATCGACACGTTCGCGCATTACTACCGCCGGCTGGTGGGCGGCGAAAGCGGATTGATCCACGATGCGGACATCCTGCCGGTCCAGCTCCGGGACGTCCCCAGGGCTTCCGAGCTGGCCGGCTACGCAGAAGGCGGACACCGGGCGCTGAGCCAGGCCGTGCGCATCGTTCTGAACGGCGGCTTGGGCACGTCCATGGGGCTGGTCGGGCCTAAATCGCTGCTGAAGGTCAGACCCGGCCTTTCATTCCTGCATATCATTCTGCGCCAGGCCGAGCTGGCTTCCGTCCGCATCGCACTGATGAACAGCTTCAATACCCACACGTCGACGCTTTCGGAAATTACGAAGCTCAACCCGACCCGGCCGCCGCTCTGCTTTCTGCAGCATAAATTCCCCAAAATCCTGCAAGGCGAGCTGGCCCCGGCGAGCTGGCCCCGCAACCGCGATCTGGAATGGAATCCGCCCGGCCACGGCGATGTCTACGCCGCGCTCTATGCCTCCGGGATGCTCCAGAAGCTGCTGGACGAGGGGGTCCGCTACGGGTTTATCTGCAACTCGGACAATTTGGGAGCCGGGATCGACGCAGCCCTGCTCGGCTATTTCGCCGAAAAGCGGCTGCCATTCATGATGGAGGTCGCCGAGAAAACCCCGTCCGACATCAAGGGCGGACATCTCGCCCGCCATCGCAACGGCCGCCTCATTCTGCGCGAGGCGGCCCAGTGCCCCAAGGAGGAGATCGCCGCCTTCCAGGACATCCAGCGCTACCGCTTTTTCAACACCAACAACATCTGGGTCAACCTGGAATTCCTGAAGGACCTTATCGCCCGGGAGCGGATCATCGACCTGCCGATGATCGTGAATCCCAAGACGCTCGATCCGCGCGACGAATCTAGCCCGGCCGTCTACCAGATTGAAACGGCCATGGGCTCGGGAATTTCGCTCTTCGAGGGCGCGGCCGCGGTCAACGTGCCGCGCTCGCGCTTCCTGCCGGTCAAAACCTGCAACGATCTCTTGGCCGTGCGCTCGGACTGCTTCGTTTATTCCGAACGCGAGGGTTTGAAGCTCAACCCCGCGCGCGAAGCAACCGGCCGGAGCGAAGCCATCAAGATCAAGCTCGACTCAAAGTACTACGGCAAGTTCGACCTGCTGGAAGAGCGCTTCCAGGCGGGCGCGCCCTCGCTCAGAGACTGCGATGCCCTTACCATCAACGGGGACGTGCGCTTCGAACAGGACGTGGTGGTCCGCGGGACGGTCACCATCACCAACCGCGGCAACCGGCCGGCCGTTATCAGGGCCGGAACGGTGGTCGACCGGGACATGATGCTCTGAAAGAGGAATAGAAGGGTTCTCCCGCGGGTCCCCCGAACGATAAACCCGTTCAGCCGCCGGGCTGGATCATTTCTTTAATACATCCTTTAGCGAGTTCACACAAAAATCAACCCGCTTTTCATTTGAGTTGTAACCCATCAATCCAATCCGCCAAACTTTTCCAGCCAGTTCTCCCAAACCGGCGCCGATTTCCATATTGTGTTTGGCCAGCAGATCGCTTCGCACGGCAGCTTCATTGATTCCTTCCGGCACCTTGATGGCCAGCAGGTGCGGAATTCGTTCACCGTCGGGAACAATCGGCTCCAGCCCCAGCTCGGACTTTAATCTTGAGATCAGCCTCGCGCTGTTTTCGCGGTGGCGCCTCCAGGCGTTTTCAATTCCCTCATCCTTCAGAATCAGGAGCGCTTCATGCAACCCGTAATATTGATTGCTGGGTGCGGTATGATGATACGCTCGCTTGCCCGGACCGTTCCAGTAGCTTGCAAGAAGATTCAGATCGTTAAACCAGCTTCGGATTTCCGTCTTTCTATTCTTGACAAAGCGAACCGCCCGTTCGCTGAAACTCACCGGAGACATCCCAGCGACGCAGGCCAAGCCTTTTTGAGAACAGGAGTACACCGCATCGAGCTGCCAGTCATCCACATAGACATCGACGGCGCCGAGCGACGTCACCACATCGGCGATCACGAGCGCACCCGATTGATGCGCGATCTCTGAAAGCAGCTTTATATTCGACAGGGCGCCGGTGGATGTTTCCGCATGAACGAACGCCACGACTTTTGCATCGGGATTGCTTTTCAGAGCGTCCTCCAGCTGTTGAGGATCGACGGCTCGGCCCCAATCATTTTTTACAACCACAACCTGTCCGCCCAGCTTCGAAACGATTTGTGTCATCCGGTTGGCAAAATATCCGGCCACGCAAACAATGACCTTTGACCCCGGCTCGACCAGATTAACCAGGCATGCTTCCATGCCCAACGACCCCGGACCGGATAAAACGAACGTATGTTCGCTTTCGGTTTTGAACGTATACTTGAGAAGCGATTTGATCTCGTCCATCAATTCGATGAACTGCGGATCGAGATGACCCAGGGTGGGTTTTGATAATGCTTCCAGGACCTTGGGATGAACATTGGCGGGGCCGGGTCCCATCAATACTCTGTCGATCGGCTTGAATGAGTTGTGCACGGTTTCGATCTCCTTGTATGTGGTATGGAATGGTCGACGTCCTAATCCCGCCTGCGGGTGAGATACTTGACGGCAACCTTCTCGTTCGATCCGGAGGCGACCTTGAGGGAGGCCGGCTGGATGGCGAGAGGCACTTCGATCACGCCCACGCCCTCCCGGAGACGGTCCAGAGGGACCTTTTCGGTGTAAATGGTATGGAGGTTTTCGAGGACGCGCTTGCCGCCGGCGATCTCCACCCGCGGGGGATCCACCGTGGCTTCGGCCAGGATCAGGTTTTCCGAAAGCCGCCCGGCCCAGTCGACCTGCACGGGCAGATCCTTCCGCACCGTGACGTCCAGATCCACGACGATGCTCTGCGGGTTGACATTCTTGAGCACCAGGCCGGGGGGGAGGCTGATGTTGCTGGCGGTGATCGCAAAATCGTTCTGGCCGACAGCGGCCGTGCTGAGGTCCAGCCGCACCCGCACCTGCTCCGGCCGGGTGGATTTGACCAGCGTTCCCGACCCGCTCAAATTCAGGCGGACGGTATTGACCGAGGCATGCACGATTTCCATGTTGGGATTGCGGTTCTGGTACTCGATCGGGACATCGAAGGTGACCAGCGTTTCCAGGCCGCGCGAGATGCTGAACCAGAAGCCGGTGATGAACAGCAGCGACACCAGGGCCGCGGTGGTGACCTCCACCCGCTCCTTCTTTGCGGGCAGACTCTGTTCGTCGGCGATCCCGAAATGCGCTTCGATGGTTTCGGCCAGCTGGCGCGGGCTGCCGATGGCCTGCAACCGCATCCCCTTGGCCACGCTCACCTCGCCCCGTTGCTCGGAGACGACGATCACCAGGGAATCGGTGGCTTCCGCGAGGCCCAGGGCGGCCCGGTGCCGTGTGCCCAGGTAAGACGGCAGATCCTCCCGCCGCGACAGGGGCAGGATGACCCCCGCCCGTGCGACGCGGTCGCCTTCGATAAGCGCTGCTCCGTCGTGGACGGGGTTGTCCGGATAAAAGATGCTCAGGATCATCTCTCGGGAGATATCCCCGTTCCAGGCGATCCCGCTCTGGATCAGCTCCTGGATGTCTTCATCCCCGGGCAGGACGATCAGGGCGCCGTGTCGGCGCCGGGCCAGCTCGAAGGCGCTCTCGGCAATGATGTCGATGGGAGCGATGCGGGTCTTGGAGGTAAACCCCCAGAGAATGGTCCTGAAATTTCTGGCCTGGAGCACGCTGCGGATTTCATTCCGGAAGACCACGACGATGATGAGCGCCGCCACCGCCACAATGCCCTGCACCACCCAGCTCGTGACGATCAGCCCCATGTAATAGGCCAGCTGCTGGAAAAACCACAGCATGGTCAGGCCGATCAACACGCGGAAAACATAGGTGCCGCGGAACAGGACGTAAAAGCGGAACAGAATGTAGCTGTTCAAACCGATATCCACCACGTCCTGCCAGCGGAAACCCGATAAAAACTGGAGCACCTTTTCCATCAACAGTTAATCCGTCACGCTGAAGCGCAGACTTTTTAAGAGACGGCCGCCGGCATCCATGATTTCCACCCGCCAGGGGCCTTTGTCGGCCTCCCGCAGCTGAATGCTGCTGAACGTGCTCCAGCGCGGATGCTTGACGGAAAGCCGAATCCGGGCGCTGGGCTTGTCTCGAAAAAACCAGTGGTGATAGACGACGGTGTCTTCGGCGATCTGGTCGAACAGGGTATAGCAATAGATCTTGCCGACGGAGATGGAAAAGGCGATGGCCGGATTGGAAGGAATCCCCTCCTTCACGTCCTCGCAGACCAGAGCCTGCACCAACACCAGCTTGGAGGCGCCGGAGTTGGCGCCGCCCCGCGGCGGGGCCTGGGCCTGGGCTGCCCAGGCCCAGGCGAACAACACCAACCACCATACACCCAAAGCCAAGCAGCATCTACGAACCAATGGGTTCCTCCTGCCCGCCAGCTGCCACTGGTCGAAGGTTAGACCGCATATTCCCTTGTTTTCAGCTTAGCGTCCTTTTTTGATTTTGCAAGAGAAAATCCCTCTGTTGCCGCTTTTTTCCATTAGATTTTTAAGCTAATCTATTCTAGACTGAATCATTGTCTGCTGTTCTATCCATGTCCGCGGAGGGTTTTCAACCTTCAGGTTCAACCGATCGGAGATCATGATGCAGCATTCCGATGCTCTCATCCAGGAGCCGGCGCCCGGCAGCAGAGGGGTTTACTTCTGCGGGGACAGCATCCGCTTCGTGCTGACCGTGCGGGGCGGATTGAACGGTTCGGCATGGGTCCGCACCAATATCGGCCATGCCGGCACCACCCGCACCGAGGTCATCCGCAGCGTGCATTTCCATGAAACCCCCCTGGGCCGGGACTGGTTCGACACGCCCATGCGTCCGGTCGCCGAAGACCGCTTTGAGGCCAGGCTGGCCTTGTGTGAAGTCGGCCATTTTGAAGCCAAGTGCTTCTTCCTGAAACAGGGTGAATCATCCCCCCTCTGGCCGCCCGGTGCCAACACGGCGTTGAACGTGGAGCCGGCCGAGTCCTGCTGCGCCAACATCATCTACAACGCTTTCGTGCGCCAGTTCGGGCCGAATAAAGCCGGTATCAAGCCGCTGCCGCCGCCCGGCGAGGCCTGCCTGCAGGTGCTCGACGCGGCTCGTTATACCGTGATTCCGCCCTCAGGAACCTTTCGCGATCTCGCCGCCGAGCTGGACTTCATCGTCGGTGAACTCGGTTGCCGCATCCTCATGCTGCTGCCGATCCACCCCACTCCCACCACCTACGGTCGGATGGGGCGCTTCGGCAGCCCGTATGCGGCCCTCAGTTTCCGCGGAGTCGACCCGGCTCTCGCCGTCTTCGACCCCAAGGCCACCCCGATGGAGCAGTTCATCGAACTCGTAGACGCCGTGCATCGGCGCAACGCTCGGATTTTTCTCGACATCGCCATCAACCACACCGGCTGGGCCGCCAACCTGCACTTGAACCACCCGGAGTGGCTCGCCCGCACGCCCGAGGGCCGCATCGAGGTGCCGGGCGCCTGGGGAGTCCAGTGGGAGGATCTCACCAAGCTCGACTACCGCCACGAAGGGCTCTGGCAGTTCATGGCGGAGGTTTTTCTCACCTGGTGCCGCCGCGGGGTGGACGGCTTTCGCTGCGACGCGGGCTACATGGTTCCGCATGCGGCCTGGAAATACATTGTCGCCCGGGTGCGGGAGCAGTTTCCGGACACGACCTTTTTGCTGGAGGGCCTGGGCGGCAAAATATCGGTCACCCGGCAGCTGCTCGACACGGCCAATCTGAACTGGGCTTATTCGGAGCTGTTTCAAAACTACGACCGCAGCCAGATCGAAAACTACCTGCCGGATGCGATCGACATCGCCGGAAGCGACGGCATCCAGGTGCATTTCGCCGAAACTCACGACAACCTCCGCCTGGCCTCCAAATCCGCGACCTATGCCCGGATGCGCACGGCTCTGTGCGCACTGGCCTCGCACTCGGGTGCTTTCGGGTTCGCCAACGGGGTCGAATGGCTGGCGACCGATAAAATCAATGTACACGAGGCGCGGCCGCTGAACTGGGGTGCGGCGACCAACCAGGTTGCGGAGATCCGTCGGCTGACGCAGCTGCTCAAATACCACCCTGCGTTCCATGACCGCGCCGTGGTGAGGCTCATCCAACAAGATGTTGGCAACCAGATCGTGATCCAGCGCCATCACCCCCCCTCGGGTAAGCGCTTGATCATTCCCGTCAACCTCGACTCCGAACAACCGACGACGGCCGCCTGGAACCCGGAGACGGCCGGCTTACGGCAAAACCGGTTCACCGACCTGCTCACCGGGAGGACGGTTGAAGTGGGCGAGCGCAACGGCCTTTGGACGTGCCCGCTGGAGCCCGGCCAGGTCATGTGCCTGAGCCCGGATCCGCACGACATGGACCTCCTGGCGGCGCCGCCTTCAAATCCCTTTAACATACCGCCGCGGATTGAGCTTCAGCGGCTGCGGGCGAAAGCCCTCGAGGTCATAACCTTTTACCGCGGCTCGCAGGACCTTGACCAGATCGATGTGCCGCGCTTCGCCAGGCGGCTGCGCGACAACGCCGTTGAATTCTGCGCCGAACTCAATCCGTACGGCCCGGAAAGCAGGGTCGTCCGGTGGCGGTGGCCGCAGGACCTGCGCCGGGCCGTCATGGTTCCCCCCGGCCATTTCTTGATGGTCATATCCGAGCATGGGTTCCGGGCGGCCTTGGTGGAAAAGGACCGCACGTTAGCGGTCGAAAACAGCCTGCCCGGCAGCAGCGGCAACCAGTTCTGCCTGTTCCTTCCGCGTCGGCCGCCCAAGCACCTGTGGCCGCTGTCGCTGAAACTGGCGATGCACACGCCAACCGGCACGCAGCGGTCGCAGGCGCCGCTGCTCCAGCTGCCGCAGGCCGAGGACGCCTATGTTCAGCGAATTTTCGGCCGCTCCAAATTCCTGAAGGAACCGATGCGATTTCTGGCCACCAACGGCCGCGGCGCCATGCTGCGCACGCCGGTGGCCTGGAACGGGCTGGCCAGCCGCTATGATGCGCTGCTGGCAGCCAACTTCAATCCGGACGTTCCGGAGGACCGTTGGGTCATGTTCACGCGTTGCCGGGCCTGGATGGTTTACCAGGGGTTTTCGCAGGACATCAACATCGACTGCCTGCAGGCCTTTACCCTGGGAGAAGGCGGCTCCGGCAACTGGCGCTTCAAAATCCCCAGCGGCCAGGGGCAGCACGTCCAGCTGACGGTGGAAATCCAAATGATCCCCGGCCAAAACGCGCTGCGCATGCTCTTCACCCGCCACCGCGCCGGCCAAAACCCCGCCCGCCTGGCGGATGCCACTCCGGCACGGCTGATCCTTCGGCCGGACATCGAAAGCCGCAGCTTCCACGACGTCACCAAAGCGTTCGCCGGGCCCGAACATCAATTCCGCGCCGCGGTCCGCCCAGCACCCCATGGATTCGTCTTCTGCCCCGATGCCCGGCATGCCCTGAGCGTGGTGGCCAGCAGCGGACGGTTCGTTCCGGATGCGGAGTGGTGCTACATGGTCCATCACATCCAGGACGCCGAGCGCGGACAGGATCCTCACAGCGACCTGTTCAGTCCGGGTTATTTCGAAATCAACTTGAACGGCGGCGAAACCGTCAGCCTGGACGGCCGCGCGGCGCCGGGCATGGGCCTGCCGCCGGCGACCGACGCGGTACCCGAGAGCGCGCCGGCCGAAACCCGCACGCCGCCCGTCGGCAAACCGATCGAGCTCATGCTGAGCGCGCTCGACGGCTACGTGGTCGACCGTGGAGACCTGAAGACCGTCATCGCCGGCTACCCCTGGTTTCTAGATTGGGGCCGGGACTCGCTGATCTTCGTACGCGGGCTCATTGCGGCGGGGCGGTTCGAGGCGGCCCGGGCCGTGTTGAAGCTCTTCGGGCAGTATGAAGACCGCGGCACCCTGCCCAACATGATCCGTGGCAGCGACGCCGGCAACCGCGACACTTCGGATGCGCCCCTGTGGTTTGCCGTGGCCTGCAGCGAACTCGCCGCCGCGGAGGGGCATGACGGCTTTCTGAAAAGCGACTGCGGGGGACGCAGGGTCAGCCAGGTGCTCGGCTCGATCGTCCGATCCTACCGGGCCGGCACGCCGAACGGCGTGCGAATGGACCCCGCGTCGGGGCTGATCTTCAGCCCGTCGCACTTCACGTGGATGGACACCAATTTTCCGGCCGGCAGTCCCCGGCAGGGCTATCCGATCGAAATTCAGGTGTTCTGGCACGCGGCCTTGACCTTCCTGGCCCGGATCGAAAAAAAGGAGTGCCGCCGGTGGCGGACGCTGGCCGGGCAGGTGCGTGAATCGCTCCTGCGGTTTTTCTGGCGGCCGGAGGCCGGTTGCCTGTCCGACTGCCTGCATGCCGATCCCGGCCAGCCGGCGAGTTCGGCCCGACCGGACGATGCCCTGCGACCCAACCAGCTGCTGGCCATCACGCTCGGAGCGATTGATTCGGCGGATCACATGCGCCGAATTCTTTCAGCCTGCGAAGAGTTGCTGATTCCCGGAGCCATCCGCAGCCTGGCCGACCGACCCGTTCAGCATCCGATAACCATCCGGCACAACGGCTCGGACCTCAACGACCCGTACCGCCCCTACTGGGGCGCTTATTGCGGAGACGAGGACACTCGCCGCAAACCGGCGTATCACAACGGCACGGCCTGGACCTGGCCGTTCCCGGCATACTGCGAAGCCTGGGCGCTCGCCTATGGAGAAGCCGGGCGACAAACCGCCCTGGCCTGGCTCACCAGCAGCATCGGCCTGTTGGAATCCGGCTGCCTGGGCCATCTCCCGGAAATCCTGGACGGCGACTACCCCCATACCGCCCGCGGCTGCGACGCTCAGGCCTGGGGCGCCAGCGAATGGGTGCGGGTGTGGCTTAAGTTGGCGCGATAGGCGGAGCGCTCGGAACGTGTTGATTTTTTTAGGATGGACTTATATCCTGACCCTGTTGGGCTGAGTTGAGCATCCATTATCGAATATCGAGCAGCGTTATCAACCATCTAACCTACTAAAGGAATCCGGATCTGCGTTTATGCGAAGCTTCAAATCTTACCAGGTTCAACCGAACATCCCAGAAAACTTAATTTTTCTTGAGACCCTGTCCCGGAACATGTGGTGGTGCTGGACCCGGGACGCCGTCGAGCTTTTCCGGCGCATCGACCCCCGTCTGTGGGCCGAGTGCGGCCGCAACCCGATTCCCTTTCTGACCCGGGTTCCTCAGGGCCGTCTGGAGAAGCTTTCCAGGGACACCAGCTATGTCGGCCACCTCGAACGCGTCCGGGGTCTGTTTGAAAAACGAGTCCATAGCCCCGAAATTACTTTTGACATGCCGTTCGCTCCCGGCGAATATATTGCCTATTTCTCCATGGAATTCGGCCTGCACGAGAGTCTGCCGCTGTTCGCCGGCGGCCTTGGCATCCTGGCCGGGGACCACTTGAAAGCCTCCTCCAACACGGGCCTGCCGCTGGTGGGAGTCGGACTCATGCACCGGCAGGGGTATTTCCGCCAATTCCTCAACCATGAAGGCTGGCAGCAGGAAACCTATCCGGAGACCGATTTCTTCAGCCTGCCGATCCAGCGCATGCGGGACGAGGCCGGCAACGAAATCCGGGTGACCATCCGCGGTGCGGACGGACCCATCCACGCCATTGTCTGGCGGATTCTCATCGGTCGCGTGCCCCTTTTCCTGCTCGACACCAACATTCTGGAAAACCCGCCGGAGCACCGGGAGATCACGGCGCGGCTTTACGCCGCCGAATCCAAGATCCGGCTGGCCCAGGAGGTGCTGCTTGGAATCGGCGGCATGCGCGCCCTCCAGGCGATGGGGATCAAGCCCAAAGTCGTTCACATGAACGAGGGACACTGTGCCTTTGCGGGCCTGGAACGCCTGGCCCAGATCGTAGAAGAGAAAAAAATCAGCCTGGACGTCGCCCTGGAGATCATCCCGCGCACCACCGTTTTTACGACGCACACCCCGGTCGCAGCCGGCCACGACGAGTTCCCCGCGGACATGGTCAAACCCTACCTCAAGCCCCTGGCCGACCGGCTGGGAACGACCGACCAGAAGCTGCTGGCGTGGGGCCAGGCCCGGGGAACCGCCGACAACGGGCCGCTGTCCATGTTCATTCTGGGCGTCCAGCTCGCTGCCAACTGCAACGGCGTCAGCCAGCTGCACGGGAGCGTCGCCCGGCGCATGTGGGCGCACCTCTGGCCGGGCCGGCCGGTGGAGGAAATACCGATTACACACATCACCAACGGCGTGCACATCGCCACGTTCGTGTCCCATGAATTCGGAAACCTCTTCGACCGCTACCTCGGGTCGGACTGGTTTTTAGGGTCCCAGCGCCCGGACAACATCAAGCGCATCGACGAGATTTACAACGAAGAGCTTTGGCGGGCTCACGAGCTGAACCGCTCCCGCCTGGTGCGCACCTGCCGGGAACAGCTGGTCAAGCAATACCAGCGCCGCAACGCTCCCCGCAAGGTACTCGAAGCGGTGGAAAAAGCTCTCGACCCGGACGTCCTGACCATCTCTTTCGCACGGCGTTTTGCGACCTACAAGCGCGCTTTCCTGCTGATCCAGGACCCCCCGCGCCTGGAGGCGATTATCAACAACGCCAGCGGCCCGGTTCAGTTCATTTTTGCCGGCAAGGCTCATCCGCGCGACAATGAGGGCAAGGATCTGATCAAGCAGCTGTTCCAGTTCGCCAACCGCCCGGCCGTCCGGGAGCGCTTCGTGTTCCTGGAAGACTACGACATGCATCTGGCGCGCCACCTGCTGCAGGGGTCGGATGTCTGGCTGAACACCCCCCGCCGGCCCTTCGAAGCCTGCGGAACCTCCGGCATGAAGGCCGCCATCAACGGAGCCCTCAACTTCAGCGTCCTCGACGGCTGGTGGTGCGAGGGCTACCGCGAATCGACGGGGTGGAGCATCGGCCACGGCGAAGAGTACGAAGACCACGCCTACCAGGACGCGGTGGAAAGCCAGGCGCTTTACAATATTCTGGAGAACGAAATCGTGCCTTGTTTTTATGACCGCAAGAACGGCGATATCCCCACGCGCTGGCTGGAAAAAATGAAGGCTTCCATGAAAATGGCCATGGAGGGGTTCTGCAGCCTGCGCATGGTCAGGGATTATGCCGAAACCATCTATGCGCCGGCCGCGCGCTGGTTTGACCAGCTCAGCGCGAACGGAGCGGAAGCAGCCAAACGGTTGGCCGCCCAGTCGGCCCGGGTGCGGTCCTTATGGAAGGAAGTAGAGGTCGGCGCCCCGGTGCGGAAAACCCGCGGCGCCCAGCGGGTGGGGGACTCCTTCCAGGTGGCAACCGAGGTTGCCTTGGGCGGGCTGCGGCCGGAGGAAGTCGACCTTGAACTGTACGTCGGCCTTTACAAGAGCTTCACGGAGCTGACGGAGAGCCGGGTGGTTCCCATGGAAGTGGTTGAGGATCTCGGCGAAGGTCGATACACGTTTGCCTGCAGCTTGACCTGCGATGCGGCCGGCCGCTTTGGCTTTTCCGTGCGAGCGACGCCGAAGGGCGACCGGTGGCTCAAATTCGCACCCGGACTGCTCACCTGGGCCTCGGAGTAGACCGTTAATTGAAAAGGAAAAACACCATGGACACCCCTCGTCACAACCCCCGGGTACTGGTGGTGACCCCCGAAGTGACCTATCTGCCGGACCGCATGGGCAGCCTGGCCTCATTCTTCACCGCCAAGGCGGGGGGGCTGGCCGACGTTTCAGCCGCGCTGGTGAGCGCCCTATTGGATCAGGGCGCGGACGTGCATGTGGCGCTTCCGGACTACCGCTCGATTTTCAGCGATCGGTTGGTGCCCTTTCTCAAAGAGGAAATCAACAGCATCCAGCGCAAGATGCCCGACGACCGCGTTCACCTCGCCGAGGACCGGGCTTTTTTTTACATCAACCGGGTCTATTCCAAATACGGTGACGAAAATATTAAAATGGCCCTGGCTTTCCAGCGGGAGGTCATCAACAACATCATCCCGCGGGTGCATCCCGATCTGATCCATTGCAACGACTGGATGACCGGGCTGATCCCGCCGGTGGCCCGGCGATTGCGAATCCCGTGCCTTTTTACGGTTCACAACATCCACACGGTAAAAACCACGATGGCGTTTATCGAGGACCGTGGCATCGATGCGGCGAGCTTCTGGCAGCATCTCTATTACATCCACTACGCCCCCTCCTATGAAGCGGCCCGTGATACCAATCCGGTGGACTTCCTGACGAGCGGCATTTTCGCCGCCCATTTCGTGAACACGGTGAGCCCCACCTTTTTGCTGGAGATCGTGGACGGCCAGCATCATTTCGTCGAAGCGCCCATCCGGCGCGAGCTGGCCAATAAATACTACGCCGGCTGTGCCTTCGGGATCCTGAACGCGCCGGACCCGGCCTTTAACCCCCAGACCGATGCGGATCTCAAGCAGAACTACGGACCGAGCAATCACGCCAAAGCCAAACGCGAAAACAAGCGGTTCCTCCAGCGCAACCTGGGCTTGATCGAGGATGTGAACGCCCCGGTCTTCTTCTGGCCGTCGCGGCTGGACCCGATCCAAAAGGGCTGCCAGCTCTTGGCGGATATTTTCTACCGGATGATCTCCACCTGGTGGGACCAGAATCTGCAGGTCGTTTTTGTGGCCAACGGCGACTACCAGCGCGTTTTTCAAGATATCGTCAACCACCACGGCTTTCACAAACGCGTCGCCATCTGCGATTTCAGCGAGCAAATGGAGCATCTGGCATACGCCGCATCGGACTTCATCCTAATGCCCTCGCGCTTCGAACCCTGCGGACTGCCCCAGATGATCGCTCCGATCTATGGTTCCCTGCCGGTGGCCCACGACACGGGCGGCATCCACGACACCATCCGGCACCTGGATGTGTCCGCCAACACCGGTAACGGATTCCTCTTCAAGTTCTTCGACAGCGACGGCCTGTTCTGGGCGATCGAGGAGGCCATGAATTTTTACCGTCGCCCGGCCGCTGCCAAGAGCAAGCAGATCAAGCGCATAATGACCGAGAGTGCAGCGGCCTTCACCCACGAACAAACGGCGCGGCAGTACATCGAGCTCTATGAAAAAATGCTGCAGCGGCCACTGGTCGTCGAATAAAATCCTCCGGCGGCGCGCTCCCGGCGGATTTTATTTTCTGGAACCCGATTCGAAGCCCAACCTCATCTGAAATGGTTCTTAACGTCCCGCTCTGGCCGTTATTCGGGTGGGTTTCGAATTTCGCGCTTCAATCGCCATGACACGATCGAGGGATTCATGATCCATCCTGCCCGAAAACCGAAGAGCCCGGCCCGCAACGTCGACCGGCTCATCCGGCGCATGACGCGACGCGATCCGGGCCTGAAGCCGTATTCAGAGATCATCCGCAGACGTCTCGCCCTGGTCGAAACCACCGAACAACGCCTGACGAACGGCCGCATGTCCATCGCCGATTTCGGCGCCGGCCATGAATATTTCGGGATTCACCCGAAAGGCCGCCAATGGCTGCTCAGGGAATGGGCTCCGCACGCCACCCGCATCTTTCTGATCGGAGACGCGACGAACTGGAAAGAGAAAAAGCCATTTGCGTTCACGCGCAAGAATGCGGAGGGCGTGTGGGAGCTGCGGCTGCCGAAATCGGCGCTGAGGCACGGCGATCTATACCGGCTGAAGATGCACTGGCAGGGAGGGGGGGGGGACCGGATCCCGGCCTGGTGCCGGCGAGTGGTTCAGGACCCCACGACCCTGATCTTCAATGCCCAAGTCTGGTGCCCCGAAAGGCCCTATGCCTGGCGGCACCCGGAATTTCGGCGCCGCCGGCAGGCTCCGCTCATCTACGAAGCCCATCCCGGCATGGCCCAATCCGAGGAAAAGATCGGCAGCTGGCGCGAGTTCGCCGAGAACATTCTGCCGCGCATCGTTGCCGCCGGATACAACACGCTGCAACTGATGGCGGTTCAGGAGCACCCGTTCTACGGCTCGTTCGGCTACCAGGTTTCGAGCTTCTTTGCGGCCAGCTCCCGCTTTGGGACTCCGGATGATCTGAAGGCGCTGGTGGATGCGGCCCACGGCGCCGGAATCGCCGTGATCATGGATCTGGTGCACTCCCATGCCGTCTCCAACGAAGTCGAGGGGCTCAGTCGGTACGACGGCACCCTGTACCAGTTCTTCCACGATCTACCGCGGGGGCGTCATTCGGCATGGGACTCGCGCTGCTTCGATTACGGCAAGATCCAGGTGCTGCATTTTCTGTTGTCCAACTGCCGCTTCTGGCTGGACGAATACCGTGTCGACGGCTTCCGCTTCGATGGCGTGACCAGCATGCTGTACCTGGACCACGGCCTCGAGAAAAGCTTCCAGTCGTATGAGGACTACTTCAATTCGAATGTCGATGAACAGGCCCTTGCCTATTTGTCGCTGGCCAACCGCATGATCCACTCGCTGCGTCCGGATGCCATCACCATCGCCGAGGACGTCAGCGGCATGCCGGGCCTGGCGATGCCGGAATCGGAGGGCGGTTTTGGGTTTGACTACCGTTTTGCCATGGGAATTCCGGACTATTGGATCAAACTCATCAAGGAGGTGCCCGACGAAGGCTGGCCCATGGGGCATCTATGGTATGAGCTGAACAACCGAAGGCACGACGAAAAGACCATCAGCTATGCGGAATCGCACGATCAGGCTCTAGTGGGGGATCAGTCGATCATCTTTCGCCTGATCGGGGAGGATATGTACTGGCATATGCAGGTCGGCGACGATCACCTGCGCGTCGATCGGGGCATGGCCCTGCACAAAATGATCCGCCTGATCACGCTCGCCAGCGCCGGCAGCGGCTACCTCAATTTCATGGGCAACGAGTTCGGCCACCCGGAATGGATCGACTTTCCGCGCGCTGGCAACGACTGGTCCTTCCGGTACGCGCGGCGTCAATGGAACCTGCTGGACGATTCCAATCTGAAATACCAGTATCTGGCCCGCTTCGACCGCGACATGATCCGTTTAGCCAAGACGTTCCGGTTGTTCAGAGACCGCCAGCCGCAGCTGTTGCACGAGAACGGAGCGAATCAGGTTATTGCCTTCGTTCGGGCGGGCCTTGTGTTCGTGTTCAATTACCATCCAACCGTCTCCCATTTCGGCTACCGGATCGACACTCCACCTGGAAAATACCGGGTCATTCTGGATAGCGATTCAACGGAATACGGCGGCCACGGCCGGCTGGCGGCGGAGCAGGAGCATTTCACCCTTTTCAACGAAGCGGCGCACGGCCGCCGGAACCTGCTCAGCCTGTACCTGCCCACGCGCACGGCGCTTGTTCTTCATCCGGAGAAATAGAATGGATTGCCCATCGGCTTATCGCCATATCGTCGAACGCCTCAACGAAGCCGTGCTGGTCATTCAGAACGATTGTTTTCAGTACGCCAACCCGAAAGCCGAGGAGATGCTGGGGTATTCCCGGACGGAGCTGACCTCCTGTTCTCTGGAGCGAATCGTCCACCCCGATGATCTGGATCTCGTGGTGCGGCGATCTGCATCGTGTCTTTGCGGCGAGGCACCGATGGATGGTGGCGCGTTCAAAATGGTTGCTAAAAACGGCACCGTCCGTTGGGTGGAGATGAAATCCGAGTCGTTCACCTGGCGCGAACGGCCGGCCACGCTTTGCTTTATCCGAGATGTCACCGATCACCGGCGCATCGAAGAAAAATTCCAGCGGGTCGTGAACTCGACCTCCGAGGGGTTCATGATGCTGGACCGTGAAATGTGCATCCAGGAGGTGAACCCCACGCTGCTCTCCATGACCGGCTGCCGCCCGGAGGACTTGGCTGGAAGACGCATGGACGGAATCTACGAGCATGACCGGGTGCAGGTCTATTCGGCCAGCCGCGATCACATGAGCTTTGAAGCCCCGTTGATTACTAAAAGCGGCCGGAACCTGCCGGTGCTCTTCAACCGCAGCACGCTGCGCAACGAATCCGGCGAAATCGACGGCTACATGATTTTTCTCACCGACCTGACCGAACTGAAGAGCGTACAGGAGGAATTGCGTCGTGCGGAGCAGCGCTACCACAACATGTACCGCAACGCGGTCCAGGGCATGTTCCAAAGCAGCCTATCCGGTGAACTCATTCGCGTCAATCCAGCCTATTCCCGGTTCCTGGGGTATGCGTCCACCGAAGAAATGCTTCGACAGAATGCGGGCGCGGCGGATCTTTATTACGACCCCAACGAACGGCAGCGCATGATTAAAGCGCTCAAACGCCGGGGTTTCCTGGCCAACTACGAGGTAAAGCTGCGGCGCAAGGATGGAAAGCCCGTGTGGGGTTTAGCCAATTACCGTTTGAGCCGGGATGAAGCAGCGGAACCGATCATCGAGGGTATCATTGTGGACAACACTCGCCAGAAGCGTCTGGAGGAAGCGCTTCGCCGGGATCATCGCAAGATGCAGAAACTCTCGCTGCTCGACAACCTGACCGGCCTTCACAATACCCGCTATCTTTACCTCGCCTTGGACCAGATCATCAGCGACAGCCGGAGTGCGAAAACCCCTTTTTCCCTGATCTTCATGGATATGGATCATTTCAAGCGTGTGGTCGACACCCATGGCCACCTGAACGGCAGCCAGGCCCTGCGCGAGGTGGGCCGAACCATACGCTCGCTCATCCAGAAACCCGGCTTCGGCGTCGCCTACGGCGGCGACGAGTTTGTCGTGGTGCTGCCCGGCTTCGATAAGATTCGCGCCAGGACCAAAGCGGAGGCCATCCGCACTAAAATGGCCCGCACCATTTATCTGCGTGACAGCGGCTTGTCCGTTCGGTTGAGTGCAAGCTTCGGGTTGGCCAGTTATCCGGAGGACGCCCAGGACATCATCAGCCTGCTGGGCCGAGCCGACCAGGCGCTGTTCCGCGTCAAGCAGACCGGAAAGGGATCCATCGGCACCGCTTCCTGAGGGGGTCCAAGATCAGGAGTTCTTGTAGCGCTGATAGTAGCGCATGACGCGCTCAATATACTCTTCGGTCTCCTGGTAGGGCGGCACCCCGCCGTGGCGATCCACGGCGCCGGGGCCGGCATTGTAGGCCGCCAGCGAAAGGTTGAGTTTGCCGTTGTAGCGGTCCATCATGTCGCGCAAGTAGCGGGCGCCGGCATCGATGCTCTGATGGGGATCGAAGGGGTTTTCCACGTTCAAGAGCCGAAAGTTCATCGGCATGATCTGCATCAACCCGCGAGCGCCTTTATGAGAGATGGCGTTGGGGTCGAAATCGGACTCGGCCTTGATGACCGCTTTGATGAGAGGGGCTTCAAGGCCGTATTTCTTGGATGCATCCGCGATAATGGGATCGAACTGGTTGGAATCGAGTTTGGATATGAAGATTTTACGTTCGCGCATGAATAGCTTGAATTTGGATGAAGTCGGAGCGTTGGTGAAGTGCATAACCCCGTTTTCATCGATATACCGGTAGATGTCGGCTGAAGCCGAGCAGGGGCCCATCGTTAAAATCAGCGATGCGATAAGAATCGCAAAGCCGGCTGTTGGATAGCGTCTCCGATTCACGAGAACCAATGGCATCCGTGCGGCAGGTTAAGATCTAAACCAAAATTATTTTACACGACAACCGGCTTTTGTTTCAAGAAAAAAACTTGGATTGTGTGTGTTTCTAATCAGATACCCTATATATCGGCCACCGCCTGAAAAACTTGAGCACCACGCAGGGTTCAAAACAGCTGAAGCTGATCGGCTTTCGTTTTTTTCCTTCTGCGGCGGGGCGACTCGTCCCTGAACAGGCTTTCCTTGACATCGCTTAAAAAAAACGACCATTCGCGGTTCTGGTTTTTTCCGTAGATATGGCGTCGCTTGGCCCTGGTCAAATAGAGCCTCTGACGGGCTCGGGTCATGGCCACATAGAACAGCCGGCGCTCTTCTTCCAGATCGACCGATTCCTGATCCGGGCGCTGAAGCGGAATGAAGCCCGTTTCGCAGCCGGCAATGATAACCACCGGAAATTCAAGACCCTTGGCGGCATGCATCGTCATTAGGGCCGTTTTTTCCGCGCGCGGGTGATAGAGGTCCGTATCGCTCTGGAGGGCCAACCGATCCACCAACCTCTGGTTGTCTGAACCCGAGCCTTCCGCTTGAGCCTCCAGCCGGTTCAATGCTTCCAGGGATTCATTCTCCTGCAGCAGCCTGGAGACGGCCGGAATCGATTTTAAACGGG
This sequence comes from uncultured Desulfatibacillum sp., assembly GCA_964427375.1. GTDB lineage: Bacteria > Desulfobacterota > Desulfobacteria > Desulfobacterales > SpSt-501 > SpSt-501. Next base: position 103,648 of record CAYRUF010000003.1, on the reverse strand, counting down.
CGATGGTTTCAGCGGTTGTGAGATGGGCGGTTTGCTGGGCGAGGGCGGACAGTTGGGCCGCGAATCCACCCAACTCCATTTGCTGGTCGCGGCGGAGGCCGGGAATCGGAAAGCGCCCAGCGGAGGACAAACCGTCTGCAACCGTCAGTCGGTTTTTCAGACCCCATTTTTTGAATGTCCGAATGACGTTCTTGCCGAGTGCGGGCGCAATCACCGGCGCTGCCCTTACCAAATCGCTATACCCACCGGCACCTGAAATCAGCTTCAAAAGCGAAACGATTTCAATGAGGCCCCGCCGCTTGAACCAGTGCCGCCGATTCGCGGATTGGAACGGGATGCCGAATTTCTGGAAGCCATCGGCGATGATGCGCAGTTGGTCGTTGGTCCGCACGAGAACGGCAAAATCGCCGTATCCAAAGGCGGCGAATTCCTGCGGGTTCCGGATCCGGCCGGTGTCAATCGAATGGAACCCGGTTCCGCCGACCAGGGATTCGATGATCCGCGCAACCGATTCGGCTTCGGCGTGTTCATTCGATAATTCGAGAACGCCGATGGTCGGGATGCCGTCAATGTTGGAATAGACCCGATTCCGGTCGCCGCTGCCCTGCGCAATGACCTGCTGAGACGCCGAAAGAATCGCTTCGGTCGAACGGTAGTTGCGCGAGAGGGTGACAACCTCGGCGTCGGGGTGGTCTTCTATGAATTTTCTAAAATACGCGGAATCGGAGCCGCGGAAGCCGTAAATGGATTGATCTGGATCGCCGATGACACAAAGGCTGCCGCCCTCCTGGGACTGTGGGGGCGCTAGCGCCCGGATCATACGGTATTGGCCATGGTTCAGATCCTGGTATTCATCCACCAACACGTGCTGAAACCGTTCCCGGCAGGATTTTAGAAAATCGGGGTCATTTTCCAGCCGATGGACCACGTTGAATATGAGATCCTCGAAATCATACTGCCTTTGGCTGGCAAGCAAGTGTTGGTAGGCGCGATAGACCGCAGCCAAACCTGAATTCTCCGGAGTGTTGGATTCGACCGATGCCAGTTGCCTGGCCAGCATCATGTTTTGCTTGGCACGCACGATGCGTTCCTGGAGCACAGCCGGCTTGAGCAAGACCGAGACGCCGCTTTCCACGACCTGATCCGCCGCTTCTGCGATCAGCTCGGCCTGCTCGGATTCGTCAATGATCGTAATGGCTTCATTAGGGCTCAATTCCTGCAACAGCCCATAACACAGGCCATGGAACGTTGAAATAAACGGGAATGCCGGCAGGTCGCCCAGCAATACCCTCAAGCGCAGGCGCATTTCCTCGGCTGCGTGGTGGGTGAACGTCACGGCAAGAATCCGACAGGGCTCGACCTTCCGGGCAGTAATCAAATGTGCGATGCGGCAGGTGATGGTGTGGGTTTTGCCTGTGCCGGGGCCGGCCACAATCAAAATTTCCGAAGCATCATGAAGGACCGCTTTCTGCTGGTCCGCATTAAGGAGGGCTCCGCTCGTTAGGGTTTCATCCTTGGATGGTACCGTTGCAGGAACGGATGGCGTTTGCGGGCCATAAAGGGGCGTTGGGTGGTTCCTGGATGTTAACGTGTCTTTTTCGGGATCGGCTGGCACAGCGAACAAGCTTCTCTGTCCGCTGATCTGCAATCTTTCAAGAGAACTGAAAATCTGAATCGTGCCGTATTCACCGTCATACCCGGGACGGATCTCTATCTTTCGAGTTCGCATGCGCTGGATCGCTTCAGCCAGCAGCGGGATGCCCGCTTTTTCGATTTCATTAAAATCCAATTGATCCAAAATGGTGAACTCCGATCCTAGCGTTTCAATCGCTGCGCGATAGGATCGCAATACCCTTTGGGTTTTGGAACCGGCCTGATAAATTTCAGCAAGAATGTCGCTCAGCGGAATGAGGTTTCGGTAGGGACGCGCTTTTTCAGGCTTCCGGCCTTCCGGTCGATCTGCCAGTTCCTGCACTCGATTGAGGACACCGATGGTTAGCGGCTTGCCGCATTGAGGGCATAGACCCTGATGATCTGTGGTTTGCTGGGGTTCGAAGCGGATCCCACAGCTGCGGTGGCCGTCCAGGTGGTATTTTCCCTCTTCCGGATAGAATTCGATCGTTCCCAAGAAATGATCCCGATCGGATGCACGGATAGCCTCTCGTATCGCATAAAAGGACAGTTCGGTGTCGAAAACGTTGGCTTCACGCCCCAGGTTGGCGGGAGAGTGCGCATCCGAATTGGATATCAGTGTAATTTCATCCAACCCGGATATCCGCCAATTCATGGGTGGATCGGACGACAGACCCGTTTCTGCAGCAAAAACATGCGAGGTCAGGTCTCCAAAACACTCGCCGATCGAATCAAAGCCCGATTTCGATCCCAATAACGAGAACCAGGGCGTCCAGATGTGAGCAGGAACCAGGAACGCTTCGCTGGAGGTCTCCAACACGACCTCCAGCAGGTCGCGCGCGTCAAGTCCCAAGATCGGCCGGCCGTCGGAGTGAATATTGCCGATGCGCTCAAGCCGGCGATTGAGCTTTCTGGCTGCTTCCAGATCGGGAACAAATACCAGGTTGTGATTCTTGCGCGTCCGACCGGCTTTCTTGTAAATATTGCTGATTTCAGTTTCTAAGATAAAACGAACCTCGCCTCGACAATTGGCCGGCACGCGCTCATTCAAAGCTTCTGCCGCATCGGCTTTCATTCGCAACAGCCCGGGCTCTGCCGGTTCAAGTTTGGTTTCTATTTCGCTGAACCAGCCGGGATGGCTGAAATCGCCGGTTCCGACCAGTTGAACGCCCTTGATCTGGGCGGCCACATAAAGATTTTCCAGATCAAGGTCCCGCGCCGTGGCCCTTGAAAATTTGGAATGGACATGCAGGTCGGCAATTATTTTCATGGTTAAGATTTATCTTGTCACAAACGAGTAAATACGCTATATATTTATGTAATTTTTATTTTACACTATATATTGTGTTTTTATTTGGAATATATCACATGGGACTTCTATCTGCTACCGTTTCGATCACCCGTTACCGAGTCGATGGAAAAATCGAAAACCCGGTGGCCGAAGCTGTTGCCACGGGCTTAATGAAAAACACGATTGTCAATATCGATGATGATCCTGCTGAAAAATCAGTTGGCTGGACCTCCTTCGATCAGCCGTTTTCGCCCAATTTTGAAGGAAATTCTTTTTTATTCGGCAATCTGTTTGCCTTTTCAATGCGCATCGACCGCAAATCAATCCCATCCAAATTACTAAAAAAATATGTGACCATCGAAACGTCCAAGCGCCTGATTAAAACCAAGCAGCGGTTTTTATCCAAGGATGAGAAAAAAGCGATAAAAGACAAAGTCATCACCGATCTGGCGAAGCGGGTTCCTTCAACGCCGAACCTATATGATTTAATTTGGAATTATGAAAAGTCGGACGTTTACTTGTTTTCAAATCTTCGCTCAGCCAATGAAGAATTGGAATCTCTGTTTAAACGTTCCTTCGGCCTTTCTTTGATTCGGATTTTTCCATATACGGCCGCTGACCTGCTATCGGATTTATCCGACCCAGAACGCGACACGTTGATAAGCCTTTCTCCTACACGTTTTTCAGATTGATTGACAATAAAAAATAGTATTCATGCCATGCTGGATCTTGCACTCGCCTACAACCGCTACCGTTTTTTAGGAGATGAGTTCCTCACTTGGTTGTGGTTTCTCATCGAAAAGGACCAAAACGCTTTTAGGACGATCGACCCGGACTGCACGGGAGTGGAAGTAGGCACCCGAATCGTTCTTGAGAACCGGAAAGGAAAATCGCTTGAACGCATATCAATTAGGGGTGATGATGCAGGGCTTGAAGAGGGTCGTCTGGCTTTGAAAAAAGGAGCCCTTTTAACCGAGCTTAGCCTGATCTTTAAAACCGGTGAATATCAATGGGAGTTTAGTCTGAAGGGCGAAAGCCTCAATCTGAGCAGCCTTAAAACCCCGGGCCCTTCGCTTCCACTGAACCCGGAAGAAATGGAATCCTATTTTTTAAATAAAGCAGAACATATTAATAAAATTATAAATTTTGTCGAATTAGCGTTTAAAAAGTTCGTTCGTATTAGAGTCACCAGCAAATGGCCCACTAAGATTGTCCCTAATATGAAAAAATGGATCAACTCTATCGAAATTTGATTTTTTTTAAGTTGATAACTGAAATATAATATGTTCATATCTTGAAAAATTTGAACTTACGGACGGTGTTTGACCAAAAGCCTCTGCCAGCAACCCTTTTTACCCATATAATTTTGAACTTTGTTTAATAAATTTTAATAATAATTATAATAACTTAAAAAATTATCAACATATTGACACCCCTTACTATTCATTTATCTTTCTTTTTAATTTAACCTTAAAAATATTCAAGGGTGATTAAAATGAGAGCAACCGTTCGGAAAGCGGACATACTACCCGTTTTATCCAGAATTCAGGGTATTACCGGTCGAAAAACTAACCTGGCCATTACAACCAATGTGCTGCTGCGAACAACGGATGCAGGTATTTGTATGTCCGCTACCGATTTGGAAACCGGATTTGAGGGCAACTACCCGGCAAAAGTTGAAGCACATGGAACAGTGGCTATAAATTCAAGAAAACTATTTGAAATATTTAAAGATTTTCCAAGCGATGACATTCTGTTGCAAGAAAAAGAGAACCATTGGATCAAAATTGGAAATAACAATGTTGAATACAACATGGTCGGTTTGAATCCTGAAGATTTTCCCGAAATACCAAAGATTGAACGTGCTGACTATTTTGAAATAGACTCATCCGTATTATCCGAAATGATTGCTAAGTCGGTTATAATCGGAGCTGCCGCCGATGACCGCAGAAATCATATCATCGGGGTTTATGCAGAGAGGATCGTAGAAGACGATAAAAAAATATTTAGGTTGGTGTCAACCGACGGCAGCCGCCTTTCTAAGGCCGATTTTATATTTGACCCTTCCGTCGATTTTTCTGCTTCACCAGGAGTTCTGATACCTAAAAAAAGTCTGGTTGAAGTTGGTAAGTTTTTGGAAATAGAAGGAAATATTCGTTTTTCCTTTAAAGACAACAACTTTATCATTAAAAAGGATAGTGAAACTCTCATCATTCGTCTGCTCGATGGAGAGTTTCCAAAATATTCGGATATCATTGTCAAACCTTCCGGCCACAACCTGCTCATGGACCGCCAGATGTTTTTGATGATGCTCAAACGGATGTCCATTCTTTCTTCGGAAGAATATAAGGGGGTAATATTTAATTTTGAAGAAAATCAACTCACCATCTCATCCACCAACCCCGAAATCGGTGAATCCAAGGAGGACATGCCGATCGAATTTAAGGGTAAGAAAATAACGGTCATGTTTAATCCCAAATTTTTTATCGATACTCTGAATGTTATTGACGATGAGAAAGTATTGCTCCATATCGTGAATGAAGAAAAACCCTGTCTCCTCGAAGGGGAAAACGACAAGTCCTATCTGAGCGTTATCATGCCGATGAGACTATAATAAATTTTCAATAGAAGAAGAAATATGAATACCAACGGAAATACGAACTACACCGAAGACAGCATTAAGGTTCTTGAAGGCCTGGAAGCGGTCCGCAAAAGGCCGGCCATGTACATCGGTAATATTGACGTCGGCGGACTGCATCACCTGGTCTATGAAGTAGTGGACAACAGTATCGACGAAGCGATGGCAGGCTTCTGCGATCTGATTAAGGTCAGCGTGCATGCGGACAACAGTGTAACCGTCGTCGACAACGGTCGAGGAATCCCGGTCGGGATGCATAAAAAAGAAAACATGCCGGCACTTGAAGTTGTCATGACCAAGCTGCATGCTGGCGGTAAGTTCGATGAAAATTCCTACAAGGTATCCGGCGGGCTGCACGGGGTCGGAGTTTCGGTCGTCAACGCTTTATCCGTCCAACTGAATGTCGAAATTTACTTTGATGGTCAAATCTATCATCAAAGTTATTCGAGAGGCGTAAAGACCAGCGAACTGACGATCATCGGGAAGACGAAAGAGCGTGGAACGAAAATTCACTTTCTGCCGGATCCTGAAATTTTCGTTACCACCACCGAGTTTTCCGATGAAATTCTGATCCGGCGCCTGAGGGAACTTGCCTTTTTGAATAAGGGCGTGCGCATTGTCTTCGAGGACGAGCGTTCGGATAAAAAGGAGGAATTTTTCCACAAGGGAGGAATCATCGAATTTTGCGAGTATATCAACCGCCGCAACACGGCGTTGCATAAACCCATCTATATCGAAGGCGAAAAAAGCGACATTCAGGTTGAAGTCTCGATCCAATACAACGATACCTACATCGATAAAATTCTATCCTTCGCCAACAACATCAACACCACCGAAGGTGGCACCCACCTGATCGGCTTTAAGTCGGCCTTGACCCGGACGATTAATCAGTACGCCACCAATGGCAACCTGCCTAAAAACATGCAGGCCAAAATCACGGGTGATGACATTCGCGAAGGGCTGACCGCCATCATCAGCGTCCGCATCCGCAATCCGCAGTTCGAGGGGCAGACCAAAACCAAACTTGGCAACAGCGAAGTCAAAGGCTTGGTTGAATCGCTGGTCAACGAGAAACTCAGCGCCTATTTCGAAGAGAATCCGGCGGTGGCCCGCAAGATCGTGGCGAAAAGCGCCGAAGCCGCCCGCGCCCGGGATGCTGCGCGGCGGGCTCGGGACTTGGCGCGCAGCAAGGGATCGTTGCTGGATGCCACGCTGCCCGGCAAACTGGCGGAATGCCAGGTCGACGACCCGGATCAGCGGGAGATCTTTTTCGTCGAGGGTGACTCCGCCGGTGGCTCGGCCAAGCAGGCCCGAGACCGGCGGTTCCAGGCGATTCTTCCGCTGAGGGGTAAAATCCTCAATGTCGAAAAAGCCCGCTTCGACAAAATCCTTCAGAGCGAAGAAATCAAGAACATCATAACAGCGCTCGGAACCGGGGTGGGCAAGGAAGAATACAATATCGAAAACATTCGCTACAAGAAGGTCATCATCATGACGGACGCGGATGTTGACGGCTCCCACATCCGTACGCTGCTGCTCACATTTTTCTACCGGCAGATGCCGGAAATGATCGACAATGGCTTTCTGTATATCGCCCAACCGCCGCTCCTAAAGGTGGGAAAGGGCAAGGATGAAATCTATCTGAAGGATGAGTCCGAACTCAACGCCTGGGTTCTGAAAAAAGCCTGCGAGCAGAACGTCCTCATGTATGGGGACCCCGAGAAGCCGATCTCCGGCCACCACCTTTATCTGTTCTGTACGCACTTATCCGAATATCTCCAGCTTCGGGAACTCTTAAAAAAGAGAGGGATCGGCACAGAGCTGGCCGAGATTCTCATCGACGCAGGGGTTGAGAATCCGGCGTTCCTACATCACGAGACATGCGTGCTTGCCTTGAGGGATCGGCTGATCAAGTACGAGTATCGAGTAGAAGGGCCAAGCTTTAACGGAGAACGCGGGGTATTTGAGTTGTTCGTAAGCGGACAGCAGAACCGATCTGAAACACTCTTTACCGGACCCGATTCCAAAAATCAGTCCGGCATCAAGATTGGACGGGGATTGATTTATTCCAATGATTTTCAGAAGTGCATCGACCTCAAAAAGAAAATCGCACCCTACGACCAAACCCCGTTCAAGGTGTGCTCAAATGAAAAAAGCGATGAAACCTTCGTCGCCCGCAGCAAAGAGGAGTTGCACGACCACCTGATCAAAGAGGGCAAGAAGGGTCTGTCCATTCAACGCTACAAAGGCCTTGGAGAAATGAACCCGGAACAACTTTGGGAAACCACCATGAACCCGGAGAAGCGCACCCTTCTGCAAGTCAAGGTGGAAGATTTTGTAGACGCCGATGAGATCTTCACCATTCTCATGGGTGAAGAAGTTGAGCCACGCCGGGATTTCATTCAGAACAACGCCCTCGAAGTATCGATGCTGGACATTTAAATGAACATTCATCAGATTCAGGCGCGTGATCTTCCCGATCTATGGTTCCAGGCTGTTCACGACATTTTGGACCACGGCCGGCGTTTCGTGATCGACCGCGGGTCCTATGCCGGTCAGACGCGCCTTGAATACGACTTTTTTACCGGTCATGTAAGGTATCCTGGAACCCAACCGCTCATTCCGGACATTCCGGCCAGCTGCGGCATCCCCAATCCGGTAGAGCACGACTATATTTATGGCGGAGCCGGCTACAGCCGGGCCTATATTGAATACCTCATGTCCGCGCGGAAGGAACCCGGAGAATCCTACACCTATGGCGAGCGCTTGACGAGGGTTCCGATCACCGGCGATAAATTACAATGGTGGCGGGAGGAAAACAGGGAGATCATCGACCGGCGGCCGGTGGACGGCAACGTTCTTTTTGAAGAGAACGGCAGCCTCTATCTGAACCAAATCGAATGGGTGATCGAAACCTATAGGAAATTCGGCCATCGCAACAACCAGATGGTTCTACAGGTGGCCCACCCCTCCGACATCACCCTGCTGGATCCGCCCTGCTTAAGATCCATCGACACCCGGATTCAAGACGGCATTTTGCACTTTGTGATCTATTTCCGCTCCTGGGACCTGTGGAACGGCTTTCCAGCCAATTTGGCCGCCATTCAAAATTTAAAGGAATACATGGCTGCAGAAATCGGTGTGAAGGATGGAGAAATGATCGTAGAGAGCAAGGGGCTCCATCTTTACGGATATGCCGAGGATCTCGCCAAGCTCAGATGCCTGAAAACATAGCTCCGACCCTTCGATTCGCGGCTCATGTTCACTCGTAGTTGAGCGAAATCACCGGCGACGGGGGATGGATGATCTTCATTTTTCCCTTTGCGATTTCGTGACGCCGCAACACGTCTTCCACCACCTGATGCACCCGGGTGAATTTGGGTGCGCCGAATACGTTCCGGTAGTGAACCAACTGCATTTCAACTACCGGCACAACCTGCTCGTGACGGCTGAGTTCGGTGCAAGTGAACCCTTGCACATAGCCTTCAGTTACCAACTCCACAACGTCGTAGTCATAGCCCAAGTCTTTAAAATCGCTTTGGCCGGGTTCGAGGCCGGCCGTGGGAACGCGGTTGACGATATGGCCCCCAAGGCCTAAAAATTCCGCCATCTCCCGCACGAGGCGCTTGGGAAGGCCGCCGATCGGGCTGAGGTGAACCGCGCCGTCGCCGAAGAGCGTGTAGTAGCCAATTCCAAAATCCTCATCCTTGTTGCCGGTGCCGGCAACAAGCTTATTTTCGGTGGCTGCTTTGGTGGAAAGCACGTTCGCGCGGACGCGGGAGATCATGTTTCCCTTGTGGAAAATACTCTCAAAAGCCTCCGGGTTGGTGGCGCGGAAGGCCTCCACCGGGCGTTCAATGCTGTGAGTCTCGCATCGGATGCCAAGGTGGCGGGCCAATTCTTCTGCATCCTGGATGTCATCCGGTTGGTTAAGGCTGGAAGGCAAGACGTACCCCACCAATTCAAATTTTTCAGACGAATGGCGCTCGAAAGCCAGCTGGATCAACGCCGCCGTGGTGCTTGAATCCACTCCGCCGGAAAGTCCGACGACACAACCGGTCGTTTGCGTGAGTTGAACCTGCCCAACTACGAAATCACCGATTTCGCGACTGACTGCTTTGCAGTCCATGCGCGCTAGTTTTATCCGCTTCATAATCTTCTTTCTATCTCCATTTGTTTGATGAAGCACCAGCTCCGTATTTTCAAAAAATACATATTCTCTTTCCGATCGCTTGTCAAAAACCCGATGATGAGCTCTTTTCCTTGATTTTGCTTCATGGTAGAGAGTAGGTAAGATACCATTCAAAAAGGCTCAAGCAGGTTTTTTATCGAAGCCTGCACTTGCGGCTGAAGGGAGGAGCTGCCATGCGTCGGGAGAATGCTAGCCCCAGTCATCATGGGCATCACCACCATCACGGTGAAAAAGAACATTCGCACCACCACGAGAACGATCCGGCGGATGGGTCCTCCCGTTCCCCCCGCGAACGGCTGATGATCCGACTACAGCATAGCATCCGGCACCACCGCGACCACGCCGCGGCTTATCGCAGCATGGCCGAGGAGGCTCGCGAGATCGGAGCGGAGGCGGCGGTCCGATGGATTCAGGGTGCAGCGGAGCAAAGCGTTCGGCAGACCGAAGCGCTCGAGAGGGCGCTGGCGGCGTTGAAAAAACCATGAACGGGTTCATTTTATTCAGTCGCTCCGGTTTGAGGAAATCGGGGGCGGGAGGCCCGCCCTGCGCGGGGATCCAAGTCTTGGTTTGACCAGCTGCGGGCTCCATGGTAAGCTTTTTAAACCAAGAACGTTGCGCCCTCCTCGTTTCTGCTGGGTTATCATCCTGATCAGGAGCTGTTTTTAGCTGCTTCCGCCTCGCAAGGAGATCTTCATGAAGAAAAGCAAGCTTTTTCAGCAGTGGGGAACCTTCCGGAAGGGACTGGACGCCCAAAGCATCCAGCTGTCTTTTGCCAGCCATCTGCAGTATTCCCTGAGCAAGGATCAATACACGGCCACCAACCGCGACCTGTATCTCTCGCTGGCCCTGGCCGCCCGCGATCGTCTCATCGAGCGTTGGATCAAGACCCAGCAAAAGTATTACACCGAGGACGTCAAACGCGTTTATTACCTGTCGGCCGAATACCTCATGGGCCGTGTTCTCACCAACAATTTGCTCAACCTGGGCATGTACGACGAAACCCGTCGGGCCATGGAGGAGCTTTCCATCGACGTGGAGGAGCTGGCCGGCGAAGAGCCGGACATGGGGCTCGGAAACGGGGGCTTGGGCCGGCTGGCCGCCTGTTTCCTAGATTCCCTGGCAACGCTGGAAATCCCGGCAATGGGTTACGGCATCCGTTACGAATTCGGAATTTTCGACCAGGAGATCCGCAACCTGCAGCAGGTGGAGCTGCCGGAGAACTGGCTGCGTTACGGCACCCCCTGGGAGATTTCCCATCCCGAGGTCATTTTTACGGTTCATTTTTACGGTCGGGTCAAACAGACCCGGCTTCCGGACGGAACGCTGAAGAGCGAGTGGGTGGATACCAGCGACGTGGTAGGCATCCCACACGACATTCCGATTGCCGGCTGCGGCAACAATACGGTGAACACCCTGCGGCTCTGGTCCGCCCGGGCCTCCAAAGAATTTGATCTGAATTATTTCCAGCACGGAGACTACCTCAAAGCGGTCGAGGAAAAAAATGTTTCCGAAAACATCTCCAAAGTGCTTTACCCCAGCGACGAGTTTTATGAAGGACGCGAACTGCGGTTGAAGCAGCAGTATTTTTTTGTGTCCTGTTCGATCAAGGACATCATCCGGCGCTACTTGGTCAACCATGAAACCTTTGACGCCTTTCCCGATAAGGTTGCCATCCAGATGAACGACACGCACCCGTCGCTGGCGGTCGTCGAGTTGATGCGGCTTTTTTTAGACAGCTACGGCATGAGCTGGGAAAAGGCCTGGGACCTTACCACCCGAACCTGCGCCTACACCAACCACACCCTGTTGGCCGAAGCCATGGAAAAATGGCCGGTTCCCATGTTTGAACGCCTCCTACCGCGGCATCTTGAGATCATTTTTGAAATCAACCGCCGGTTTCTGCGGGACGTGTCCATTCGTTTCATGCACGACGGCGACCGCAAGAGCAAAATGTCCCTGATCGAGGAGGGGCCGGAAAAACGGGTGCGCATGGCCCATTTGGCCATCGTCGGCTCGCACTCCGTCAACGGCGTGGCCGAGCTGCACAGCCGTCTGCTGCGCGAGCGCGAACTCAAGGACTTCGATGAGATGTACCCCGGCCGCTTCAACAACAAGACCAACGGCATCACCCCGCGCCGCTGGCTGCTGGCAGCCAATCCGGGGCTGGCCGATCTCATCAGCCAGTACATCGGTGGCGACTGGGTGCGCGATTTAGGTCAACTGCACAAGATCGAAGCCTTTACGGAAGACACCGAATGCCGCCGCGAGTGGCGCGAGATCAAGCGCGGCAACAAGAAGCGCCTGGCCGATCTGGCCTTTAAGTTGACCGGGGAACGGCTGGATCCCGAATCCATTTTCGACGTCCAGGTCAAACGCATCCATGAATACAAGCGCCAGATGCTGAACATCCTGCACGCGGTTTATCTCTGGTTGCGACTGAAGGAGGAGCCGGGTTTTCGCATCCATCCGCGCACTTTTTTCTTCGGCGGCAAGGCGGCGCCCGCCTACCATACCGCCAAGATGATCATCCGCCTGATCTGCCACGTGTCGGACATGATCAACCGGGACACGGCCACCAACCAGAGCCTGAAGGTGGTCTTCCTCCCGAATTACCGGGTCAGTCTGGCGGAAATCATCTACCCCGGCGCGGACGTGTCCGAACAGATCTCCACGGCCGGCTATGAGGCCTCCGGCACCAGCAATATGAAATTTGCGCTGAACGGCGCCCTTACCGTCGGTACGCTGGACGGCGCCAACATCGAAATCATGGAAGAGGTCGGCCGCGAGAACATTTTTATTTTTGGGCTGACCGCCGAAGAAGTCGTCTCCTTGCACTCCGGCTACCGTCCGCTGGATTACTATCATAGCAACCCGGCGTTGAAGCAAGCCGTCGATCTCATCCGGGAGGGTTTCTTCAGCCCGGACCACCCAGGCCTTTTCCAACCGTTGGTCGATCTGCTTCTGAACGAGGACCGATATATGGTGCTGGCTGATTTCGATGCCTATCACCAGGCTCAGATGCAGGTCGACGCTCTCTATTGCGACACGGAGGAGTGGACCAAAAAATCGATCCTCAACGTGGCCCGAATCGCCAAGTTTTCGTCGGATCGCACCATTCTTGAATACAACCGAGACATTTGGCACGCCAAACCGGTTCCCATCGAGCGCAATCACACCGAACCCAAGCAGCCGAGCGCCGCAGCCGTTAAGGATGAAGCGACTCCTGCGTGCCGGGCACGCAACTAGAACATGACATCGCCGCCCTCGTTGCTGATCGTGCACCCGGGAGCCCTGGGCGACCTCGTCTGCATCTTTCCGATCATCGCGGTACTGCACCGTCATTTTCGACCGGTAGCCCTCCTCTGCCAGGGCCATCTCGGGAAGCTGGCCGCAGCCGAGCTGTTGGTCGATGCCTGGTTTCCGACCGAATCCGCCTGGGTTGCTTCGCTTTTCACGGGAACGCCGGCAGCCAAGGCTCGACAGGCGCTCGCTTCATTCTCGCATATCCTGGTCTTCTCGAAATCCGAGGCCCTCGCATCTTCGCTGCACCGCGCCGGCGACGCCCGCATCGGACGGGTTCCTCCGCGACCGCCGACCGGGCAACGGTTGCATGTTGCCGAGCATGCGCTGAGGTGCATCCGGGAATACGACTGGATTCCGGAAGCTGCCCTCGAAGCGATACGGCGCACGGTGCTGCTGATGGACCGCCCGCCCATTGCGGTCGTCCAACGGCATGGTTCGAAGACCATCCTGCTGCATCCCGGCGCCGGAAGTCCGCGCAAGCGCTGGCCGCTGCCTGGCTTCATGGAGCTGGCCGCTCGAATCAAAGCCCGCCGTTTGAATCCCGAGTTCGTGATCGGCCCGGCGGAGCAGGATCTGCTCAGCGAGCTTGAAAGGCATGGCACAACCGTCCATCAGCCGTTGGACCTGCATCATCTATTGGACCTGTTTCGCTCCGCCGCAGCGTATGTCGGCAACGATTCCGGCGCCAGCCACTTGGCGGCGTGGTCCGGCCTGCCGAGCGTCGTTATTTTCGGACCGACCGACCCGGCTCGCTGGCGTCCGCTGGGAGCCGCCGTCGAGATCGTTCAGCCGCCGCTCGAGTGCGTGCCGTGCTTTGAGGTCGAGATCGCCAACTGCGCCGCCGAGAATTGCCTGGCGGCAACCAGGCCCGAGAATGTCCTGGGCGCCCTGGAACGCCTAATATGGGTCCGTCCCTCTGGTAGTTCGGACCGCAGTGCCTTCATGTGCTGTGCGCCCAGATGAACCCTCCAGAACAGAAGGAACTTCATGGAAATCGAACGCAAACTCAAGGCTCTCGACCGGATTTATGCGGTTTATGACGAGTTTGTCCGCATGCAGCCCGTTGCCTGCAAGATGCACTGCCACGAGTGCTGCACCACCCACGTCACCCTAACCACCCTGGAGGCCTACAAGATATGCGAAACCCTGCCGTCCGGCGAGCTCCAGAAGCTTTATGGCCGGGTCCACGAGGCCGCTGATGTCCTGCGTTTCCGGCCGACCATCACCACCAATGCGCTGGCCGAGCTGTGCGCCGCCGGCGGAGATATCCCGGAGGAACCTGAGGAGGCCGGCCATTCAACATGCCCTTTGCTGGCCGAGGAGTTGTGCTCCATTTACGCTTCGCGTCCATTTAACTGTCGATGTTTCATCTCCCGAACACCCTGTTCGGAGAGCGGATATGCCGATATGGACGAAGCGCTCGTGGCGGTGAACACGCTGTTTCTCCAGACCATCGAGCATGTCGATGCCGAGGGATGCAGCGGGAATCTGCTGGATGTTCTGGACGTGCTGGCGGATGAAGAAAAGCGTGCAGCTTACGCCTCCGGAAAGCTGCACTGCAGCGGAAATGGGCTGATCGCCAACCGTCGGATGAACGTGATGATGGTGCCGCCCGAACATCGCCACCGGATCGAGCCGATCCTGCAACGCCTGAGGGCGATTCGAGTCTAGAAGCAACGATGCGGGATTCTCGATACGGGATAACAGCCAGGATGATGAATTCGTGAATCCATTCATCATTCCCCGGCGCGGAAATGCCCTTCTTCGAACTCCGGCCGGTCGGCGTAGCGGGCCATGAAATGCCCCGGCAGCCGATCCATTTTTTCAAACCATCCCGGATCAGCTTCAATTCCGGCTTTACGCAAGGCACCCAGAAGGTCCTTCGGCCTGGGAGGACAGCCTTTCACTGCGATCATCTCACGAATAGCCGGATGGTCTTTGTGAGCCTGGTACATGCACTTGCCCACAAGGATGGTCTTGCGCATCCCGGGGGTCGGCTGCATGGTTTTACCGGTTAATACCTCCACTCCATCCCATGGTCTTCCCTTCCATGCCTGACGAATGGCAGAGAGCATGATCCCGTTTACACTGGAGCAGTAGGTACACATGGACAGGTCGTATTTGCGATAGAATATCCCGTTCAGTCCTTCCCTGGCCATGGGTACCGGCAGACAGCCTTCGGCGCTTGTCGCATATTGGAAATCGTATTCATGGCGGCGCGCCATGCTCTCGATTGTTTCTCCAAGAATGTCAATGTCGGAAAGATCGGTCGGTCGTTCGCGGTGGGCAGCCGCATAAGCCAGATGGGGTACATGGGCGGGGTCATGCCCAAGCAGTTTGGCCCCGACTAGGTCCGCCGACAGACTGTCGGCGGAGGCGACCAAGATGTTCGAACGCCGCATTTTCCCATCGAATCCGGGTCCGCGTTCGTTCGTATAAATGCCGTCGATCAGGGTGAACATGGGCGGCATCCGATCGGACAGACGCGAGACCCAGGCATGCAGATCTCGACCGGGTTGCATGCTGTGACAGCGCTTGCGGGAGGCGATGTCGATCAGCCCCTTGAGGTTCTTAATGCCGAGGCTGACGATGGTCTGGTTATGACATTTCATCACCGGCAGATTGACGATAAAATCGCTCTCAACCGCATCTACATTGAAATTCAGCTTGAATCCGTCCCCGAGGTCCACGGGCACAAAGGGGCGCTCGAAGACATTGAGGCACCTTACCCCGTATCGGCGCTTCAATAGCCCGTAGCCCAGGTTGTTGAAGGCGTGGACCGGGGTTTGGGTGTCTCCGGGGACCATGGTGACCGTACCTTCACCGATGGTGATATCCTCGACGCCGTACTCCTTCAGCAGGATGACCATGTCTTCGACGACGCGCGTGGTGGTGATCACTCCCCACTTGGGAAAGGGGACGGCACGTGTCCAAAAGACGATGTTGGGTTTTATGAATACCCGTGCATCCGCCGGCAACCGAAGAAGCCCCCTGCTCGAATGAACCGCCTGCCGCACCGAACCGGCGCCTTCCTCAAAGCTAACCAAAGCAACGGAAAATCGATCCACGGATGGGCCTACCTTTCGCGGGGTTGCGGCCGATGTCCGCAAGTCTTGCCGCCCGTATCTGACAAACCGCCAGCAGCCAATAAAATAAGTCAACCCAGGCCGAGCAGCCGGCTGGCGTTTGTTCCGCACAGTTGCTGGCGCTCGGCATCCGAAAGCCCTGCGGCTTGAAGTTCCTTAAAATATCGGGCCGGTTGGATTAGGGGAAAATCGCTGCCGAAGAGAATCTTGTCGATGCCAGCCACTTGAATGGCAATGCGGTAGATCGTAGCGTCATACAGGAAGGGGGACGCCGCAGTGTCGAAGTATACGTTCCGCAGCTTATGCTTGACGTCCCTTTTGAGAAGGCTGAAAAAAAACAAGCCGCCGCCCCAATGGGCGAGAACGATGGTGTTGGCCGGAAAGCGCTCCACCATCCGGTAGATTTGAGCGAGGGTGTTCGGAGTCTTGCCGGGATAAACGTGCCCCACCGGCTCGTTGGTGTGGATCAGCACCGGTCGTCCGCGTTCGCGGCAGAGGTCCATGACCGGCGCCAGCTGTTCGATGCTTTCGGTTTCAATCCCGGATCGATAGAAGGCCAGCTCGCCGATACCGGCCAGTCCGCCGTCCAGGCAGCGCTCCGCCTCTCGGGCCGCTTCCACGTTACCCGGGTCGAAGCATCCAAAACCGATCAACCGGTTCGGGTGCCGTTGCACGGTATCCATGATAAAGTCGTTGTGCCGCCTGAAAAGCTCGGCGTTCTGCCACGGGAAGCCGAAGACCACCGATTGGTCGATGCCGTTTTCGTCCATGGCTGCCAGCAGCTCCGGCGCACCAACCAGCCGGGATTTGGGCGAGCGGTATAGCGCTTCGAACGCCGGCTCCGAATCACAGAAGGCGTTTCTGCCGGAACAGATGGATTCGGGGAACAGATGGGTATGGAAGTCGATAATCATCGCACAAAATTTTAACGGCTAATTGGACCATCCAATTAGCCGTTAAGGAGGAGAACAGATGAAGAAACTATTAGGCTTTGACAGCCTTTCATGCAATCTGTTTGCCAAAATTTCAAGAGACTATCTCTTTCCGCCGTAAAAAGTTGATAAAATAAATTAAATCAATATATTAAAAATTATCAACAGATGGCCTCATCAAGCCCTGCAGCTTAGGAAATCCTTCTTTTCAGAATTCTCATGTTCACGATAATAAACGCTAAAAACCGCTCTTGAAAAAAAGGTATTGTTTTTAATAGTATTTTTTACTAATAGCGGTGGTTCAAAAATTTGAACTTTCAATTCGATATCAAGGCCAGTTTATACTTAATCAATTGTATTTTTTATATATAATTATTGTTTACGGGTTTAAACATGATCGCCTGAAGTGAATCGAACCCACCCAAACGTCGGCATGCCGAAGCCACATGATTGAAACCGATTCCATAAAACGAAACCCGATGTTCGTCTATCTCGTCGTGCTGACCATCAGTTCGACGGTCGGCCTTCAGACTTGGACCACCCTATTCAACAATTTTGCCGTCGACATCGCCAATCTGGGCGGTAATCATGTCGGCATGATTCAGTCCATTCGCGAAATTCCGGGTTTCTTGGCGTTGCTGGCGGTCTTCGTCATCCGCTTCATCCCCGAGCATAGGCTCTCCGCCGCATCCATCCTCGTGTTGGGCGTCGGCCTGGCTGCAACCGGATTCTTCCCTTCTTACCTGGGAATCGCTCTGACCACACTCGCCAGCAGTTTCGGGTTTCACTATTACGAAACCACCAATATGTCTCTGACACTTCAATATTTCAAAAAGCACGAATCGCCCTGGGTGTTCGGGCGGCTCACCAGCCTGGCGGCTGCCACCAGCATCGGCATCGGGCTTCTGATTTGGGTAATGATCGTGTTCCTCAGCTTCAGCCAGGTCTATCTCATTGTCGGCGGATTGATTGCATCCGCTGGATTATGGGCATTCAGCCGCGATCCTACGGACCCACAGGCGCTGCCCCAGCGCAAACAGATGATCCTGAGGAAACGTTATTGGCTCTTTTATTTTCTCACGTTCATGGCCGGCGCCCGGCGCCAGATCTTTATTGCGTTTTCGGTGCTGCTTCTGGTCCAGAAATTCAACTATTCGGTTCAAGAGGTGACGATTCTCTTCGTCATCAACAACAGCATCAATTATTTTTTGAGCCCCATCGTGGGCAAGAGCATCATCCGGTTCGGTGAGCGCAAGGTGTTGTCCCTGGAGTACGCCAGCGTTATCTTCATTTTCAGCGCTTACGCCTGCACGGACTCCAAGCTGCTGGTCGCTTTCATCTATATCATAGATCAGATTTTTTTTACTTTCGCCATAGCCATCCGGACCTATTTTCAAAAGGTGGGAGACCCCCAAGACATCGCTCCGAGCATGGCTGTCGGATTTACCATCAATCATTTAGCAGCCGTGTTTCTGCCGGCGATCGGCGGGATGCTATGGGTGATCGACTATCGCATCCCCTTTTTCGCAGGTGCTGTCATGGGCGTTATTTCGCTGCTGGCGGTGCAGAAGATAAAGACGGCTAAAAGTTAAACAGCGAAGGCTCGCCGCTGATTCTTTTCTCGGGTGCGCCAAGCCTTCAGTCTTGAGATCGTTATCCCCACACCCCTTCCAGCGGCTCCCCGCATTTAACGCAACAACCATCCTTCAATCCAAATTTCTGAATCTGAAACCCCCAGCGCTCGATGGCCGCCGCGCCGCAGGCCGGGCAGAACGTATTCTCACCGACGTCGCCGGGCACGTTGCCGGTGTAGACGTACTTGAGACCGGCCGCCAGGCCGATCTCCCGCGCCGCGCGCAGGGTTTGAACCGGAGTGGGCGGGCGATCCGTCAGCCGGTAGGTGGGATGGAACCGGCTGATGTGCCAGGGGGTGCCCGGACCCAGGTCGTGCACCAGGAATTCAGCCAGCGCCCTCAACTCTTGGGGATCATCGTTCAGGCCCGGCACGATCAAGGTCGTGACCTCCACGAACACGCCCCGGGACTTCATGTTCCGGAGGGTCTCCTGAACATGCTCCAGCTTCGCGCCGCAGATATCCTGGTAATAGCTGCGGGTGAAGGCTTTCAAATCGACGTTCGCTGCGTCCAGGACCGGGGCGATCCCATCCAGAGCTTCGGCCGTCATGTAGCCGTTGGTGACGAACACGTTGCGGATGCCCTTGGAGCGGGCGATCTGAGCGGTTTCTAGAGCGAATTCAAAAAAGATGGTGGGCTCGGTGTAGGTGTAGGATATGCTGCGGCAGCCGGCTTTCTCAGCGGCCTTCACGACCTCCTCCGGCTTGACCGTGTCGCCGACGATGGCCCCGCCGTGATCGGTCGGCAGTTGGGCGATATCGGCATTCTGGCAGAACCGGCAGCGGAAGTTGCACCCCACGGTGGCGATGGAGTACGAAAGGCTCCCCGGTAGAAAGTGGTACAGCGGTTTTTTTTCAATGGGATCGATGTGCTGCGCGATCAACCGTCCGTAGACCAGCGTGTGCAGGACACCGCCCCTGTTTTCACGCACATGGCAGATGCCGCGCGCACCGTCGGGGATGATGCAGCGGTGGCTGCAGAGCGCACACCTCACTTTGTGTTCAGCGAGCGTTTCAAAGAGAAGCGCTTCCATCATCGCTCTTCCTCAGACCGAGCCGAATAAAGAGCGGGCGGCCTCAAAATGAAGATTTTTATCATCCCGGCACTTCGCCCGGCGCGTGGCTGGGTTGATACCGGACTGTGAGTGGCCGCGTCCGGAACTGCGGAATCAGGACGACCACCATTCCGGCAAATGCGCCGAAAGGACAGCGTTGGAGAAACGACTGCTCGAAGCTTGGCGCAAACTTTCCGGAGGGGAGCGGGAGCTGGCACACGGTTCGCCAGGAGATCGGCACGTGCCCTACCAGGTCGTAAAGCATGTGTTTCAGCTGCCAGACGCTGAAGAACCGGGCGTGATTGTAAATCGAAGGTGTGAACATGCCGCGCACCCGCCGTTCGACCCCCTTGATGGCGTAGCGGTTCAACACGCCGATGAAGAGACGGTCCTTGGCAACCCGGCAGGCCTCCGCAAGGGCCTTTTGGGCATCGGCGACGAATTCGAGGGTGGTGAACAGGCAAGCATGGTTAAAGGAATTGTCGCCAAAAGGCAGATCTTCGGCGAACCCCCGGTAGAGGTCCACGCGGTTGCCGACTTTGCTCAGTGCAATATCCAGCATGTAGGTCGACGGGTCGATGCCCGTTACCTTCAAACCCATGTCCAAGAAGGCCGGCAGGCATAATCCGGCGCCGCATCCGATGTCGAGGATCGACTCTCCCGGCCGCGGCTGAAGCATGTCGCGCAGAAGCTGGATCTCCAACTGAAAAGCCAGTTCGTTCTCCGGCTTTTTCATCCACTTTTCGTACGCAACCGCCTCGTGGAAGTCGAAGACATGTCCCATGGGCGCCAATTTAAGGAATTCGGCCGATCGAGTCAATGACCGCCCTGGGGCCGGCCGTTTCGTAAATCATTGCTCAAACCGGCCGTTGGAAACCGGATGGGAGCTAGGCCGGTGGGGCAACTGGGTCATCGGCGCCGGATGTTTCTGCGGACGCTGGGGATGAGGGAGCTTCAGCTGCGGATTCGGAGGATTCTGCAACTGTATTTCGCTTTTTGCGGCGGCGCCTCCGGCGTTTCTTGGGCTTTTCGACCTTTTCGATTTCATCGGCCCTGGCGGCTGCTGGCGCGGCGGATTCCTCCGCGGGGATTTCGGCCATGGAATCAACCGCCGCTGCGGCAGGTTCTCCCAAAGCGGGTTCTTCCGGTTCGGGGCCGAAACCGAAGAATGCTCCGGGAACGCGCTTAACCTTCGGCTGGGGCTCCGCCGCATCCGGACCGGTCCTTCTCGGCTCGCGTTCACGCCCGCGGCTCCGTCCACGGCGGGCGCTTTTCCGTTCGCGCCGTTCGGCCGGCGCGCGGTCTTCCGGCCGAGAGCGGTCCTCTCCGTACCAGTCTTCCTCGGGCCAAACCACCGGGATCTTGTAACCCAGCATCGCCTCCACCGGCTCCAGGTGAAGAACATACTCCTCGCATGCCAGCGAGATGGCTTTGCCGGTCTTGCCCGCCCGCGCGGTGCGGCCGATGCGGTGGACGTAATTTTCGGGATCCTGGGGGATATCGTAATTCACCACGTGGGTGATATCCTCCACGTGGATGCCGCGCGAGGCCACGTCCGTGGCCACTAAAATCTTGATTTGCCCGTTCTTGAAGCGCTCCATGAGCTTGAAGCGTTTCTGCTGGGGCAGGTCGCCCGTGATGCCTTCGGCCGGGAACCCGTTGCCCTTCAGTCGGCGGGTCAGCCGATCGACGGCAATCTTCATATTGACGAAAATCAGCATTCGCGTGAACTCCTCGCGCTGGAGAAGGCCCAGCAGAAGCTGAAATTTTCGGTCGCTTCCCACATGAAACAGGGTCTGCTCGATTCCCGCAACGGTGACCTTGTCCGGTATCACGGAAATGAATTCAGGCAGGTTCATGAACTCATACGTCAGCTCCAGCACTCGGTATGAGAGCGTCGCCGAGAAGAGCATGGATTGACGCTTCTCGTAGTGCGGCAGCTTGCGGAGAATGAAGCGCATGTCTTTTTCGAAGCCGAGGTCGAGCAACCGGTCGGCTTCGTCGATGACCAAGAACTTGATGTCCTTGGTTTTAAGGATTCCCTGTTTATAATAGTCGATAATCCGGCCCGGAGTGCCGATGACGATGTCGGTTCCTTTTTGAAGCCCCTCGGCCTGCTCGCGGTAGTCGATGCCGCCGACCACCTCAAGCAGGGAAATGTCCGTGTGTCGGCTCAGAACCACGGCTTCTTCGAAAATCTGGCGCGACAATTCGCGGGTGGGAGCCATGATGATGGCTTGGGGCAGGCCGGTTTTACGGTTCGACATGCCGAGAAGCCGGCTGATGACGGTCACCAGGAAGGCCGCCGTCTTACCGGTCCCGGTGTGGGCTTGGCCGGCAACGTCGCAGCCGCGCAAAAGCACCGGCATGGCCTCGGCCTGGATCGGGGTGCAGAATTCGAATCCGCCATCTGCGAGCCCCTTCAATACCTCTGGCGGCAGGTTGAAGAAATCGAAACGGGTTGCGGTCAAGAACTCCGGTCGGGGCGCTCTCCGGATGTCCACGGATGCTTCGGACTCATCCACCATAACGCTTTTGCCACCTTTTGTCTTTCAGGTCCGGCACCGGCCGTCGATTGCCCGCCCCGAACACGATTTTTGTCAGATTATAGCCGGGTTTCGCGATTTTGCAAGCGTATAGATTGGCTTTGAGTGGCCATGCTTTTTATGTTAAACAGCGCTCGGGATGGGCGTCAACCGGTTTTCCGGAATAAAAATCTGTACGGAAAAAAAGGTGAAAGAATTCTTCAAAGTCTTGGACATTGAACAGGTGCTCGACCTGCTTCCGCAGTTTCAACCGGTCGAAGTTGAACCGGTGGACCTGCAGGCAGCGGGCGGCCGAGTCCTGGCCGAGGACGTATTTGCTGATGAAAATCTGCCGGACTTCGGCCGTTCCACCGTCGATGGCTATGCCCTGCGTGCGGCGTCCACGTTCGGCGCCTCCGAGTCCAGTCCGGCATTCCTCCGTGTCATCGGCGCCGTCACAATGGGTGAAACCGCACGAGTGTCGGTTTCATCCGGCGAGGCGGTTCGCATCGCCACCGGCGGCATGCTGCCGCCCGGCGCCGACAGCGTCGTGATGATCGAGCATGCCGAGGCTCTGGATGAAACGGCCATCGAAGTGTTTCGCAGCGTAGCACCCGGCCAAAACCTGATTGCGGTCGGAGAGGATTTCGAGGCAGGCGCCCGAATCGCCGCCCGCGGTCGGCGCCTTCGCCCTCAGGACATGGGCGTTCTGGCCGCCTTCGGTCGGACACGGATCCAGGCATTCCGGCGGCCGGTGGTGGGAATCATCTCAACGGGCGACGAACTCGTGCCGATTGACGCCGTTCCCGGGCCGGCCCAGGTTCGGGATGTCAACAGTTACACGTTGGCCGGTCTAGTGGCTGAAAGCGGTGCGGTTTCAAAACGCTTCGGCATCGTCAGCGATGACTTTTCATCGCTTTACGCGGCGTGTGCCCGGGCTTTGGAAAGCTGCGACATGGTGCTCATCTCCGGAGGCAGTTCGGTCGGGGTGCGGGACTACACGGTGGAAGCGATATCCGCATTTTCCGGCTCGGAAATTTTAGTGCATGGAATCGCCATCAGCCCCGGGAAGCCGACCATATTGGCCCGGGTCGGCCGCAAGGCGATCTGGGGGCTGCCCGGCCATGTCGTATCGGCGATGATCGTGTTCACCCGGATTACACGCCCCTTTCTACGACACATCGGCGGCCAGTGCGATCCGAATTCGGCCGATGTCTCGATTCCCGCCCGGCTGCGTCGCAATGTGGCTTCGGTCCAGGGGCGTACGGACTTCATCCGCGTGCGACTCCTGCGTGACGGCGGCGAGTTGTGGGCCGAGCCGGTTTTAGGAAAATCGGGGCTGATCAACACGATGGTCCACGCAGACGGCGTTGTTGAGGTCGGCAAGAATATCGAGGGGCTGGAGGAAGGCTCGGTCGTCAACGTGATATCATTTTAAAAAGGGTTTTAGTGTTATGCCCCGCAACGTTTATTTGAAAATGAAAAGCCTGGAGGAGGCGCGACGGATTGTATGTGAGCGGCTGGCACCCTTGCGGCGGCTGACGCCCGAGACGGTCTCGGTGCCGGAGGCAGCCGGCCGCGTGTTGGCGTCACCGGTCTATGCGGCCATTTCTGCGCCGAACTACCATGCCGCCGCCATGGACGGAATTGCCGTCAAGGCGGAGATCACCTACGGTGCCAGCGAAAGCCATCCGAAAGAGCTGATAATCGGTCGCGATGCTTTTTTCGTCAATACCGGCAACGTGCTAGCGAGCGGTACCGATGCGGTGATCATGATCGAGAATGTCCAGGTCCTGGAACATGGACGCATCCTCATCGAAGCGCCGGCTTTTCCGTGGCAGCATGTGCGCAAGATCGGTGAAGACATCGTCGCTACCGAGCTGCTGTTCCCCCGCTATCACCGGGTCACGCCGTATTGCCTGGGGGCGCTGTTGACCGGCGGGGTCTTCAGGGTGCCGGTGCTCAAAAAGCCTCGGGTGCTGATCATCCCCACCGGGACGGAATTGGTGGACTGGCGCACCACGCCACTGGCGGATCTTGAGCCCGGTCAGGTGCTCGAAACCAACTCCTTCGTTCTGGGACGACTGGTGGAGGAATGCGGTGGAATCTATACCCGGAACGAAATGGTGTCGGACCATACGGACAGAATTACGTCTGCCTTAGAAGAAGCTGTCAGGGACGGCTACGACTGCGTGTTGATTCTGGGAGGATCGTCCGCGGGATCGGAAGACTATGCCCGGGCCGTCATTGAGGAGCTCGGTGAGGTCCTGGTTCATGGTGTGACCATCATGCCCGGCAAACCCGCGGTTTTCGGCGTCGTGCGGGAAACTCCGGTGTTCGGCATACCCGGCTACCCGGTTTCGGCCATTATTGTTTTTGAGCAGCTGGTGCGGCTTTTGCTGACGGCGTTTCTCAAGCAACCCGAGCCGCGGATCGAAAGGGTCATGGTGACGCCCACGCGCAAAATGGCTTCCAAGCTCGGCCTGGAGGAGTTCGTTCGCGTCAAACTCGGTGAGGTGGGGGGCCGGATGGTGGCGACACCCCTCCCGCGCGGGGCCGGATCCATCACTTCGATCACCGATGCGGACGGAATCGTTCGCATTCCCGCCGATACGGAGGGGATCCGGGAAAATACGCCGGCGACCGCCGAGCTTCTGAGGCCGGTTTCGGAGCTGCGCCGTACGATCGTCATTGTCGGCAGCCATGACAACACCTTGGATGTGCTGGCCGATCAATTGAAGGCGTCCCAATCCGGTCTGAGCCTGTCGTCCAGCCATGTCGGCAGCATGGGCGGGTTGATGGCGATCAAGCGCGGCGCCTGTCACTTGGCTGGCGCGCATCTACTGGACACTGAAGATGGAACGTATAATGTTTCCTACATCCGCAAATACCTTCCCGGACGGGCCGTCAAGCTGGTGAATCTGGTCTACCGGGACAACGGATTGATCGTGCCGCGCGGCAATCCAAAGGCGATTCGCGGCTTAGAGGATTTGACTCGCCCGGATGTGACCTTCATCAATCGCCAGGCCGGCTCCGGTACCCGGATTCTCTTGGACTACCGCCTGCGGCAGCTCGGCATCGATCCGGCAGCGGTCAAAGGATACGACGCCGAGGAGTTCACCCACATGTCGGTGGCCGTGGCGGTTTTGAGCGGCAGCGCCGATGTCGGGCTGGGCATTTATGCCGCCGCCAAGGCGCTGAATCTGGATTTCATTCCGGGCGTTACCGAAAAATATGATCTGGTCATCCCGGCCGAGTACTTCGTGTCCGACTCTATTCAGACGGTGCTCGGCATCATCACCTCAACCGAATTCAAACGCCGGGTGGAGAGCTTGGGAGGTTACAGCACCCATGGCACCGGCGAAATCATCGACATCGGTGCTGCATGAGCGGTCCGGCGGCCGGCCGTAATTTCAGCGCCCATTTCCGGCGAAGGGATAGGCCGGGCTGCGCCCGAGGCAGCCGGTTGCTGCCGTGGACCCCATAGACAAGAAAATATTCGGCACCCTGTTTTTTTCCATTTTCATCACCGTAACCGGCGTGGGGATCGTCGTTCCCTTGCTGCCGGTATACGCTCACCACTGCGGCGCCAGCGGCTTTGCCATCGGATTGATATTCGGATCGTTTTCAATATCCCGAACCATTTTCCCGCCCTATTTCGGCCGGTGGTCCGACCGCAGAGGACGTAAGCCACTCATCGTTCTCGGCCTTCTATCCTATTCGTTGATTGCAGTCCTCTTCCTGATGTTCCCCAGCGTCACCAACCTCATCGTCATTCGGTTTTTTCAGGGCATCGCATCGGCTGCCCTCATGCCGGTCATTCAGGCTTATGTGGGGGACATTGCCCCTTGCGGCCGCGAGGGGACGACCCTGGGATGCTTCAACCTGGCATTGTTTCTCGGCCTGGGTTTCGGGCCCTTAACCGGCGGCGCGGTTTATGACGCCTGGGGACTATCGGCCGCCTTCGCCGCCATGGGCCTTCTGGCGCTCATCGGAGGACTGGTAGCGCAGGCTTTCCTGCCGCCCGTCGCTGCCGAACGGGCCGTCCATGCATCGAAACCGCTCGGTTCATGGAAGCGCTTGATTTCGGATCGAGAGATCATTGGACTTTTCATTTTTCGGTTCGGGTACACGTTTGGGATCGGCAGCATATGGGGGTTTTTGCCGGTGCTGGCAGACGCAGAACATCATTTTTCCGGCACAGCGATCGGATCCGTTCTCATGCTGGGGGTGCTCCTCAGCGGAGCGATTCAAATCCCAATGGGCGCCGCCGCCGACCGACTCGACAAACGCTGCTTGATCGGTCTGGGAGGGCTTGTAACCTGCCTCAGCTTGGCGGCGATCGAATGGGCGCACAGTTTCGCTGAACTTGCTGCGGCAAACGGGGCTTTCGGGGCCGGCGGCGGTATCTGCATGGCCGCCCACATGGCCTTAGCCGTACAAAAGGGCGTTCGCATGAACTGCATGGGGTCAGTTATGGCCATCCTGACCGTCGCCCACAGCATGGGGATGATGGCGGGCGCGCTTCTGGCCGGGCTCGCGATGGACCTCTTCAGCCTGCGGGTTGTGTTTCCGATGGGATCGGTGGTCATGCTTTGCTGCACGCTGATATTTCTGGTCGGTTCCGGCCGGCGATGGGAGCCGACCGCGCGAGCAAATTGACTTCCGCCATGCCTGCATTATTGTTTGGCCCAACCTACCGATATACCGCTGAAAAGCCCTCCGGGGCAGCCACACCATAACCTGAATGAGCGAGTGACTGTGAAAGACTATGAGTAACAAGCGGGATTATTACGAAATCCTGGGCGTCAACCGCAAGGCCACGGACGATGAGCTTAAATCCGCATACCGCAAATTAGCCCTGAAATACCATCCGGACCGCAACCCCGGAGATAAAAATGCCGAAGAGCAATTCAAAGAGGCAGCCGAGGCGTATGAGGTTCTTCGGGATCGTGAAAAACGTAGCCTTTACGATCAATTCGGTCACGCCGGGCTGGAGGGGGCCGGGTTCTCCGGTTTTGGCGGGTTTGAAGACATTTTTTCGAGCTTCGGCGACATCTTCGAGGATTTTTTCGGTTTCGGCAATCGCAGCCGATCTCGTTCTCGAGCGCAACGCGGGACCGACCTGCGCTACGACCTCACGCTAAAATTCCTGGATGCCGCTTTTGGCACCGAAACCGCTATTGATGTGGCCAAAACCGAAGCCTGCACAGACTGCGGCGGAAACGGGTGCGAAGCTGGCCACCGTCCCGAAACCTGCCGGCAATGCGGAGGCTCCGGACAGGTTTCCAGAAGTCAGGGTTTTTTTACAGTGCGCACCACATGTCCGGTTTGTCGCGGCCAGGGGCAGATGATTACTCGACCCTGCCCCAAATGCCAGGGCAACGGCCAGGTACAGGTTCACAAGCGCGTTTCGGTTAAGATTCCGGCGGGAGTGGACAACGGTTCGCGCCTCCGGCTAACCGGGGAGGGCGAAGCCGGCAGCTTCGGCGGCCCTCCGGGGGATCTCTATGTGTTCATCCATGTCCAACCCCATGAGTTTTTCGAACGCCGCGATAATGATTTGATTTGTCAGATCAGCATTTCCTTCATTCAGGCGGCGCTCGGCGACCGGGTTACCGTGCCGACCCTGGAAGGCTCCAAGACCCTGGACATTCCCAAAGGCACTCAACCCGGAGATGTTCTTTATTTTCATGGGGAAGGAATTCCATCGCTGCGCACCCGCAAACGGGGCGATCAAATCATTCAAGTGCTGGTCAAGACGCCAACCAACCTGTCCAAGAAGCAAGAGGAGTTGCTGCGCGAATTCTCCAAGCTGGAGAAGGGAAAGTTTTCCAATAAATTGAAAAGCATGCTCAAGGGAGACTCGCTCAACTGAAGCGCCCGCCCATCCGAAAGGCACTGGATTCGGTCGCCGAAGATTTGAGACGATGCTTTAAAGGAAACAGGATGTACGAGCTGAAGGTGATCACCCGCTTTGCGGCCGCCCATCGCCTGACCATGGTCGGAGCCAAGTGCGAAAACATGCACGGCCACAACTGGAAGATCGAGGTGGTTCTGATGGGAGACCGGCTGAATGCGGCGGGGGTCCTGATGGATTTCGGCGATATCAAAGCCCTGTTGCGGGACGTGATCGGACGGTTGGATCATCAGTTCTTGAACGAACTGCCGATCTTCGCCGGCAGCCAACCCTCCTCCGAACGCATTGCGGCGTTCGTGGCCGACCAACTCCAGCAGGCCCTGGACGTTCCCGGTGTGCGCGTGGCCCGGGTCAGCGCGTGGGAATCCGACGATGCCTGCGCGACCTGGATCGCAGACTAGGACCGAGAGTGATGAGGACTGAGGACTGAGCCAAAAAGGATCGCTTTCGGCATCTCAGTCCTCATTGCTTTTCTCTTTAAGTTCCTTCCACCGCGCCAACAGCTCATCACGGGTTACGATTCCACTGACATCGCTCACATGCTTCCGGATGTTCTCCAGGCCGCCCTCCTGGCGATCGACGAGGACCACGGCTTTGATCACCTCAAGCCCCTCGGTGCGGGCACGTTCGATGGCCGTGATGGTCGAGCCGCCGGTGGTCGCCACATCATCGACAATGGCCACCCGCTCCCCCTGTTGGACGTCGCCCTCGACCCATTTTACGATGCCGTGATCTTTCTGGTTCTTGCGTATCGAGAAGGCCTTGATGGGATTTTGGCTGAGTTCGGAAGCAAATGCCGCTGCAAACGCGACCGGGTCGGCGCCGAAGGTCAGCCCGCCAACGGCCGTCACCCCCACACCCTGCAACCGCTCATACAACAAGTGCCCGACCAGGAACATTCCCCGCGGACTGAGCGTGGTGGGTTTGCAGTTTACGTAGAAATGACTCATCCGGCCGGATACCAGCCTGAAGACTGGCTGCTGGCTATATTGAAACGACTTCCGGCAGAGCATGTCAATCAGTTCCTGCTTCATACCCTTGACCCTCTCAACCCTTTGCGGATATAAAAAAGCCTCCACCAATTTGGAAGAAGCCCTGGTTTACGGGATTTAGGTGGAGGCTTTGAGCAAAGAAAACCGGGGTCGGCCCTCCTTGGACTCGATTACTATTTAGCAGGTTCGAGCAGGCGGGTCAATTCCGGCTCAACCTTCAGCGAAAGGCTACCATGACCACCCCGAATAAGCGATCCGATTTCAAGTGGGTTTCCGCTCTCCTGGTTTTTTTCCTGCTGCCGAATTTCGGCGCGGCCCAAAGCAGCCAGGACGCCCTCGGACTCCGAGATGCCATCGAATCGGCGCTCAAGGCCAACCTCGGAATCAAACGCTCCCTGGAGGAGATTCATGCGGCCGAGGCGGTTCGGCACTCCAGCATGACCAAATTTCTGCCGACGCTGGGCTCGAGCTATACTTACGTTCACCGCAACGAGGAACGGACATCGCCGAGTTTGCTCTCGGGGCGCGACATCGTCACAGCCCCGCAGGAACAGTACACTTTTGCGACCACGTTCACCCAACCGATTTTTACGGGATTCGGCCTGATCAACGAGTACAAGCTGGCCGAGCTGGGGTTGGATCGAGCGGAAGTTTCAGCCAAACTGACCCGACAGAACGTCATTCTGGATGCCAAGAACGCTTATTTCACCGTTCTCAAAAGTCAAAAGCTGCTGGACGTCGCTCACCAGACGGTTGCATCGATCGCCTCCCAGAAGGAGGTGTCTGAAAATTTTTATAAGGTCGGATTGAGCCCGCTGAACGATCTTCTGCAAAGCCAGGTTCAACTGGCCAATGCCAAACAACAGCTGACCATCGCCCAGAACAACCTGGAGATCGCCCGGGCGCAGTTCAATACGGTCCTGCGGCGTCCGGTCAACATGCCGGTTTGGCTCGTGGACGAACTGGATTATTCCAGTTTTCAGGAGAGCCTGGATAGCTGTCTCGCCATCGCCCAGAAGAATCGTCTTGAAATCCAGGTGGCGGACCTGGACATAGAGGTCGCTGAAAAACAGGTCAAGCTGACCGAAAGGGATTATTTCCCTTCGGTCAATTTGACGGGGACCTACGCCCGGACCGGTGATGATTGGGAGGCCCATGGGGGTGAGGGCATCAGCGATTCCGCCGGCTGGAATGTTCAGGCAACCGCCTCCTGGGATTTCTGGCAATGGGGTCGCACCGGTTACGGCCGCAAAGAGAAACTGGCGCGCCTGTCCCAATCCAAATATCGCAAGACGGAAGTGCTGGACAGCATTCATCTCGAAGTCAAGCAGGCCTACCTGCGCACCAAGGAAGCCGAGCAGAACATCATCACCATCGAAAAAGCGGTTGAGCAAGCCAAAGAGAACCTGCGCATCACCGAAGAACAATACAAGGAGCAGGTCGCCACGCAGACCGACGTGCTGGTCGCCCAGACCCTGCTCACCCAGACCATGACCAACTACTTCAACGCATTGTACGATTTCAAAATCGCCCATGCCGTTCTCATGCGGGCGCTGGGCCGGGAATCCTTCGAATGATCGACCCTGAAGACAGGCCTGCGATCATCCGTCTGTCCCATGTCCATCATGCCTACGGTCGACACCACACGTTGACCGACCTGAGCTTTGAGATCCTCAAGAACGAGCTGGCGTTCATCTGCGGGCCCAGCGGGGCCGGTAAAACCACCCTGCTCAGGCTGCTCTATGCCGAGGCTCGCCCCACCAGCGGCGAAATTGCGATCGACGGAACTCGCTTGGGCGATATCCCGCGATCCGGTCTGCCGCTGCTGCGCCGCAAGTTCGGCGTCATCTTCCAGGACTATAAACTGATCCCCGGCCGCAGCGTTTTCGAGAACGTTGCCCTGGTCTTGGAGGCAGCGGGTCATCGGCGAGCGTTGATTTCCAAAAAAGTGCTTAACGTGCTGCGAATGGTGGGAATGGACCACCATGCCGGGACGCTGCCGATTCGGCTTTCCGGCGGCGAACAGCAGCGCGTGGCCGTGGCCCGGGCGGTTGTCGGTGATCCCAAAATCATTTTAGCCGACGAACCGACCGGCAACCTGGATGAGGCTTCGGCGCAGGTGGTGATGGATCTGCTGCAAGCCGCCTACATCCGCGGCGCGACGGTTCTGATTGCCACTCATGACAAGGCCTTCATTCATCGCCTGGGCGGCCGCACGCTGCACCTGAAGCAGGGCCGGCTGGCGGTTTTCGAGCGGATCGAAAAACTTCATGATCACACGGCACTTTAAACGGGCGCTGGAAGACACTCTTGCCAACCGTTTCGTCAATGCGGTAACGATCATGACCATCGCGCTGACGGTCATGATCGTCAGCGCGGCGGTGCTCGTTTTCTTGAATGCCAGCGATTGGATGCGTGCTTGGCAGCAAGGCACCCGCATCATGGCGTATCTCAGGCCCGACACCGGCGGCGCAGCGTCGGCCCTCCAGCATTCGATAGAATCCATCGAGGGGGTCCAGAACGCCCGCTTCATACCGCGCGACGAGGGCCTGCGCGATCTCCAAGCACGGATGGAGCAGCCGGCGTCACTGTTTGAAAACCTTATGGAAAACCCGTTGCCGGACGCCTTCGAGATCCAGTTGAAGCCGTCCAACGGCAGCTGGGAGCAGATTGAGGCCGTTGCCGAACGAGTCCGATCTTATGCCGAGATTGAGGAGGTCGAGTATGGCCGGCAATGGATGGTGGCCGTACGTCGGATCGCGCAGTTGTTTCAGACGCTGGGGCTGGCCTTGATGGGGTTGCTCCTGGTTGCGGCGGTCGCCATTGTGGCCAACACCACCCGCTTGGTGATTTATTCGCGGCAGGAGGAAGTGGAGACCATGCGGTTGGTGGGCGCCACCGATCGATTCATTCAGGCGCCGTTTCTGATCGAGGGGTTGCTCCAGGGATTGATCGGCGCGGTCGGCGGGATCGGCATTTTGTTTGCGGGATACAGCGCATTGGCCGTGCGCATCGAACAGAACGGGCTGGCGGGAGTGGTCACGCTCCGATTCCTGTCGTTCGAACAGATGGCGCTCATCAGCGTGGCCAGTATGCTGGTCGGCTGGCTGGGGTGTTACGTGGCGCTGAAACAATTTTTAAGATGATGACATTTGGTCTTGGAGCCCGCTTCCGAATCCGTATCCGGCCGGCAGCCGGGTGGCGCCTCCTTCCGGGGGTAGCCCTCGCTTTAGGGTTAGTCGCCACATCGCCTCCGGTGACCGGACAGCCGGGGCCGGACGAAACGCCAGCGGCAACGGTCGATCGATTGCGGGAGGAAGCCGACGCCCTGCAATTTAATCTCCGGGAGCAGGAAACCGATCTCCAGCGGATCCAACGCCGGCGCGAAGACATCCTGAGCGCCCTGGACCGAACGAACCAGATGCTTCAGCACCACCAGCGGCGATCCGCCTCCCTCGACGCCGAATTGGAGGAGCTGGACCAGAAAATCGAAAGCACCCGGACGGCCATGGACGACATGGCTCGACGGATCCGCACGTTGGAGATTTATCTTTCGCGCCGGCTCGTCGCACTTTACAAAATCCGCCGCATGGGTACGCTGCATGTGTTGGCTCCAGCCGATTCCCTCGCGGAGGTGCTTAAGCGCAAAACCGCCCTGGAGCGCATCCTGGATCACGACGAACGCACTCGCCAAACCATGGCGGCTCAATACGCCGATCTGGAGAATCTGCAGAGGCAGCTGATCCGGCACCAGGAAGATAAACGCGTGCGGTTCGCGGAGTACGAGCAGCAAGCGGCGGCCGTTCTCCGCGAGCGATCCCGGCGCGAAGCCCTGCTGGCCCGCATCCGGGATCAGCAGGAGGTTCAGCGAGCGGCGATCGAGGCGTTGAAGGACGCTGCCCGGGAATTGGAACGGGAGATTCAGGCCCTGAGCCGACCATCCGACGGTAGTGCTCCGCGGAGGCCGGCAGCCTCCCCATCCTTGGCGGCCTCGAAGGGCTTGCTTATATTCCCGGTTAAGGGTAAAATCCAAAATTCGTATGGACCCTACCGGTTGCCGCGGTTGAACATTCAAGCCTTTCGCAACGGTGTCGACATCGCGGCTGAAAGAGGCGAGCCGGTGAGGTCCGTGCATGCCGGTACGGTCCTCTATGCCAGCTGGTTCAGGGCATATGGCAATATCGTTGTGATCGATCACGGAGACCATTACTACACCGTTTACGCCCACCTGGAAGACGTCTTCAAATCCGTGGACAATCGGGTGGAAGCCGGAGATGTCATCGCCACCGTCGGAGACTCCGGCGCCATGGGTGCAGCCGGTCTTTATTTTGAAATCCGTCATTATGACCGACCCCTTGATCCACTGGAGTGGTTGAAGCGGGGATGACGAAGCGAACCAGATTTGGTCGAATCAGCGGTCCGGGAGCAGCGGCTTGCTGCCAAGACGCGTGGACCCGGGCCCATTCTTAATTCTAAGGAGCAAATGCATGTTGGGCAAACACAACCGGCCCGTGAAACTCTGGCTCGTTATGTTGGCGGCGGTGGTCGTTTGGATGATGAGCACGGGCTTCCAGCGCGCCAATTCAGCCAGCAAAGAAGACCTCTATGAGGGCTTGAAGCTGCTGTCAGACGTCATCGAGCTGATCCAGAAGGAATACGTAGACGAGGTCGACGCCAAGGACCTCATCCATAAGGCTATCCAGGGAATGGCGCAGGGGCTCGATCCGCATTCCGCGCTGCTTCCGCCCGACGCCTTTGAGGACCTGCAAATTGACACCAAGGGCAAGTTCACCGGCATCGGGATTCATATCACCATGCAAAATGGCTTTGTGACGGTCATCTCCCCGATCGAAGACACGCCGGCGCACCGGGCCGGAATCGAATCCGGCGACCGTATCATCAAGGTTGATGGCCAGCTGGCTAAAGACCTGCGGGAGGCCGTGCGCATGATGCGCGGGCCCAAGGGCTCCAAGGTGGTGGTCACCATCATGCGCGAGGGATTCAAGAAACCGATCGATTTTGAGATCCTCCGCGACGAAATCCCGATTCAAAGCGTGAAATACATTCAGCTTAAGCCCGGCTACGGCTATGTCCGAATCTCCAATTTCACCGGGACAACCACTCAGGATTTTGAAAAGGCTCTTGAAAAAATCGAAGCGGCCGATGCTCCGCTGAAGGGAATGGTGCTGGATCTCCGCAACAACGGCGGCGGACTGCTGAATCAGGCCATCACCATCTCTGATGTGTTTTTAGACAAAGGCCAGATCGTTTCAATGAAGGGCCGGGACAAGAGGAATACCAAAACCTTCAACGCCACCCCGTCTGCGGTTCAACGCACCTATCCCATGGTTGTTTTGATCAACGGCGGTACGGCAAGCGCCTCCGAAATTGTGGCCGGTGCACTCCAGGATCACAAGCGAGCGCTGGTGCTCGGCACGACCTCCTTCGGAAAAGGTTCGGTCCAAACCGTGGAGAACCTGCGCGATGGTTCAGGGCTAAAGCTGACCATCGCGCGCTACTATACGCCCAATGGCCGTTCGATTCAGGCCAAGGGCATCGAACCCGATATCGTGCTCAAGCTCAAGCGCCTGGATGGCAGCGAATCCGCTCCCCAGGATGAGGCCATGGTTAAGGAAAAAGATCTTGAAAACCATCTGGAGGCCGAGGGCGAGTCTGAAAAATCCGATTCGAAGAAACCTCAAGGCCAGCCGGAGCAGGATCCCAAGACTCGGATGAAGGAGGCGGAATCGCGCGTCGGTCCGCTCAAACTGGAGACCCTTCAGAATGACAACCAAGTGATGCGGGCGCTGGAAATTCTGATCGGCCACGACGTGCTCAAACAGGCCAGGAACTGACCGGCGTCGGAAGGCCTAGCATGCCTGGTAAAAGACCCGCCCGCAGGGGGGGGCGAAGACGGCCGCGCCGAGCGAATAGCCCGGCCTCCCCCCTCATCAAGGCTCTGGGCGCGGTGGCTCTGGTGGCGGCGCTCGTCATCGGCGCGATCCTGGTCGTTCGCTTCATGGCGACGCCGGGGTCACGTACGCTGTCAACGGACCGAAAGCCCCCTGCTCAACGCCCGCCGGTTGCCGCGCCCGCTCCGCGGCCGCCGGCCCAAGCGCCTGAAACCAAAGCGTCCATTCCGCAAACGGCGGCCCGCAGCGCCGGAACCGAGACCAGGCCCGCCCCGAAACCCCAGCAGCCTCCACTGGCACCGGCCCCGGGGCCGGTTGCCGATGCCGCTGATCCGAATTCCCTGCGCGCCGCCTTGCCGCCGCTGCCGCCCGAACTTCCCCCTGCCAAAAAACAGCCCCGGGTGGCGATTATCATCGACGACCTGGGATATGACCGCGCGCTGGCCGAAAAATTCATCGGTTTAAGCGCTGCACTCACGCTGTCCATTCTGCCGCACAGCCCGCATCAGCAGGTGATCGCCCACATCGCCCATGCTCACGGTGCTGAAGTCATGCTGCACTTGCCGATGGAGCCGGCGGAGTATCCCGAAATCAACCCCGGCCCCGGTGCCTTGCTGACGTCCATGAGTCCGGACGAACTGCTCAAAGCACTCGATGAAAACCTGCAGGCCGTGCCCCATGTTAAGGGCGTCAACAACCACATGGGGTCCAAAATGACGGCCCATTCCGAGCAAGTCTATCAGGTGTTCTCGGTCCTAAAACGCCGTGGCCTTTATTTCGTCGACAGCCGCACCACGGATGCCAGCGTTTGTCAGCCGTCGGCGCGTTTGCTGCAGCTGCCCTTTGCCCAGAGGGACGTATTCCTGGATCACGTTCAAGATCCTGCCTTCATCCGCAGACAGGTTCGGGAACTGGTGCGAGTCGCCCGTCAAAAGGGCGAAGCACTGGGGATCGGCCACCCCCATGCCACGACGTACAACACCCTCAAGGACGTGCTGCCCGAGCTGCGCCAGCAGGTGGAGCTCGTTCCGGCCTCACATCTGGTCCGCGTCATCGGGTAGATTCGAGGTTGAATCAGGCCTTCGTCAGTATGTCGTAGAAGGACCCCGGCAAAAGGAAGGTGAATTCATAGCGCGCAAAGCTGATGACATCCCGGTCCTTAATCGCGACCGGTTTGGTTTGCAGCCGTTCGCCGTTCAAAAGAGTACCATTCGTCGATCCGTTGTCTTTCAGCAGATAGGTGCCCCGTCGGTCTTCGATGAGAGCATGCTTTTTTGAAATAGCATAGTCCGGCATGATGCAGTCATTGCCATCGATCCGGCCGATGCTGAAGAAATTGCCCACGGAATTGGCGTGCTCGCCCCTAACGAGCGGGTAGACGGCGTGCTGGAGGCTTTCGGATGGCGAGGCCGGCTGGTCGGCATCCTCCTCCGGTTGAAAAAGGATGGTGCGATTCATCTCCCGGGAGCTCGAATTGGTCTGGGCTGACGCGAGGGTCCCCTTATGGATAGAGGATCCGGCGAGCACGGGTGCCTGTATGAACCGTATGAAATCATCCCGAGAAACCGCCTGGGCCATACGCTGCAGAATCGGCAGACTTATTCTTCCCGCGGAACTGACCATGCGAGCGATCCCTCCCGCGAGCGCCCCTCCCGCCATGCGCACCGCAGGAAGGGGTTCCGGTTTGGCGCGTCCTCTCAAGCAGTTCAAGGCCTTGCCCAGCATGCCCCCTCCTTTTTTGGGAACCTCGTCAACCGTCTGTCGGGCGGCTTCGCCCATGGCATTCACCCATGGGTTTGACTATATGCCCGTGGCTTTATAGAATGATGCATTCAGATCATATCATCGTCTAATGCGCCCAATAACTTTAGCACCGAGGCTGCTCCTCGTTTCAGCGACCGAGGCTGCTGGCATCGTCTATGACACGCACTGCTCTCATCCTGGCCCTGATTTTGCTCAACTTCGTGTCCTGTTTCATTGAGGACATCTACCGGATGGCCTGGCCTCCGATAACGGGCCAGAGGGCGGCGTTCACCCTGAGAGCCGACCGCGCATTCGTGGTTCCATGGACGGAAGCTGAAGTTTCGCAGACGATGTCTCCACCGATCACCGCCGCGGTTTCTTTCCGAGCCGGAGAGGCAGTGGTCCCGTTCTTGAAAGAAATTGACGAGCGTGACCAGCGGCTCATCCATGCCTTGGAGGCTCAACGCGCAGAGGCGCTTTTCCGGGAATCGCCACTGGTTCTATTTGTGAACATCTGGATGGTGGTCTTCCTGGGGTTCTTTCTTTTCGTTTTGCCGAAAGGCGGCTATCGACGATCCGTCTCGCATCCGCTCCTGTTATCGCTTCTGATCCTCCACGGGTTGATCCTGAAGGCGATCCTCCTTTTTACCGCGCTTCCGGTTGAGAGTCTGCCATTGGTTTTATTGCCGCTGCTGGTGGTTGCGCTGAACCAGGGCCGCGTGACCGCCGTAGGGACCCTGCTGGTCGGCGTCGTTCTGGCGACCTTGTTTATGGGACGGTCATGGGACCTTCTCGGCAGCTCACTGGTAGTTGGACTAACCGCCGTTATGCTGGCACCGCGGAACCTCCGCCTGCGTAGTGCCATCTTGCCCTGCATCCTCATCAGCATGGTTCATGCGTTCCTCCTGATACTCTTGCAACTGGATTGGAGCGCCGTCGCTCGCTTGCCTCAACCCGGAGACGGATGGAATATGGCCGTCCTGAAAACCATGGCGGCCCACCCCTGGGCGACGCAAAGCGCATGGGCGCTGCTGGGCGGAACTTCGTCAGGCGCTTTGGCACTGTTGCTGCTTCCTTTGCTCAAAGCCGTTAGGACGGTGGGCTCCACGGTCACCCTCCGGCGCTATGCCGATCTCGATCAGCCCTTGTTGAAACGGCTGTTCACAGAAGCTCCCGGTACTTATCAGCACTCGATGAACGTGGCCTATCTGGCGCAGGCGGCCGGGGATGCCATCGGCGCCAACCCGTTATTGCTCAGAATCGGGGCTTACTTCCACGACATCGGCAAACTTCAGCAACCGGTGGGATATGTCGAAAACCAACTGAACGGCGTTAATCTCCATGACACCCTCGATCCCTACGAAAGCATCGAGATCATCACCGGACACGTCAGCCACGGTTTGCGAATCGCTCGGGAAGCCCGTTTGCCCAAGGATATCATCGAGTTGATCCAGCAGCATCACGGAACCCAGGCGGTCGATTATTTTTTTCACAAGGCGTTGAAACTGAAGCCCAAAGGCAGCGTTCGCGCCGGAGACTTTCGTTATGCGGGGCCAAAACCCCAAACCGTCGAGGCTGCGCTGCTGATGATTGCAGACGCCGTGGAAGCAGCCTCCCGATCGTTGAAGTCGCCGGGCCGTGAAAGCTTCGAAAAGCTGGTTCGTTTCATCGTCGTCAAACGGATCGCCGACAGCCAGTTCAGCGAGTGTGTGCTGGATACGCGCGATATCGACGCGATCATTCACTCGATGGTGGACGCGTTGGAGGCCGCCTTCCATTCTCGGGTGCGCTACCCCTGGCAGCAAACCCCATCGCCCCCATCCAAGAACGGAAATTAGATAGATCCGACTTGAGCGCAAATGGTCATTTCCATCTTGCCCTCCATCGGGCGAAATGCTATCTGACCAACTTCCTCCAACCCATTTAACTGCTCAACGAGGTTTGCCTATGGCATTATCCTTTATGGAAGGCAACGAGGCGATCGCGCGCGGGGCGGTGGCTGCCGGCTGCCGGTTCTTCGCCGGCTACCCCATCACCCCGGCCACGACGATTTTAAACCACATGCTGGCCATGCTGCCGCCGCTCGGCGGGGTCTGCATCCAGGGCGAGGATGAAATCGCTTCGATCGGATTCTGCCTGGGCGCTTCCATGGCAGGCATGAAGGTCATGACGGCAACCTCTGGCCCGGGCATCAGCCTCTACAGCGAACAGATTTCCTTTGCGATCGGTGGCGAGATTCCGATCGTCATCGTCGATATCCAGCGGCTAGGTCCGTCAACCGGTTCGGCGACTCGCGGCGCGGACGGTGACGTTCAGTTTCTGCAATGGGGCAACAGCGGCGGCATGCCGGTGATCGTCCTGGCTCCAGCGGATGTGGAGGATTGTTTTAAGCTGACGGTTCAGGCGTTCAACCTGGCCGAACAATACCGCTGCCCGGTTTTCATCGCCTCCAACAAGGAGATCGCCATGACTCGGGCCAGCGTCGACCCGGATCGCCTGATGACGGGGACGGTCGTCGACCGCGCGGCGCCCGAGCCGGGGCAAGCGTTCCTGCCCTTCCTGACCAACGCCGGCGAGCAGGTTCCCGCCTTCCTGCCGATCGGCGGCGGTACGCTCGTGCGCCAGACGTCATCCACTCATGGCCCGGACGGTTACATCACGACCGACCCGGTC
The DNA here is from genome assembly GCA_964427375.1 of uncultured Desulfatibacillum sp. Lineage (GTDB taxonomy): Bacteria > Desulfobacterota > Desulfobacteria > Desulfobacterales > SpSt-501 > SpSt-501. Next base: position 64,121 of record CAYRUF010000003.1, on the reverse strand, counting down.
GAGATCACCCGGCAGCTGGCTCGCATGCAGGCCAAAATCACAAATGCAGCGGACCGGCTGGCGATCGTCGAGCTTGACTCCGAAGGGGCGGCCGACACGCTGGTCGTCACGTACGGGGTCACCTCCCGAGCCGCTCTGGCCGCCGCGCGCGAGTTGAGAGCCGGCGGCACCCCGGTGTCGCTTCTCGTACTTAAAACCTTGTGGCCGGTTCCGGAAACAGCGATACGTCAGGCGGCCCTTAATGTCCGGCGGGTTCTGGTCGTGGAGATGAACCGAGGGCAGTATGTTCGCGAAGTCGAGCGCATCCTGCCGGGGAAAACCGTTCGATTTTGCGGGCAGATGGACGGCCGGCTGATCGCTCCGGGGACCATTAGAGAGGCGGTTCTTAATGGTTAGTTTGTTGAACGCGGCGCGGCCGCCGGTGTTTTGTCCGGGTTGCTCTCATGAGCGCATCACCCATACATTGGACAAGGCATTCCAGGCGATGAATCTGGATGGCAACCGCATCGCGATGGTGAGCGATATCGGTTGCTCCGGGCTTTTCGATACCTTCTTCAACACCCACGCCCTCCATGGTTTGCACGGTCGGGCGCTCACTTATGCGGCGGGGCTGAAGCTCGCCCGGCCCGAACTCACGGTAGTGGTGACCATGGGCGACGGGGGGCAGGGAATCGGCGGCGCGCACCTCCTGGCGGCCTGCCGCCGGAACCTGGACCTGACGCTGCTGGTCCTCAACAACTTCAACTTCGGAATGACCGGCGGACAATATTCGGCGACCACCCCGCCCGATGCCGAGGTGGGATCGGGTTTCCTTAACCGGTTGGAGCGGCCGCTGGACGTCTGCAGCGTAGCCAGGGCAGCGGGGGCGCCTTATGTCGTGCGCTGCTCGGCCTATCGCAGCGACATTACCGACGTGATCCGAAAAGCCATTGAGTTCAATGGATTCTCGGTAGTGGACATTTGGGGTATTTGCCCGGGACGGTTTTCCAAACGCAACCGGCTGACGACCAAAGTTATCGAGGAGATGCTGTCCCGGCTCACCCCGTTCGAGGGAGCGGTCGCTGAAAACAAACGGCGCGAGTTTGGGGAGCACTATCGTGAACTGGCTGCCACCCAGCGAGTGGTTCCTCCGCCTGCGGCGATTGCAGCCCGGTTTGATCCGGTCAGCACCGAGCGGCAGGAGGTCATCCTGCTGGGCAGTGCCGGCCAGCGCATTATCACGGCCGGCGAAATGCTATGCCTCGCCGGTCTGCATGCCGGCCTTAACGCCACCCAGAAGAACGACTATGACATCACCGTGCTGCGGGGTCCTTCCATCAGCGAAATGATTCTTTCGCCGCAGGCGATCGATTACACCGGCATCAGCCGGCCGTCGGTGGTCATCGCCCTCGGTCCGGAGGGGGTGGCGCGGCGCAAGAAGATGTTCGCCGGCCTCGAGGAAACTTGCACGGTCATTCAGGCCGTCGGAGTGGATATTCCCGCCTGCCGGGCCCGGATCCATCGAGTGGACCTAAAGGCCCAGGGATTCAAGGGTACGGATTGGGCCCTGGCGTCATTGGGGCTCTTGGCGCAGCTCGGCTTGGTGATACGCCCACCGATGCTGGAAGCGGCCATGGCTGCGCGGCTTAGGGGGGACTCCCTGGCGGGGGCGCTGGAGATCGTCCGCAAGGTCAAACCGGGCGAATGAAGCTAAAGCGGGGGGCAAAGTACACGAAAGGCCCATGGCGACATGGGCCTTTCGTATTGATCGGAGTCGATCGAATCTACGACCGACGGCGGCATCTAGTCCAGAACCATCAACACTTGCTGCGCGGCCACCGTGTCGTCTTTTTTGACCTTGATTTCCCTTACCTTTCCGGATTCAGGCGAGGGGATGGCGTTTTCCATTTTCATCGCTTCCAGGATCAGCACTTCCTGATACTCCAGGACGTCTTCACCAACCTTGACCAGGATGTCGACGACTTTCCCGGGCATCGGGGCTAAGATTTGTTTGCTCATGCGTTTCGCTCTCCTCCCTGTGTTTTCTCAGACCAGCGTGCGGCGTGCGGCTTTTCCAAAATATTTTGGTGTTTGATACTGAAAGGCCCCAGGAATGTCAAGGAGAAAGGCCGGCCGGAATCGTATCCGTCCTTGACGCAACCGACCAGTTTGTATAAAGAAATATGTCACTTTTTCGTGATGGTAACCCGGCCATGCGACGGGTTGAACAGCCTGACCGGGCAACACTTCAGACGGGGAGGATGGAGGCGATGCGACCGTATTTCGAGAAGATGAAAGAGTTCGGCAGTGCGCTCAAGCCCGGAATGATCAAGAGCAGAGAAGCCAACGTCAAACTGATCAAGGATGTGGAAGCCGAGGTGGAAAAAGCGGTTGAGAAGTTCAAGAACGTCGGCCTTCCGACCGCCGAAATCAACAAACGCAAGCAGCTGACGATCTGGCAGCGGCTGGAATACCTGCTGGACCCCGGCACGTGGACTCCGCTCAATACGCTTTACAACCCCAACAGCAACGTGGAGGGCACCAACAACGTCTGCCACGGCCTAGCCAAGGTATCCGGCAAATGGGCGGTGGTGATCGGATTCGACAACAAGGTCATCGCCGGTGCCTGGCTGCCGGGACAGGCCGAGGAGGTGTTTCGCGCCACCAACCTCTCCAAGCGCCTCAACATCCCGCTCATTTGGCTGGTGAACTGCAGCGGCGTCAAACTTCCCGAACAGGAGAAATTCTATGCCGGCCGCCGCGGCTCGGGAACCACCTTCTTCCGGCATGCGGAGCTCGAGCAGGCCGGGATCCCGATCCTGGCCGGCATATACGGCACCAACCCCGCCGGCGGCGGCTATCAGGGCATCAGCCCCACCATCCTCTTCGCCCACAAGGACGCCAACATCGCGGTCGGCGGCGGCGGAATCCTGAGCGGCATGTCCCCCAAGGGATTCTTCGACCTTGAGGGAGCGGAGCAGCTCATCGCAGCCGCCAAGCAGTTCAAGGCGGAGCCGCCGGGTTCGGTCAAGATCCACCACGACAGCACCGGGTTTTTCCGTCATGTCTACGACACCGAACAGGGCGTGCTGGACGGGATCAAGGATTACATGAAGGGCATGCCGGCTTACCACCCGAAGTTTTTCCGTGTTGCCGAGCCTAAAGAACCGCGCTTTCCAGCCGAGGACATCTACTACCTGGTGCCCTTCAACCAGAAGCAGATGTACGATTTCGACGAAATCCTGGCTCGGTTGGTCGACGGCAGCGAGCATATGGAATACCGTCCTGGCTACGGGCCGGAGGTGTACACCGGCTTGGTCAAGATCGACGGCTTTCTGATGGGTGTTATCGGCAACCGGCAGGGCTTTCTGGGCGAAAACTATCCGGAATATGCGTCCTATCCCGGTATCGGGGGCAAGCTCTACCGGCAGGGACTGATCAAGATGAACGAGTTCGTCGTGCATTGCGGTCGCGACCGTGTGCCCATCATCTGGATCCAGGATACCTCGGGTATCGATGTCGGCGACATCGCGGAGAAGGCCGAACTGCTCGGTTTGGGGCAGGCCCTGATTTACTCCATCCAGCAGACCGACATTCCCATGATCCTGACGGTGCTGCGCAAGGGAACCGCTGCGGCCCACTATATCATGGGCGGCCCCACGGCCAACCGCCACAACGCTTTTACGCTCGGCACGGCCACGACCGAAATTTACGTCATGCACGGCGAGACGGCTGCTGCCGCGAGTTACTCCCGCCGGCTGGTGAAGGAGAAGGAGTCCGGCAAGCCTCTTGAACCGGTCATCGAGGAGATGAACAAGCTGGTTAAATCCTATTACGATAACTCCCGGCCGATCTATTGTGCCCAGCACGGCCTAGTGGATGAAGTTGCCAAAATGACAGCCATCCGCGACTATTTTAAGGCGTTTGCCGGCGCCGCCTACCAGAACCCGCGCTCCATCTGCCCGCAACACCAGATGATGCTGCCGCGGATCATCAAAGGCTAAAAAAGCCCTAATCCAAGAGGAGAGGGGGCGCTGACCCGCGCCCCCTCCCTTTACGAGGGATGGAATCCATTATTGCTTTTGGACCTCATGAACTCGTTTGTCGGCATGGTGGACCTGCGCGCCCGGTACCAGAGGAGCGCTTTCGTTAAAGGGCTGTGGGTGTTGTTCGGTTACGGAATCCTCTCCACGGTCTTTTGGCCTCAACCCGCCCAATCTCAGCAGACCCCGGCGGCGCCTGCCCCCCGGATCATGCTTTCCGATGCAATGGTGGAAACCGGGGACACGCTGCTCGTTCAAATCAACTGGGGTCGGATGCCTACTTCCGTTCGGGATCCAAACGTTTTCTTCGGCGATCAAGCGGTTCTGATGTTCCCGCACCCGGCTGAGGCCAGACATTCTTATGCCGGTCTGGTTGGAATCGGTCTGTCGACCCATCCGGGCCCCGCCAAGATAACGGTAACCTGGAGTGTGGGAACCCAGCAGCGCTCCGCATCCGCCGTTTTCACCATCCGCCCCGGAGCCTATGGCGAAGAAACGTTGAAGGTCGATCCCCGCCATGTCCGCCCGAGCCCCGAAGACCTTAACCGGATAAAGCGCGAGCAGGCGGAGCTGAAAAAAATCTATACCTCCGGCAGCCGTTCGCGACTTTGGCAGGACGGGTTTCGAGTTCCCGTTCCCGGAGAGGTGAACGGCCCGTTCGGTACCCGGCGCCTTTTCAACGGGGAGCTTCAAAGCCAACACTCGGGCGTTGATTTTCGAGCGCAGGCCGGGGATCCCGTGCATTCGGCCGGTTCCGGGATGGTGTGCTTGGCCAAGGACCTTTTCTACTCCGGCAACGCAGTGATTATCGACCATGGTGCCGGCGTCTTTACGTCCTATTCCCATCTGAGCCGGATGGCGGTCGTTGTCGGCCAACGAGTTGAAACAGGGGCCGTGATCGGCTTGGCCGGGGCGACCGGCCGCGCCACCGGACCTCATCTGCATTGGGGGGCGAAGGTCAACAATGTCAGTGTCAACCCCCTGACCCTCCTGCGAACGATCAATCTGCTGAATGCCAAGTGATTCTTTTATCTTGACAGCCATCCTTCATTCATCTATAAATCGCGTCTTTTCAAGTTTAACGAATCATTATATTTTCAAGCCCTTCGAGGCAGAAACGGTGTTACGGGAACGGTCGTAAAGTGGTTATGAACCATCCGAATTCGATGTGGGTTTACGCTGGAATTAAAAAGGGTATCCAAGATGTTCTGTATCACTCGAACATCTGCGGTCTGGCGGCGCTCAGCGTCGTGATGGGATTTCAGGATTCCTATACGAGGGGCCATGCCCGCCGTGTGGCCGCGTATGCTCGTTGCATTGCACAACGCGTAGGGCTACCTTCCGAATACGTGGAAACCATCCGTATCGGAGGGCTGCTCCACGATATCGGCAAGATCGCTTTCAGCCCTGAACTTCTTAACAACAAGCAAGAGAAGCTTTCTACAGCCATGCGGGCCGAGATCAAGAGGCACCCGGAAATCGGGGGCCAGTTCCTCAAAGCCATTCAATTGGCGGAGCCGGTAATCGACTGTGTGCGTTATCACCATGAACGCCAGGACGGATCGGGTTATCCCTACGGGCTAAAGGCCGATGAAATTCCGCTGGGGGCACGCATCATCAGCGTAGCGGATTGCTTTGATGCCCTCAGCACGGATCGCTCCTACCAGAAGGGGCGAACTATTGCTGAAGCAATTGAAATTATAAAGAGTCTTGGCAATGGGAACCTATCCGAGGAGTTTGTGGCACAACTGATTATCGAGGTTCGTGAAAATGGATTGCAGGTCTAGGCACCTCGGGGTTTAGCATGGGGGCCGTTCCGGGGAATCGAGACGGGGAAATTATTTTACAATCAGGCATGGTAAGGATAAAATAATACATGCATGATATCTCCTCCGGAGCGATGATCTTGACGAATAAAACGGTTAAGGGCTGGTTCAGGGCGATCTTCTCGATGGCGTTTTACATCGGTTTATTCAGTGGAATCGGGTACCTCATTCAATTGACGCTTTTTTAATCCAATTAAAACCGGGGAATGCTGCGCGGTGCGTCAGAGACCATCGCTCGGGACGGCTGGTTGCCTTCGCGAACCAGCATGAGATAGTGCGTGATGCAGGCGGGAATTTCATCAATATGGTGGCTAACGAAAATGATCGTCGTCTGGCCCGTGCCAGCGATGCGATCAATGGTCTGCAGAATCAACCGTCGATTGCCGATATCCAGGCCCTGACAGGGCTCATCCAAAACCAAGAGCCGTGGAGGCTTAACCATGGCTCGGGCAAGCAACACCATGCGTTGCTCGCCATGGGACAAGTGATTGAACTTCTTGTTCGCCAGTGCCCCCAGTCCGAAGGATTTTATCCATGCTTCGGACACCCCCGCCTGAGACGGTGACGCTTTCCGGTAAAGACCCGTCGAGTCGAAGAAGCCTGAAATCACGACATCGAGCGCCGTGATGGCCTTACGATAGCGAACCTGCAGCTCCGACGAAATAAGTCCAATGCCTGCCTTGGTTTCACGAATGCTGCCCCCCCCTCCGCGCGGTTTTCCGAACACGCTGACGGTATTGGCGTAAGCTTGAGGATGATCGCCCACTATGATTCTCAGCAAGGTGGACTTGCCGGAACCGTTCGGCCCGCACACGGCCCAGTGCTGCCCGTGCCGGACCGTCCAGGAAAGATTTTCAAATACGGAGACGGTCCGATGCCTCACCGCGACATTACGCAAGTGGATTAGCACCTCTGAAGACGTGTTAGGCGGCCGCATGGAGGCTTCTGCCGCCGGCGGCAGGTCTGGCAGATATGCCGTCCGTGCCGCCGGCGATTCGTACAACTGATCGATTCGTTTGGCATCCAACCGGTCCTCGCGCCGCCCTTGAAAAACAATCCGTCCCGCTTTTACCCCGATTACGTGAGTGGCGTTCAACGGGATTTCGCTGCGGCGGTGGGTGACCAGCACTACTGCGCGGTTGGAATCCATCAGCTCGTTGATGATCCTGGCTATTTCCTCCTGGTACTCCTGGTCAAGGCCATCATAGGGTTCATCCAGAATCAAGACGCGCGGATGGGTACTAAGCGCCAATGCAATCTGAAACCTCCGCATCTCGCCGGAGGATAGTTCGCGGATGTGTCGATCGAGCAGGCGTCCGATCTGAATTCGCTCCAAGACATCCGATGGGGAACGATTTGCTCCCGGCCGTACCGGTCGGATGAAGTCTCCGACTAGAGCTCCCCCGTCCATGCGGCCGCTGAAGGCGTGGTATTCGTCACGCCGATCCTCCTGGGCAACCAATTTCCGCTGGCTTTCAAATGACAGGCAGGCCGCCTGTCGCCGGAGGCGGACCGGCTCTGACGGGAAAATTTCGCCGCGGATCACCGGGACAGCGCCGGTTAATGCCTTCACCAGCGTGGATTTGCCGGCGCCGTTGGGTCCCACCACCGCCCAGTGTTCTCCGGTGCGGATTTCCCAAGTGATGCCTTCAAGGAGAACTCGGTCCCGCACCCTCAAGCTGGCCTGGCGTAACGAAACAAGCAGTGCCATTGGATCGTCGTCGAAAAATGCCCTTGCTGGTTTTTGCGTAAAAAAGTACAATCATAATGGGCTTCAGTCAACGCATGGATAGATTCGTCTTTTACTCGACCGACCAGGGAGGCAGCCATGCCCGATCTGAGAAGCGCCTTGAAGATTTCAGCCCAGCGGATCGACGAACTGAATGCACTGTTAACCGACCCGAACAATCCGGTCATCAACGGACTGCTCGAAGTGATCGACCGATACGGCGGCCCTCAGGAAATCAATCGGCGGGCGGCTGAAGCCGGCCGGTTGGAAAGCCTGATGGCTCGACTGGAACAGGCCAATTCCCCTTATATCAAAGACCTCCGGTGGCTGATCGACCAGCGTGACCAAAAGGCCTTCATTTCCATGGCTGACTATCATCGCAAGGTCCATGGAGCGCCCGTTTTGAACCAGAAGAATGCCGTGACGCTCGAAATCAGCGCCCTGCAGTATTTCCCCTGGCTGATCACCGAGGCCCGGCAATGCATTCAAGCGGGCGAGCTCATGCCCGGCCGGTTCATCCGGGTGCGTCGGATGGTTGAGCAGGAGGCCGACAACGGAGATATTATGGCGGTGGCAGCGGCCATGCAGATTATGGGCGCCAGCTACGTGGAAACCCTGGATACCAAAGGCACCGACGGATCCAATGTCCATTTGGGCGGCCCCGAAACCATCACCGGCTACTTCGGCGGCATCGGCCAACCCAATCAACACCCACTCCAGTGGGCCGAGGAGTTCCTGAAGTACTATACCACGTATGGCATTCGCCAAGTGCTCAACATAAATCCGGGAACGGTTCTCGTCGGGTATTTGATGCACCGCCTCGGGATCGACAACGAATTCAAGATCTCGGTCTTCATGGGCAATGACAATCCGTTCGCCATTCTGTGGACCTTGCTGACGGCAAGGCTTTTTGCTCGCGAGAGCGGAGCTACCTCTCTCATCGGCTTCAATCTTTCCAACTCCGCGGACAACGAAACGCTGCGCCAAGCTTCCTATCTCCGTCGAGCTCTGGGGCTGGAGGCGGCCGTGCGTTTCGAGCACCATATCACCGAAACTTGGAAATCCATTGTGCGCCAGCCCTATAATCGGCGCGCCGAGCTGGTGGAGATCGCCCAGGAGGTTCCCAACATTTCCGCTAAGCATGAGGGCGGCGAGCCGGACATCGAACCAACGCTTGAGCACCCATCGGACATTCTGGACTATTTTCTTGCCAAGGCCGATGCTGAAAAAGCGGGGCTGATGGCGGCGCTGGAGAGGAACTACCTGGAAAAGCATCACTCGGTGCAACGGACCGCGCAGGCGTTGGTCCGTTCCGGAATCGATGTCGTCTGTGCGCCCCGGTTGCACCGGTAGCGTCTTAAGTCTACCTCGGGTGGGATGATCGCATCTGCCCCGTGTCGGGGCGGTTTGATGACGGCGATGCCAACCTCCTCGCGAAACCGGTTGGGGATAAGTTTCGTTCGAACGTCATTTACTTTTATATTTCAATGTGATAAAAGATTCCTTTTAAGTCGATTAAAATTGCCAATCATGCAATGGGGCCTGTCATGAAGAAGAAAGACTTGGACTTTTTTAAAAAGCATTTGAATCAGAGGATGCAGGAATTGTTGAGCCAGGCCGATGACACCGTTTCCGGCATGACGACGACCAACGAAAATTTTCCGGATCCCACCGACCGTGCCTCTTTGGAGGCCGACCGCAATTTCATGCTCCGAATTCGGGATCGTGAAAGCAAGCTGATCAAGAAAATCAAACAAGCGCTCGAACGGATCGAAAACGGAACCTACGGCATCTGTGAATCCTGCGGCGAGGAAATCTCCATCAAACGCCTTAAAGCGCGTCCGGTAACCACGCAGTGCATTGAGTGCAAGGCAAAGGAGGAATCCCTGGAGAAAGCGCTTGGAATCTAGGCCTGCCGCTTGCATCGACCTTCACATCCACTCAACGGCCTCGGATGGAACGCTCTCGCCAGCCGAAATCGTTGCGCTGGCGGTGCGCGTCGGGTTAGGCGCCATTTCTATAACGGACCACGACTCCATCGCCGGCGCCCGGGAAGCCCTTCTGGGCGGAATTCCCGATACGCTTGGCTTTTTGACCGGAGTTGAAATCAGTGCCGAGCCTCCGCCGTTCTATCCCGGTGGCGGAAGCATTCATATTTTAGGGTATGGCCTCCGGCTGGACGATCCAGAGTTGAACCGGGCGCTTGAAAAGCTTCAGGATTCCCGCAGGCAGCGCAACCCGGAAATCGTCGCCCGGTTGAACAAACTGGGTTTTTCCATCCGGATCGACGAAGTCGAAAAGGAAGCGGTCGACGGACAGCCCGGCAGACCCCACATTGCCAAGCTGTTGGTCAAAAAAGGATTGGTGAAATCGATCGATGAAGCGTTCGATCGGTACCTTGGAAAAGGAAAACCAGCATATGTGGACAAAGTCCGTATCGAATCCATCCATGCCATCGAACTCATCAATGCCGCTGGCGGAATTCCGGTCTTAGCGCATCCATGTCTGTTGGAGTTGGAGGGCGTGGATCAACTCGAGGATCTCTTAAAGGAAATGACGGCCATGGGGCTAAAGGGCCTTGAGGTCTATTACCCTCAACACTCCCGCGAGCAGACCCACCAGTACATCGCTTTGGCTCGTCGCCATGACCTCCTGATGACCGGAGGCACCGATTTTCATGGAGACATCCAGCCCGAGATTCAAATGGGAATTGGCCAGGGGGATTTTCAAGTCCCTTATGCACTCTACGAAAAACTGATAGAGCGCTGAGGGTGTTCCGACGTCTCCTGGCATCCTCGCCCGATTCCGGAGGGGTCCCGCATTTTGGCTGTTGGGACGGTCGTTCCGATAATACCCACTGAGCCTATAACCGGGAAGTGATCATTCAAGGGTCCGTGCATGCTTTCTCCGCCGATTTCTGCGGTCGAAAATGTTTTGAATTATTTTTTTGCGGACAAACGCTGGATAGAGGAGGCGTTGCGGCACAGTTCTTATGTCAACGAGGCTCCAGCGGCCGGTCTGCGCGACAATGAGCGCCTGGAGTTTCTGGGAGATGCGGTGTTGAACCTCGCCGTGGGACACCTCCTGATGGAGCGATTTGTCGACCTGAAGGAGGGCGACCTTTCACGCATGCGCTCCGCGCTGGTCAATGAGCAGCAGTTAGCCAAACTGGCTCGTCGCCTGGACCTCGGCCCCCACATCCGGCTCGGTAAAGGTGAAGCTCAAACCGGAGGGAATGAAAAAAGCTCGATTTTGGCTGGAACCATCGAGGCCCTGATCGCAGCCGTCTATCTGGATGGCGGATTTGGCTCCGCATTTGAGATTGTTCAATCACTGTTTCTGCCGCTGGTATGTCAGATGGAACATGCCAGCCAGCACATTGATTTCAAAAGCCAGCTCCAGGAGCTGGTGCAGATTCGCTCCGGCGCTATGCCCGTTTATACCGTCACCCGCGAGGAGGGTCCTGATCATGACAAGACCTTCTGGGTCCTGCTGCGAGTCAAGGAGGTTGAAACCGAGGGGGTCGGGAAGAGCAAGAAGACAGCTGAGCAGGATGCCGCTCGAAAGGCCTTGATCCGGCTCAAGCCTTAATGACGACCGGACGCCCTGCATCCGTGCCTCCACCCTCCGGCGGGTATTGCCTGAAACCGTCCCATGTGCCAACGACCCTTCATCGTGCCGGTCTTCATTCCGCATGCCGGCTGTCCCCACCGTTGCATCTTCTGCAATCAAAAACTCGTTACCGGCCATTTTGAAACGCATCTTGAGACCGGCAACGAATTCTCTTCGGTGGATGAATTCCTGCGCTATCGAGGGCGGCGGTCGGGGCCGGCCGAAATCGCTTTCTTCGGAGGCAATTTCCTCGGGCTGCCGGCAGAGCGGATCCGATATCTGCTGAATAAGGCATCCGAATGGGTTCGCCGGGCTGAGCTCGACGGCATCCGTTTCTCCACCCGGCCCGATACCGTCGCCTCCCATACTTTGGATCTGATCCATGCCTTCCGGATAACCTGCGTGGAACTGGGCGCCCAGTCCATGGACGACGATGTGCTGCGCCGATGCCGGCGCGGTCACACCGCAGCGGACACGACCGCTGCCGTTCAGCGCCTAAAGGCCAGGGGGTACGAAGTGGGGCTGCAGCTCATGGTGGGACTGCCTGGGGATGACGCGGTCCGTCTGTTGGAAACCGGCCGGCGCATCGCCGACCTGAACCCTGCGTTCGTCCGGATTTATCCGACTCTCGTGCTGGATAACAGTCCACTGGCAACGTGGTACCGCGCCGGGCGTTACCGACCGCTCGGCCTGGATGAAGCCGTCGAGCTTTCCATGAAGGTCTACCGGTTTTTTCGGCAGCGTGGGATTTCGGTCGTTCGCACCGGGCTTCAGGCTTCCGAGGACCTTACCGCCGGCCACGGGGTGGTCGCCGGCCCATTCCATCCCGCTTTCGGGCATTTGGTTCAGAGCGCCTGCTACCTGGCCGCTGTCAGGGTGGCATTGCAGCGGCGCCCCGTTTTAAGTGACACGATCGAACTGCACGTGCATCCAAGAGGCATTGCGCGATTGCGCGGTCACGGCAACACGAATTGTACCGCATTGAAACGGGAGTTTGGATTTTCAAGAGTTCGGGTCGTGGCAGACGCCGGCTTGGAATGTGACTTTATCGCATTGCCGGAAGGTCGGATCATAAAGGTTTACGAGCCTATACCGCGCCGCAGGCAGCCGGAAGGATTTTCATAAATCTTTCTTGAAAAAGTCTTCGGTCTCCTTTACTTCTCCGGGCCGTTTGCTGAAATCGCTCGGCACCGTGCCCTCTTTGAAACATTCAAAAATCGTTTTACGAGTTTCCGTCACCGGCAGCAGACCCGTCTCGGCATCGATTTTTGCAAAAATCACCCCATCGGGCGGCTGAAACGTTTTGACGGATTCATTGGCAAGAACTTGTTTCATAAATCCCAGCCAGATCGGGCTGGCAGCAACTGCACCGGTTTCCGTCTTGCCCAAAGGCGCCTCCGTGTCGAACCCCACCCAAACCCCGGTGATGTATTCCGGGGTATAGCCGATGTACCAAGCGTCATACATATCGTTGGTCGTCCCGGTTTTCCCAGCCGCCGGACGACCCAACGCCTTTATGCGCTGACCGGTGCCGTGCTGGACCACGCTCTCCATCAAGTTCGTCATGATGAAAGCGGTGTCCTTCTCGATAACCTTCCGGCGTTCGGAGGCGGCCTCTTCTAAGACATTTCCGTCGCGGTCCGTGATTTTCAAGACAAACACCGGCTCGACCAGAAACCCCTGGTTGGCAAAAACGGAATAGGCCCGGGTGAGCTCGAACAACGATACCCCGGAAGCTCCTAAGGCTAGGGAGAGCGTACGCGTCAGTTCAGCGGTAATTCCCAGTTTACGAGCATATTCGATGGCGTAATCGACGCCGATATCCTGAAGAATCTTTACGGTAACGACGTTTCGCGACTGCGCCAGCGCTTCGCGCAAGAGCGTCGGACCGTAAAATGTTTCCTTGTAATTCTTAGGCTTCCAGCTTGGCTCTCCTTTCCGGTCTTCGAAGACTACGGCAGAATCGATAATGATGGTTGCCGGAGTGTAGACTTTTTTAGGGTCGCTGAACTTGCGGTCCAGCGCCGCGGCATAAATAATGGGCTTAAAAGAAGAACCGGGCTGGCGTCGGGATTGGATCGCGCGATTGAACTGGGTTTCACTGAAGTCCCGGCCACCCACCATGGCTCTCACTAAACCGGTTTCGGTTTCCAGACACAACATCGCTCCTTGCACCAGTGGCTCTTGCTCAAGCGTCACGTTCAACGGATCGTGAGGGGTCTTAGGAGAATCTTTGATCTTTACGAGAATGAGGTCGCCCGGCCTCAAGGCCGAGCTCGGCTGCCGAATTTTGGCTTCGTAATGCGCGAGGTCCGGATTCGGCTTGCGTGCCCAAGCCATATCCGCCAGCGTTAAGATGCCCGAGGCTTTTCCGATCCTGACGCTTACGGTTTTGGCCGGGTCGTTCACCTGGGCCACCACGGCCTGGGTGATTTGGCCTGGAAGCAGCGGCGAGCCTTCCAGGTCCGCTGCTTGTTCCTGCAGAAAGGCCTCGATCTCAGAGGCGGCAAGAGACCTCAACGGTCCGCGGTACCCCTGGCGTTTGTCGATCTCGATTAACCCCTTGTTGATCTCCTGTTCCGCGATCTTCTGGAATTCGATATTTACGGCCGTGTGAATTTGAAGACCTTGGTGGTAAAGGGCGTCCGCACCGTATTTTCCTTCCACGTAGCGGCGGACATGTTCCGTGTAGTACGGCACCTGTTCCACGTAAATATTCCGACGGGGCTTGATGTCCAGCTTCACCGCCAGCGCCGCGTCGGCCTGCTCACGCGTGATGAAGCCTTCTTCGACCATCCGGTTGAGAACATACACCTGGCGTGCGCGAGCCTGTTCGGGGTGGCGGAACGGCGAGTAGCGGGTCGGTGCTTGAGGCAACCCCGCTAAAATGGCGCACTCTGCGAGGTTTAATTCCTTGACCGATTTCCCAAAATAATTTTCCGCTGCCGCCTGCACCCCGTAAGCGCCGTGGCCGAGATAAATCTGGTTGAGGTAAAGATAAAGAATCTCCTCTTTGGTGAACGCGTTTTCGATCCGGTAACTCAAAATAACTTCTTTGATCTTCCGGATGTAACTTCTCTCCGGAGTCAGCAGGAAGGAACGCGTGACCTGCTGAGTGATCGTGCTTCCCCCTTGCTTGATGGTTCCGGCTTCCAGGTTTTTCAGCGCCGCTCGCAGGATGCTGAAGGGATCGATTCCCTGATGCTGAAAAAACCGTGAGTCCTCGGCGGCGATGAACGCCTGGACCAGCAACGGCGGCACCTCGGCGAGGGGGATTACGATGCGGCGTTCCTTAAAAAATTCTCCTATCTTGCGGCCGTCTTCGGCATAAACCGTGGTAATGATGGGGGGCCGGTAATCCATTAACGAATTGATTTTCGGAAGATCTTGGCTGATGTACTGGTAGCCTCCCACGGCGACGATGAGCGCCATCAGGCCAATCACCATCAGCACCAGGAAGGGCACCAGGATGAGCCGCCGGAAAAAACGCCCTTTGGGAGGCAAGGGGGGCTTAGCGGGCTTACGGGGAGCAGGTTGTTTTGTGATCATGGCTGACCAACCTTCGATACGACCCTAATAGCAAAAAACAAACATCGGAACAACAAAAAATATTTGACTCCACTGCTTTAAAGGTACTAATGAATAAGTTTTTTACAAATGCCAGTCTATTCTACCATCCATACGAACCAAGCATAACGCCGGCTGAGGCCGAGTTCAAGGCTCGCCAAAATCGTCCGGTATCTGTGGGTAACGTCTTAATGGTTCCGCTTGACTTCGACAAACTGGGAGGGCTCATTGCAGCGGTCGCCCAGGATTTCCGTACGGGCGAAATTCTGATGGTCGCCTTTATGAACCCGGAAGCCTGGGAGGCCACGCTGGCTACCGGTCGGGCAACCTACTACAGTCGCAGCCGCAAGAGTCTTTGGGTAAAGGGTGAAACCTCCGGACACATCCAAATCGTCAAGGAAATCCTAGTCGATTGCGACGATGATGCCGTTGTGTTGAAAATTGAACAGGTCGGCGCCGCCGCCTGCCATACCGGCCATCGCAGCTGTTTTCACAAACGGATTCAAAACGGGTCCGTTCAAATCGTCGGAAAACCGATTTTCGATCCCAAGGAGGTTTATAAAAAGTGAGCCAAAAATTAAAGCTGGGCATCCCCAAAGGGAGCCTTCAAGAGGCGACGATCTCTCTGTTCAAACGCTCCGGATGGAATATCCGTGTCAACAGTCGCAGTTATTTCCCTGAGATCAATGATGATTTGATTGAATGTGCCATATGCCGCGCCCAGGAAATGTCCCGCTACGTCGAAAATGGCACTCTGGATGCCGGACTTACCGGGAAAGATTGGATCGCCGAAAATAATTCAAAGGTGCATGTGGTCGCCGACCTTGTCTACTCCAAAGTCAGTTCCCGTCCGGCGCGCTGGGTCTTGGCCGTTCCATTCGATTCCAAAATCGGTTGCCTGGAAGACTTGGCCGGGAAAAAAATCGCAACCGAGTTGGTCGAATTCACCCGTCGTTATTTCGCGGATCGCAAGATTGAGGTCACCATTGAGTTCTCGTGGGGGGCCACTGAAGCCAAAGTCGTTTCCGGTCTGGCGGATGCGATCGTCGAAGTCACGGAAACCGAGAGTACCATAAAAGCACACGGCCTGCGCATCATCCATGAGCTGATGCAGACCAACACGCAGCTCATTGCCAACCACGATGTCTGGAGGAATTCCGACAAGCGCCAGAAGATCGAACAAATCGCTTTGCTGCTCAGGGGCGCGCTGCTGGGCGAGAAGATGGTCGGCTTAAAAATGAACGTGCCCGAAGAGCGCATGGAAGAAGTAGTTGCCATGCTGCCTAGCCTGAAGGCGCCGACCGTCGCACCGCTTTATCGTTCGAATTTTTTTTCAGTGGAGATCATGGTGAACCGCGAAATCGTCCGGGACTTGATCCCGCGACTGCTTTCCCATGGTGCCGAGGGCATCATCGAATACCCACTGAACAAAGTAGTCTAACGGCTGTTCTATTTCGAAGCGTTATCAAAAACCATTTAAGGAACAGATCGCTATGGTCTCTCAGAGAGTCCAGGAATTGACGTCCTTCATCGTTATGGATGTGTTGGAGAAGGCTCACGAGATGGAGCGGCAAGGCGCTCATATCGTGCATCTCGAGGTGGGCGAGCCGGATTTCGACGCGCCGGCTTGTGTGAAAGAGGCGGCCTGCCAGGCCCTGGCCAACGGGCATACCCATTACACCCACAGTTTGGGCAATTACGAGTTGCGCGATGCAATTGCGGACTATTACGGGAAAACGTACGGCGTGCCGGTGCAGTCGAATCAGATCATCGTAACTTCAGGTTCCTCTCCAGCGATTCTATTGGTGTTTTCAGCCTTGCTCGATCCCGGTGATGAGGTGATCATCTCCGATCCGCACTACGCCTGCTACCCCAATTTCATTAAATTCGTTCAAGGCGTTCCGGTCCGGGTTCCGGTTTTCGAGGAGGACGGCTTCCAATTCCGGCCGGAAGTCATCGCACGGAAAATCACACCCCGGACCAAGGCCATCTTTATCAACTCGCCTTCCAACCCGACCGGCAACCTGCTGGAAGCCGATCGCATGCAACAAATTGCGGCCCTGGCCGCTGGGCCGCAGTCGCCCATGATCGTCTCCGATGAAATCTATCACGGTCTGGTCTATCAGGGCAAAGAGCACAGCATCTTGGAGTTTACCGATCGGGCGTTTGTGCTGAACGGATTTTCTAAGCTATTCGCGATGACCGGCCTGCGCCTGGGTTATGTCATTGCACCGCCGTCGCTGATTCGGCCCATGCAGAAACTGCAGCAGAATTTCTTTATATCCGCCAATTCCATGGTTCAGAAGGCGGCGATCGCCGCGCTCAAATGTGCCGGGGACGATGTCGTCCGCATGAAATCCATCTATGACGAGCGCCGACGGTTCCTGATCCGGAGGCTCCGGCAGATCGGCCTCGGTATCACGGTCGAGCCGACCGGAGCCTTTTATGTCTTCGCCAACGCCAAGCGTTACTCGATGGACTCCTACCGATTGGCTTTTGACATCCTGGAGAAAGCTCGGGTCGGTGTCAGCCCTGGTATCGATTTCGGCCGGAACGGCGAAGGGTATCTACGGTTCTCATATGCCAATTCCATGGAGAATCTCGCCGAGGGTATGAACCGGCTGGAGAAGTACTTCCACGATTATTATCCGGGCATTTAGCGCAACGTGTCTATCCTGAACATGCGACTTGGCGGAGCATCGAACGGCTGCCTCCTGAATGCCCCCTTTCTTTTAGCGGAGCGATCCGATGCTCATCAAATCAGCGGAGTTCGTTACCAGCGCCGTCCTGGATAAGCAGTATCCGCCAGGGGACCTGCCGGAGTTTGCTTTTGCAGGCCGGTCCAATGTGGGCAAGTCCAGCTTGATCAACACGCTGGTCAGCCGCAACAAACTGGTGCTGACCAGCGCGACGCCTGGGAAAACCCGACTGATCAATTTTTTTCGCGTGAACGGCGCGTACATGTTTGTTGACCTGCCCGGTTACGGATTTGCGCGAGTACCGGAGGTCGAACGCCGCAAATGGCGCCCCATGATCGAGCGATATTTATCCGTACGGAAAAACCTGAAGGCCGTTGTGGTCATACTGGATATCCGCCGGACGCCCAGCGAAGAAGACCGGCAGCTGTTCGACTGGCTGGATTCACACGAGATCACCTCGGTTCCGGTTGTTACCAAAATCGATAAACTATCGAAAACGGCACAAGCCAAGCAGTTGCAGCTCATTGCTGGCTCGCTGCAGGTAAACGCGAGCGACTGGGTGGTCTTTTCATCCAAAACGCGCCTAGGCCGGGATGCGTTGTGGAAGGTAATTGCGGAGCTGGCCACAGCTCCGCCAGAAGATGAACGAGCCTGAATCGTATAGCAAGGAGCCACAGCTGCCTGGGGCGTCAGGCTTTTATTGGATACATTCCATCTGTTGAACCGATTACCGCCATCAAGAATTGGTTGTCTGCGGTGCCGAACGATACCATTTCAAACAATCCGCCTTTCAAATCGGGATATGTAATTATCGCCGGAGCGCCTAATGCCGGCAAGTCGACGTTGCTTAACCGGATCTTGGGAGAGAAAATATCTATCATCTCCAGCAAGCCTCAAACCACGCGCCACCGGATTTTGGGCGTATGTCACCGTCCAGGCGTTCAGATCATATTTTACGACACGCCCGGCATTTTCGAGCCGAAAGACCCCCTCCACGCTAGAATCGTGGACACGGCTCTCGGTGCCATCAGCGATGCGGACGTGTTATTGGCGGTCGTCGATGCCGCTAACCCAAACCCGGATGCCGAGGCGAGGTTGGCCGAGACGATCCGCAGCCAGAACCGGCCGATGATATTGGCATTGAATAAGATAGACCTTATCCCTGACAAGGAGGCTCTGCTGGAAATCATCGCCCGGTGGTCGGCCAAACTGGCTTTTGCTGCTTTGGTTCCGGTGTCTGCACGGGACGGAACCCAAGTGGATGAACTTCTTGAGGCCATCACTCGCGTTCTTCCGGATGGGCCGCCCTACTTCCCGCAAAACAGCCTTACGGACGTCTCCGAACGGTTCATCGCCTCGGAGCTGATCCGCGAAAAAATCTTCCGCCTGACGGGAGAGGAGATTCCGTATGCATCAGCCGTCACGGTGGAAGCCTTCAAGCTGAGCAGTGATGAAAAGCGGGTGAGCATCGAAGCGACCATCCATCTGGAGCGTGATTCTCAAAAGGGAATCATCATCGGCCGGAAAGGCGCTATGCTTAAGCGCATCGGCTCTGAAGCCCGGCAGGATATCGAACGGATGACCGGGAAAACCGTTTTTTTAAAGCTTTTCGTACGCGTGCAAAAGAATTGGCGGAAAGACGTCAACTCCATCGAGCGCTTCGGCTATTAGCCAGGGCGACGGCACGTGTTTCAAAAACAGAAGCGGGGCATTTTGCTCCGCTTCTGTTTTTGAAGAAATGGATGAACCGAATTTAGGGGCCTGCCAGCAGTTGCTTGGAAGCCGGTTCGCTTTGGGTACGAACGGGCCGCTTGCTCCCCCATGGCAATCGGAGATCTGAAGGAATGACGCTGAAGAGCGACAGCAGGAGTGCTGCAGCATAGGGCAACGCCTGGATCAGCAGCAGCGCGGCGCGAATCACCCTTTCTTCGGTCTGGTCGTTCCCGAAATTGTAATTGATAAACACCGCGAATAAAAGCAGCGCCATCATCAGTGCCTCGCCGCGCGCCATGGTCAGCCCCTTTATCAGAGCGCTCTTGCTTTCACATTTGGGGGTGCGTAGGAAGGGCATGCTTTTGGTAAAAATTCCGCGCAGAATCGCCATTGCGATGGTGTGGGTCAGGGCCGTTCCGGCCAGCGCGGCACCCAACCGTTGCAGAAAACCGCAAGGCACTCTTACGGTGTAGAGCCACATGAAATGCAGCAATTTAAAGAGGAACGCTCCAATCGGGGGCAGCATGAGTACGTAAAGCGGCGCTCCGAAGTACTTCGGAAATAGCGCCATTCCAACCGCCCATATGATGCAAAGGACATTCATGATCAGGCTGATGGCGTCCCCAAACCATGGCAGCCACCCTGCGATGAAATGGTAGCGCTGCGCCCGGTTCAAGCCGCTCCTGCGGCTGAACGGCGACAGGGTCGGCCAATGGCGCTTCAGGATTTGGACGGCGCCATATACCCAACGGAACCGCTGGCGTTTGTAACCCGCGAACGAATCCGGAGTTAGCCCCTTGCCGAAGCTTTCCTTGACGTAAACGGTATCATATCCCAAACTCTGAATTCGCAGGCCGAGCTCAGCGTCTTCGCAGATACACCATTCCGCCCATTCACCGGAACCCTGCAAGATCGACTTGCGGATAAGCGTCATGGTGCCGTGCTGGATGATGGCATTGCGTTCGTTGCGGTGCACCATGCCGATTTCAAAGAAACCGTGATATTCCCAGTTGATGATCTCTTTGAAAAGGCTGCCCTGCCAGCCGCGATGGTCCTGCGGGGCTTGCACGACACCCACTTCCCGGCGCTCGAAGTGTGGTACCAACAGCTTAAGCCAGTCCGGTCTCACGATGTAGTCGCTGTCAACCACCGCCACGACATCCGTTTCCGGGTTAGTCTGGCGGAGCGCAAAATTCAACGCTCCGGCTTTATAACCATCGATCTGTTCCAGGTGAAAGAAACGGAATTTGGCGCCGAGCGTTTCACAATGAGCCTGAACCGGCTGCCAGAGTTCCGGATACGGATTGTTGTTGTCAATGACCAACACCTCGTAGGCCGGATAGTCCAGCGCTGCAAGGCTGTTCAACGTTTCAATCACCATATCGGGGGGCTCTTTGCAGATCGGCACGTGGATGGAAACGCGCGGGAAAACCTGTTCGTCCCCGGAAGCGATGGGTGCGAAGCAGCGTTTCAGTCCCTCCGGCCAGATCATCTCAGCCATCTCAAAACCATTGATCAGGATGATCATGAGCAGCCCCGCCTGCATGGGCAGTAACAGCGCCCATATGAGCGTTTCCCATACCAGAAATTCGCCGATGAGCGGAGAGGCTAGCACCCAAACAAAAACCGAAGCGGTGGTTTGAAGCAGCAGCGCAAAGAACAGCTTTCCGTTGAAAGGCTGGGATGGTTGATTGCGCAGGTACATCCAGACCAGCAGCATCCCTGACAGCACGGCAACGATCCCGCTGTATAGCAGGGTTCCCGCCTGGATCGGTCCCTGAAATGAAAATTTGGGCCTGCGTTCTACATCGTAAATCCCCCAGAAAGCCCCTACCACTCCCTCATGGGGTTTTTTCCAGGGCTGGTCAAAGACCTCCATTATACAGTAATCCAGCTGGCGCTGGTCTGCGATATTCAGGAACCGTCTTAAAAATCGGGCTTCATCTTCTCGGCTCGGCTTGGCTTTGCCAAAATTTTCACCATTGCTCGGCCAGCCCACTTCCGCGAGAAAGACCGGTTTGTCTGGAAAAGCTTCTTTGACCTGCTTGAAACGGTCCAGGACCCAACCGATCGAATCACCGAAGGAAACCCGTTCCCAATAGGGCAATACGTGGATGGCAATGAAATCCACATGCTTGACCAGCTCCGGGTTCTTGATGAAAACATGCCATGGCTCGGCGGTGCCCACCGGCACTTTTACGGCGCTTCGAACTCGGTCCAGGTACGTGATGATTTCTGGAACGGTTAGATCGGTTCGGTAGAGCGCTTCGTTTCCTACGATGACTCGTTTGATCGTTGATGGATAGCGGTTAACATTTTGGATGAGATTGTAAATCTCGTCCTCGTTGCGCTCATAGCGGCCGTCGATCCAGGCGCCGGCCGTAACCTCGAATCCCAAGCGCGTGGCCATTCCGGGAATGGCTTCCATCCCATCCAGAGACGAGTAGGTTCGAATTCCCCTGGTCTTGCCCTTGAGAAATACCAGGTCGTCCATGATTTCTTCGGGAGTAGGAAACTTGTTTTCGATGGGATCTTGCCCGCTTCGATAAGGGCTGAACGAGACATAATTAAAAGTTCCCGACCAGTCGGGCTCAGGGTTTTCCGGACGGTTAAATACGGACCACAAGGCAATGTTGAACGCGCAGGTAATGCCTAAGATGATCCACAAGCTCTTGCGCATGGTGCTGATTTTCTCCTCAGATAGCAATTCCTATCTAGTTGAATACCACTTTAGGCCGGGAAGCCCCGCCTTTTTATTCCAGCCCCAAAAAAAAAGGCCTTTCGTCGAAGGCCATACCCATGATCGAAATTGTATGCCCCGTTTGCTTTCTGGATCAGGGGGCGTTTTAACTTCCTTTTGCTTTTTTGAAAATTTCTGAGATCCTAAAAAGCCAAATAAACAGAGAAGTCAGACTGCTCATCCGTTATCAGCATTTCCAGGCCAGAAAAATCGGAGCGCAATATATCATTTCTAAAATCGGCGTCAAGAACAATCTTCCCGGTGTCTGCGCATCGGCCTAAAGCCGACCCCTATCATCACTACAGCGGAGATTCATGGTGGGTTAGATGTCGGCGGCCCTTTTATCGATTACATGGAGGCATGTTTTTGGGCGATGTTTCCTGGAAGAACAAATGAACAGATCAAGAATAATCGGTAACAGTTTGTTTTTATAACACTATTTTCATAATTTCGTTAGATTTTACTGCTCAAGATAAGGATTTTTTAGATATACGAAACGCACGACAACAAGAAGATAGAAATTAATAACTATCCGATACGACTATTAAATTTATTAGATTAAAATGTGCTGGAATAAATGTTGCTCATAACTCGGCTGCTTGCATTGACTTGGCGACTCAGTCCGGGACCGCGCCCACTCGTCCGCTTTTGACGAATAGTAACGCCAAAGCCCATGTATATGTTGAAATCATTTCCGATAGATATCGGTAAGCATTTCTCAAAGAGCCCCCACCCGTTCGACTCCTGCTCCGCTAATGGCTTCAACCGCCACTACCCCCCTCGAAGGGACTGTGGTTTGTCTCTGCTTGAAGTGTTGGTCGTTGTGGTCATTCTCGCCGCCACGGCCGCGGCGGCCTTCCCAAATCTCATCTCCTGGCGGGCCGGTATGCGGCTGCAAGGTGCTATCAACGAGTTGCTGGGTGATTTGCATTCCGCTAAAACCCTCGCTGCGAAACACAATACAACCATCACCGTGCAATTCGAGCCGGCAGAAAGTCGCTACGAAATTACGTATATCAACGCCGAGAACCAAGTCGTGGCGCTGAAACAGGAAACGCTGCCGCCAGAACTCCGAATTGATTCATCCCACCCCGATTATTCCTTAACCAATCATCGAATGGCCTTTACCTCGCGAGGGGGGGCCACCCCAGGTACGTTGGTTGTCAGCAATCTTGCCAAAAAAAGCAGAAAAATTGTAGTGAGTTCGATCGGTAAAATAAGGACGGAAAGCCTAAAATGAAACCAGCGTCATTTCATAGGAATCCAGCCAATGGCCTATCTTTGCTTGTCGCGGATCCCAGAGGCTATCTCCTGGCCGAAGTCATGATTGCGGTCGCCATTTTTTCTATCGGGTTCGCCGCGGTAGGAAGCTTGATCGTATCTACGAGCGCCAACAACACATCCGGCAATATTGTCACCCAAGCGACCCTGCTGGCTGCGGAAATTTTGGAGAATCTGAAAGCGGAAACCGTGTTGGACCTGCCGGCCGGGGTGTATTCCGATTCGAATAACCCTATCGACGCGTGGGGCCGAAGCGGCGGCATATTCAACCGCAGCTGGGTTATTGATGACCCCATCGGCTATGATACGGCTCGACGCATCCGGGTGACGGTCAGTTGGAGTCGCTTGGGCGCCCGCCGAGCGATCGAGCTAACCACCATAACTCGGGGCGACGGAACATGAATCAGATGGTGTGGCAGACTGCCCGGTGCGAAGGTGGCTTTACCCTACTGGAACTGATGATAGCGCTGGGGCTGACCTCCCTTGTTTTCGGGATGATAGTTGCCTTTTTCGTTACCCTTACGCGGTTGTCTGTAACTCAAAATGCTGCCGCCGAAGCCCAGCACTCGGCCAGAGTCGGAGTCGAATGCGTTGTTCATGATCTTTGCTTGGCCGGCCTGGATCCATTTAAAACCGCTGGCGCTGGGATTGAAGAAATTTCACCAGCGGGCAGCAAGCTGCGCTTCACGGCTGACCGCTGCGATCAGCCGATCAATTCATCCGGATGTGATAATCCGTCACCGGATGGGGATTTAGACGACCAGTCTGAAGAAGTGACCTACGAGTACGACATCCAGCGTAGAAGCCTGCGGCGTTGTTATTACGAAAGCGACCCGGATCGTAAAACCTGCGTGAATCTAATCGACCGGGTAGCTCCAAATCCGGATAGGGCCCCGCTTTTCACATTTTTGGACAATGAGAACAAGCCCGTCACGGACAACTTGGACCGCCAGCGGATTCGTTCAGTGGTTTTCACGCTCACGATAGAAGAGCCTTCCGGCTTAGGGAAAACCACTGCACGGACCTACTCATCCAGGATTCGTCTGCGCAATATTGGCTTGTGAGCGATCAATATTCCTCATGAACGGAGTCGGATGGTGTCCCTTTTATTCTCAATTAGAAACGAAGATGGTTATTTAGCCATCGTGGGAGCTCTTGTCATTCTGACCCTGCTGACCGTCATCGGCATTTCGGCCTCTCGGGTAGGCATAACGGAAGTTACTATGGCGAGAAATGAGGTCGTATACCGCCGCAACTTCTACCTTGCGGAAGGTGCGGCACTGGAAGCGGCTGATCATTTAAGCCGGTACGGAAATCTGGTTGAAAACCGTCAGCCTTGGATGGAAATGGTAACCGGAGAGCTGACCATGGATAACGTCAGAGAATATTGGAACCATTCTGTGGCCAGCGGCGATACCGTGATCCCCGAGGCATCGGTTGTAGACCCGGACCATACGCTTTTCATTATCGGGCATGAGGGAACGGCAAAAGGCTTCTCTATAAGCATGGGAAGGCCGACTGCTCACTCCATCGCCATCTATGGGCGATGTGCCTGGAACGGGGGGGCGGTCATCAAAATGGGTTATCAGGCCGCTTACTGATCAAGGCAAAGCGTGCGATCACGGTCAAAGGGAACCAACCGGAAATGAAACGAATCCGTCCGGCACCACAGCTTGGCCGATATGCTCCTAACCGTCGATGGCCCTTAAGGGTTTTGGCATCGTTGGTAATATGTCTGGTAGTTGCGCCTGCGCCAGAAGTTGTCGCCGAAATCGACCTATCCGATATCCCGATGTTCACGCGTATTCTTCCGCCGCCGGCGAACATCATGTTTGTGCTGGATGATTCCGGAAGCATGAATTTTGATATCCTTGTGCGTGGGGGGTACGACGGCAGCTTCCCGAATCCGATTAACTCGTCGGATCAACGCGGTTTTTGCTACCTTTTCGATGATACCGGAGACAATGTTTACAAAGCTTCCGATCAGCCCGATTGGTATGCCGGACCGGAAGGCAGGAAGTATTGGAAATCCCAATGGTACCCTGTCAATGTATTGTATTACAATCCCAAGGTGGATTATCTGCCGTGGCCAGGCTACGCCGATAAAGTCTTTCCGAATGCAGATATCGATAAGCCTAAAAGCCATCCAGTCTCAAATGACGGACATCCATTTGACCTGGCCGGGATTTCATTGCATTTAGACGGGGTTAACATTCCCCATTCGCACTACTATGTTTATTCAGACTCAGCAAACCGGCCTTACCTGGTAATTCTTGACCGGGCGGAATCAACCATAAAGCACTATGCGGTAAGCGTCAGTGGCAGTGGGTTGGCGGAAAAAGTCATTGGTCTCTCAATAGACACCGCTCCGCCGCTGGATGTGGTGACTGGGCGAACATACGATCAGGAGCGCCAGAATTTTTCAAACTGGTTTGCGTATCATCGTCGAAGGGAATTCGTAGCTAAGAACGCTATTGCCAATGTCCTCCAAACCATGTCCGAGGTTCGAATTGGAATTTATGGAATCAATCGCCGCATTGTCTGTCCTTTAGTGCCGATACGGATTACGCAAGGGGCTAACGTCGTTGACAGCACGGATCTTCTCATCGAAAAGCTTTATCGATACCCGTCTGAAGGCGGCACTCCGCTTAAAGAAGGACTCGACACAGTCGGCCGCTACTACCAAGAAAACACCGGATCTTTGGCTGGAAGCCCCGGGCCGAAGCCTTATGGGGATGTTGGAGAAGGAGCGGGGTGCCAGCAGTCATTCGCAGTCGTTCTGACCGATGGGTACTATAGCGATCTTGCATATAAACCATCTTATGTCGGCAATGCCGACGGAGACAAAGGTGCACCTTATTCCGATGCCTTTTCTCATAGCCTCGCCGACATCGCCATGTGCTATTATTCGAACGATCTCAGTCCGCTGCCCGATTTGGTTCCGCTCAGCAGGTTCGACCGGGCTGCTCATCAGCACATGGTGACCTACGCTGTTTCATTTGGGGTCAGCGGCAGCCTGAATCCCGCGGAGTACAACGCCGCTTTTGAACATAAGGCGACCGGCAAGCCGGTAATCTGGCCTGAAATTAGCACCGATCGATCACCGCAAACCATTGACGATCTCTGGCACGCCACGGTGAACGGCAGAGGAAAATTCCTGACCGCGGGCAATCCGCAGGAACTGACCACTGCTATCAAAGATGTAATGGAAGCGATATCGGAAATCCTGATCGGGTCTGCATCTTCCGTAACGGTAAATGGTGATTTCCTGTTCGGGAAAATCCACAGCAACACTTACTTGTATCAGGCAAGTTTCACCAATAAGGATAATGAATGGACCGGAGACGTGCGTGCGTTCCGTCTTGACCACAGGAGCGGAGACGTCATTGCAAATCCAATCAAATGGTCGGCCGCCCAGCAACTCGTTCCAATGGAGTGGGACAAAAGGGTGATCAGCACATCCACCGGGACCTTGGGGGTTCCTTTCAGAGAAGAATCTATTACTGACAGCCAGCGAACCGCTCTTGGAGCAGGCCCAGCCAATAAAATTAAATTCCTGCGTGGCGGAAACGTGGATGGCTTGCGGTCACGCTCCTCGAAATTGGGTGATATCGTGAATTCAGCTCCGGTTTTTGAAGATGCTGTGGTTTATTGCGGAGCCAACGACGGTATGCTGCATGCTTTTCACGCCGAAACCGGGCAGGAACTGTTTGCATATGTGCCCAATCTGGTTTTTGGAAATTTGCGGTTGCTGGCAGAGCCCTCCTACAAGCATAAATTCTATGTGGACCTAACTCCCAGCATCCAGAAGGGAGAAGGACTGTTAGGCGGCGTCGGACCGAAAACCGTGCTTGTGGGCGGGTTAGGAAAGGGAGGCAAGGGCTATTTCAGCTTGGATATCACCGGCGCCAAAAACATCTCAACCGAGGCGGAGCTATCCAGCAGGGTTCTCTGGGAATTTCCCAAATCCACTGATCCAGACATGGGCTACTCTTTCAGTAAGCCGCTGATCGTCAGGTCCAATAGCAGCAGCCATCCATGGGTTGTGATCTTTGGAAATGGCTACAACAGCGAAAGCGGCAAATCGGCCCTCTACATTATCAGCCCCACGACCGGTGATCTGGTCAAGAAGATCGACGCTGATGCAGGCCCTGAAAATGGTCTTTCCAGTCCCGTTGCCGTCGATGCAACTTACGACGGTAAAGTCGATTTCGTGTACGCCGGGGACCTCCATGGAAAACTCTGGAAATTCGATCTCACTGACAAGAATATCGGTCAATGGAAAGTCGCCTACAACCGCGACGCTGTACCTCAGCCGTTATTCCAAGCCAAAGGTCCGGCCGGCACGGCTCAACCGATCACGATTCGTCCTGATGTGATGTATCATCCGGACCACCATGGTTTTATTGTTTGTTTTGGTACCGGGAAATATCTCGGAGACGGTGATTATGACGATAACTCAACGCAGTCGATCTATGGTATATGGGATTATGGCGATCGAGTTTATACGCTAAAAAGAAAAACATGGAGTGATGACGACGACTTGGAGTATCTCGGCTGTTTCAACCGGGGGGTTTCGCCACAGCTGAGCAATCAGCCTGAAACGGTCAAGCTCCTGCGGCAGAACCAAAGGCTATTCACGGTGCAGAGCGGAGGGATTGAATGTCGCGTCAGAGTGCTTGACAGCTCCAAGCCCAAATGGGAAACCCAAACGGACCGGGATCACTCCAGCAGGCAGAAACCTAATCCATCTGATTCGACAGATAACCATGTGGGGTATTATATTGATTTGAATTCAGGCGAACGAGTCATCAGCGATGTCATTATCCGGGATGGCCACCTTTTGGCTATCGGATTCATACCCAACAGAGATCCCTGCGGTCCGGGCGGCAATTCCATATTCATGGAGCTGAACGCCTTTACCGGTGGAACTGCGGGAAGCGCTTTATTTGATATTTCCGGCGATCAAAACATCAACGCTGGAGATTTGGTTAGGATCGATTTCAATGAAGATGGGGTCAGTGGAGATCTGGCTCCGTCCGGGATAGAATTCTTTGGAAACCTGCAGCCGCCATCTATTCTGCAGATTGGGGGTAATCCAAAGAGTCCGCTTGAGAAGAAATACATGAGCTCCTCAACTGGCCGTATTGAGCAACTAACCGAAAAAGCTCCAAAAATGGGCGTGACCTACTGGATGGAAGTCCACTATTGAAGACAACTGGACTAACACGCGACCCATTTGGCAGCAGAGTGGGCCTTTAATCCAAAACAGTGCTCAACCGCTCTATGATTCTATCCTTTCACCCGCTATTCAGCGGGGATCGCAATATCCTTTGCGCCGGCCGGGCGCCTAATGCCTCTGATCTTACCGCCATCCGTAGCGCACGAGCGGTGATTTTACCCCAGGGATGTAGCCAAGCGCTTTATTTAATGGCAAAAAATAACTGCCCGCATGTGTTCCCCAACTATGATGTTCGCTTTCGGTATCCTGGAAAGATCGGCCAAATTAAGCTTTTTCTTGAAGAATCCGTTCCTCATCCGTCCACCGAAATTTTCCAGAGCGTGGCCGAATTCAAACGACGCTATGGAGGTCTCGAATCTCCTAACCTGCCGCTGGTTTTCAAGTTTGACTGGGGCGGAGAGGGAGATACCGTATTTCTTGTCCAATCATTAAGCGAATTAGAGCAGATCATTCTTCATGCTGTCCGCTGCGAGGCATCCGGTCAAAGCGGTTTTTTGATGCAGCAGTACATTCCGTCCGGCAACCGGTCCGTACGCGTGGCGGTCATAGGTGACACCGTATTATCTTATTGGCGTACCGGTGAAGAACAGAATGGATTTTATTCGAACTTATCAAAAGGAGCCAAGATTGACCAAGCTGCAGACCCTCAGCACAGAGAAGCGGCAGAGAAATTAGTTCGGCGGTTTTGCCGTAGCACTGGAGTCAATTTGGCCGGTCTGGATGTAATTTTTGACGAAGGCCAAGACAGCCCGCTTCCCTTGTTGCTGGAAATCAATTATTTTTTCGGCAGGGTGGGTCTGGGCGGTTCAACCGAGTATTATCGAATCCTGAGAAAAGCCATCAAGCGCTGGTTGAGAACGGTTCATGATTGAATGGCACTGACAAAGAATGCATGAACAGCATGGTGAAATCCCCAACATCATGAGAACAAAAGCCGCCAAAAGCATCAAACTTTTTCATCCAGAGGAAGGTGATCTCAAGCGCGAGCGAGACAAGGCAAGACAATTGCGAGAAAGTCAATGGTGGAAACGTCAGCTTGCCAAAGGTAAATGTTACTATTGCAGAAGAAATTTTCCAGCGCGAGAACTCACCATGGACCATGTCGTTGCCATCTCGCGGGGCGGTAAAACCGTCAAAGGCAATGTGGTACCATGCTGCAAGGAATGTAACAACGCCAAGAAGCAACTCCTGCCTATGGAATGGGAGGATTACGTCAAGTCATGGTCTGGAAACAGCCTTCTTTAACAAGAAGGTCACGGTACCAACAGGCAAACTCGTACATCCCTCTAAATCGATCATCTCCATTGACAAGGCCCAAGGCAATCTCCAGAACGCCCCGGTTATAAGCGTTATTTTGCGCTTCACCGGAGCGTGTCTGGAGAAATTCACGGACGAGGTCCTGAGTGGTCCGTCTGGTCTTATCTTTACGAATATCAATAGGATCCTTCGGCTCTTCAAACGGATCCCACTTTTCATAACCCTTTTTCAGGACATGTTTTTGACGGCGGGGCGACATGCCGTCGAATACCGCTTTTTTGCGACGCTCCGCCTCCTCAAGTGATAGGTCGCTCATCACAGCCTCCTAGAGCGCTGCTTTTCAGGGGAGGGTTCATCGGGGCGCTCTTCTTTCAAACCGAAGTAGATCTCATCATATTCTGTAATGAGCGCCGTTGATAGCGGAACCAAAATGTCCGCCAGCTTAATGTAGCGAGATTTTAAGTCGCGGATCAACTCGGCCGACAACTCCTGGAGCCGGGCGTGAATGGTGTCCAAATTGACGGTTGGATAGGTTTCTCCTTGCTTGAATCCGGATAAACCACAGGTATGGCCGCCTCCGCCGATCGCTGTGGGTACGCCGTAGAATCTGCACGTCAAAGGGCGATACTCATACAGGTCGCATAGGTCCCTGGTATTCAGCAGGGGGCAACGAACCCTTTCTCTGGCCAAGTCCGTTAGGATTTCCGCCTCGGGCCTTCCGGCCAGAAGTTCATCTTGCGCCCATCGCTTGATTTTTGCCATCTGTCGATCGGCTCGGTTGGCTTTTTCTTCTAACTCGATTTTGTCAATCCCCTTAAATTTCTGTTTGAATCGGTCATTGATGTAAAGCGCCTCAATCAAAGTAAGGTCAAAGACCGCATGGCAGCAATCCGCACAGCCCTCCCTGCACTTTACACATTCGGCATGAGCTTGTTTTACACGTTCGAACGCTGCATCCGAGGCGGCGACAAGTTTTTCGTATTTTTCAAAATACGGCGTAAAGTCAAAAAGCATCGTTAACCTGCTTTCATTGGTTGGACGGCTGGCTCATTACCCGTCGAAATCGGCTAAAGTAGTGGAAATCCGTTCGACCCTTATCCAATTCCATGGGAGTCAACTATGATGTTTCACGTGAAACGTTCCAACCGCTTATTCTACAACCCAATCTTAAGTCTTAATGTTTCACGTGAAACAATGACCATTCAGCATACATTCTTATTTTCCGATGCAGAAGCGGCTGAAAATATGGTCGATAATTTCCGTCTTGGCATTAAGTCCCAACGTCTCCTCCATTCTTTCCAGCGCCTGCCTGAGATGGATGTCGATTAGTTCAGGCGATTCATTTTCTTCAAATCCGACCGCAGCCGCTTCCGCCGCCTGAACACACCGTTCCAGGAGGGATTTTTGTCTCAGGTTTGGAGTGACCAGCGGTGCCATTTCCGAGAAACCCTCTCCGATTGAATAATTTAAGATCGCTTCCCGAACGGCTTCAATGCCCTGTCCACCAAGGGCCGATACGGGTATTCGTGACGCTTCAACCCAATCGCACGGGATTATAAGTTGCTGGGAGCGCTCGTCAATCAGATCGATCTTATTCAAGATGTACACACGAGGCTTAGAATATAGTTTCTGATAAATCGCAACGTCTTCCGAAGTCAGAGGACGGTGTGCTTCAACTACAAACAGAATCAAATCCGCCTGCGTTGCGCACTCGAGAGTTTTCTGTATTCCAATAGCTTCAATCGGATCAATTGAATTGTGCAGTCCGGCCGTGTCCCATAAACTGATCGGCAGGCCTTGGATCATCAAATCGGCTTCAATGGCATCCCGTGTGGTGCCTGGATGCGGCGTTACAATCGCACGCTCACTTGAGAGTAGTCGGTTCATTAGGCTAGATTTGCCGACATTGGGTCTGCCGACGATAGCAACCGTCAATCCTTCACGAATCGCTTTCCCCTCATAGTAATTGCGGATCAACTGCTTTATCGGCTGGACTACCTCTATCCTCAGGCTTCGGCTCATGTTACTGCCGTTAAGGGATTGCGCTACATCTTCGGTTTCTGGAAAATCGATTGCAGCTTCATTGTCAGCGAGCCGTCGAATTAAAAGGCTGCGGATGTTCTCAAGCTCCCCTCGCAGGACGCCGCCGATCTGAGCGGAGGCAATCTCAAGCGCGCGGTCGGTGCGGGCATTGATGATGTCGATTACCGCTTCGGCTTGGGTGAGATCGATCCGGCCGTTGAGAAAAGCGCGTCGAGTGAATTCTCCCGGATCGGCCAAACGCGCTCCCTTGCTCAAAACCAGCTTTAAAATCGCGCGAACCGCTGCAGCGCCCCCATGACAATTGATCTCCACGACGTCTTCACACGTATAACTTCGAGGAGCCCTCATTACCGCCAGCAGAACCTCATCAAGGGTTCGGCCGCTTTGGTCATCAACGATGTGGCCATAGTACAGACGATGAGATTCAAAGCTGGCAGGAGCTATTTGGCCCCTGTCCGGCTTCGAGGTCGGCTTGAAGATGCTCGCAGCGATGGGGATAGAACTCGGCCCAGAGATTTTTACAATACTGATGCCGCCGGTGCCGGCGGGAGAGGCAATAGCGGCGATGGTTGAATCATCCATAACAGCCAACACCCATCCGCACGCCAAGCGGCGAGGACTTGTAGACCCGATTTGGGGACGGGGCAGCGGATTGGCAGATCACCCGAATTTTTTCTGAGTATAATATTGCTGACCGATGGAAAGAACGTTGTTGACCAGCCAGTAAAGAACCAGTCCAGCTGAAAAATTAATAAAAATAAATGTGAAGACCACCGGCATCAGCAGCATCATCTTGGCTTGTGTCGGATCGCCGGCAGGTGGGGTCATCTTCTGCTGCCAAAACATGGTTGCTCCCATGACAAGCGTAAGAACCGGTATTCCGTAAGGTGGTTCCATGAAAGGGATGGAAAAATCAAAGTGAAAAAGCCTGTCCGGAGCCGAGAGATCGTTAATCCACCATATAAAATGAGCGTGGCGCAACTCGATCGCTTGGTCGAGCATGCGGTAGAGTGCAAAAAAGACGGGAATCTGAACCAGCATGGGCAAGCAACCACCCAACGGGTTGATATTGTATGTTCGATGCAGGCGCATGATTTCTTCGTTCATTTTTTTCCGATCATTCTTGTATTTTCCTCGCAACTCCTGAATCAGAGGCTGTAGTTTCTTCATTTGGCTCATGGATTTGTAACTCTTGGTGCCAAGCGGCCAAAGAAGGATTTTGCTGAGCAGCGTCAGAATGATAATGGCCACGCCGTAGTTTGGGATGATCTCATAGATATAATTCATCAACCACAGGCAGGGCCTAGCGAGGATGTCGAAGGTTCCAAAATCGATAATGCGTGACAGCTCGTGACCGGCCTGCCTGAGGGCTTTCATGCTTTTGGGGCCAAAAAACAGCTGATATTCGAAATTGCTACGGAGTTGGGGGGAAAGTGCAAACTCGGGTTCGAGGTACTGCGCTTCCACCACATGATCGGGCAGCACTGCAAAACGAACGGCGGCTTCCTGGTCTTTGATCGGCATCAGACTTGATGCAAAATAACGGGATTCCAACGCCACCCAATTGACCAGGCCGTTCAGGCGGCCTTTTTTCTCGATTTCATCAATGGGAATTCGTTCGACGCTGCGATTGACCAGCGCTGAGGGGCCTTCGAAAGCCTGGGAGTTCTTTTTTACTGGAAATGTGTTCCGAAGCGCGACGACAAGGGCGTCTTTCAACACCTGGTCGGTAGTGTTTTCTAAACGGACTTCAAAACCGATGACATATGAGTCTGCAGCGAACCGGTATACCTTATCGATCTGCATGCCGGTTGCGGTCAAAGAGCTAAAAACGAGTTCTCGGGTTCCATCCGTTAGGCTTAGCTGGTCGCCGTCAAGGCTAGCTCGGAACAGTTCGTTTTCCAAGGCTCCAACCCCTACGCTGGACAGCCCCACGAGCAGCCCGCTAACGGCCATGTCGTCGGGAAAGAGATTCATCAGCGGCGAGTCGGAAGCAGCGGTCGCACGGAATTGTTTTAGAATAAAGCTTCTGATTCCGCCGCCTGTTTCGGAGAACACGGCTTTATATAGCGGAGTTTCAACGGTGATTTGGCGGGACGGTCTTGCCGGTTTGGGCGTCACCGTATTTTCCAATACCGGTTTGGCAAGCGTGGATGGTGCTGGCGAAGGAGCGACCGATACGCTTTTTTCCTCTTTTTGAGCTTCCTGCCGGAGTTGAGGCGCAGGTTTCTGCTGGGCATCATGGCCGAAGAAAACATTCCAAAGCATGAAGACCAGAAAGGAAAGCACCAGAGCCAAGAGCAGTCGCATTTGATCCATATCGATCTCCTAAAACTATCCCGCTAATTCCCCTCATAACAAACAGTGGCATCCTGGTATTTGGCGATCGCATTCATACCATGTGCGGCCGGTCGAACGATCAGGGGACCGGATCCACTCCTCCGTGCTGGAAGGGATGACATCGCAGCAGCCGTTTTACAGCATAATAAGATCCTCTTGCCGGTCCATGGCGCGCGATTGCTTGGTAGGCATATTCAGAGCAGGAAGGATAAAAACGGCACGTGGGACCCAGGATCGGAGAAATGACGAACTGATATGTCTTTATCAAACCAAGAAATAAAAAGGTTAGCAACCGTCTAATATTCAAGTTTCCTCGACAACATTTCGTAAAGGTCCTTCAACGTCCGCGCGATAGCCCTGTTTGGCTCTTCGGCTGCGCCCCTGCGGGCAATCAGGTTAATGTCCAAAGGTTTGGCAAGAAGATGTCGATTCAGTCGAAAAGCCTCTCTTGCCAATCGTTTGATCCGATTGCGCTGTATCGCCCCCCCAACCTTACGACTCACGGTGATTCCCATCCGTGAATGTCCGCTCTCAGCCGGAGCAGCCAGGATGATGAACAAGCGAGTGGTCAGCCGTCGCCCAGATTTTGAAATTTCAATAAATTCGGGCCGTTTTAAAAGACGATCCGTCTTTCTAAAAAAGAAACGCAACCGCTCGTTCTCTCAAGAGACATAATCCGGTATACTGAAAAAAAATCAGCCTGCAAGGTGGGCTCTGCCCTTGGCGCGCCTACGGCTCAGCACTTTGCGGCCGCTTTTAGTGGCCATACGTTTACGGAAACCGTGGTTCCGAACGCGGCGCAATCTGCTGGGTTGAAATGGTCTTTTCATACTCCCCCATCCCTTAATAATTTCAATAGAACTGGATTACAGCCGAGCCTCCGCTAAGAAAGGTGCCAAAAAAACACCCTCTCAGCCCGACTGCCTGATATAAAACTTTTGAAATAGATCATAAGACATTAGGTCTGTCAAGAACTTATGATGAATAAAACAAAATGCGCGTTCGAGAGCAGCTGGCTGCTAATTTTCCTGGATTTCAAATATATCAAACTGCTCCATATGATATTGAGGCTCGGGGTAAATAACAATCTGCTTGCCAAGAGCCCGCTCAAGATTGGCAATGAGATGGTTTTCCTCCCGGTGTAGGAATTCAGCCACTTGCGGATTGGCCCGGATGGCCACCCGCTGGCCCAACACATCTCCTGAATTGCGAAGGATCTCGCGGTACACGTGGTAACATACGGACTGACGTGAAACGATATAGCCTTCTCCATCGCAATAGAAGCAGGGTTCACATAAAATACGCGTGAGCGGCTCACGGGTACGCTTTCGAGTCATCTGGATCAGCCCCATTTCCGACATGGGCAGGACATGGGTTTTGCTCTTGTCGCGCTTCAAAGCTTCCCTAAATGCGGTAAATACCCTTTCCTGATTGGATTTTTTCTCCATATCGATGAAGTCGATGATTATAATGCCGCCGATGTCTCGCAGGCGGATCTGGTAGGCGATCTCTTTTACCGCTTCCAGGTTGGTTTTCAAAATAGTTTCTTCCAAGTTGTGTTTGCCAACATAACGTCCGGTATTGACGTCAACGGCAGTCAGCGCCTCGGTATGCTCAATAAGGATATAACCACCTGATTTAAGCCAAACTTTTCGTTTCAAGGCCCTTGAAATGTCGCCTTCCAGATTGTAAGCGTCGAAGACAGGTTCTGGCTCGTCGTACAGGATGACGTTTTCTTTAAGGCTCGGCATGTATGTGTCCAGGAACGAAAGTACCGCCTCGTAGGTAGGTTTTGAATCGATGACCAGTTTTTCAACCTCATGAATCAGCAAATCCCGCACCGCCCGCAAACTGATAGAAAGATCTTGATAGATCATTGAAGGGGTCGGTGCGGTCGAAAACTTGCGTTGGATATTCTCCCAGAGGTTAGTCAAGAAACCCATCTCATAAACAATTTTCTCTTCGGTTTCTCCCTCGGCAGCCGTGCGAATGATGTATCCAAAGTTATCCTTTCGCAGGTCATGCACCAGCCGTTTGAGCCGGCCGCGCTCCGTCTCATCCTCTATGCGCCTTGAAATACCGATGTGGCTGGACGATGGCATCAAGACCAGGAATCGGCCCGGGATGGATATATGCGACGAAATCCGGGCGCCCTTGGTTCCCATAGGTGATTTTGCGACCTGGACCAGTACTTCCTGGCCCTCAGCCAGAAGCTCTTCGATCAAAAAATCACGTTTTTGAGGCGGAAGGGGAAGTGCTTCCTCATCCGACGGATGTTCAGAATCCTCGGATCGCATGGCGAAGAAATTTTCTATGTCTTTGAAATTATTTTGATATACATCATCAACATAAATAAAAGCAGCCTGGTTCAGGCCGATGTCAACGAATGCCGCCTGCATGCCGGGCAACACGCGCAGGACTCTTCCTTTATATATATTTCCGGCGATATCGGAATCGTCGCCGCGATCCACGTGAAGCTCCACGATGGTTCCGTCTTCCAGCAACGCAACCCGAGTTTCGTGCTCGTTAACGTTGATGATAAGTTGTTTATACATATCCACAGAATCCTAACGTTCTTTCGCTTCAACCGAACGATCGCAGCTCCACACGGACCGCACCATATGGCTTCAACGCTCTGGAGCTCGTTCTTTTGAAGGGACTATTCTTTGATAGCTATTCGACTCCGGCCGTCGTTTTTAGCTTGCGAATACGGACCGTTTTCACCTTTTCTTCGGTAAGTCCGAAAGCCTGTTTAAGAATTTCCGTTGCACGCACGCTCTTACCGGGTTCACATCCCAGGATCATATCGATGCTGTTGGAATTCTTCGGTCTTACATCGAACAGGATATCTCTTAACGCTACCTTTTTCAACTTTCCTTTGGGTGATACGATTTCCAGATTTTGATCGAAATCAATCTGGTCCAATGAGGACTTCAGCCCCGCGGGAAGATTATTGCCAAAGGATACGCGGAAGTTGCAGCGCTTCGGCTGATCCCGAATGTCCTCGCTGCAGGCGTGAACATGCAAACCTTCCGGAAGCTGAGCATTCAATCCTCTCAACAACGCGTCAGGAGTCACGCTCTCGGCAACACGGATGATCATGCGCTCGTCTTCGCTCTCCATTCCGGTGGGAAGCGGATTGTCAAAGGCAATCTTGGGCTTCGGGTGGAACCCCTCAGAGTATTTCAAGCAGATCCCGGCGCGCCGCAACGCTCTCATAAAAATGTTGACCAGCTCCAGATGCCCGAAAAAACGTGCGGGACCAAGTTTCGAATAGGAGATCTGGAGCTTGCGATAGGTTGTGCCCGGGCACAAACGGTTTGAATGGTCGGATTGACCGCCTGGAGGTGCCATTTGGGTATGGATCCGGGGAGCGGTCGCCCTGAAATCGCATACTCCGCAGGCATTGCATGCACCGAACCGGCAGTCCGCCGTCAGGCCGGATGCATTAAGGGCTTTCTCCCTCTCGGAAAGCAGGAATTCCTTACCCACTAAAACGTCGATATGGTCCCATGGCAGCGGCTCCCGGACATCCCGCATCCGGGTCAAGTAAAAATCCGGGTCAACCCCTGTATCGGCAAACGCCTCCATCCATGCCTTAACGTTCAGCTGGTCGCTCCATCCGTCGAACCGGCATCCGCGGCGATGTGCGGCCCGCAGAACCGGTCCGAGCCGGCGGTCGCCTCTGGCCCAGATTCCCTCCAGCCGGCTCATCTCGGGGTTCTGCCACTTGAATTCGATGCCGGCGGATTTCAGCTTCTCCTGGAGCCATCTGAGCCGTTCACGGGATTCAGCGAGTGTTAATTGAACCTCCCACTGGAACGGAGTGTGGGGCTTCGGAATGAATGTGGCTACGCTGATATTGATCTGGCCCCTCCGGCCGGCCGGTCCCTTGGGTCTGCGCAACCGAAATGCAAGATCCACAATGGCATTAAGGTCCGCATCGCTTTCAGTGGGCAGGCCGATCATGAAGTAAAGCTTGACCAGCCGCCACCCCATCCGAAAGGCATCCTCCACCGTTTCGATAATTTCGGATTCGCTGATGTTCTTGTTGATCACGTCCCGCAGGCGCTGGCTTCCAGCCTCCGGTGCGATCGTGAAGCCGGTCTTGCGAACCTGCCGGATTAGCTCCATAAGGTCTGGAGACAGGGTGCCAGCCCGCAGCGAGGGAAGCGAAACCGCCACTCGCTCAGAGGCATAGCGGCCCATCAAGCGCTGCATCAAGGGAACAATGCAGCCATAGTCGCTCGTGCTGAGCGACAGGAGCGACAGATCCTCATAGCCCGTGGCCGCCAGGGCTTTTGCGGCCAGGTCAAAGACTCTTCCCGGAGAACGTTCCCGCACCGGACGGTAAAGCATGCCTGCTTGACAGAACCGGCACCCCCGCGTGCATCCGCGTGACACCTCGATCCGCAGCCGATCGTGAACCGGTTTCCCAAATGGGATCACCGGGTGATCGGGGAAGGGTGCGTTATCCAAGTCTGCGGCGATCGCCCGTCTGACGGTCGGATAGCCATCAAACCGCGGAATTACCGTCTGTAACCCCGAGGCATCGTAGCGCGCTTCGAAAAACGCCGGCACATACACGCCCTCAATGCCGCACCAGCGCTCCAGAAGGGCCTGGCGGTCCCGGGCCGCCCCGGATTGCTTCCACTCAAACCAGGCCTGCACGAGCTCCATCACCACGGCCTCACCGTCGCCAACGACCATGGCATCGAAGAATTCGGCCACCGGCTCGGGATTGCACGTGCATGGGCCGCCGGCGATCACAACCGGATGCAACAAACTCCTTTCGGCCGCCAGCCATGGAATGCCTGAAAGCTCCAGCATGGTGAGCATGTTCGTGTAATTGAGCTC
Source organism: uncultured Desulfatibacillum sp. (assembly GCA_964427375.1). Classification (GTDB taxonomy): domain Bacteria; phylum Desulfobacterota; class Desulfobacteria; order Desulfobacterales; family SpSt-501; genus SpSt-501. The sequence goes on along the minus strand of CAYRUF010000003.1, from coordinate 25,193 downwards.
ATACAGCAAGCTAAAGCCGATGATGTCGAACCGGTTCAGCGGAGTATGAGATTCCAGGGAAAAAAGGGGCTTTCCAGAATGCCGGAGATACGCTTCCATATCCGGAGCCGGTGCAAAGACCCGTTCGGCGGCGACATCCGGCCGGCTGTTGAGAATGTGATAAAGAATCTGAAGCCCGAAGTGAGACGTGCCGATTTCATAAAGATCCGGAAAAGCCAGCGCCACACGCAGCCTCGTTTCGTTGGCGTTCTTGAGAATGGCGTTGGTTTCGGAACCCAGGTATCGGCTCGGCTTTTCAATTGAGGCCAGAAAGTCTAAGCTTTTTTCCATTAACGTATGGTAAGGTTGCTGTTATTGGGAGTGGTATGTATAATGTGCAAAAATTTATTTATTTAACCCAGATCTATGAAAAAGCCAAACTTAAAATCAACAAATCTTTTTCGTTGGTTGAGCTGCGGCAACCGGCTTTGCGCCTGCCTTTTGATGTACTTATTGCTTCAGCCTCTCGCCGTTGAAGGCGCGTCCGACAACCTACGCGAGAGTGCCGTGGTCCGGGCCGTACGCAAGGTGAGCCCCGCCGTGGTCAATATCAGCACGGCTTATGAAGCCCGGGCCCGCGCCAATCCGTTCTCCGGCTTCGGAAGTCCGTTCTTCGAAGAGTTTTTCAAGGATTTCTTCGATCCGCGGTTTGACCGGCGCCAGCAGAGCACCAGCCTCGGCTCCGGAGTGATTATCGATGGCGAAAGGGGGCTGATCCTCACCAATGCCCATGTCATTCAGCGTTCGGGAACCATTAAAGCGGTGCTGCAGGATGAGCGTGAATACGAAGCCCGGATCGTCGGCGCAGACCCCGAATCGGACTTGGCCGTGCTTAAGATCGATCCACGTGAAAAGCTGCCGTCCATCGCCATGGGGAACAGCGGCGACCTTATGATCGGCGAGACGGTGATCGCGATCGGCAACCCATTCGGCTTTTCGCATACGGTCACCACCGGCGTGATCAGCGCCTTGAACCGGAGCATCCGTACCGACGACCGGGTGTTCCAGGATTTCATTCAGATCGACGCGTCGATCAATCCCGGTAACAGCGGCGGCCCGTTGCTCAACATCAACGGGGAGCTGATCGGCATCAACACCGCCATCTATGCAAAAGCACAGGGAATCGGTTTTGCCATTCCCATCAGCAAGGCCCAGCGGATCGTGTCCGATCTCATCCAATACGGCGAGGTAAAACAGGCTTGGATCGGATTGGTCGTGCAAGAGTTGGACGAAAAAATCGCCCGCTACCTGAATTACCCCGGCAGAAAGGGGGTCATGGTCAAAACGATCGAATCCGAAAGCCCGGCCCAGCGCGCCGGTTTGAGCGAGGGCGACATCCTGTTGGCCCTCGGCAGTAAAAGAATCGGCGGACTCGACGATTACATGGCCGCCTCAAAAGCCCTCGCCGCTGGTGAAACAATTGAAATCCAGGCCTGGCGTGGCGGCCAGACCCGAACGGTTATCTTAAAGACGAAAGAATTTCCCATCGAACGCGCCGATGAACTCGCTTGGAGCCTGCTGGGAATCAAGGTGGACGAGCTAACTCCCAAAAACCGCCGCAATTTTCGGATCGCGGTCAAGGATGGTGTGGTCGTTTCAGAAATTAAAAGCGGCTCCTATCTGGCACGCGTCGGCGCCCGGCCGGGCGACGTCATTCGTCAGATAGATGATATCGGAATTTCCACCCAGGAGGATTTTCGAAAGGCGCTGGTAAAATCCCGTCAAAAAAGCTCCCTGGTCCTGCTCATTCAACGAGGTGAGCAAGGTTATTATGTAACGGTAAGCCTCTGAACCCCTCCGCCCAGGTAAGAGCGACGGCATATTCGGTCCGCTCAAGGGTCGGGCCCGAAAACTGTTTGACAAATCTCCGAATTATCTATTTATTGATTGGCTGTTAAGTGCCTGAATCATCAGCGCTCACATTCTGAAGGCAGCTTTATGAAAATTGGGGTATTAGGCGGTTTGGGGCTTCAAGGCAAAGCGGCTCTGCTGGACTTGGCGCGCAGCAGCCGGGTGAGGGAAATCGTCTGTGCAGATGTTAGCCTGGAAGCCTGGGACAAGCTGGCGGCCATCACCGACGTTTCCAAAATCAAGCCGGTTCGAGTGGACGGCTCGTCCAAGTCTGACTTGGTGGCGCTGCTCCGGCAGGGCTTCGACGCCGTTATCGACCTCCTGCCGCTGCCCTTCATGGTCAATGCCTTCGAGGCGGCCCTGGAGGCCAGGGTGCCCCTGGTCAGCACGAACTACGGCAAACCCATCCGCCACCTGCACGAAGCCGCCCGAGCCGCCGGCGTCAGCCTCATGCCGGAATGCGGACTCGATCCCGGCATCGATTTGGTCATCTGCGGGCATGCCGTGCGCCAGTTCGACGAGCTGCACGTGCTGAACTCCTATTGCGGAGGCATCCCGGAAAGAAAGGCGTGCACCAATCCGCTGGACTACAAGATCAGCTGGAATTTCGACATGGTGCTGCGTTCACAGAAGCGGGCATCGGTTTTCATCAAGGCGGGCGAAAAAATAGAGGTTCCGGCCGAGCAGCAGCACGAGTCCGAAATGATTCACACGATCCCGTTTCCCGGCCTCGGAGACATGGAAGCGGTGCCGAACGGGGACGCCGTGTTCTACACCGACCTGCTGGGCGTGACGCCCGGAATCCGCGAGGCCGGGCGCTACCTCCTGCGCTGGCCGGGATGGGCGGCGTTCTGGCGGCCCCTGAAACGCTTGGGCCTGCTCTCAGATGAGCCTTTGAAAGGTTTGGACCGCGCCGTGACGCCCCACCAGTTCATGGTGAAGCTCCTGGAGCCTCAGCTGCAATACCAGCCCGGCGAAAAAGACGTCGTCGCCATGTACAATGTCTTCTCAGGAATCAAAGACGGCCGCGCCAAGACCCTGAAGACTGCACTGGTCATCGAACGCGACTTGCAATCAGGCCTCTACGGCATGAGCCTGGGGGTCGGATTCCCGGCCAGCATCGTCGCCCAGATGATCGCCGGCGGTGAAATCGGCCAGAAGGGGGTTCTCAATCCCGCCCTGCATGTCCCGTATGCCCCGTTCATGGCCGCCCTGGCCCAGCGGGGGATCGTCGTTTCGGAAGAGATGGAGTAGAGCTGCAATCAACCCAAAATCAAGGAGGAAGGGATCATGAAACGTGCCAACTGGTTAATCGCGCTTTTAATGATGATCGGGTTCGCATCGGTGGCCGTTGCGGGCACACTCGAGGAGATCGCTCAGAGGGGTGAGTTGCGGGTCGCCTGCCAAACCCAAGGGCCTCCGTTCAGCTTCATCGACAAGAACGGCAAGCGCACCGGCAGCTCGGTTGAGCTTTGCGAGCTCATGGCCAAGGAAATGGGCGTCAAGGTGACGTTCCTGGATTTCGACTGGGACGGCTTGATTCCGGCGCTACTGTCCAAAAAAGCCGATATCCTGGCTGCCGATATGACCCCCACCCTCAAGCGCGCGATGCGGATTGGTTTCAGCAAACCGTTCATGTTCACGGGCAGCGTGGTTTTCGTTAAAGCCGATAGCCCCATCAAATCGGTGGCCGACGCCAAAAAGGCCGGTTTGAGAGCGGCGGTTTTGCTCGGCTCAACTGGAGAAACCGATGCCAAGAGATTTTTTCCGACGGCTGAATTGAAATCCTACAAAGGCGGCGGGCCCTTGCTGATAGACGCTGTATTACAGGGCCAGGCGGATTTTGGAGTGAACGACTCATCCGCAGTAGTCGGTCAGATGGCCAATTTCCCACCGAACAGCATTCGCGTTTTGCCCGACATGATCTCCAAGCTGCCGCTGGCTTTTGCCGTGCGCTACGACTCGATGGATTTGATGGAGTGGGTTAATCTCTTCTTCCTGCACATCGGCTTGGACGGCCGGCTGGACCAGAACCTGAACTACTGGGTCAACAGCCTGGACTGGAAAAAGGACCACTAATAATTCCGCAAGCGGTTTCATGACAGCAATATGGGCCGCCGTTCCAGGCGGCCCATGTTTTACCACAGGCGGCGCGCCATGCTCGAAACCTTCAATTTCAGGGTCATCCTGGACTACATGCCGCTCTTCCTGAGCTGCTTTATAGCGACCCTCTGGCTTTCATTTGCCGGGCTGCTCGGAGCCCTGGGGGCTGGTATCGTTGCATGCGGCATGCGCATCAGTCGATTCAAACTGCTTTCACGCGCCGCCTACGTCTATATCGAGAGCATTCGTTCGACGCCCCTGTTGGTTCAGCTCTTTTTCTTCTACTTCGGGCTGCCCTCCTTGGGACTGCGGCTTTCAGAGGCCTCCACCGGCATTCTGGCGCTGACTTTGAACAGCGGTGCTTACATGGCAGAAATCATCCGAGCCGGTATCCAGTCGATCTCCTATGGCCAGGTGGAGGCGGCGGTCTCATCGGGATTGAGCTATTTACAGCGGATGCGCTACGTGATTCTGCCCCAGGCCATCGGCGTGACGCTGCCTCCGATGCTGGGGCAGGCCATCGTGCTGGTGAAGGACTCGGCGTTGCTGTCGCTCATTTCGCTGCCGGAGCTGACCCGCGCCGGCCAGATCATCACATCGGAGCGCTTCATGCCGGCCGAGGGATTCTTGACCTCGGCGGCATTTTACCTGCTGATCTATTATGCCCTCAAGTGGATGACGGCGTGGTCGCAACGGCGATTGATTTATATGCAACCGTAGAAGGAAGGGTTCAAGGATTCAAGCGGTCGAAGGTTCAAGTGAAAAGAAGCATTCGCAACGAGTGCCGTTTTTCCCTTGGACCCTGGAACCCTGGACTCTCTGAACCCGGCGCAATGGTATGTGGGGCTTCTACCTCGAACAGCTGATGCACAGTCTGCCCTTCTTCCTGAAGGGGCTATGGGTGACCATCGCCGTTTCGGGTCTGAGCCTGATGATGGGCACTGTCATCGGCTTCGTCTGGGGCGTTATTCGCGCTTCGCGCTATCGGGTGGGCAAGGTCCTCATCGGAATCTGGGTGGACGTCATCCGCGGAACACCTTTTCTGGTCCAGATATTCATCATCTTCTTCATCATGCCGGAGCTGGGGGTTCATCTGGATGCCTTCCCGGCAGCGGTAATCGCGCTCACCAATCTTGCGTCCTGCTTTATCTGCGAAATAGTATCGGCCGGCATCCAATCGGTCCCCGGAGGCCAGAGGGAGGCAGCCACCTCGACCGGGCTGAACTGGCTCCAGCAGCTGCGCTACGTGATCCTGCCCCAGGCCATGCGCGTCATCCTGCCGCCGCTGGTGGGCCAATATGTTCTGTTGATCAAGGACTCTTCGGTGGTTTCTGCCATCGGCGTGATTGATGTGACTCGGGTGGGCTGGCTCACGGTGCAGCGCATTCCGCAAGGGCTTCTGGTATTCGGTCTGGTAGCCATTCTATATTTCGCGATCTGCTATCCGCTCATCCAGCTGTCAAACAGCCTGGAAAAACGCATGTCAGTGGGCTATTCGCTGGGAAAAGACTAGATCATGATCGAGTTCAAGGATGTCCACAAATGGTTCGGCGAGCTGCACGTGCTGAAAGGCATCAACCTCAAGGTCGATCCGGCGGAGGTGCTGGTGGTCTGCGGTCCGTCCGGTTCGGGCAAGAGCACGCTCATCCGCTGCATCAACCGACTGGAGCCCATCCAGAAGGGCGAGCTCGTCGTAGATCACATGAAGGTTCACGACTCGAGGACCAACATGACCAAGCTGCGGGCGGAGATCGGGTTCGTCTTTCAGCAGTTCAACCTTTACCCTCACATGACGGCGCTGCAAAACGTGACACTGGCGCCGATCAAGGTCCGGAAGATTCCTAAAAAGGAGGCCCAGGATCAGGGCCGCTACGTGCTGGAAAAGGTCGGTTTGGGCGACAAGCTTCACCGCTTTCCGGCCCAGCTCTCGGGCGGCCAGCAGCAGCGCGTGGCCATCGCCCGCGGACTGTGCATGCGGCCGAAGATCATGCTCTTTGACGAACCCACATCAGCTCTCGACCCGGAGATGATCAACGAGGTGCTGGAAGTGATGCGAAATTTGGCGCGCGAGGGAATGACCATGATCGTGGTCACCCATGAGATGGGCTTCGCACGCGAAGTCTCCCATCGCGTGGCTTTCATGGACTTCGGAGAACTGATTGAAATCGCCCCGCCCGACGAGTTCTTCTCTCATCCCAAGAGCGAACGGACCAAGCTGTTCCTCAGCAAGATTTTGACGCATTAGAGATCATAGGTCATAGCTCTAAGCTCATAGTCAAAACAGGGGAAAACGCATTTAAAAAGAGATTTAATGCCTATTTCGACTGTCAACTGCGAGCTACGAGCTTCCCTTCACGTACTCTATCTTGACATAAGGTGAGGCCATCAACCGGCATAGCGCCGGGTAGCCGAGACGAAAGGACACCCAGTCCCCGACCCGGGGGGCTGGGTCCATTCGGACCACGAGATGGTCACTGGAGGCATCGCCAACCTTCACCCCGCGATCCATTGGAAAAAGAAACTGGGGGTCGGTGTCCAGCCTGCCCAAGGCGAGGATCGCCTCACCGGTTTGCTCCGCTTTGACTTCGATCACTTCCGCCTGAAGGATAAACGTATCGCGTTCAAGACCGTCAATGGTGATCGGATTGAGGGAAGAGGAGAACCCCAGCAGAATGGCCGTCCCGACGCGCAGGTGGTTGATCCCCGGATTGGGATGCCCCTCCACCACGATGGTGCGTAAAATGTTCGATGAACCGCCGGACAGCAGGATCGGCAGCTTTCCGACCTCCTTTTGAATTTGTTTTGCCAGGGAAACGAAAACCCGCAAGCCCTGGAGATGATGACTGCTGTCGCTGGCCATGTGAAAGTAGGCCCCGATCCCCTGAAACTGAATTCCCGGAAGGGATATCAGCCTGCGCCAGGCGGCGGCAACCCGATCCGGCGCCAGCCCCTCCCGGCCGGTATGGAGGTCGACCATGAGCATCACGCCGTGGATCTTGCGTTGCATACGGGCTTCGATGGAGAGGGCTTCCACCATCGAGATGTCCGAATTCAGGCTGGCGTCGGCCAACTCAATCGTGCGAGCGGTGTCGCTCGGACCGGGAGGTCTCAGCAGGGTTGTGTGAGTTCGGATTCCCGCAGCCCTGAGGCGCGCAATATTATCGAGCCGCGAATCCCCCAGAGTTTCAATGCCGCCAGCAAGCATCGCCTTCGCCACTTCGGGAAGGCCTGCCGCCCCCTTGGTCACCCCCATGACCCCTAACCCGTGCTCGCGGCTGATCGCCAGCACCCGCCGAGTGTTGTGAACGATTTTCTCAAGATCGATTCGCAGTCGTGCATTCGACATCGTTTTCCCCTTCAAACGCCTGCCCGCTTGCATTCCTTTTGTTGAAAATGTGCTTTGAACGGGTTGCGGCCGGCACCCGGCTTCGACTCCCGCGGTACCATACCAATACTGCCGCCGTAATAGCAGACAATCCCCCCCCAATAAAGCAGCGCTGGATTTCATGCAGGGTTTGCTGATAGGATGAGGTTGAACTTTCCCTCCCGGCAGGAGCGACATGGCCGCCCCCATCATTACCGGATTTCACACGATTCCCATTCTCTATGAAAATGACGATCTCATCGCCGTCGACAAGCCGATCAAACTCGCCTCGATTCCCGAGCGCAACCGCGAAAAGATGTCCCTTCTCAAGCTGGTGTCCGAAGCACGCCAGCAAAAGCTTTTTGTCGTCCACCGTCTGGACAAACAGGTGAGCGGGGTCATTCTGTTCGCTAAGAATGCTGAAACCCACCGGTATCTGAACCAGTTGTTCGAGCAGCGCAAGGTCCACAAAACCTACCTCGCTATAGTCCATGGGTTAATCGAGGCAGACCGTGGCACCATCGACAGGCCTCTAAGGCGTTTCGGTTCGGGCAGAATGGGAGGGGACCAGGAAAAAGGAAAGCCCTGCATCACTCAATACACGGTGGAAAGGCGTTGCTCCGGCTACACCCTGCTCAAGGTCTATCCTCAGACCGGCCGCAAACACCAGATCCGTGCTCATTTTTTCGGCATCGGTCACCCGATTGTGGGTGATACGTTATACGGCGACAAATCCCTTCAGAAAAAATATCCTCGCCTGATGTTGCATGCGCTTGCCATTCGTTTCCGCTCCTTCGCACATGAAGATATATCCATCGAATCGCCGATTCCGTCGGCCTTTGTGTTAAAAAATTAAAGAAAAAAGATAACCTACCGATAATTCAATAGGATCGGTACGAATCGGGGCATTCCTGGTTTGGTGTGGAAATAAATCAAATAGTTTAAATAGGTTAATCTTATAGAAGGAGAAAATGGATGGAGGTTAAAATGCCTGCCGCACAGTTGGTCTATGCCCCTTTTCATTGCGCCAGGCTGAGCCGCAACGTAATTTTGACTTCCTTTCATTTCTCCCCTGAAACAGATGGGCACTCACCCAATGGATCAGGTCAAGAAGTGGTTTTCGATTGCGCTGAAAAAAAAACCTGCGGAGTCTGCAGCGAGTGGGGCCGAAGGCGAAGTTATGACTGGGGAAAATGCGCTCACCCCAACCTAAAGAAAACCGTCTCAGAATGAACTCTCGATTGCTGGAATACATTTTAAACGGCAGCATCGTCATCAATTCCCTGGATGTTCTCGGGTATTGGGTCAAGCGTTTTCCAGACAATCCGCAGCTGCTGAAGATCTATGCAAACCTTCTGGCAGCGAATTCCCATCTTCAAGCAGCCGCCAACCATTATGACCGGGTCACACGGCTTTATCTCAAGGAAGGCCAGTTTCTAAGCGCAATTGCGACAAAAATGGCGCAGTGGCAAGCGGTCAAACCAAAAAGGGAGGAGGTAGAGAGGTTTATTTCAGAGTTTCAAGGTCAAGCCTCTGATGGAAATCCGGCTACCGCATTCTGGATAAAAATGACCGCAGACGAACTCCTGGATCTTTACCAAATCGTTGAGAATGTATGTTATTCAACCGGAATAACAGTGAAACAACTAGGGGAGGTGGAGGGGGCATTAAATTTTGTGGTATCTGGGGAGCTCAAAGAGTCCAACTATCGGATGATCGAAGATCAACAGGTCAAATTCAAGAAGCCCATTCAGGTGCTCAAGCCGAACGATATTTTCGGTGTCATTTACCCCTTTTCTGAAGACATCCGTTCCCAGTCTCATATCGTAACGCTCAAGAGAACAGAACTGGTTAGCATCAAAAAGGAAAAAATCATCCGGCTGTGCAGGGTCCATTCCCATTTTGAGGCTAAAATCATAGATCTTCTCCAAATCCGAAATTCGGGAAAGGCCGAAAACGGTTCTACGTCAGCTCGAAAAGCGCAACGGTATAGCCTTGCCACCCCTATAAGCATTGAAATAATTGCAGATAAAGATCTAGCCGCATCCATTCGAATGACTGGATTTGCAAGAGATTGGTCGGTTTCCGGCCTGTGTTTCCTAACGCCGGAAAATCATGTTGAAGATAGCCATCAGACCGTCTTTAAAGGCATACTCAATGGCCATAAACCAGAGGCGCGGGTAATTTTATCTATAGAAAAAATGTCATTGGTTATTTCAGGCAAGATAGTCCGGAAGGAAAAGGTGGTGGATCATGGCAAAATTTATCTATCTTTAGGAATCAGATTTGATGATTTGCCCCCAATGCTAGGTGGCGCATTTTTTGCTTTTGCCCAAACTGTTGGTTTTTTAAATCAGGGTGGTGAAGCCCCCGGCCATTCACCGGAGCCAATGGATTGATTCAGATTTTCACTTATCCGCTGTACCAAAACATAAGGAATGATGATGAACGAGGACGACGATAAAACTGGTAGCCGGCTTATCGACCGTTCCCGCCGGAACCATCACGCTTCGACCATCACACTGCCGCCGGTGTTCAACACCAGCGAGGCATGTCACTACCTTCGTATTTCACGGCCCACATTTTTGAAATTGATTGCAAGCGGCAAAATCAGAGCGCAAAAGCTCGGTAAGGGGTGGAAAGTCCTCGACAGCGAACTGGAGCGTTTTCTTTTAGCCGGAGAAACCTCCCAGCATTAACGCATCGGATCCTGCGGCAATCATCCTTCCCTATCCGCACGGCTTTATTCGGCTGCGGGCCGATTTGTTTTCTAATCAATTTAGACACCTTCCATTCGCATTGTCGCCAATCCTCCTAATTCCTTTACAAAAAGAGCAATGCGTGCCAAGGATGATTGGAGCTGAAACTGTATCGGCTTTGAAACCTTTTCAGAGAGGACCCTGCAATGCCCGACGTTTATACGCGTCTGCGAGAGCACCTGGACAGTCTGCCTTCAGGTTTTCCATCGACCGAAAGCGGCGTCGAAATGCGCATTCTGAAGCGGCTCTTCACCCCGGACGAAGCCGAATTGGCGATGAAAGTGACCATGAAGCTCGAATCGGCGACGGCCATCGCCGAACGGGCCGGTCTTTCTCCCAAAGAAGCCGAGTTGCGTCTCAAAGAGCTCTCCCGAAAGGGGTTGATCTTCAGTATCGAAAGCCCGGACCGGGAGCCGCGTTACATGGCGGCCCAGTTTGTGGTCGGCATCTGGGAATACCATGTGAACGACCTCGATCCCGAATTCGTGCGGGATATGGATGAGTACCTTCCCAATCTGAGCCGGGAAGCTTTCGGCCGAATTCCGCAGCTTCGAACCGTACCGGTCGGCCAAAGCATCCACGCGGGCCTGGAAGTCCTGCCATACGAGAAGGCCGAGGAAATTGTTCGCCAGCAATCAAAATTCTTGGTCGCTCCCTGCATCTGCCGCCGGGAGCATCACATCAAAGGAGCGGGTTGTGACAAATTAATGGAGGCCTGTCTCGTTTTCGGCTGGGGCGCCGACTATTATGCCCGCAACGGGCTGGGGCGGTTCATCACCCTGGAAGAAACGCTGGAGATAATAAAGAAAGCCGAGGCGGACGGCCTGGTGCTGCAGCCGAGCAACGCCCAGGACATCGTGAACATCTGCTGCTGCTGCGGGGACTGCTGCCAAATGCTTCTGCACCTGAAAAGGCACCCTAAACCCTCACTTGCGGTTTCTTCGCCGTTCATTGCAGCCTATGATGCGGATTTGTGCGTGGGATGCGAAGCCTGCATCGAACGCTGCCAGATGGACGCCCTCGCCATGGCGGACGGCCGCGCCTCGCTGAACACCGACCGCTGCATCGGATGCGGGCTATGCGTCAGCACCTGCCCGAGCGGCGCGCTCACCTTGGCGCGCAAACCCGCCGAGCTTCAACCGGCGGTTCCCAAAAACCAGCGCGACGCCTTCATCATGAGGGCCCAGGCACGGGCTTCGGCGCGAATGGATATGGAGGACAAGCTCAAGCGCCACAAGCGGATCTGAGAAAATACCCGTCAACCCTCATGGGGACGGCACAAAAAGGCCTTTTGGATCAGCCCCGGTCAGCCCGGCCTGATAGGAGCGTTCATCGACCGGGGATAGTCTTTCCGCCAAGCCGGGCGGCAGCAGGTCCATGCGGCGGGTCTCATCCGTGCGCCGGGCGATGAGTTCCATGGCTTCGTCCTTTGTCATCCAATCGAAGCGGTCGAAGCGCTGCAGATTCAGCGGGCCGGTGTACCCACGCAGGGTCTTTTCGCGTTCGATATTGTAATACTGCTCGAAGTAGGACATCGCCAACTCGCGCAGGCTGCGGTAAACCGGCTCGCGGAAACGCAGGCCGACGAAATTGGATTTGGCGACCGCGCCCCAGTGGCCGTCGACTTTGAAAACGGCGAGCAGGTGCTCATCGTCCCGGCCGTTGGACAAGAGGTCCAGTATCAGGGGCGGGTGGCCGATGCGGCGCAACGCAGCGGCAGCAAACACCGCCCCATCGAAGCAGTGAGCGGTGCGCTCCCTCAGCACCCGCAACGGACATCGGTAGAAGTCGTCGGTGCTGTAGGCGATATCATCCAGGAAGGCCTGTATCCTCGCCGGGTTCGTCAGCCCGCTGATAATTCCCCGCTCCATATCAGCCAGCAAGCGGTCAAAAGATTCAAACGGGGGCATTCCATTTCCTCCTCAACCAATTCGAATGCGTCGCCCACCGGCTCCACCGCCACCATAGGCCCGGCGCCGCCATCATTCGGATGAGCTCCCGCACCAACCCGTGGGTTAGATCGAACAGGGCCGGGTGGAAAACGCCGATATGAAGCAGCTGGACCAGGCGGATGAGGTTCAGGGCGACCCGCACAGGTATTACCCCGCAAACGCCGATCAGCTTGGATCGCACGGCGTGGCGGCGGTCAGCGCGGTCAGGCTATCCATTCTAAGAATGGCAGAAAATTAAGGAGGCGCTTTGCCAAAGTCAAATCATGCCGCCAAAAGGGGATCCGTGAAACTAGGTGACATGCCAACCGCGATGGCCTATAAACGCTTTCAGCCATCAACCGACCAGCCGGCGCTCACCCGCTAGCAGCCTCGGCGGTGCGGGTGCAGGCAACACTTTCGATGATGCTTCAAGATATTCAACTGATGTCCCGCATTGCGGTTTCGATCGTCCTGGAGGCCGCCCCCTTCCTGCTCCTTGGGTCTCTGCTGTCGGCCGCCGTCGACCGGTATATGAACATGGAGCGGATCGCGAGCCGAATCCCCCAAGGGACGCTGGGCCGCATCACGGTCGGGCTGCTGGGTGGAATGCTCCTGCCCATTTGTGAGTGCGGGTCGGTTCCCCTGGCGCGCCGGCTGCTGGCAAAAGGAGTCCCGCCGCTGAGCGCGGTCACATACATGCTGGCGGCTCCGGTTATCAACCCCGTGGTGTTGCTTTCCACCTACGTGGCCTTCAGCGGGAACATCCCAATGGTCGCCGGACGAATCCTTATCGTTGCCGGCAGTGCGGCGCTGACCGGGTGGCTCTGCCGCCGGGGGTTCTGCGCCGGCCGGTCCGTCGAGTCCAACCAATCGCTTTCGTTGACGGACTTGGACCATGCGCATGCGCACGGTCCCCAGCACGTGCCAGCGGACCGGCCCAGCCGCCGGATGATGCTGGATCTTTTCAGCAGCGGGGCTTCCGAGTTTCTGGAGATGGGCAAATACCTCGTTTTAGGCGCGCTGGCTTCGGCCGCCTTCAAGGTCTTCCTGCCCTGGCCGCTCGTTCAAGTGCTGGCCGGCAGCACGTCTCTTTCCATTGCCGTGTTGATGCTACTGGCAGTCCTGCTCTGCGTCTGTTCCGAGGCGGATGCCTTTGTCGCCGCCTCCTTTGTTTACGTGCCCCCGGCCGCTCAGCTGAGCTTCATGGCTTTGGGCGCCATGGTGGATCTCAAGCTGATAGGTATGTATTTTGGGACGTTTCCCAAACAAATGGCGTGGACACTGGTTATCGTACCGATGGTCTGCGTGTTCGGGTTAACCTTCCTTTTGGGATGTTTAATCAGGTAGGCGGATGAAACGTGCCCTGCTGGCGCTGGACGGAGTGTTTGTCCTCGGATTGGGTCTTTACATGCTGCTTCTCTCCCGAACCGAGGCCTATGCGGCGTTTATGAACCCCAGGTTCCGGCCGCTCACCGCTGCGGCGGCCGTCGGGTTCTTGATCGTGGGAGCGGCATTCCTGGTCCGCCCCGCCGGCGGCGCCAACATACGGCGCTCCTTGTGCTTTGCACTGTTAAGCATGCTGGCTTTAACTGCCGGGGCCGGCACCTTAAAAGGTTCAGCCGGCTTTACCGTCAAGCCGCCTCCCGACGCCCGGGTTGATCCCGACCCCTATGTGGTCCGCAACGGAGATCGTTATCTAAAGTCGAATCCGGCCCGGCTTTTCCTGACCGTACAAGCCGATCCGGCCGCACGGTCGGACCGGCGCTATGTAACGCGCGGAATCGTCAAACGGAGCGCTCAGCTGGACCGGCTTGGGAAGTTCGCCCTGCTGCGAGGCAACATGGTGTGCTGCCTGGCGGACGCCATCGCCATGGGAATGATGGTTGCCGGTGAAGGGATTCCCCCGCTGCGGGACGGCGACTGGATCATGGTCTTCGGGCGATTGCAGCCGCTCCCCGAGGCTGCCCTGATCACCGATCTGGGCGGCATGGGTGAGGTCCCCTTCTCGATGGTCCAGGACCGGGCTTTTCTGACGGCAGAGGCCATCGAAAAAATCGAACGGCCGCGTTTCCCGTATGTCTTCGAGCTGCCGTCTTCCGGCAAGGCGCCGCCGCGCCTGACGGGCGGAGATGACGATTATTAACCTATTGACGGAAGCGGTTTCTTCAGACTATGGAACCCACCATGGTTCCGTCCCTGAAAAATCGGTTGCCGTTCAGGCTGGGCACCTCCTCTTATGTGATTCCGGACGATATCATTCCGAACGTCCGGTTCCTGGCGGACCAGGTGGATGACGTTGAAATCGTGCTCTTCGAGTCGACCGGCTTCTCCAACATCCCCTCCGAGGAGACCGTCCGCACGCTCAAGAACCTTGCCGCCCAGAACGACCTGACCTACACGGTCCATCTGCCGATCGACATCCACACCGGCCATGCCGAGTCCGCCGAGCGCCGGCGGGCGGTGGACGCCTGCCGCCGCATCATCATGCGTATGGAGCCGCTGGACCCCTTCGCCTACATCCTTCACCTTGCCGGCGACCGCCGCGGAGACCCCCCTTCGGACGACCTGCCGCGATGGCAGGCTTTTCACCGGGATTCCGTCGGGGCGATCATCCAAGACGTTTCGTCGCAGAAACTCTGCATCGAAAATCTGGACTATCCCTTCGGACGGGTGTCGGACATCGTCGGCGAGCTAGACCTTTCCATCTGCACGGACATCGGCCACCTGCTGCTCTGGGCCGAAGATGTGCATCGCCATCTGAACCGCCATCTCGCGAAGACCCGCGTGGTGCACCTGCACGGCATCGAGAACGGCGCCGACCACCGGTCCGTTCATCATCTGGATCGGTCGCTGCGGGCCGCCTTGCTGCAGCGGCTGGCGGACGCAGACGGAGAACGGGTGGTGACGCTCGAGATTTTCAATGTGGATGACTTCCGCAGTTCGATCCGCTGCATCGCCGAGGGGTGGGGGGCGCAACGGCGCGATCTTTGACTCGGAGTCCGGACCCGCTCTCATCCAACCCGGGTTTGCCATGAAGGAAGGGGAACGGCCATGACCGTGCCTGCCGAACACTCTGCCGCGTTGCCCGCCGTCGTCGTTTCCCCCCGCGCCGCCCGCCGCCTGGCGGGCGGGTTCCTGTGGGTTTATTCGAACGAAATCGGAAACCGCGGCGAACGGGATGAACCGGCCTATTGGTGCCGGTTTGTGCACGAACGCCGCACCGTTGCGACCGGCTACTTCAATCGCCACTCGTTGATCGCCGGCCGGGCGGTCGCCCGCGGCGAGGTCGGCGACCTGAACCGACTGTTGGACGATCGGCTGCTTGGCGCCTTTTCCAAGCGTCTGCCGTTGGAGAAGGGACGCAGTGCCCGCCTCGTTTTTTCAGAGGCGGACCTGCTGCCGGGGCTGGTGGTCGATTTTTTTCCGCCCCATGCCGTGATCCAAAGCAACACCGCCGGCATGGATCTGATGTTGACGAGGTTGGCCGAACGTCTGCCCGTGCTGATCGAGCGGGTGTTCCAGGTGCCCCTCCGGGGGCTGGTGCTGCGCTGCGACTCGGCCGTCCGACGACTCGAAGCGGTGGAATTGTTCCGGAAAGTCGTCTGCGGAGACCCGTCCGTTCTGGCGCGGGCGGAGGTATACGAGGATGGGGTCCGGTACGCCGCCGACCTAGTGGCCGGTCAAAAAACCGGTTTCTTTCTCGACCAGCGCGTCAATCGGCTGCGCTTCGGCGCACTGGTTCGGGAAGCGGCTTCCGGCCGCGTGCTGGACCTGTTCTGCTACTCCGGCGGCTGGGGGCTGCGGGCTCTGAAAACAGGCGCTGCGCACGTCACCTTCGTCGACGAAAGCCGCGATGCCCTGGGTCTGGTGGAAAGGGGGCTTGCCGCCAACGGGATCGCGCCGGAACGGGCCGACTTCCATCATGGAGACGTTTTTGACTTTCTGGCCAGCTGCGGGGACTCCTTCGATGCGGTGGTCGCCGATCCGCCGGCTTTCGTCAAGTCGCGAAAAAACCTGCCGCAAGCCGTCAAGGCCTACCAGAAACTGAACCGCCTGGCCTGGCGCCGGCTCAAGCCGGGAGGGGTGCTGTTCGCCTGCAGCTGCAGCCACCACCTTGGCGAAAGCGACTTTCTCGACCTTCTGGCCGAAGCCGTGGCCAAGGAGCAGGGCCTCGCCCATATCATCTATCGGGGCGGCCAGGCGGACGACCATCCGGTGCTTTTGTCCATGCCCGAGACCTCGTACCTAAAATGTCTGGGGCTGCGCAAACTGGCGGCGGTCTGAGTTTCCACCCCATCTGCGCCGGAAGGGATCTGAATGGATTTTTCGCTTGCTTTTCACCATCGGTTTACTTAAAAGAGGCAGGATTTTACGAAACCGGCATTCTCCGGCCTACGGGCCCGCCGGAATGACTCAACCATTCAGGGACGGAATACATGAATACAGGCGACCCTGGCAGTCGTCCGAGTCACCGAAGAGGCAATTGCATTTCAGAGCCGGGTTTGTCTGTCCGAGATCAGAACGCCGGCCAGCGAGCCGCGCGCCCCTGATGTAAGGGCAGGCTCCTGACCGTTTTGGCCTCGAAACGATGGACCCAAGGCGGGTAGGAGATGCCCGATGACCACTTCCACTTCCCCGCAACTCATCCCCGAAAATTCGTCGGCATGCCGTCTCGAAGACCGTCAAGAGGTGGAGACGCTGCGCGAACGCCATCCGGCCGATATCGCCGAGTATCTCGAAAACAGCGGCCTGGGCCCGCTGGAGATCGTGGAAACCCTGGTAAAGATCGGCAACACGATCGCCATCGAAGCCTTTGAGCACCTGTCCCTGGAAACCCAGCAGAGCTGCCTGGAAACCGGCCGGACTCGAACCATGCTGCAGTTCATCGAAAACATGGAGCCCGACGACCGGGTCGATCTGCTCAAGAAAGTGGATCCCGAGATCAGCGAAGCGATCATGCCGCTCATCGCCCAGGCCGAGCGCAACGAGATCCGGCGTCTCTGGAACTACGACGAGGGTACGGCGGGCGCCGTCATGACCACCGACTATTGCAACCTGCCGCCCGATATGAACGTCAAGGACGCCCTGGAATCCCTCCGGCTGCAGGCGCCCAACAAGGAAACCATCTACCAGGTTTATCTCACCGACGGAAGCCACCATCTGTTGGGCGTGGCATCTCTCCGCGACATCATCATGTCCAAGCCCCAGGCCCGGCTGCGCGACATCATGGAGGCGAACGTCATCGCGGTGCATCACAACCTGGACGTCGAATCCGCCGCCGCCCAAATCCAGAAATACGACTTCCTCGCGATTCCGGTGGTGGACGGCGAGAACCGGCTGCTCGGGATCATCACCGTCGACGACGTCATCGACATCATCGAGGCCGAAAACACCGAGGACTTCCAGCGGATTTCGGCCGTGGTTCCCTTTGAAGAGGAATACTTCAGACGCCCCATGCCGCGGCTGTTCTGGAGCCGTTTCTGCTGGCTGGCCATCCTGCTGTTCACTTCGCTGATTTCAACCACCATCATGGAATGGAATGCCGGTGCAATCAAGGAGATGGTGGCGCTGGCCTTTTTCATCCCCATGGTGGTCGGCACCTGCGGCAACGCCGCCACTCAGTCGGCAACCATGGTGGTGCGTGCCCTGGCCCTGGGAGAAGTCTGCCCGAAGGATTTTCTGAGGGTGTTCGGGCGGGAGATGTGGATGGGCGCAGCCCTGGGGGTCACCTTGGGCCTGATGGCCTACTTTAGGGTCTTCCTGCAGGATCACAACCTCATGCTGGCCGCCATCGTTGGCTCCGCGCTGCTGGCGACCCTCATGCTGGCTAATCTGGGGGGGGCGCTGATTCCGCTGGTTTTGAAGCGGATGAACTTCGATCCGGCCCTGACGGCCGGGCCTCTGATGGCCACGATCATCGACGCCATCGGGATCACGGTCTACTTCCAGCTGGCCATCGCGATCATGCGCGGCTTTGCATGAAGGGCGGTCGCCGGCGCAGAACCCGTTTTCCGGCGAGCGCCTGCCGGGTTCAGGCTCACGGCCTGAGGCGTCGTTTTTCAACCGCCGGATAGAAGATCTTGGCCCACTCCCGCCGTTTGCGCTTGCGCCAGCTTCCCCGGTGATACAAGCAGCTGACGATGAGCGGCAGCACCGACCCCGCCTCGGCGAAGACCATCTGCTCAAAGGTCGTATCCACCTTGCCCCAGGAGGAAGCCTCCTTGAGGGTGGAGCTCGAACAGGCGCCGTCGCGCGCGTCGGCCACGGTGATCTGCACAGCGTACTTGTGCATGGGCACCTCGCGGCCCAGCACCTCGGCGCAGATGACCGTATCCTGGATGAAATTCTTGGGGACCCCGCCGCCGATCATGAAGATGCCGGTGGTCTTGGCTTCCATTTTGATCCGGGTGAGCTCGTAGAAATCCCGGATGGAGTCCAGGGTTAGATGGCGGTCGGGCCGGTCCGCCTGGTGCTTGACCAGGCCGAAGCCGGCGCTCGAATCGGTGAAGGCCGGGCAGAAGATGGGAACGTTGTGGCGATAGGCCAGTTCGACGAGCGAGCCCTTCTTGACGGCGTGCTTGGTCAGGTAGCGCCCCATTTCGTAGATGAACTCGCGGGAGGAATAAGGCTTGGGCGGCAGGCTGTCGGCGATCTTCTTGACCGTCAGGTCGCAGGCCTGCAGCTGCTCCTCGTCGATGTACGTGTCGTAGATGCGGTCGATGTAAAGTTCCCGCAGCTGGCGGTCGTCGGCCGTGGAGGAGCCCTGGTAATGTTTGTAGCCCAGGGCTTCGAAGAAATCCATATCCACGATGGATGCGCCGGTGGCCACCACGGCATCGATCATATTATATCGGACCAGGTCGGCGTACACCTGCATGCAGCCCGCCGCGCTGGTGCTGCCGGCCAGTGACAGCACGATGGTGCAGCCCTTGTCCCGCAGCATGCGCTCGAAGATATCGGCCGCGGCGGCGGTGTCCCGCGAGGTGAAGGACATCTCGCGCATGGCGTCGATAATGGGAGTGGCATCGAACGAGGTGGCGTCGATGTGCCGCACGGGTCTTTTGAGAAG
Organism: uncultured Desulfatibacillum sp.; assembly: GCA_964427375.1. Classification (GTDB taxonomy): domain Bacteria; phylum Desulfobacterota; class Desulfobacteria; order Desulfobacterales; family SpSt-501; genus SpSt-501. Next base: position 6,077 of record CAYRUF010000003.1, on the reverse strand, counting down.
CGCTTTCTTTTTCATCCGACAACGTCCTTGTTACGGGAGCGGCGCCCGCTCGAAGCACCAGCTCAGAAACTTGTAGATCAGCTTGGCGGCCAGGAAATCCGGCGCGCGGTTGTGGTCGCTGGGGCAGAGTTCGACCACATCGAACCCGACCACCCGGCAGCGTCGGCTGACCGCCTGCAGCAGGCGGGTCACGTCATACCAAAAAAGGCCGCCGGGCTCCGGCGTGCCGGTGGACGGCATGAGCGCCGGGTCGAATACGTCCAGGTCAATGGTGACGTAACACACGGCCGGCAGCCGGTTGAGCACGGCGGCGATCCAGTCCCTGTCGGCGGCGATGTGGTGCGCCCAGAAGACGCTGTCCGGCCTCAGGCTCGCCTGCTCGGACCGGTCCATGCTGCGGAGCCCGACCTGGACCACGGGGCAGATCTCCCGCGCCCGCGCCATGACGCAGGCGTGGTTGAACCGGCTGCCCTCGTACTCCTCGCGGAGGTCCGCGTGGGCGTCCAGCTGCAGCACGGCCATGCCGGGATGGCGCGCGGCATGGGCCTGAATGCTGCCTACGCTCACCGAGTGCTCGCCGCCGATGACGACGACGAACTTGTGGTTATCGAGATAGCCGCCGACGCGACTGCGGACGGCGGCCACCATGGCATCGGGCGAGGAGCGCTCGGCGACCGCCGGCGCCGTGTAGATGCCCTGACGGAAAACCTCGCTCCCGGTTTCGATGTCGAAGAGCTCCATATTGGCCGAGGCTTCAATGATGGCCTGCGGGCCGCGGTCGGCGCCCTTCATCCACGTAGAGGTTTCGTCGTAGGGAACCGGCAGCACGACGATGCGCGCCGCCGCTTCCCCGGCATATTCGGCTGGGATCGCACCGAAATCGGACATCAGGCGTTCAGGTTTACCCGCAGGATCGGGTAATGGTAATTCACGAAGCACAGGGCCGCGAGCGCCGTTCCGTATTTTTTTTCGGGCACGAAGCTTTCGGTGATGAGGTGCCGATCTTTCAGATCGAAGTCGTCCGAGTATCCATTGTAGTATAGCTCCTCGACGCTGGCGTGCAGCCGGCGCTCGATCTCCTGGATCGAGTGGTCGCCGTAAAGCTCGCACACGAGCCCGCCGTATTTGTGGCGCGTCTTTTTGTCGTAGAGCCAGCCGTAGATGATCCCGGCGGTGGCGCGTTCGCCCTTGTTCACCGTGCACACGGAAAAGATGGATTCCATGACAGAGCCGTGAACCAGGCACGCCGGCCTTGGAATTTCGTTGGCGATGCTCGGCAGGATGGAGGAATACGTCATGATGTTGCACATCTCGACGCCTGCCGCCTTGAGGGCGAGATGATAGGAACCGGCATGAACGGTGAGGTCGCTTTGACCCGTCCCCTTGGTGACGAAATAGTCCTTGGGGATGCGGTTACCAATGATCAGCTCACCCAAACGACCTTCCACGTGCAAGATATCTTCTTTTTCCACTCCCTGTATTCCCCTTTGGTATCATAAAGAATCCTGATTCGAGGTTTAACCCCTGGACTTCGGATGCAGCCACCGGCTAAGGCGCTGGGGATCATCTAAAGTCCGCTCCCGCCGCTCGCGGACCGTTCTCGGGATAGGGGATGTCCGCGTTTTGAAGAGGCGTAAAAATAGCACCAAAAATCTTTTTTGCAACACCATTTTTTGTTCATTATTTCAAATGGTTTTCATAAGCATGCACTTCGGCGGCGGCATTCCCTCCTTTCGGTTCGACATCATGGAAGTCCTGCCAGATACTGGCAGGCCGGTGCAATCAGAATGCTTTGATCCTCGTTGGAGACCCGGCGGTAGCCCTCTGCCGCCTCCACCAGCTGGACGGCTGGAACTCTCAGCGCGGCCTGGAACTTCATCAGCGCGGCCGACGGTTGCTGCTCCTGCGCCCGGGCATCCACCAGCAGAACCGGCCGGCCGTCATCGCTCAGGACGAAATCGACCTCCTGTTGGTCCTTGGTGCGGATGAAATTCAGGCTGAAGCGGCCGTAGCCCATCTCGTTCCAGTTGGAAACCGCCCGACACAGCTCCAACGCCACCATGTTTTCGAAGCGCGCCTCGCCATCCTGCACCCGGGGAACGTCCCATAAGTAAATCTTCTGCCCTTCCCGAATCGCCCGGGGCACATCCCGTGACCAGGGTGAAAGGCTGAGGACCACAAAAAACCGCTGCAGGGTCATCAGCCAGCTGCGGATCGTATTGTAAGCGACCTGCAGCCCCTGCGCCAGGCTCGGCACCGACAGCAAGCGCCCCACCTGGGCCGGCAGCAGATGATAGAGCGTTTCCATCTCCGCGATTGCCTTGACCCCGGTCAGGTCCCGGATGTCCTCTCGAATCAGCTGTTCGGCGTAAGCGGCCGACCAGCGCCGGTAGGAGGTCTTCCGGCCGGCGAGGAACGGCTCCGGGAAGCCGCTTTGCTCTGCAAGCGTCCGCCACAACGCCCGGAGTTCGGATTGCCGCTCCATGCTGACCTGCTGGGGGTTGGTAAAAAAATCCTCCGCCTTCAGGTTGGCGCGGCCCAGCTCCGCCTGGGTGAACGGCCACAGGTGCAGCAGGTAGTAGCGCCCGGCCAGGGAGTCGCCCCGGCGTTGGGGGTAGTCCAGCCGGCTGCTGCCGGCCACCAGGAACTGGTATTCGCCCTCGACCCGGTCGTAGGAACCCTTGAGGTATCTGCGCCAGCCCCGGTGCCGGTTGATCTCATCGAACATCACCAACGGCGTGGATTCGTCCCGGCGCTCGGCTTCCTCAAAGAATGTCGGGTTGCGGATCAACCGCGTGCGGTCTTCCGGTATTTCCCAGTTCATGTAAACATGGTTCGGATACGACTGCGCGATCATTTCCCCCAGGGTGGTCTTCCCGACGCGCCGCGCGCCCGCCAAAAAAACCATGCGTTTTTCCCGGGTCAATTCCCTCCATATATTTCGGTACAGCAGTCGATCCAGCATGCCCGGCATTATTTCATATCACTGAAAGATAGTCAAGTCTAAATTTCAGTGATATAAAATTTAACCAGAATCATGCCGATGTCAAACGGTTTGTTTTCGCCGAGGCCGCAAAGACCGGGTCTTCGCTTTTCTCTTAACGGATACAAATCCGATCGGCTCCCTTCCTCCAGGTTCCCCCTTTGAAAAGTGGGCAGGGGGATTTTAAAATCGATCTTCTCATATTATTCTTTCGCCCTGGCGCCGACCCTGCGCCACAACACCAGCACAGGAAAAGAGCTGCTTCGATGAACCATACCCAGGACCTGGAGCATGCCCGGCAGGTGCAGGCGTATTACGATCTCAACACCGAACGGTTCCTGCGATGGGGAAAGGACGACGGCACCCGCAACCTCCATGCGGCGCTCTGGCCTCCGGAGGTCGGGTCCTTGCGCGAGGCCATGAGCTATTCCAACGAGCTGGTTGCCCGCGAAATCGAGCGCTGCCCATACCCGGTCCAGCGGGTGCTCGATCTGGGCTGTGGAGTGGGCGCCACGCTTTTCTATCTCGGCTGGCGGCTGCCCGGCCTCCGATTGCTGCAGGGCGTCAACCTGAGCCCGGTTCAAATCGACCATGCCCGCCGCCGGATTCCTGAAAACCAACGCGAGCGGTTTTTTTTCACAGAGGGCTGTTTTTTGCGGCTGCCGGCCGAGCGGTTCCAGGCTGACTTTTCATATGCCGTTGAAGCCTTCGCGCACGGCCCGGATCCCGAAAGCGTCTTCGCTGTTCAAGCGCAGATTCTGCCGCCCGGCGGCAGGCTTGTCATCATCGACGATTGCCTGAGCGACGAAAAAACCGGTCGGGGTCGGTCCGCCCGGCACGCGAGGCTACTCGACGTCTACCGCCGGAATTGGCTCCTGCCGGGCATCCGCCGTGCCGCCGCGCTCCAATCCATCGCCGAAGACCGGGGCTTCCGCCTCATCCGGGATCGGGATCTGACTCCGCATCTGCGCCTGGGCCGGCCGCGGGATCGGGCGATCGCTTTGCTGGTCCGCTTGATCGGAAGCCGGATGGAGCGGCGCGCCTATCTCAAAGCGCTGCTGGGTGGGGACGCCAAGCAACAATGCTACCGGGAGGGGCTGATCGAATACCGGATGCTGGTTTTCGAAAAGCAAACATGCGGGGAAAATCGGGATGGCTGATCTGAAAACCCGCCTGGGCCTGCTGCGATCCCGGGCGATCTATCTTTGGAAGCCGTTCACCCGGCGCCGGCTGCGCCGGTTCTACCGGCAGTTCGTTCGCCCGGGCTCTCTATGCTTCGACATCGGTGCGCACCTGGGCAGCCGCAGCCGGGCGTTCCTGGATCTGGGCGCCCGCGTCATCGCTTTGGAGCCGCAGCCGGCATGCGCCGCCTATCTTCGCAGGCGCTGGCGCGGCGAACCAAGGTTTACGCTGATTCCCAAGGCCATCGGCGGTCAGGCGGGCAGGTCCGGCCTGTACGTCAACCGCTTGAATCCCACCATCAGCACCCTGTCGGCGGCCGGTTGGAGATCGGCCATGGCGGCCGCCGCCATCCGGCGCGAACGCTGGGAGGAACGGGTCGAGGTGGAAATAACCACCCTGGACCGGCTGATCGGAGATTGCGGAATGCCCGATTTCTGCAAGATCGATGTGGAAGGATTTGAAGCGCAGGCCCTTGCCGGCCTCTCCCGTCCGATTCCGGCGCTTTCGTTCGAATTCATCAGTTTTGATGCCGCCGGGGCGACGGCCTGCCTGCGCCGGTTGACGGTCCTGGGAGGCTATCGATTCAACTGGAGCCTGCGGGAGCGGCTCCGCCTGGAATGCCCGCAGTGGGTTTCTGCGGCCCGCGTCGGCCAGATGATCGACGGCCTGGGATCGGCCGTCGTTTCCGGAGACATTTACGCCCGCCTGGACTCATGACGGCGAATGGCTTCATCGGCCTTCGTCAGCAGGACCCAGCCTGCGCCGAGGATTGTCGGTCGAGCGGGGTTCTGGTATGATAGGAATAGCGGTTGGGGGATCCCGCCTCATCCGGCCGCAGTCCTCAAGGAGGCTTCGTGCTCGCCAAGGTTCTCAGCAGTGCGGTGCTTGGAATCGATGCCTATCGGGTGGAAGTGGAGGTGGACATTGCCTCGGGGCTGCCTGCGTTTGCGACGGTCGGGCTGCCGGAGGCGGCGGTTAAGGAAAGCCGCGAACGGGTCAAATCGGCCATCTCCAATTCCGGGTACCGGTTTCCGGACGATCGCATCACGGTCAACCTGGCTCCCGCCGACATCAAGAAGGAAGGCACCGGCTTCGACCTGCCCATCGCCTTGGGGATCCTAACCGCGACGGGCATAATTCCGCAGGCAGCCGTTTCCCGCTACCTGGTGCTGGGCGAACTTTCCCTCGACGGCCGCGTCAAGCCGGTCCGGGGATCCCTGCCGATGGCGATCACCGCCCGCCGGTCCGGATTTTCAGCCATTATCGTTCCCTATGAAAACGGTTTGGAGGCATCGGTCGTCGACGGCATCGACGTGCTGCCGGTCCAGACGCTGTCCGAAACGGTGGAAATGCTGCGCGGCCAGATCCGCGTGGCGGCCGTGCGGACGGACATTCAGGCCATATTCCAGCGGGATGGCGAATTTGATGTCGACTACGCCGAGGTGCGGGGCCAGGAGCACGTCAAGCGCGCCCTGGAAATCGCAGCGGCCGGCGGCCACAATCTGATCATGATCGGGCCACCGGGCTCCGGCAAGACCATGTTGGCCAAGCGCCTGCCGACGATCCTTCCGCCGCTCACCTTTGCGGAGGCCATCGAGACCACCAAGGTGTTCAGCGTGGTGGGCATGCTGGAGAAGGGCCAGGCTCTGATCACGCACCGGCCCTTCCGCTCGCCGCACCACACCATCTCCGATGCCGGGCTGATCGGCGGCGGCCATATCCCGCGACCGGGGGAGGTCAGCCTGGCGCATCACGGCGTGCTGTTTCTGGACGAGCTGCCGGAGTTCAAGAAGCATGTGCTGGAAGTCCTGCGCCAGCCGCTGGAAGACATGAAAGTGACCATCTCCCGCGCCGCCTCGGCATTGACCTATCCATCGAGCTTCATGCTGGTGGCTGCCATGAATCCCTGCCC
>CAYRUF010000002.1:144902-186601 GCA_964427375.1 uncultured Desulfatibacillum sp. | reverse complement strand
GCTTAACACCTTACACTTGACACCTAAAACCAACGCCTGGCGAAAGTCAGGCATTGACATAGAGGTCCTGCAACGCATCTTCGGGCTTGGGATAGGGGCTGTTCCGCGCGAACTCGATGGCCGCATCCAGCTCTGCTTTCACCTCGTCCCAAATCACTTTGGACTTTTTCTTAGTGAGGACCTGGGCCTTGACCAGATGCGCTTCGAAGCGCCGAATCGGGTCGTTCTTCTCCTGCCAGGTCAGCACCTCGGCCTGGTCGCGGTACTTCTGAGGGTCGCCTTCGAAGTGGCCGCGGACGCGGTAGGTCTTGTTTTCGATCATGCTGGGTCCTTCGCCCTTCCGGGCGGCAGCGACCGCCTTGAGCATCGTCTTGCGCACGGCCAGGACATCGTTGCCGTCGACGGAGGTGCCGGGCATGTTGTAGCCGGCGGCCCGCTGGCACAGGTCGCCCAGCGCGCAGGCATAGCCCTGCGGGGTGGTGGAGGCCCACTGGTTGTTCTCCACGACGAAGATCACGGGCAGCTTCCAGATGGCGGCCATGTTCATAACCTCATGCACCGGACCGCGGTTGGAGGCCCCGTCGCCGAAGAAGACCACCGCCACCTGATCGGTCTGGCGCAGCTTGATGGAAAGCCCGGCTCCCGCGATCAAGGGCAGCCCGCCGGCCACGACCCCGTTGGCCCCGAGGATGCCGATCGAGAAGTCGGCGATGTGCATGGAGCCGCCCTTGCCCTTGCAGTAGCCGGTCGCTTTGCCGAACAGCTCGGCCACCATGCGCTTCAGGTCGGCGCCCTTGGCGATCATGTGGCCGTGGCCGCGGTGGGTGGTGGCCACATAGTCGTCCGGCCGCAGGCAGGAGCAGACGCCCGTGCTGGACCCTTCCTGGCCGATCGACAGGTGGATGAACCCGGGAATCTGCCCGGCCGCAAAGTACTCGCCGGCCATGGTCTCGAACTGGCGGATGGTGACCATGGTGCGGTACATTTTTAAAAGCGTTTTCTTGTCAACCGACATTCGTTTGCCCCTCCCCATGAAGAGTTCGAAAAAATTTCAAATCTTCTTCCATCGCTCGGGCGGATCGTCAAGAAAAAATATCAAAAAGGTTGACCGAGCGAATTGGCCAGATTTAAATTTCAAATTTAAATCTGGCCATTATGGATAACCTGCATGCTTGCCAGAACCCTTGAGAAAACCTTACGAAAAACCCTGAAAACCTTTCCGGCCGAGTTGGTAACTGGACCCCGGCAGTCCGGGAAGACGACGCTTCTATCGGCAAAGTTCAAGGAGACGCATCGCTTCGTATCTCTGGAAAACCCGGATGTCCGGGCAAGGGTCCTGGATGACCCCATCGGGTTTCTCAACGAACACCGCCCCCCCGATCATCCTGGACGAAATCCAGTACACCCCGGCGCTCCTGCATTATATCAAGTCCAAGATCGACGAGGACCGGCGGCCCGGCCGGTGGGTCTTGTCCGGCTCCCAGAGCTTTCCCTTGATGCAGGATGTCCGCCAATCGCTTTCAGGCCGCGTGGCCGTGCTATCGCTCCTGCCTTTTTCATGGACCGAGGGCCGGGGATTTGGGGATAGAGTGCAAAGCCTCGATGCGATCCTCAAAGGTTTTTTCTCTAAAACGGGAGCCTCCGGTAAGAAGGAGGCTTCAACTGTCGGATTGGACGATTGGCTGCTCCGGGGATCGTATCCGGAGATAAGGGCCAATAAAAGTGTGGATCGCCAACTCTGGTGTTCCAGCTACATACAAACCGGTTTGGAAAGGGATGTAAGCCAGGTTTTGAATGTGGGGGACCTCAACGTTTTCAACCGCTTCTTGAGACTCTGCTCCAGTCGCACCGGTCAAATCCTAAATATCTCCGAACTGGCCAGAAATGTGGGCATGAGCGTACCCACCGCCAAGAAATGGCTGAGCGTCCTGGAAGCCAGCTACCAGGTCTTTCTGCTGCCGCCCCATTTCAAGAATCTCGGCAAACGTATCATCAAAAGCCCGAAACTCTACTTTCTGGACACGGCGATAGCCACTTTCCTTTTGGGTCTTCACAATCCTGAAGCCACCCTCAGGGGGCCCATGATCGGGCAGCTCTTTGAAACCGCAGTGGTATCCGAGTGGGCCAAGGCCTTCCATCATAGAGGAGAGCGGCCTGAATTGTACTATTGGCGTTCGAAGACCGGAATCGAAGTGGATCTCATCATCGATCGAAATGGGAGGCTCTACCCCATAGAGGTGAAGGCGTCCTCGACGCTGCTGCCACCGCACACGAAGTCTTTAACCTAATTTGAGCGATTCTCACAGTGATGGTTATGGTAAGGTCCGCCGGGGTGTTCGCCCCGCAGGGCCCGCCGCAAAAGGCTCCCAGGCTTCGTCGACGCCCCAAGGGTTTCCACAATGGCTCCTCACAGGCAGCGACGGCCGAGTGGGTCGTGAGCTCTGCCGTCCGGGGCTATCCGGGCCTATCTGAGCGGCATTGCTGCCGTTGAGACGGCCACCGGAAAAATTGCAGCGGACCCTGCGGGGCGAACACCCCGGCGGACTCCACGGTCGGGTAATCCAATCGCTCAATTCAGGTTTAACAAAATGGCGCTCTCTTTCCGGAAGCGCCGCTGAAAACGGCATCATCGTCGCCCCGATCTCCCATCCCTTCAGCATCGGCGAATGTCGTGCCATCCCCTGGGATCGAATGATAGAGTAGACTTCCTCAGATGGGTATGCTGAAGTCTGACGGATTTGCTTCGTCTGCTGCCCTTCAGCCTAAACACCTGAACTTTTTCTTGCAGCTTACATGAACCCCGTCGCCTCCGGCAGCCAGAGCACGATGCCGGGGAAGAAGATCATCAGCAGCAGGCCCAGGAACATGAACAGGAGCAGCCAGATGTCCCATCGCACGGTGTCTTCCATCTTGGCGCCGCTCAGCCGGCAGCTGACCATGAGGTTGACCGCCATGGGCGGGGTGAACTGGCCCAGGGCGACGTTGTAGGTCATCAGCACCCCGAACCACACCAGATCCCAGTTGAAGCTCTGGGCCACCGGGATGAACAGCGGGCAGAAAATGAGGAAGATCGATATGCCGTCGAGGAACATGCCGACGACGACGAGGAAGACCATCAGGATGAAGATGACCCCGAGCGAGCTGCCCCCGCCGAGCGCGACCAGCCCCTTGGAGATGGGATCGACGATGCCGAGGGTGCTGCACGCCCAGGCGAACACGCTCGCCAGCCCCACCACCACCAGAATCACCGCCGAGGTCTCGGCCGATTCGACCAGCAGCTCGAAAACAGCCCGCAGGGTCAGCGAGCGATAGACCGCGAAGCCGACGAACAGGCCGAAGACCACGGCCATCACCGCCGCCTCCGTCGGCGTGAACCACCCGGTCCGCAGGCCCCCCAGGATGAGGACCGGCGCAGCCAGGGCCCACGAAGCGTCCTTGAACGAAGCCCAGAACTTCGGCCGGGGCTCGCCGCTCTGGCCGGCGCCGAAGTTGTGGCGCAGGCTGAGGCAAAGCGCCGGGATGATCAGCATGGCACAGGCCAGCAGGCCGGGGATGATCCCGCCCACAAAAAGGGCCGGCACGGTGGCCGACGGCACCAGCACGCTGTAGACGATGAAGGCGACCGAGGGCGGAATCAGGATGTCGGTCGATCCCGCGGCGGCGGTCACGGCCGCCGCAAAGCCCGGCGCGTAGCCGGCGCGCAGCATGGCGCTGAGCATGACGCCGCCCACGGCCGCGGTGCAGGCCGGCCCCGAACCCGAAATGCCGCCGATGATCATGGCCACCAGGATGGTGATCACCGCCAGGGCGCCGCGGCCGCGCCCGACGATGGCCTCGGTGAACCGCAGCAGCCGCTCGGCCACGCCGGCCTTATCGAAAATGGCCCCGGCCAGAACGAACATGGGGATGGCCAGCAGCGGGTACTTGGCGATGCCGGCATAGACGTTGGTGGGTACGGCCATGATGCCGAGCTGGGCCAGGGCGATGGCCAGCGTGCCGGACAGACCCAGCGCCGCGGCGATGGGCACGCCGCCGAACATCAGGAGAAAAAAACAGCCGAACAGGAGGTAGGCGTAAACCATCAGTCGTTGTTCCTCCACATCCGGATCAACACGCCGACGGCCCGGCCGAAAATCGCCAGCGCCAGCAGCGGCAGCCATACGGTGTAAATCCATGTCGGTAGTCCCAGCCCCGGAGAGGTGACCTCGAAGCGGTACTCGTCCCAGGCCATGCGCGAGCCGAAGACCGCCAGCAGCAGAAACGTGAATGCGGTCAACGCCGTCGCGCCGAGCAGCGTCCAATGCCGGGTCTTCGGAGAGAGCTTGTCCACCAGGTAGCGAATGTTCAGGTGCCCCTGCTTGGCCATGACGCTCGATCCGCCCACCAAGGCCATGAAGAGCATCAGGAACACTGAAAATTCCTCGGTAAACGCGAATGAAAAGTTGGTGAGGTAGCGCACGACGACGTTGGCGAACGTGATCAGGCCCAGGATGCCGATGGCGATTCCCGCCAGGGTTTCTTCGATCTTGAGCGGGATGCGGATCTTGGGTCTGGTCGGATGGTCTTGGGGCCTGGATTCCATGGGTATCGACCTCCCCATCGGGGGGCGCCGGCCTGAGCGCTGGCCGGCCGGCTGGTGATGTTTGGGGGCAACCGTGACAATTGCAGGAAAAAAGCGCGCACCGGATCAGGCAGCGGATCGGTGCGCGCTTCTGGATTCAATCAACACATGATGCGAAGGCGCGGGCTACTTGCGGTTGGCGACCGCGGTCTCGGCTTTTTTCACCAGCTCCGGCCCGATCTGTTTGGCCCATTTGTCATAAACCGGTTTGGTGGCTTTTCTGAACTCGGCCTTTTCGGCGTCGGTCAGCCGGATCACGTTGACGCCCAAGGCCTCGACCTCCTTGATCCCGGAATCGTCCGGCGGGACCAGCCCCTTGCGGGCGGCGGCAATGTTTTCCCTGGCGGCCTGAACAGCGGCCTCGCGCACCGCCTTCTGGTCCTCGGTTTTCCAGCTCTTCCAGACATCCTTGTTGACCACGAAAATCAACGGATCGGCCACATACCCCCACAGGAGCAGGTTCTTCTGATTGGCTGCACTGTGCAGCTTGGCAACGGTAAAAATAGTCAGCGGGTTCTCCTGGCCGTCCACGGCACCGCTGGAAAGCGCCGGCACGGCATCGGCCCAGCTCATCTGGGTGGGATTGGCGCCGAGGGCCGTGAAGGTGTCCAGGAACAGGGGCGAACCGACCACGCGGATTTTAAGTCCCTGCAGATGCTCGGGCTTGCGGATCGGCCGTTTGGAGTTGGTCAGCTCGCGGAACCCGTTTTCGCCCCAGGCCAGGGGCATCGTGTCCTTGCTTTCGAGGATCTTGAAGATTTCCTTGCCGACCTCGCCGCCCGTGAGGGCGTCGATGGCCTTGTAATCCGGCATCAGGAAAGGCATGGAGAATATGTTCAGCTCCTTCACTTGCGGCGACCAGTTGATGGTGGAGCCGATCGCCATGTCGATGGCGCCCTGCCGGATGGCGGTGTACTCCTTGGTCTGGTCGCCGCCGACCAGGCTGGTGCCGGGATAGCATTTGATGTTGATCCGGCCGCCGGTCTTTTCCTTCACCAGCTCGGCCCAGCGCTCGCCGGCGATGCCCCACGGGAACGGTTTTCCAACCACCGTCGAGAGCTTGTACTCCGGTTTATAGTCTGCCGCCTGACCCGCCTGCGGCGACAACCAGGCAAAAGCCACCGCAATAACCAGCAACAACACAGACAGTCTCCTCATGGTGTGCCTCCTGTTGATGGATTAAGGAAAAAAGACCCTCCACATGGCCAAAAGGCTGGAAATCTAACCGCGGGAAATTATTATACCCGTCAATGAGTGTCAAGATTTTAATCCGCCTTCGACGACTGGGAAATGCGCGCCGATGTGCAGCAGGCCGCGGCTGAGAGCTGGGAGAAGGTGACCACCGAAAACCTCGACCAATATGCCGATATGGATGGCTTCCGCGACGAGTTCCGGCGCCACCACGGTTTCGGCATGCCGGGAATTGATTACTCGAAACCGGTGGATCCCACAACCATCAAGATGCCCTGACCGCCGGCGTTGGCCGGCGGTCAGGGCATCTTGTAAATCATGGAATTGACGTTCATCCCGGCGCCGACCGAAGCGAAAACGACCAAGTCTCCCGAATTCAAGCGATGGCCGTCCAGCTTGTCCCTCAGAATCAGGTCGAGCAGGGTGGGCAGGGTCGCCACCGAACTGTTTCCGGTCCAGGAAATGATCATCGGCATGATGCCGGCCGGGACCTCCTTGACCTTGAACAATTCGAAAAGCCGTTTCACGATGGCGGCATCCATTTTCTCGTTGGCTTGATGGATGAGGATCTTCTTGACCTCGCCGAGTCCGATGCCGGCATCGTCGAGGTTTTTCTTGACCGCCAGCGGGACGGTCTTCACCGCATACTTGTAAATGTCGTGGCCGTCCATCTTGACGTAGATCGCGTCGCCGGTCCGCTGCGGGTTGTACGACTCCGTCATCCGCAGCAGGAAGGCGTGGTGATAGGTGTCCGAGCGGGTCAGGTGTGAGACAATGCCCCCCTCCCCCTCCGTCGCCTCCACCAGGGTCGCCCCGGCACCGTCGGCATAAATCATGCTGTCGATGTCGTGCGGGTCCGCAATACGTTCCAGGGTCTCGGCCCCGATCACCAGGACGCGCTTGGCATCCCCGGACTTGATGAAATAGTCCGCCGTGATCACCCCCTGCAGCCAGCCGGGGCAGCCGAACGGGAGATCGAAAGCCACCGTATAAGGGTTCTTGATCCGCAGGTGGTGTTTGACCCGCGCCGCGATCGTGGGTACTGTGTCGCACCGCAGGCTGCGAGGATCCACATCGCCGAAGTTGTGGGCCACGATGATGTAGTCAAGCGTTTCGCGGTCCACCCCCTCGAGTGCCGCCTCCGCAGCCCGGGTCGCCATTTCGGACGTGTTCACCGACGCCGGAGCGCAGCGGCGCTCCTCGATTCCGGTGATCTCATGCAGCTTCTTGACAATCTCCTCGTTGGTTCGGGGGTTCCGGTTGCCGCTGGGATCGAAAAAGGCGTTCTGCAGGAAATGGGTGTTGGGCACCCGGTTCTCGGGGATATAACTGCCGGTGGCGGTAATGATCGATCTTGGCATATTAACTGTTTCAAAATTGCAGAGGCCTGATGATGGATGATCCGGCCCGGTTGACTGTCTTCTGAATGTGCGGTTTATCGAAAATTTTTATATTTAGCCGGTTATCCCAAAAAATGCAATATGGAGTTCCAGCCGCCCTCATGATATGGTCCCCCGCGTCGCAGCGGTCGGTATTTCTCAGTCGCCTGGTTAGTAGCCGTCAATAAATTAACTTTACATCTCAGCCACTTTGCATGTTGAAATTAAGGCAGTTTCATTCAATATAAGTGTAAATTTTATTTGCTGACGGCTACTTAGCGCCATCGACGGCATCGGCGCATCGAACCATCCCCTTATCGAATCGGCAGGAAACACAAATGGAAACTGCGGTCATCGAAGTCCATGAACCCTCAGACCTGAAAAAATGGGTGAATCTTCCGAATTCGCTCTACCGCGGGGACGTCCGTTACGTTCCACAGATCATCCGGCAGGAACTCGATTTCTTTTCGCCTTCGAAAAATCCGTCGTTTAAAACCGCTGATGTCAAGCTGCTGCTGGCCCGACGGGGCGAACGGCTGGTGGGGCGGGTGTGCGGCATCATCCATTCGCTGGAAACCCGCAAGCTGGGATACAAGCGCGGGCGCTTCGGGTGGTTTGAAAGCACGGATGACCCTGCCGCGGCTAGCGCGTTGATCGGATACCTGGAAAAATGGTTCTCCGCCGAGGGCTGCCGGGAAATCACCGGCCCCCAGGGTTTCAGCGACCTGGACCCCGAAGGCATGCTGGTCGAGGGGTTCGATGCCCAGCCCACCATCGCCGGCAGCTACAACAAGCCGTATTACCCGGCGTTGATCGAAGCGCTCGGCTTTCAAAAGGAAGTCGACTACATCGAAACCCGGCTCGAATTCCCGCAGGAAATGCCCCCGCTGTTCCAGGCGATCGCAAAAAAAGTAATGCCGGCGGCGGAAGCGGAGGGCTATCGGTTGGTGGAAGGCCTGACCAAAAATGGAGTGAAGGCATATGTCGTTCAGTTCTGGGACGTGCTGGAGGCATCCTTCGAAAACCTTTACGGAGTCACGCCGCTCACCGATGACCAGAAGACCTTCTACGAGAAAAAGTATTTCGGGTTCATCGACCCGCGCTTCCTCCAGCTGGTCGTGGACAACTCCAACCGCCTCCAGGGATTTTTCCTCGGGCTGCCCTCGCTCAGCCGCCCGTTTCAACGCGCTCAGGGGCGGCTTTTCCCTTTCGGATTCCTGCATCTTCTGCTGGGTTTCAAGCGCTTCGACACCGTTGATTTCTATTTTGCGGGCGTTCACCCGCAGGCCAATATCAAAAAAGTATTTCCCATGATGACGCTGGGGATGTGGCGGGCGTTGAAAGCGGCGAACGTCCGCTACCTCGAAACCAACCGCGAACTCGAAACCAACACCTCAGTGGTCAACATCTGGTCCCGGTTTGCCGTGGTGAACCGGCGCCGCACCCGGGTCTTCCGCAAAAACCTGGCTCAGACGCCCTCTGGAGCCACCCGTTGATCGGACATCCAGGAGCATTGATCTTTTCGGGAGGATGTCTACCAGATATTTCAGATCGAGCCCTCTTGTAACTTCAAGGGTTACAGCCACCCAATTTCCAAGACCCAAAGCTTCACCGACAGCATCCATATCAGATACTAAAAACCATGTATCTGGTTGAGCTGTTAACAAAAAACCGATATAGGCGGAGAATCGGGTGGAATTTTGGCATACATCTTGATGAAAATCTGAAATGTCGATAGTAGGGGCTTTGTTGATCCGCTGGCTCCAGGCCGGGCCTGTTGGGCAACCTACACCGTCACCGAAAGGGTGGGACATGGGATTTCAACGGGAAGGAGAGATGGGAGCAATGGGGCAAACCAAATGGTATGCAATGCCGGTTGAAGCAGTGCTGAAGCAGCTGGACACCTCGGAGAACGGACTCAGCCGGGCAGAAGCCGCCCGGCGGCTCGAGCAGTACGGACCCAATACCCTCAAAGAAGAAAAGAAGATCAGCCCCTGGGAGATATTATTTGGGCAGTTTAAGAACTTCCTTATTATCCTGCTGATCGCTGCAACGGTAATCTCGCTGTTCCTCGGCGAGACATTGGACGCGATCGTGATCTTCGCCATCGTCATCGCCAGCGCGTTGCTCGGGTTCTACCAGGAATTTCGGGCGGAGAAGGCGATGGAGGCGTTAAAGGCCATGTCGTCGCCCACGGCGTCGGTCATCCGTGATGGGGAAGAAGTCGAAATTCCCTCCGCCGATGTGGTTCCCGGCGACATCATGGTGCTCACCGCGGGCGACCGGATGCCGGCCGACGGCCGCCTGATCGAGGCGGTCAACACCCGCATCGACGAGGCCTCTCTCACCGGAGAATCCACTGCGGTCAGCAAGGAGGCCCTGCGGGTGCACGCCGAGGATACTCCCATCGGCGACCGCAAAAACATGGTGTTCGCCGCGACGATCATGACCTACGGCCGGGCCCGGGCCGTGGTGACGGGCACCGGCATGGAGACGGAATTTGGACGCATCGCCAAAATGCTGCAGGAAGTCGAAGAAGAGCCGTCCCCCTTGGCGATTAAGATGGACTACATTGGCAAGCGCCTGGGGATCGCCTGCCTGGTCGTCTCCGCCTTGGTGATGGGGCTGGGCATTTTCCGCGGAAACCCGATCCTCGAGATGTTCATATGGGCGGTGAGCCTGGCCATCGCCGCTGTCCCGGAGGCTCTTGCCGCCGTCGTTACGGGAGCGCTGGCCATCGGCGTGCAGCGGGCGGCTAAACGCAAGGCCATCGTTCGCCGTCTGCCCGCGGTCGAAACCCTGGGGTGCACCACCGTCATCTGCTCCGACAAGACCGGCACGTTGACGAAAAACGAGATGACGATCCGCCAGCTCTATACCGGCGGCCGGATGATCGAGGTCAGCGGCGTCGGCTTCGAGCCGTCCGGGGTTTTTACCGCGGATTCCAAACCCCTGGATCCGGCCGGCGATCCGACCCTGAAACGGATGCTCATGAGCGGATTGCTCTGCAACGACGCCAACCTCGTCCAGGCAGAGGGCTCCTGGCGCATCAAGGGCGACCCCACCGAGGGCGCCTTTGTGGTGGCGGCGGCCAAGGCCAAGCTCGATATCGCCGAGTCTCGAAAATGCTGGACCCGCATCGGCGAGATCCCGTTCGAATCCGAACGCAAACGGATGAGCACGGTTCATCAGCCGCCGGAGGGGGGCGAACCGTTTGCCTGCGTCAAGGGGGCGCCCGAACTGGTCCTGGAGCGTTGCACCCACTGGGAACGCGGCGGCAAGGTTGAACAGTTGACGGATGACGTCCGCCGCCAGATCCTCGCCGCGAATGACCGCATGGCGAAATCGGCCCTGCGGGTTCTCGGGTTGGCGTGCCGGTCTATCCGGAACCCCTCTCCCGAGTACACCCCGGATTCGCTCGAAACCGAGCTGACCTTCCTTGGTCTGGCGGGCATGATCGATCCGCCCCGCGAAGAAGTGAAGAAGGCGATCCGCGACTGCCATGCGTCCGGCATCCGCACCGTCATGGTGACCGGCGACCACAAGCTCACGGCTGCAGCCATTGCTCGCGAACTGGGCATTCTGGGCGGCGACGGGACGCGTGATCTCAAGGCGCTCGAAGGCCGCGAGCTGGACAAGATGAGCGAGGAGCAGCTGGCCGCCGTTGTCGAAGATGTGGGAGTCTATGCCCGCGTCTCGCCGGAGCACAAGATGAAAATCGTGGGCGCCTGGAAGAGCAAAAAGCACGTCGTCGCCATGACCGGCGACGGCGTGAACGACGCACCGGCCCTGAAACGGGCGGACATCGGAGTGGCCATGGGGATTACGGGGACGGACGTCACGAAAGAAGCCTCGGACATGGTTCTCATGGATGACAATTTCGCCACCATCGTTGCGGCCGTGGAAGAAGGACGCATCATCTACGACAACATCAAGAAGTATCTGACCTTCCTGCTGTCGTGCAACGTGGCCGAAATCCTGATCCTTGGCATCGCCGGCATCATCGGCTGGGAAATGCCGTTGATCGCCCTGCAGATCCTGTGGGTGAACCTGACCACGGACGGTCTGCCGGCGCTGGCCCTGGGCGTCGAGCCGGCCGAACCCGATCTGATGGGCCGCCCGCCGCGCGATCCCGACGAACCGGTGTTCTCAGGGTCGGTGCTCGGAGCCCTGTCGGCCATGAGCATCCTGATATTTGTGGGACTGATGCCGATCTTCTATTGGTATTGGCAGCATGAAGGGCTTGAGAAGGCTCAGACCATGGCCTTGGCTACGCTGGTCGTCTACGAGCTGTTCTATGCCTTCAACTGCCGCTCGCTGCGCTTCACTCTTCCGCAGCTTGGCTTCTTTACCAACAAGTGGCTCCTGCCCGCGGTGCTGTCTT
Organism: uncultured Desulfatibacillum sp.; assembly: GCA_964427375.1. Classification (GTDB taxonomy): domain Bacteria; phylum Desulfobacterota; class Desulfobacteria; order Desulfobacterales; family SpSt-501; genus SpSt-501. Next base: position 175,026 of record CAYRUF010000002.1, on the reverse strand, counting down.
CCGGTCTGCTGATGCTGGCGGTGATCTACATCCCGTCCTGGGGCCTGGCCTTCCACACGGTGCCTCTGGACTTCTGGGATTGGGACGTCGTTCTCCTTGTAGCCGGTGCGAGCTTCCTTCTGGTCGAGTTCGGAAAATGGTTCTTCGGCCGCAAGCGCAACCAGGTGGCGGCGGCCGACGCCGGAAAAGTGGCCGCAACCTGAGCCGAAGGGTGTCAACCGCAATCAGCGGCTGAGCCCAAGAGCTCCGCGGGCGATTCGTATGGTCTTCGGTCGCTGAAACACGCATCCCTCTCCATGTCCGCAGGAGAGGGATGCTTTTTTTTTTAAAATCACTCGATAGGTGCTTCAGCGTTTTCGTCCGGCGTGCGCCGGCGTCCTGGACTTGCGAAGTTTGGGCCGGGCCTTGGCTTTTGGCAGGACCGACGGCTTGGCTGAACGGGCGGGCTTGCGCTTGAGGACGCCAGCTACGGCTGCGACGATATGCCGGGCGGTCAAACCGTATTTTTCGATCACTTCCAGGTAAGGTCCGGATTCCGCGAAGGTGTTGCCCACCCCCACCCGCTTCATGGGAACGGGGCACTTCTCGACCAGCAGCTCGGCCACGGCGCTGCCCAGTCCGCCGTAGATGATGTTGTTCTCGGCGGTGACGATCGCGCCGGTATCCCGGGCCGCCTTCAGGACCATCCGCTCGTCGAGAGGCTTCAGGGTGTGGCAGTCGATGACGCGCGCCTCGATCCCTTTCTGCGCCAGCAGCTCGGCGGCGATCAATGCCTGCACCACCAGGTCCCGGTTGGCGAAGATCGCGGCATCACCGCCCTCGCGCAGGAGCACGGCCTTGCCGATCTGGAAGGGAAAGGATTCATCGTAGAGCACCGGCACGGGGTCGCGCGTGAAGCTGAGATACACCGGCCCTTTAAACTCAGCCGCGGCAAAAACCGCCATCTTCGTGCTCGTCGGGTCCGCCGGCGCAATGACGGTGGAGCCGGCCAGCGCGCGCATGATGGACAAATCCTCCTGCGCCTGGTGGGTCACCCCGTCCGGCCCCGGCGTGATCCCGCTGTGGCTCGCGGCGATCTTCACGTTCAGGCGCGGGTAATGGATGCTGTTGCGCACCTGATCGAGCGCCCGCATGCAGGCGAACATCGCGTAGGTGTTGGCGAACGGGATCAGCCCCGTGGTCGCCATGCCGGCCGCCGCCGCCATCATGTTCTGCTCGGCGATCCCGAAGTTGAAGGAGCGCTCCGGAAACTTGGCGGCGAACAAGAACGTTTTCATGGGCTTGGATACATCGGCGTCCAGAGACACCACGTCGGGATTCTTCCCGCCCAACTCGAGCAGCGCTTCCCCATAGGTGAGACGCGTCGGCCCTCCCTTGGCCTTTGAAAAAAGTTCCTTGGACGAGAGCAGGGCTTGGACTTCCGGCAGAATGTAGCGGTAGCTAGATTTCACAGATGCACCTCCTGATCTCGCAGAGCGCCTGATCGGCTTCGGACGCGCATGGGGCTTTGCCGTGCCAGTCGGCCACGTTCTCCATGAAGGAGACCCCCTTGCCCTTGATGGTCTCGGCCACGATGGCGGTCGGGACGCCCTTGCGCCCGCCGGCGGCTTCGAGCGCCGCAACGATCTGCTCCATGTGGTGCCCGTCGATGGCATCCACGTGCCAGCCGAAGGCGCGCCACTTGTCAACCAGCGGCTCCACCGGCATCACATCCTCCACGCAGAAATCGTTCTGCAGGTGGTTGCGGTCGACGATCACGGTGAAGTTGTCGAGCTTCCACTTGGGGGCCGCCATGGCCGCCTCCCAAACGGACCCTTCCTGGCACTCGCCGTCGCCGACCACCACCCACACATGGAAGTCTTTCTTCATCAGCTTGCCCGCGAGCGCCATCCCCAGACCCGCCGAAATGCCCTGGCCGAGCGATCCCACGCTCATGTCGATCCCGGGGCATTTGTGCATATCCGGGTGGCCCTGCAGGATGCTGCCGAGTTTGCGCAGGGTCGAGAGGTGCTTCTTGTCGAAATAGCCGCGCTCGGCCAAGGCCGAGTACCACGCCGGGCAGGCGTGCCCCTTGGAGAGGATGAAGCGGTCGCGGTCCGGCCACTGGGGGTCGGCGGGATCGATGCGCATCACCCGAAAGTAAAGCGCGGTCACGATGTCCGCCGCCGAAAGCGATCCTCCGGGATGGCCGGCCGCAGCCGTGCAGGTCATCTCGATGATGTCGCAGCGGATGGTCCCGGCCATCCGCTTGAGTTCATCGATGCTCATGGGCCCCTGGGTCATCTTCTTTTATCTCCTTTGCTTCAGGCTCGGGCTAGAGCCATTCCTTGATCTTCTCTGCCATGGCCTGGGTTGAGATGCCGTAGCGGTCGTGGAGCGTGGGCAGGGCACCGGCGGCAAGAAATGCGTCCGGCAGCGCGATTTGGCGGAAGGCCGGCGCCACCCCCGAGCGCAACAAAAGGCCGGCGACCGCCTCCCCCAGGCCGCCGATGATCGAATGGTTTTCGGCCACGACCACCATCCGTCCCCCGCGGGCGGCTTCTCTTACGAGGATTTCGTCATCAAGCGGCTTGACGGTCGGCACGTGCAGCACGGCAACGTCCACCCGGTCCGAACGCAATAGAGCGGCGGTTTCCAGGGCGCGCATGGTCATCAGACCGGTCGAAACGATGAGGACATCGTTTCCGCTCCGCAGCAGCCCGGCTTTTCCGAGCTCGAAACGGTAGTCGTATTCGTCCAAGACCAGCGGGACATTCCCGCGCAGCAGCCGCATGTAGACCGGCCCGTGGCAGGCGGCGATGGCCGGCACGGCCTGCTCGATATCGAGCGCATCGCAAGGGTCGATAATGGTCAAATTCGGCATGGCCCGGAAGATCGCCAGGTCATCGGTGGCTTGATGGCTGGGGCCGTAGCCGGTCGTCAAGCCGGGCAAGGCGCAAATGATCTTTACGTTCAGCCTCTCCTCGGCGATCGCCATGCAGATGAAATCATACGTCCGCCGCGCAGCGAAAACGGCATAGGTCGTCACAAAGGGCAGGAATCCTTCTCTCGCCATGCCCGCTGCTGCGGTCATCAGCAGCTGCTCAGCCATCCCCATTTGGTAAAAGCGGTCGGGGTGGGCCTGCGCAAATAGGTGCAAGTCCGTGTATCTGCCCAGGTCCGCCGTCATGCCGACCATCTCCGAGCGCTCCTGAGCCAGGGCCACGAGGGCATGTCCGAAAGGCGCCGCTCTGGTGCGTTGGCCTTCGGAGGCGATGGAGGCAATCATGGCCGAGGTGGTCAAGCGCGGCTTTGTGGACGAATCGGGCTGAATGGGTTGGGGGATGCGGCTCATACGTCCTCCTTTTGGTAGAGCGTATCGAGCGTGCGCTGCCATTCATCGGCTTCGACGCGAATGAAGTGCGTTTTTTCGCGCCCCTCCAGGAACGGCACGCCTTTGCACATCCGGGTGTCGCAGACGATGACGCGCGGTTGCTGCTCCTTTAGTGAGCGGGCCTGGTCGAAGGCGGCTACCAAGGCATTTAGGTCATTGCCGTCCACTCGCTGCACCTGCCAGCCGAACGCCCGCCACTTGTCGGATATGGGCTCCACGCCCAGGACGCTTGATGACGGCCCGTCGGCCTGCTGGTTGTTGACATCGACGAGGGCGATCAAATTGTCCAGTTTCCAGTGGCCGGCGGACAGCACCGCCTCCCAGGTCGAGCCCTCGTCGAGCTCGCCGTCCGACAACAAGTTGTAAACGAAGCAAGGAGAGGATTTGCGTTTGAGGCCCAGACACATGCCCACGGCGATGCCCAGGCCGTGCCCCAGCGAGCCGCCGGTGATCTCCATGCCGGGCGTGTATGCGGCCATCCCCGACATCGGCAGCCGGCTGTCGTCGCAGCCATAGGTTTCGAGCTCCTCCGCAGGGAGGATGCCCGCTTCGATCAATGCCGCATAAAGCGCAATGGCGTAGTGGCCGATGGACAAGAGAAACCGATCGCGCCCTTCCCATTTGGGATCTTCGGGCCGGTAGCGAAGGGCATGAAAATAGGCCACCGCCAGCACATCCGCGATGCCGAGCGCCTGCGCGACGTAGCCCTGCCCCTGAACGGCCCCCATCCGGAGGGCATTCCGTCGAATGCGGTAGGCTCTCTCGGCCAAGGATATATCGGTCCTGAGTGGTTTGGTTTCCACGCCGTTCCTATTCAAGCTTCCCCCCAAAACCGGGATCATCGGCCCGGCAAGGCCATCATTTCAAACCGAAGATATTCGCCTCGATGAACTTCCACGTCTGCATGTAATCGCCCCTGGCCATCAGGCGCGCGATCCGGCCGCCGTCGATCCGGTCGAGCCTCTGCCAGATTTTGTTCGTCATGCGGCTGTTGGCTTCGAAGACCGCCCTGATGTCCCAGCGGGTCGGGGAGGTGTCGGAAGTGAGGTAATCCTTGTACTTGTACTTCTTAAGATAGTAAAGGAACTCGACGTATTCTAAAAAGTGTTTGGTCCCGCAGAAGTAGTCCCAGTCCCACTTTCCGTCGTTGTCGTTGATGTGGATGTAGTACTTGAAGGCGCTCTCGGCCAGCAGCACCAGCGCTTCGGCGGGGTTCTCGTTGCCGTAGGTGGAGTGCCCGAAATCCAGCGTCACCCCCATTTCCTTGATCCCGATGTCGTTCAGCAGGCAAAGCGTCTTGGCGGCGGTGTCCAGGAAGCAGCGGCCGCGGGTTTCGCTGGGCTTGTACTCGATGAAGAGGGGAATGTTCGTCTTGTAGCTTCCGGCCGCTCCGAACGTCTCGACCAGGTGTTTCCAGGCCACGGCATAGTCGTGCTGGAAGGCGAACTCGTAACCGTCTCCCAGCGGGCAGCAAGTGACCTTGTCGGCGCCGACGACCTCGGCGAAATCCTTGGCCTCCTTGATGAAGCGCACGGCCTTGTTGCGGATCTTCCTATCGAGCGAGGTCAGGCCGCCGTTTCGGAACTCGGGCTCGGCCTTCACGTTCACGTTGACCGCCGCCACCTTCAGCCGGTGCTTTTTCAGCGCGGCCCGGGTCTGGACCGGGTCGCTCACCTCGTAGGGGTAAACGATCTCCACCCCGTCGAAGCCCTCGATCGTTGACATCAGCTTGAATTTACCTTCCAGATCCAGCGGCTGGTTGTACTCGTGAAAGCGGTCCTTGGTGCGGGACAGGAACCCGGTGATGATCGCCAGCTTCAACATCGTTCCTCCTTGGAATTATAGGGCAAAGGGATCGGCCGCGGGTTTCTTTTTTTTGCGAAGCCGATTCAGCAGGCCCTCGAACAGGCGGTCTTTCAACGCCTTGACCGACGGGATCTGGACCAGCACCAGCCAGGCGATGATCAGCACCAAGCCCAGCGAGACCGGACGCGTGAATACCGGCCAGAAGCTGCCCTGGGACACCATCAGGGCCCGGCGCAGGTTTTCATCCGCCATCGGCCCCAGGATCACGCCGATCACCAGCGGGGCGATGGGGTAGCCCATCTCCGTCAGAAAATAGCTGACGATGCCCACCGGGATCATGAGGTATAGATTGGTGAGGTCGAGCCCCAGCGAATACGAGCCGATGATGCACAGCAGCCCCACGATGGGCATGAAAAGCTCCGCCGGAATCCGGAGCACCTTGACCACCTGCTTGGCCAGAGTGATGCCCACCATCCACATGGCCATCGAAGCCAGAAGCAGGATCGCGGCGCACTCGATGATGAACGTCGGGTGCTCGAAGGTGATCATCGGCCCCGGGGTCACCCCGTGCAGCATCAGGGCACCCAGCAGCATGGCCGCCGGCGGGCTCCCGGGGATGCCGAGGTTGAGCAGCGGGATGATGGCGCCCCCGACACAGGCATTGTTGGCCACCTCGGTGGAAAGCACGGCCGTGATCTCCCCTTTGCCGAAATTCTCCGGGTTCTTGGAGGTGTTTTTGGCGGCACCGTAAGAGACCCATGCGGCGATGTCCTCCCCGATACCGGGAACGCAGCCCACGCCCACCCCGATCAGGGCCGAACGAATGATCTTGGGAATATTGCGGATGACGGTGCCGAACTCCGGGATGATCCGCTGCAGCTTCTGGAACTCGCCCACCTGGACGCGGTCTTTGAGCACCTGGATGATCTGGGGGATGCCGAAGGCGCCGATCAGGACCGGCACGACCTCGATCCCGCCGTCCAGCTCCGGAAAGCCGAAGGTGAAGCGCGGAAAAAATTGCAGCCGGTCGCGGCCCACCATGGCCAGAAACAACCCCAGGAATCCGGCGATCCAGCCCTTGATGACCAGATCCGGGGTGGTCAAAGTTCCGCTGATCAGAATCCCGAAAAAGGCCAGCAGAAAGAACTCGAAGGAGGTGAACTGAAGCGCGAAGTGCAGGATGATCGGCGAGACCGTCACCAGAAAGAGCATGCTGATGATGGTGCCGATGGCCGAGGCCGTAGTGGCCAGCCCGATGGTGCGTCCGGCCTGCCCCTTCAGAGCCAGCTGGTAGCCGTCCAGCGCAGTGGCGGCGGAGGCCGCCGTGCCGGGGATGTTGATCAGGATGGAGGAGTAGGACCCGCCGTAGGTGCCGCCGACGTAGATGGACAGAAGGCAGACCATGGCCGTCGCCGCATCCATGCCGTACGTGACGGCGGTGAGCAAGGCGACCCCCAAGGTCGAGGTCAAGCCGGGCAGGGCCCCGAACATGATCCCCAGCAGCACCGAGCCGAATAGGATCAGCAAATGCATTGGGTCGCCGGCGATTTGAACCAAACTTTGGCCGTACACCGCGAGCGAATCGAAAAATGTCATAGGGATTTTACCTTGCTTCGCAGTTCAGGATCACAGGAACTCGAGGTACCAGACATAATCCATGGCTGCCACCACAAGTCCCTCCTTCGGCAGCGGCACCATCAGGAAATATTTGAAGATCGGGCAGATTACAAAGGGCGTGACGAAGGCTACCGTCAGGCCGACTTGAAATTTCTTTTTCAGATCGGCGCGGCGGCGAACATGCGCCCAGACATAAATGAGATAGGCGGCGATGAAAACCAGCGCGGCAAGGTCCATGATGTACGAAGGGGAGTCCTCCACGGGCCGATGCAGCCCCAGGGCGCAGAGCACGAGAATCCCCACCTCTCCAAGCAGGTAGAATAGCAGAAATTTCCGCAGCAGCGCATCGTCCAGAAAGTGGAACATCGTGATGAACGCCGTCATAAATAGTATGGCGCAAATGAAAAAATCGATCCTGGGCAGATTCAGATAAACCAGCGTGATCAAGAGGACGCCGACTGCATAAAACCGCAGCGCGGCATCGCTTTTCAAAACTTTCACCAGCTCAGCGCTCGCCAGCCAGCGCAGGCTGTCCTTGAAGGCGTCGAAGCCGATCGCCTTGAGCCCGGTGCGGAACAGTATAGCCCCGAGCACCATGACCACGGCACCGATAAATAGCGGCATCAGGGCCGGCGAGACGTACCAGACATTCATCACTCCGCCCCAGCTGTCGCGCATGGGCATCTTGAACGCCTGGCCGACCATCCACAGGCCGAAGAGAAACACCAGTGCCCCGGAGTAGACGTCCGCTTTCCTCAATTTGTCTTTTTCCAGCATCGCTTGCCTGCCATGCGGGGAATTTGAATCGGGGCGGGCGCCGGCCGCAGTCCGCCCCTTTGGGTTCGGTTCGATCTACCTGGCCGGCTTGGGGATTTTCAGGGTCGCCGGGTCGACCTTGGCGGCACCCAGCTCCCACAGGGTCCAGGCAAAAAGGGATTCCAGATTAGCGAACTCCTTTTTGGCCTCGGCGCCGGTCTTGCCCGAGAGCAGGTAGTAGTTCTCCTGGCCCCACTTCTGCATGGCATCGGTGGCCATGGCTTTCTTGAAAGCGTCCTCCAGAACCGCCTTCACGTCTTTCGGGGTTTTAGCCGGCACGGCGAATCCGATGGCCTGGGAGATAGGCAGGTATTCCTTCAAGCCCGGGTAGTCGGTGAAGCCGGAGGGGATTTTGCCCACATCCGCCACATCAAAGGCGCTGGGGATCAACATGGCCAACGGCCGCAGCTTTCCGCCGCGGATCAGCTGCTGCTGCTCGGCCAGCGAGGTCACCACCAGCGTCACCTCGCCCGTCATAGCGGCGTTCTGGGCCGGCGCCGACCCGGTGTAGGGGATGAAGTTGAACTTGGCGCCGGAGCCTTTCTCGAGCGCGAGGAGGTTCAGGTGGTGGATTGAGCCGGAGGCGCTGGCGCCGGCCTTGATGGATCCGGGGGCCTTCTTGGCGGCTTCGATGAGGTCTTTGAGGGTCTTGTAAGGCGTATCCGGGGTGACCGAAATCAGGTCGGGCGAGCCGCCCACGATAAAGAAATCCCACACATCCATCCGCTCGTTCCATCCGCCCTGGACGCCGGCGGTCACGCAGGATTCCGAAAGCCCGCAGAGGGTGTAGCCGTCCGCCGGCTGAGAGAAGGCATGGGCCATGCCGACCGACCCGCCGACCCCGCCGGTTTTGTTGACCACATTGATGTTGACTCCCAGGATCTTGGCCATTTCGGCGCTGACGATGCGGTTGCAAACGTCGGTGCCGCCGCCGGCCGCCCAGACCACCACGTTGGTGATGTCGCGCTTCGGAAACTCCTTTCCGGCGGCAAAGACCGCCGTCGCCGCCAGCAGCAATACGAGACCCACAGCCAGAATCTTTTTCATGATGCCCTCCTTGCAGACTGAGTTTGATGTAACGCAAAAAAACATGAAACTGCGACGCACTTTCCCCGGTCCCCCTTTCATCGGAAGTGGGCTGCTCAAGCCTAATTCGACGTGGTTTGAGCGCTTCCCACATGGATGGTTATGGGAAGGTCCACTTTCGGATCATAAAATCGCTCAATTGAGGTTCGGCAAACTTCACATCCACCCCGACGTATTGAAGTGGTCCGACACGTTGCGCCGCGGCGGAACCAGTGCATCGCAGAATCTATGGTCATCCCCGGTCAACTCCACCGTGACGGCCCCCAGCAGGTCTCTTAGATGCGTCAGGGTCCGGGGGCCGATGATGGCGCCGGTGATACCCGGCTGGTTCAGCACCCAGGACACCGCCAGCTGGGGCAGGCTGCAACCTTTTTCCCTTGCGCGTGCACCCAGTTGGCGGGCCACTTCGATGCCCGGCTGGGTGATGCGTTCGGCATAGATCGGTTTGACGGCGCCCCGGCTGCCCGGCGGAATCCGCTTTGCATCCAAATAACGTCCTGCCAAGACACCCTGGGCCAAAGGCGACCAGGAGATGATGCCCATGCTGTAAGCCCTGCACATCGGGATGATTTCGTTCTCGGCTCGGCGGTCCAATAGATTGTAAGGCGGCTGCTCGCAGACGAACTTGGGGTAGCCAAAACGGTCTGCAGTCCAAAAGGCCTCCACCGTCCGCCACGGGGGGAAGGTCGAGCAGCCGATGTGGCGTACTTTGCCTTGCCTCACCAGCAGATCCATGGCCGCCAGGGTTTCCTCCTGGGGCACGTTGTAGTCCGTGCGGTGCAGGAAGTAGATATCGATATAGTCGGTCCGGAGCCTCCTCAGGCTCTTTTCGCAGGCGTCAAGGATGTGATGCTTGGAGCTTCCGGCGTCGTTGGGTCCGTCGCCCGCCCGCATGAAGACCTTAGAGGTGATGATGACCTCCCGGCGCCGCTTGGCCCGTGCCAGGGCCGCGCCGACGAGCTCTTCGCTGCGGCCGCCGGCGTAGACGTCCGCGCAGTCCAGGATGTTGATCCCCGCCTCGATCGCCGTGTCGATCATCCGGAACGATTCGGCCTTGCCGGTTGGCCGGCCGAAATTCATGGTGCCCAGCACCAGCTCGGAGATCATCAATCCGGATCGGCCGAGCCGCCGGTATTTCATCGCTGTGTCCGTCACGGCAGCAGGGTGTTCCTTTCCGCCTCAAATTCGCGCCTGAGGACGGCGGCGGAATTGCTGAGATGCTGGCGCATCCATTTCTCTGCGGACTCCGCATCTCTTCTGCAGACCGCGTCTATGATGGCCCGGTGCTCCTGGATGGTTTCCGCGGGCGGCCGCACCAGGCCCTCGGATGAGACCGACTGATAGCTGAAGCTCATGATGTTGCAGGCTTCCAGAATGCTTTTCAGGAATTCCTTGGCGCCGATATCCAGCAGAAACCCGTGGAAGCGCCTGTCCTCGCGGGCATAGGCCTTTATGTCGCTGATCTCATCCCCGTCTGCGAATTGCCGGAAAAAGCCTTTGAGTTCGACGATTTCCTTTTCTGAGATGTGCTGCGCGGCCCGGCGCGCCGCCAGCCCCTCGAGCACCTCGCGCAACTCGAAAATGGAAATCATCTCCTGCCGGTCGAAAAGCCGCACGAAAAACCCTCTTCTGGGGAAGGACTGCACCAGCTTTTCTTTTTCGAGATACTTGAGGGCGTTGACCAGAGGCGTGCGGCTGATTCCCAGGTCTTCGGCAAGCTTCTCCTGTGGAATCTTGTGACCGGGCAGAAGCTGCCGTTCGATGATCATGGCTTTAATGATCTGGTAAGCTTTCTGGTCGAGGTTGGCATGCTCCGCACCGAGATTGACGATACCTTTCCGGCCGGTTACCCGGAGGGTAGGCTCTTTAGCCGTTCGGGGGTAGGCGGAGCGAGGCATGGCATGTCATCCGATACTGAATGTTGAATTTTGAATTCAAAATTCAATAACGAATGATCGCCGGCGTGTCAAGCGCAAAAAAAATGCCCGGGCCGCTTTCCGGCAGCCATCGAGCCATCCTCAGGCAAACGCCGCGCGAAAGGCGCGGATGGCCGGCTCCGGCTCGGGCCCCTTCCCGAGCGCAAACCGCTCGCAGGCAGCATAGGTTCGGATCAAACCTTGCGGCCGTTGGTAGATGTGCGTCGCCGCGGCTGACGGGCGGACGAGCCGGGAGGCACCCCCGCCGGTCACCCGCTCCCATAGGTCTCGCCAGCCGATCCGATGCGCCCCTCGGTTCAATCCGGCATGGGCTGCGCGGACAGCCGCGCCCAGCGCGGCGCTTTCCTTGACATCCATCACTTGGACAGCGGCGCCAAAAACATCGGCGATCACCGTGAGCAGGCCATGGTTGGCGGCCCCCCCGGCCGTGACCCATATCCTGGTCGGCCGTCGGCCCGCCCATTCGGTGTGCAGGTAGAGCGCCATGGCCTGCGCTTCGGCCACGGCCCGGACATTTCCGGCCGCGTCGTCCGCCGCGAGGCCGCCGAAGCGCCGGACGCCGGCCTCCAATATCAGCGGCGTGATTTCCGGCATAAAATAAGGCAGCATAATCCGGCCCCCGTTTCCGGGTGGTGATTCCAGTAGAATCTTCGAGAACTCATTCCAGCTCAGCCCGAAGCGGTCTTTGACCCGCTCCCGCGCGAGGCTTCCGTTTTTGAAGCACACCAGAAACATGCACCCGCCGTCGGCCGCCCCGAAAATGTGGCCTTCTCCGCGCTCGCGGTCCGCCGCGCTGGACAGGTATCCGAAACAGGTGTCGCTCGTTCCGAGACTCACGGCACGCACGTCCGAAACCCCGATCAGGCCGAGTCCGGCCAGGCTGCAGGGGTTGTCCCCGGAGCCGATCACCACCTCGGCTTCGGGTCGGAAGCCGAACCGTTGAACCAGATAGGGCGACACCCGGCCGACCACCTCATCCTTCACCCGCAGCACCGGCAGCTTTGCCTTGAGCCCGGGTGCGGCCGCCTCGATCGCCGCATCGCTCCATGCGCCCGCGCGCACGTCGGCGAGATTGGTCCCGAAGCCGTCGCCCGCATCCACCGGCGCCAACCGTCCGATCAGAAGCGAGGTTAGAAACGAACTGATCAAGGCGACATGGGCCGTATGCTCGTAGGCATCGGGGGCTTCCTTCCAGAATTTCCGAATCTGCGGGCCGGCGAACCGTTCGGTGGCGATCGACCCGGTCAGCTCCGCCAGCGCCGAATCCCCTCCCATGGCCGCGGCAATTTCGCGGCATTCCGGAGTGGTGCTTGAATCCATCCAGATCGGGCTGAACGGACGCGAAAAGATGTCCGTCAGCCCGGCGGCCAGGCCGATCGAAGGGCTGAGCGCGCCGATCCTGCCGGCCGCGAACCGGTTGAGGTAGACGGTCCCGTGCTGCTGCGCCGAGATCCCCAGACAGGCCACTTTGCCCGTCAGCCCTTCTTTCTGAAGCCGTCTGAGCATATCGTCCAGAGCCTCCATCCACATCAGCGGATTCACATGCGCCTGCAGCGGATCCTCCGAGGGCGGCACGCCGCCCCGCGTCCCATAGTCGGGGTAGGTCTGGTCGAAGCCGATGGAGAATTGCCGCACCTCGCCGGAATGGGGCGCCATGACCAGGGCCGTCAGGCTCTGGGTGCTCAAGTCCAATCCTAGGAATCTCGGTTGATGCATGTCCGGATTTCCTCGCCGCAAGAGTCAGAAGGAGCTGACCGCCCACAGCTGGAGCGGCAGGACGACGATCAACAGGGCGGTCGTGAAAAACCAGCACGAGTTGGCCAAATCCAAATCCAGGTCGTAGATGGACGGCGGGATCAAGGCGTTGAACGCGACCGGCATGGACGACAGAATCAAAACCACCTTCAGCGGCAGCCCGCCCTCGGCGGTTCCCAACCCCAGAGACCAGGCAAGGGCGGTCGCCAGCATAGGCACCACGGCATGTTTGATCATTGCGATGACGGAGCATTCCTTGACGTAATGGCGGACCCGGCGGAAGCGCATGGCCAGCCCGATGGAGGTGAGCAGCATCACCGTGCCGAGCGGCACGAGGACCCGATTCAGCCCCCCGTAGAAAGCCGGCCGCTCCAAGCCGCTGGCATTCAACAGCCCGCCGGCCAGGATGCTCCCCAGGGCCGTGAGGATAAAGGGGTCCCGCAGGAGGCGTCTAACCCGCCAGGCCGCGCCATCTTCGAAGGCGGGCCCGCCGCTGTAAAATTTGGCGATGGGGAAACCGACGGCGTAGTAGAAAAGCTCCTCGAATAGTTTGTATATGGGAACCAGGGCGAACCCCTCCTCTCCCAGAGCCACAAAGCAGACCAACGCCCCGATGGATCCGATGTTGGTGAAGGAACCGCAGCCGAACAGCGCGCCGGTTTGCTTGGGGCCGAGCCTCAGGATTTTCGCCGCCGCCAGCGCGAGCCCTCCGCCGGTCAGCAGGGCAAAAACCCCGACAAACGGCAAGGCCGCGAGCTTGATGCTGTCAACGCTAACCATCCAGACGGCACCCAGAATGGCGACCGGGTTGATGAACAAAAGCGCGATACGCTGCAACAGCTTGCGCAGATCACCGATGGGCAAGCGCAGACGAATGATTCCGCGACTTGCAGCGACCTGGATGAAATAGCCCAGCAGCAATCCGAATGCGATGATGCTCAGAGAATAAGCGAATGTCGACATGCCCTGCCCCCGCGGTGTTGCCCAGCGGTTCGGTGTCATATATACCAGCCGTAATCCCGGGGGCAACCCCCACCGATGCAAGATGGACATTCGAAAGATGGTATTGACAGGAATTGCTGCATTACCATAGAACCCTCGTGGGTTGACGTTAACCTAAACCGACGCCATGATGGGAAAGCCCGGCATATGATCACCCGAGAAGAAAAGGAAAGCGCCCGGAAGCGCGCGGCTGAAATGATTCGCCGGGCCGGCCTTCACATCACCGCCCGGGAAGCCGAGAGCATCGAAGTGGTTGACTTCGGTCTGAGCCGATTGGCCCAGGAAGGGGTGCAGGTGCTGACGCTGGTTCAGACCGAACGGATCAGCGTCAAGGTCCTGGCGCTATTCCCGAACCAGACCGAACCCGAGCACTGGCACCCGCCGGTGGGCTCCGACCCGGGCAAGGAGGAAACCATCCGCGTGATTTCCGGCACCCTGTATTTCTATGGTCCCGGAGAAAACACCTTCAAAGAGGGCTTCCTCGTCAAAGGCAAGGAACACTGCTACACCGTTCGGCACGAGCGGGTCATGCGACCGGGCGACCAGATGACCCTGGCCCCGGGCGTCAAGCACTGGTTCCAAGCCCGCGACGAGGAGGTCGTGATGTACAGCTTTTCAACGATCGCCCGGGACGTTCTCGACAAGTTCACAGACCCGGACATCGTGCGCGCCACCAAAGTCGTTGATGACCAATAATGGTGAAAGCGGCTTCCAGCCGCGATCGTTCAATCTCGACGAATCAAACTATCGCGGCTGGAAGCCGCTCCCACATGTGCTTCCGATAGCGTTCAACCCGAAACCGCGATGCCAGGAGACTTCGTTGCATGGCGAATCGCGCCCCCCGCAAGATCATTGTCGCCGTCGCGCCGGTCGGCCGCAGCGTTCAACCGCCCGCCGTCAACCCCCTGACCCCGAAGCAGGTCGCCGACGAGGTCATCCGTTGCGCGAATGCCGGCGCGTCGATGGTGCACCTGCACGTGCGCGACGCCAAAGGCGTGCAGACCGAGGACATCGCGGTGTATTCCGAAACCCTCGACCGCATCCGCCGCTCATCGGATATCGTGATTCAGGGCTCCACCGGCGGCTTGACGACACTGACCCTCGAGCAGCGCTGCGCCGCGCTGAACGATCCGCGCACCGAGGTGGCCTCGCTCAACATGGGCTCGGTCAACTTCGGCGAGGACGTCTATATCAACCGCCTGCCGGACATCCGCTACTGGGCCAAGCGCATGCGCCAGACCCAGACGGTTCCCGAGCTGGAGATTTTCGACTCCGGCATGCTGCCGGCCGCGCGGGCGCTGGCCGCAGAGGGAGCCATCCAGCCGCCCTATTCCATCTGCTTCTGCCTGGGCTTTCACTGGACGCTGGCCCCGGATCCCAGGAGTCTGTTCTTCATGGCCTCCATGCTCTCCGAGTCGGTTCCCTGGGGGGTCGTCCACGACGGCATGACGGACCTGTCGCTGCTGGCGGCCGCCATCGCTCTGGGCGCATCCCTGGTGCGGGTGGGCTTCGAGGACAGCACGTTCTGGGCACCGGACCGTCCTGCCCGGCGGAATGCGGAACTGGTGAAAAAGCTCGCCGGCCTCGTCCGCCTGCTCGGCCATGAGGTGGCGACGCCGTCTGAGGCTCGCAAAATTCTGGGAATCGGTTGAACTTCGCAAGGAGGGGTAAAGCTCATGGATTTTTCCAATATGACCATCGCCGACTGGATCATCCGCAGCGCTATTTTCGGCGTGATAGCCTGCGCCGTGATCGGCACCCTGCAGAATTTGATTGGAGCGATTAAAGGCCGGAAGGCCGGAAAGTAGCCTGGCTCGCCCATTTCTGAAATTTCTCAAAGATCCGCTTCTCAAACAAGCACTTGCTGTCGCCTGAATGGACCTTGCAAAGAAGTCGACGATGAGCGGAACGGCCGGTAAAGAGGCGCCTTTTCGCAATGGGCTGGCGCATATCGGCCGCTGGGCCTTCTACTACGCCTGTGTCGGTGTCGCCGCCGGCATGGCCTCGATTGTCTTCTACTACCTCTGCCAGCTGGGCATGAGGGTCTTTCTCGACTTCCTGGCCGGCTACCGGCCCCCAGCTTCGGCCGGAGAGGTTGCTTTGTTTCTGCCCGGCGGCAGCGCCCTCAACCGCTGGATGCTATTGATCCTGCCCGCCGCCGGTGGTCTTTGGAGCGGATGGCTGGTCTATCGATTTGCCCCGGAGGCCGCCGGCGCCGGCAACGATGCCGCCATCCATGCGTATCACAACCAAGAGGGCCTTATCCGCGCACGCGTGCCGCTGGTTAAAACCCTGGCGACGGTGATGACGCTGACCACCGGTGGGTCCGGCGGACGCGAGGGGCCGATTGCGCAGATCGGAGCCGGAATCGGCTCCTGGGTGGCGGCGAAGCTTAAGCTCTCGTCAAGGGAAAGACGCATTCTGGTCGCGGCGGGTATCGCCGCCGGCGTGGGAAGCATCTTCAGAGCGCCCTTGGCCGGAGCGCTATTTGCAGCGGAATTCCTCTACCGAGATCCCGAGTTTGAATACGAAGTCATTATACCGTCCGGCATGGCCTCGGTCGTTGCCTACTGTCTGTTCTGCATGGTGTTCGGCTGGGGCTCTCTGCTGCAATCGCCGGATTTCATATTTCGCAACCCTCTGGAGCTTGGCCCGTATCTGGTGTTGGCCGTGGTCGTGGCGGGGGCCGGGGTATTTTTCATTAAACTGTTTCACGCCACCGCCCGCTTTTTCAACGTTTTGAGGATTCCGAATTATTGGAAGCCGGCGATCGGCGGCGCCTTGACCGGAATCGTCGGGTTCTTCCTTCCGCACACGCTGGCCTTCGGATACGGCTACGCCCAGCAAGCGCTAACCAATGAGCTGGCGATCTCCTTTCTCTTGTCCTTGGCGATTGGAAAAATGGTGACGTCCTCGTTTTCCATCGGCTCCGGCGGCAGCGGCGGCTTGTTCGGTCCTTCCATCGTCATCGGCGCAGCCTTGGGCGGTGTGGTGGGTCTGGCGTTTCATCAGCTGCTCCCTGAGATCGTCAGGGCGCCCGGCGCTTTCGTGGTGGTGGGGATGGCCGCTTTTTTCGCAGCCGTTTCCAACACGCCGATCTCCACCATTATTTTCGTCAGCGAAATGACGAATTCCTACCACCTGCTGCTGCCGAGCCTGATGGTGTGCTCGGTGGCCTACCTGGCCACCCGGCGCTGGACGCTGTTCAAAAGCCAGGTATGGCGCCGAATCGACTCCCCCGCGCATTCGGGCGAATTCTTTGTCGATGTGCTGCAGACCATTACGGTCCGCGATGTGCTGGACCGCATCCGCCAGGTGAGCATGATCCCGGAGAACATGGCCTTTGCGGATTTCAAGAAGCATTTCGCTGAAACGGAACAGCACTACTTTCCGGTGATGGATGAGCACGGGAAGCTGTCGCGGATTTTCTCCATCAACGATATCCGCAGCGTTCTTTTTGCGCCCGGCATCGGCCAACTCGTCGTCATGAAGGACATCGGCACTGCGGCTATCATCACCACCTCGCCCTCGGAGGATCTCAACTCGGTCCTGAAAAAATTCACGGTGAAAAACATCGACAGCCTGCCGGTGGTGCGCGACGAAGACGCCCGCGAGCTGATCGGCATGCTGAACCGCCGGGAGGTGATTGCGTACTACAATCAGAGGGTCGATGAAATGAAAGCGGTGGAATGAGGAAGTCGATAACTTGCCTGTGGGAGCGGCATCCTGCCGCGACGTTATCGCGGCTGGAATCCGCTCCCACAGGTGGGACAACACCTTGGGTTCTTCACCAGATGCTCCGGTGGGCGGCAGCTTGAAGCCCTTCCATCACGCATCCGCAGTGGTCGCCGTGCTGACGGCTCCCCCCCGCTTCTTGCGATACTGATTCGCCACGCACGCCGCCAACAAGCCGACTCCGATCAGATCCGTCACCGTGCCGGGGTGCACCATCATCAACCCGCCGGCAAAGAAAAGGATGCGCTCAAACCAGTTCATGGGCGCCACGAAGAAACCGATCATGGTCGCTCCGATGGCCGTCATGCCGATGCACGAAGTGATCAGGGTTTGGACCATCGTGTACCACGTCGCTCCGATCCAGAGCATGGAGTTGTTGAAGACGAAGATGTAGGGCGTCAGAAACGCGCCGATGGCGAGCTTGGTGGAGGTGACACCGGTCTTGAACGGGTTGGATTTGGCGATGCCCGATCCGGCGTAGGCCGCCAGGGCGACCGGCGGCGTGATGTCGGCCACGATGCCGAAGTAGAAGACGAACATGTGCGCCGCCAGCGGGTGCACCCCCAATTGAATGAGAGCCGGGGCGGCGATCGTCGAGGTGATGATGTAGTTGGCCGTGGTCGGAACGCCCATGCCGAGGATGAGCGAGGTGATCATGGTGAAGACGAGGGTCAGCAGGAGATTGCCGCCGGCCAGCTCCACCAGGCCGTTGCCCAGTTTGAGGCCGAGGCCGGTCAGGGTGATCGCGCCGATGATGATGCCGGCCGAGGCGCAGGCCAGCGCCACCCCGATGGCATTGCGCGCTCCGAGCTCGAAGCCGTCGGCGATTTCGCGCATGTTCATGCGCGTCGCCTTTTTGAGTGCGCCGGCGATGATGCAGGTCACCAGGCCCATGAGGGCCGCATAAAGCGGAGTGAATCCGACCGAAAGGAAGATGATGATCGCGAACAGCGGGACGAACAGATGCCCGCGCTCCTTCATGACATTGGCGAACTTCGGCAGCTCGTCGCGGTTCAGACCCCGCAGGTTGCAGCGCTTGGCCTCGAAGTGCACCTCCATGAAGACGCCGAAGAAGTAGAGGCAGGCCGGAATGGCCGCCGCCTTGGCGATGTCCAGATAAGGCACGTTCAGAAACTCGGCCATGATGAACGCCGCCGCACCCATGATGGGCGGCATGATCTGTCCGCCGGTCGAGGAGGAAGCCTCCACCGCCGCAGCGAACTCGGGCCGATAGCCCAGGCGCTTCATCATGGGGATGGTGAGGCTGCCGGACTCCACGGTGTTGGCCACCGAGCTGCCCGACACCGTTCCCTCCAATGCGCTCGTCACGATGGCCATCTTGGCGGGGCCGCCCGAGGCCCAGCCGGCCACGGCGTTGGAGATGTCGATGAAGAGCTGACCCAGACCCGATTTCTCGCGGAACGAGCCGAAGAGGATGAACAGATAGATGAAGGTGGCCGCCACCCCCAGGGGGATGCCGAGAATGCCCTCGGTGGTCAGATACATGTGCGAGGCGATGCGCTCCAGCGAATAACCCCGGTGCGCCATGAAACCGGGAAAATACCGACCGAAATAGGCATAGATGAGGAAGAAAACGGAAAGGCAGACGATCGGCAGCCCTACCACGCGACGCGCCGCTTCGAGCGTGAGGAGAATGCCGCAGCCGGCGGCGATGTAGTCCAGGCGCGAGTAGTCTCCGCCGGCTTCCATGATCCGGACATAGTTCATGGCCATGTAAAGCCCGATGTAGCAGGCGAAAATGGCCAGGACCC
Source organism: uncultured Desulfatibacillum sp. (assembly GCA_964427375.1). Taxonomy (GTDB): domain Bacteria; phylum Desulfobacterota; class Desulfobacteria; order Desulfobacterales; family SpSt-501; genus SpSt-501. The sequence goes on along the minus strand of CAYRUF010000002.1, from coordinate 156,127 downwards.
AGTTGTACCAGCTCAGGCGGTTGGATTCGTCGCTGGCGCGGGCCGGAAAGAGCAGATACGTCAATACGAAGGCGTAAGCCAGGTGGATCGAACGCTGCAGCTGGGCGGGGAACAACCCGAAAGCCGCCGTGTACACCTGGAAAAGCGACCAGGAGACCCCGATGACGTAGACGATCCAGTGCGGCGCCCCGGTCAGTTTGCGGGCGGTGGCTTCCTTGTCTACCTGTTTCAGGATCTTCTCGATCTCTTCCTTGGAGACGGCTTCGACGCCTTCCATCGAAGCCGCGAGAGCGCTGGGCTGGTCCAGTTTTATTTCTTTTTCGCTCACGGGATGCACCTGCCTTTCATAAAATCGAGCCATCGTGCTTTTCGAATCCGAAACGTCAACGCTGTTCCGGGTTCGGAGAGGTCCGCCAGGCGGATCTCGCGGCCCTTGAAATGCAAAACATGATCGGCCACCCGGCCCACTCGCACGGTGACCTCCGGAACGGGCCGGTTGACGGTCCACTCCAGCCATCCGTCCGGAGCGACCGCCAGGGTTCCCTCCGAGGTCGAAGCCTCCGGCATGCCGGCGCCGAACGCATCGAACCTAGACTTTTCAATGATCAGGTGATCTCCCTCGACCCGCAGGGTGTCGTAGACGGGCCTCCGGTTCACCGAATGAACGAATGAAATCACAAACTCTTCGCCGGATTGAACCCGATCACAGAAGGCGACACGGCCCGTACGGCCGTCAGAAACCTCCATCACCGGAAAAATCGGCCAAACCGAAAACCCGGCAAGCCCCGCTCCCGCCACGAACAATCCTGCTATCCATCGGCGTCTCATTAGGAGAACAAGCGACGAGGGGCCGAGGGCGCATGAAACGGAACGTTTGAACGTTTCACTGGAACCCTGGACCCCTCGAATCCTCGAACCCTTGATATCCGTCCCGTCCTTTCCGGGGGGATGGATATTTACTTCATCAAACCTTTTTCTTTGTAATATTTCACAGCCCCCGGATGGAAGGGGATGGACACGCCCTTCACCGCATACTGGGCATTCAGCTCCTTGCCCTTGGCGTGGGCCGAAGCCAGCTCGGCCTGGTTCTCGAACAGGGTCTTGGTCAGGTTGTAGACCATGTCGTCTTTGAGCTGGTTGCCGGCGATCAGCACCGCATTCACCGCCACGGTGGACACGTCCGCCGTCAGGCCTTTGTAAGTGTTGGCCGGGACTTTCACCGCTGCGAGGAAGGGGTACTTCTGGGTCAGTTTGGCCGCGACGTCGGCCGGGATATCCAGAATGCGGATTTCGTTTTGAGTCGAGACGTCCATGATGCCGGCGTTGGGGATGCCAGCCGTCACGATGAAGGCATCGATGTGCTTGTCCTTGAACGCCTCGGCGCTCTCGGAGAAGGACAAAAATTGTGCGTTGACATCCTCTTTCTTCATCCCATAGGCATCCAGCAGCTGCCGGAAGTTGGCTTCGGTCCCGCTGCCCGGAGCGCCCACGCCGACTTTCTTTCCCTTCAGGTCGGCAAAGGATTTGATGGGGCTGCCCGCCGCTACAACGACCTGGACGATTTCAGGATAAAGCGTAGCGATGACGCTCATGCCCTTGAGGGGCTCCTTGAACGCCTCTTTAGCATTGAAGGCGAAATCCAGAGTGTCGCTCTGGACCAGGGCCAGCTCGACCTCTTTCTTGTTGATCAGCCGCACGTTCTCGCCCGAGGCCCCGCTGGTCTGGGCAGTGACGTTCATATCCTTGATCTTGGAGTTCCAGATCTTGGCCATCGCGCCGCCGAAGGGATAGTAGGTCCCGGCCGTGCCGCCGGTGGCGAGCACCAGGTTGTCGGCCGCCTGCACCGAAGCTGCCGCACCAGCCACAAACAGAACCGCCACAACCACACCGAACAGTCTTTTCATGGAGCACCTCCTTGGTTTTGTTTGTTATGGTTGACTTATCAAAACTCACGTCCGTCCGCAGCGGAGCTGCTTCCCTCAAGAGCTCGCATCTTATGATAGCGGCTGTAAGGTGTCAAGGAAAACACCGGTCCGGCGGCCGGCATCAAAACTCGTTGCGCGGGTCGGACGCGATCCAAAAGACCTTGGTCTTGGGATCCACCATAATGGCGTTCACGTCCCCCATATTGGCGCGCACCTGGATCTTGTAGCCCATCGCCGCGAGCTTCTCGGCCGTGTCGGCGCTCAAACCGTTCTTCTCGATGCGCAGTTCGTCGGGGATCCACTGCAGATGCACGCGCGGGGCGTCCACCGCCTCGCGGATCGTCATGCCGTGGTCGATCACGTTCAGGATGACCTGCATGACCGTCGTGATGATTCGCGCACCGCCGGGGCTGCCCAGCACCATGACCACCTGGCCGTCTTTGAGAACGATGGAGGGCGACATGGAGGAGAGCGGCCGCTTGTATGGCTCCACGGCGTTCGCGTCGCCCCCGAGCAATCCGTAGAGGTTGGGCACGCCGGGCTTGGCGGCGAAGTCGTCCATCTCGTTGTTCAACAGAAACCCGGCGCCGTTCACGGCGGCGGCGCTGCCGTAGTAGTCGTTGATGGTATAGGTGATGGAAACCGCGTTGCCGAAGCGGTCCACCACCGAGTAGTGCGTCGTGTTGCTGCCCTCCTTCTTGAAGGAGGTCCCCGGCCGCACCTGATCGGAGGGGGTGGCCTTGCCGGGCTCGATGCGCTTCCGCAGGCGCTCGCCGTAATCCTTGGAGGTCAGGATGTCCACGGGCACCTTCACGAAATCCGGGTCGCCCATGTACTCGCTGCGGTCCGCGTAGGCGAACCGCATGGCTTCCGCCATCACGTTCACCGCGGCGGCCGAGCTAGGCCCCATGGCCTTGAGGTCGAAGCCCTCCAGGATGTTCAGCATCTGGATGATATGGGTCCCGCCCGAGCTGGGCGGCCCCATCGAAACGATCTCGTAGCCGCGGTAGGTCCCGCGGACCGGCTCGCGCCAGATCGGCTTGTAACGCTTCAGATCGTCTTTGGTGATGATGCCGCCGTTGGCCTTCATGTCCTTCTCGATGAGATCGGCGATGCCGCCCTCGTAGAACGCCTTGGGGCCGCGCTCGGCGATGGCACGCAGGGTCTTCGCCAGGTCCTTTTGCACCAGCAGGTCGCCTTCCTTGTAGGTGGAGCCGTCCGGCTTTAAAAAGTACTTGCGGCTGGAGGCGTACTTGGAAAGGCGCGGCTGATGCTCTTTGAACGTCTCGGCGTTGCGGGCGCTGACCACGAATCCCTTTTCAGCGTATTGGATCGCCGGCTGCATCAGCCCGGAGAGCTTTTTCGTGCCGAAGCGATCCAGCATGGCGCTCATCCCGGCCACGGTGCCGGGAACCCCGGCCGCCAGGTAGCCGTCCAGGCTGAGCTTCGGCACCACGTTGCCGGAGGCGTCCAGGTACATGTTGCGGGTCGCCTGCCCGGGCGCCATTTCACGGAAATCGAGGCTAAAGATCTGGCCGTCGGCGGTGCGGATGATGGCAAAGCCGCCGCCGCCGAGGTTGCCGGCGACGGGGTGGGTGACCGCCATGGTGTAGCCCACGCAGACGGCGGCATCGATCGCGTTTCCCCCGGAGCGCAGCACCCGCATGCCGGCTTCGGTTGCATACTTGCTCGTAGCGATTACTGCGCCGTCCGTGCTCTTTTCAGGGCGGAAGGAGGCCGCTTGAGCGCTGGGGACCGCGGCGAGCAGCGCGAGCCCGGTGAAGAAAATGCAGAGAGACCGAATCAATTTCCGGGATTGGTTCTTCATGCTAACCTCCTTTGGTTGGGGTTGAGGCGGGCAGGATGGAGAACGGTGGATTTCTATCATTGAAGCTCGGGGGATGTCAAAGAAATCAAGTTGACATCCTCTCCTCTATTCTTAATTTGATTCGCAATTGATTGAGAGAGTTAGGCGAGATGCCATGGGTTTTATATTGCTTGAAGGTGGCCGCGAATTCGGGCGGGGGATGAAGCCGGCCGACGAACGTGCCATGGCGGTCGGCGGCGGGCGTACGGCCCGTATCCGCATCATTCCCGCCGCCGCCGCGCCGGACGACAACGATCGCCGCGCCGGGGCGAACGGGGTCGCCTGGTTCAGAAGCCTGGGTGCCGCCGACGTCCGGTCGCTTCCTGTAATCGACCGCGCCTCGGCCGATCAGCCCGAGCTGGCCATGGAGTTGGAAGCCGCCGGCCTGGTCTTCATGCTGGGCGGCTTCACCCGCTACCTGGCGGAAACCCTGGCCGGCAGCCGGACCTGGGAAGCCATGAAAACGGCCCACCGAGCCGGCGCCGTCATTGCCGGCAGCAGTGCCGGCGCCATGGTCCTGTGCGAGCACTATTACGACCAGGCCTCCGGCAAGGCAATGCCCGGCCTGAACCTGCTGCCGGGCTGCTGCGTGATGCCGCACCACGACACGTTCGGAAGAAATTGGGCCCCCAGGCTCAAGCAGCTTCTGCCGGATGCGCTTTTGCTCGGAATCGACGAGGAAACCGGCCTGTTGAACGACGGCTCGGCCGGCGAGTGGACCGTTTACGGCAGAGGAACCGTCACCGTCTATGAACCCAGCGGAAAGGCCGTGTCCCACCATGGACAGCAGCTCTGGCTGCCGGATGCGGTTCAGGACCACCGAATATAGACAGTCCCGGAACCAATCCGGATAAGCGTTTCCCTTTAACCTTTTTGCTTTAAACCGTTAACTGGTTTCACACTCACGAAGGGTGTTCGTTTCATGTCTCCGAAGGGCACCATCGTCCTCATGGGTTCGGGCGAGCTCACTGCGACCATGGTGGAAGTCCATAAGGAGCTGCTGGCCCGCCTGGGCTCGGACGCCAAGGCCGTGTTCCTGGATACGCCGGCCGGTTTTCAGCTCAACGCGGATCAGATTTCCGCAAAAGCGGTCGGGTACTTCCGTGATAAAGTGGGGCACCCCATGGCGGTGGCCGCTTTCAAGTCGAAGGGCGCTCACGGTGCGCTGGATTCCGAAAAAGCATTTCTCACCCTGCGCCAGGCCGATTTCGTTTTGGTCGGCCCCGGCAGCCCGACCTATGCCGTGCGCCAGTGGGACGGCACTCCGATTCCCGATATTCTCGCCCGCCGGATTGAGGAGGGCGCCTGTCTGGTCGCCGCGAGCGCCGCGGCGCTGACCGTCGGTGCGCGCACCCTTCCGGTCTATGAGATTTACAAGGTCGGCGAGGAACTGCGCTGGCTTGCCGGGCTCGATCTGCTGGGGCGCTTCGGCTTGAACCTGGTGGTGATGCCGCATTGGAACAACGCCGAGGGCGGCACCCATGACACCCGCTTCTGCTTCATGGGAGAATCCCGCTTTCGATTCCTCGAGGCCCTGCTGCCGGAAGCGGTCCATGTCCTCGGGGTGGACGAGCACACGGCCTGCATCATCGACTTTTCCCGCAACGAAGCCTGCGTCCGGGGCATCGGTCGGGTCACGCTGCGCCGCGGGGGGTCCGAACTGAGCTTCAGGAAAAACGACGTTTTCCCGCTGGATGTTTTCAGGGGTGATTGGCACAAGCCGCCTCAGCCCGCCGTTTCGGCCCGGCCCGAGGGAACCGCAGCCGCATCGGCGAAAAGTCGGCCGGACTCCTTTTGGGATCGCATCCATGTCCTCGAAGCGGGTTTTCAGAACGCGCAGGAAAGCCGCAACGCCGAAGCGATGTCGGCCGCTATCCTGGAGCTCGACCGCATCATCTGGACCTCGGCTCGGAACCTGGAGAGCGAAGAGTTTATCTCCCAGGCCCGGGAGCTGCTGCGCGAATGGGTGGTCCTGCTGGGGTCGTCTCTGCCGAGCAGGCCCGCCGCCGCCCAAGACTGCCTGGACCCGCTCGTAACGGAGCTGCTGAAGCTGCGCGACGACATGCGCCGCAGGAAACGCTGGGAAGAGGCCGACGCGCTGCGAGACTGTCTGCAGCGCGCCGGGGTCATGGTCGAAGACACCGGCCAGGGCGCCCGCTGGCGGACCAGTTGAGGGTCGGGGGCATGGGCGATATCGGAAGCGCTGCAGCCGCCCGGGCGGATGGCTTTGGACCGGACTCGTTCGAGAGTGTGTCCGGCAACCTGAAAACGGTCGGAAGCCAGCTCAAGTTTGAAGCGCCGTTCGTGCTGCCGGGCTGGATGCGCGCCTGGCAGGAGGTTTTCGCGCCACGGGCCTGTCTTTGGATCCGCTCCTTATGGAAAGCCGGAAGGATGGTCGGCCTCGCAGCGCTGCGCGTCGAAGACGGAACCGCCCGCCTCATCGGCGATGCCGACGTCTGCGACCACCTCGATCTGGTCTGCACCGCGGGCCAACGCAGCGAGTTCTGCGATGCCCTTTTGGATTATTTAAAGGCCGCCGGGATCCGGCGCCTGGATTTGAGCCCGCTGAGGCCCGATTCGGTGGTCATCCAGGCGCTGGTCCCGGAAGCCCGGAAAAAGGGATACGCGGCTTCCCTAACCACGGAAGACGTTCTGTTTGAGATGGCCCTCCCGGCGACCTGGGAGGATTACCTTCGGACCTTGTCCGGCAAGCAGCGTCACGAGGTGCGGCGCAAGCTGAGGCGGCTGGAGACCCATGCGGCGGCCGCGTTCCACCTGGTTCAAACACCCACGGCGGTTTGCGCGGCGCTGAGCGATTTTCTCGCGCTCTTTCGGCAGAACCGCCCGGACAAGGCTGCTTTCATGGACGCCCGCATGGAAGCCTATTTTCGACGGCTGGCGGAGTATGTGCCGGAGACGCGGATCGGGTTTCTATCCGTTGACGGGCGTCCGGCCGCCGCGGTATGGTGCTGCGATTTCGACGGCACCCGCTATCTATACAACAGCGGCTACGATGCCGGCCGATCTCACTTGAGCGTCGGCATTCTGTGCAAGATTCTGAGCATTCGCGATGCCATTTCCCGCGGACTCACGAAATACGATTTCCTCAAAGGAGAAGAAGCCTACAAACTCCGCCTGGGAGGTCGGCCGGTGCCGATCTATCGCTGCCGGATCGAGCTCTCCGACCTTTAGGGGGATCGACGATGCTGGACAATGGATGCTGGATACTGAATAAACGGATCAAGGGCGTGGTTCTGTTTTATCGAGCATCCCGTATCGCGCGAAGCGCCCATCCCGTATCGGATGGCGGTTCAATTCGTCCGGGGCGACATTGTCAACGGTAATCGAGGAGCCACGTTGCATTCTCCAACTCACTCCATCGCCATGATCAGCGTGCACTCCAGCCCCCTGGGCCGGCTCGGCACCCAGGACACGGGCGGAATGAGCGTCTACATCCGCGAGCTGGCGCGGCAGATGGGCCAGCGCGGCCATCGCGTGGACATCTACACTCGCGCCGGCGGCGGCCTGGCGTGCGGCGACGTTTTGCGGATTTCAGAGAATGTGCGCCTGATCCATCTGGGTCTGGGACCCGGCGGGGCTGCCCCCAAGACCGCCCTCTACCCTCACCTTCATCGATTCTTCCAAGCGCTGGAGCGCTTCCGTGAACAGGAGGGCGTGCGGTATGATGTGATCCACAGCCATTACTGGCTCTCCGGCCAGGCCGGACTCTGGGCCCGGAATGCGTGGGGAGCCCTGCACGTCGCGACGTTTCACACCCTGGCCGCCGTGAAAAAGCTGGTCTGCGGCCCGGCATCCGAATCGGACGTCCGCATGGACGTCGAACGCACCCTGGCCGCTGCCAGCGACCGAATCGTGGTCACCTCCGACCGGGAAAGGGACCATTTGATCCGCCATTACGACGCCGACCCCGCCCGGCTCACGGTCATCCCCTGCGGCGTCGACCTCGATCGGTTCCAGCCGGAGGATCGAACCGCCGCCCGAAAGCGGATCGGAGCGGGCCCGGCGGAAAAGCTCCTGCTCTACGTTGGGCGACTGGCGCCGGAAAAAGGCCTGGATCGACTGATCCGGGCGGTCGCCCGCCTGGGGCACATCTCCAAGCTGCGGCTGATCGTCGTCGGCGGAGACGGCGCGCACGATCCGGCGCGCCGGCGGATGTTGGACCTGAGCCGTTCCTGCGGCATGGGCGGTCGCATTGTCTTTAAGGGCCGGCTCGAGCAGAGCGAACTCCCCCGCTTCTACAGCGCCGCCGACCTGCTCGCGCTTCCGTCCGCCTACGAGAGCTTCGGCATGGTCGCCCTGGAGGCGCTGGCCTGCGGCACGCCGGTGGCGGCGACCCGCGTGGGAGCGATGGAGCAACTGCTGCGGGGCCCTGGAAACGGCCGCCTGGCCCAAGATCTTCACCCCGCTTCCCTGGCAGCCGCGATCGAGAGCCTGCTGCGCGATCGGGCCGCCGGATTGCTGGACTCGGCCGCCATTCGAGCCTCTGCGGCCGGCTACGGCTGGTCCCGCGTGGCGGGGGAGGTTTTGAAGACATACGACGAAAGCCGGGACAGCGCCAACAACGAAACGCCGCTAGCCTCGATCGGGTTTCATCCCCAGCCCGGGCGGCCGGCTTGCTGCGGCTGCGGCGCGGCGACGCCGGCGTGAACGGAGACGTATGGTGACGACTCCAGTGGACATCCTGGTCATTGCCGCTCACCCGGACGACGCCGAGTTCGGCGCCGCCGGCACGGTAGCCAAATGGATTCGCGAGGGGCGGCCGGCGGCCTATCTTATCTGCACCAGCGGCGAAAAGGGGACCACCGACCCCACCCTCACTCCGGAGATGCTCGCCGCGATCCGTGAAGAAGAGCAGCGCGCCGCCGCGCGAACCATCGGCGTTCAGAGCGTCGCCTTCCTGCGCATGCCGGACCAGGGGCTGGAGGACACCGCCGAATTGCGCAAACGGATCGTTCGGGAGATCCGAACCTTCCGGCCCGAGGTCGTCATGACCTCGGACCCCTACCGCCGCTACATCTGGCACCGCGACCACCGCATCATCGGCCAGGTGGTGCTGGACGCCGTCTTTCCCTTCGCCCGCGACCGCCTGGCCTACCCGGACCTTCTGGCGGAGGGCCTCATGCCCCACAAGGTGCGGGAGCTTTACTTCTGGGGTGCCGAAGACATCAACTTCCGCTCCGACATCACGGCCACCTTCGATCTCAAGATCGCCGCGCTGCGCTGCCATGTGAGCCAGGTCCGCGAGTTCAACCGCGGGGACCCGGTCGAGTGGCTGCGCCGGCGCTGCCGGGAGATGGCGGCCGGGGAGTCCTTCGGGCTGGCGGAAGCCTTCCACCGGGTCGAAGCCCCGCCCTAGCCGGCTGTTGAAGCGAAACTCAGCCTTTAGGGTTGGCTGCCAACCAGATCCGCCGGTATTCCGGACGCACGCTGGGATCGAGGCTGTCGGCAAGTTCAAGGGGAAGGTTCAAAGCCATTATCAAGTCCTGCACATCGGCCAAGTCGCGCAAGCGATTGCCGGCACTCAGTCCGGAAGCCAATTTGAGCTCGATCAGCTTTTCGAGATGGATGCTGTGGCGTTGGTATCCATAGTTGAAAATAGGGCAATGTCCGCAAAACGTTTTGGATCAGCCAGCGCCCCGTTCGTGCAACGGGTTTTCCCAGCGCAGGCTGGTGAATCGTGCGAAATCACCGTCGGTCGAGCAAAGCATCAGCCCATGCTCGATCGCGAGCGCCGCCATGTGCGCATCCGGGATCAAGTTGGCCCTGAGGCGTTGATCGACCAGCAAAGTTTCTAAGATTTCGCCATGGCGCTCGGTGGGTTGCGGAATCCAAACAGAGGGGCAGTCCAGCCACTCCTCCACCTGCCGCCAGGCCCCTTCGATCCCCTCAGGCCTTTCAAAGATACGCGGGTTGGTTACGATTCGCAAAAAGGCGATCATACTGGGCCACGGCAGGCCAACCGGAGCGACTCCGTTAAGGCGGTCATCCAACCACTCGCGCGCATTCGGATGCTGCGAGAAGGTGGTCACGTGGGCATAGACGAGCAGATTGGCGTCGATCAGGATCACCTGAAGTCCTCTCCTTCTGCGATGGCAAGCGCTTCAGAGATGTCATCAAGGCTACCCACTAAACATCGCCCCAGCCCCACCGCTCGCGTCCTATAAGGCTTCGCGAGCCTGGGCGGAGCCGCCATGTCCCTGAGCCCGCGGCGCAATGCCTCATTGACCGCTGCTTTAAACGTCACTTTTCGGTTTCGGCGGATACGCTCCAAAAGAGAAGCCACGTCGTCGTCTATCGTCAGCGTCGTTCTCATACATCAATACATAACAATTTTGATGCGTTGATGTCAAGCAACTCACGGTTTGAAATAACGCACTTCGGGCAGCTCCCGCTCCGAGTCGGTCCGAAAGGTGAAGGCGGTGAGCGAACCCGTGGCCGGGTACCCGCCGGTGAAGCCGAGGGCGTGCAGGTTGGATTTGTTTTGGGGTGTGAGCGCCATCCCGCGCGCCCAGAGCATGGCGAAAACGATCACGTCCCCGTGGGTGACCGCCACCACGTTTTCGCCGGCGTGGCGGAGGCGCGCCTGTTGGAAGAATTTCAGGACCCGCACGACGATGTCCAGGGGCTGTTCATAGGGCGGACCGACGCCGCTGTAAACGTCTCCGTTCCGGGCGTCGACCTCTCCGCTCGGCAGGCCCTCGAAGGGGTTGAGAATTTCAAGCAGGTGAGACGACTGCCGCAGGGAGACATGCGGGTGGAACTCGCGAATTACCCGGGCCGTCTGCCGGGTCCGCAGCAGCGGGCTGCAATACAGGGCCGAGATCGGAGCACCGTTCAGAAACCGGCCGGCCGCCCGGGCCTCTTCCAGGCCTCTCGGGCTCAGCCGGAATCGCGGCAGACGGCCGTAAAGGATCCGGCCGGGATTGTGAACATTGCCGTGCCGGACGAGATATATGATAGTCGGCGTGGTCATGCCAAAATCATCTGTCATTTTTGCTTGCCCGAATCGGCTGTCCTCGTGGTATAATTATAATTGCCATGAAAACGGATTTCACTGTCATTTTTTCTTCCGACGACCGGCAGGCCGAGCGCGACGGCATCCTTTTCCCGCTGACCGCAGTGGACTCCGCCTATGCAGCCGGCCCGATCAGCTACGTGACGACCAACCTCCTGACCCAGCTGGGCTATCTGACTCCGAATGCGTTCGGCGGTCGGATGATCTCCCCGCAGGTCAGCGAGCTGTTTTCAGCAGCACTCGCAATCTTCGAGAAGAGCGAACAAACGGAGCCGGGCGACTACCCTTACATCGGAGAGGTCGAATCCCCTGCCGGCACCCGCACCGTTTATATCAGCCCCAACAGCGTCCCCGGAAAACATACGCTGTATCTGCCTGAGGATCGCTGACCGGATCC
>CAYRUF010000002.1:5094-144802 GCA_964427375.1 uncultured Desulfatibacillum sp. | reverse complement strand
ACAGCGTCCCCGGAAAACATACGCTGTATCTGCCTGAGGATCGCTGACCGGATCCGCCGAACGGCGGGTTCCTGAATGCGCCTTCCGTCATCCTTTCTTCAAGAGAACCTGGTGGCTTTCCGGTCCGGAATGCGGTCCATCCGAGCTGAACCCCCGCCGCTGCGCAAGGGCGATGCGGTGTTCGAAAGCGCGTTTGGACACCTGGACCTTCGGTTCCCGGATGAACAGGCGGCCCTCCTTCTTCAACGCCTGACGAATCTCCTCCAGGAACCTTTCCGGATCCGGCGTTTCGCGAAGCATAGGGTTCTCGAAGAGTTTTCGGATCGGATGGATCAGCAGATATCCCAACCAGAATGGACAGCCTATTTTTGCCATTTTAACTCGGAAGTCCCCAAGCGGGAGGCAGTTGCGGCGCGCGTCGGCCGAAACCCCGCCGCCCCGACCAGTTAAAACTGGTAGCCGTATCGCACTCCGAGCGTGTCCAGACCCTCGTTGGGCTCGGCCAGATCGGCGTTCGAGATGTGGTCGAACATCAGCGAGATGCGATGGCGTTCAAAAAACGTGAAACCGATCTCGACGGGTTCGCGAAATAGGAGGCGCGACCCCAGCTGCTTCTTGTTGGAATCGTCGGATTCGAGCTGGCCGTTGTGGACGGCCAGCCCGGTGCCGATATTGAAAAAGATGCCGTTGCTGAACAGGAATTCCCACACCACCCCGCCATAGATCTTGCTCGTGTCGCCCTGGCTGTTGATGCTGACCCCAACGTTGGGAAGTATCATGCCGCCCCAGAGCGTGAAGCTCGGCTTTCGGAACACCAATTCGGCATTCCAATCCACTCCACCCTCGGCGCGCGTGTGGCTCCAGAGGCCGCCGACATCGTGGACCAGCAGCCCGGCGCGGAAACCGTAAAGCACGCCGGACTCTGAAGCCGTTGCCGGGGGATTCTGCGCATGCAGGGGGTGGCTGAATTCCCCGATCAGCAGCGCGACGAAGCCGAGCAACATCAATCTCAACATCATCAACCTCCCGCACCGATCCGAATGGGTTAAAAACCGAATCCAACCAGGTCTTCGCTCCACGCTGCGTCCAATCCGATCAAAGAATCCCCTCGGCCCGCAGGAAATCCTCGATATCGCGCCAGAAAACCGCCCAGTCCGGAGGGCAGTCATTGTGGCCGGCCGGGTAGACGATCATTTTTCCATTCCGGGCGGCCGCGTGCAGGGCCTGTCCATGGCTGAGCGGAATCACCTCATCGGAGTCCCCATGGACGACCAGCACGGGTCCCGGGAATCGCCGGATGGCCTCCACGTTGTCGAACGGATCCCGGATCAGAAACGAGGGGGCGAGATATCGAACGGCAAAGGCCTTCACGCTCTTGAACGAGGACATGAGCAACATCGCCGCAGATGGACGTTTGAGCGCCAGGTCGCAAACCGCGCCGCCGCCCAGCGAGCGGCCGAACAGAACAATTTTGCCCGGATCGACGTCAGAACGGGCGACCAGAAGATCATAGGCCAGCGCAAAGGTCTCGGAAATGCTGCTTTGAGATGGAGACCCCGCCGAGCGCCCATAGCCGGGATACTCCACCAGGAGCAGGCCGACCCCCATGGACGCAAACCGCCCCAGTTCGGCCGGCCAATAATCGATCAGCTCGCCGTTGCCGTGAGCGAAAACGACCGCCGGCGCCTTATTTTCAGCCGATGCCGGGGGCAGGTACCACGCCTCGACCCTGCCGAAGGAAGCCTCCAGCCATAGCGGCTCGACGCCCAGAGCCTTGTAATCAGGCGCCGGTGGAGCCGGTATCATATGCCGGGGGAAGATGACCTGGCGCTGAAACAAGAACAGCAGGACGCAGTAAACCGCGTAAATGCAGACGGCACCGGCCAGAATCTTGAACAAGCCTTTAACCTTCTTTCACCCGAGAAGCCGTAAAGCTCTTGCAACCCCTTCAGCAGCAGGGGATCAGCCGGCCGCCGACTTGGCGTGCTTCCAGGATTTCCAGAAAAAATAGCCGACGATGACGATGGTCGCCAGCGGCGCCAGCCACTCGGGAATGTGCATGCCGTAGCCGTGCGCCAGCATCACAAAACCGAGCACCAGCACGGAGTACATGGCGCCGTTTTTGAGGTAGATGTACTTCTTGATCTTTTCCAAATTGTAGATGGTGAGCTGCCGTACGACGATCGCTCCGATGCCGTTGCCCAGCAGGATCAGCGGCACCGACAGCGTGAAGGCGAAAGCGCCCACCACGCCGTCGATCGAGAAGGTAGAGTCGATCACCTCGAGGTAGAGGATCTTGGCGATGTCCGACATGGAAGTCTGGGCGTGCAGCAGCCTTTCCTCCTGAGACTCGGCGTAGCGTTTGAAGCCGTGGGTGATGAAGAAAGCCGTGGATCCCACCACGGCGCCGAACCCCAGCATCGGGTCTTTCTTCAACGCAAACCAGACGATCAGCATCAGGGCCACCGAGACCACTGCGTAAAACCAGGCCCCTTGCCGTGCAAAGAAGTCCTCCCCGGGCAGCCCGAACTTCTTGGGTTCCTGGAACAACCAGTTGCAGAAGAGAAAAATGAAAAACACGCCCCCGCCGATGAGCAGCACGGGAGCGCTGTCTTGTATCGCCTTCTGCGCAGCGGGATCGTCGGTGAACGTCGCCGTCAGGGCCTGCCACGGATTGAGGCCCGGCGCCATGACCCAGACGATCAGCCAGGGCAGCAGGCCTCTCACGCCGAAGACGGCGATGGCGATGCCCCAGGTCAGAAACCAGCGACGTGCTTTCGCCTGCATGGTGGCCAGGACTTCGGCGTTGATGATGGCGTTGTCGATGCTGGTGATGGATTCGAAGACCGCCAAACCGAGAATGGTCAATGCAGCGGTGGTAACGTCCATGGGGCTCCTCGGGCGTTCATGGCAATAACGACTGCAGGCCGTTGGATTCGGCCGCGGTTGACGAGCGCCAAAATACAAAGCGGCTCCGGCTGTGTCAACCGGAACACAGGCACGGATGCCGATGGAGCCCGAGGCCCCTGCGTATGTTCAGGGCGTTTCCTGCAAGGGTGGTTGCCCAGCCGCCACCCCTGCGCGCCGGCCCGGCATATCAAAACCTGGGCCGCCGTGCACGCAGTTGAAGAATTTCGCATATTAAACCAGGATAGTATCCACAATTTTCTGGAGAACCATTTGTTTGCGATTAGCTGACCAACACCATCAACGTTTAAAAAATCCCCCAAGATTCAATCGCCGGATGTACTCGATGCCAAGGAGGTTTGGACGAGAGGGCCGGAAGGAGCACATTTCAGAGAGCGTTTGCGTCAATCCCGATATAGATTATAATATCCAATTCTGCACCTTTAACCCGGCGATGCGTCGAAATTCTCGTTCGTTATTGGTAACAGGCGATGAAACCCAGTTGGAAATTATGGACTACCGCCGCGCTGGCTTTCCTTTTCACCTTGGAGCCGAGAAGCATTGGCGCGGGTGGGCCGGCCGATTGGGATTCGCTTCAACGAGGGGGTTTGGTGGTGCTCATCCGGCATGCCGCGGCGCCGGGCATCGGCGACCCGCCGCATTTCCGCATTGGCGACTGTTCAACCCAGCGCAACCTCTCCGCGGAGGGGCGCCGCCAGGCACGCGAGCTGGGAGAGGCCTTCCGCCGCAGGAAGATCCCCATCGAGAACGTCTACTCCAGCCAGTGGTGCCGCTGCAAAGATACCGCCGAACTGGCCTTCGGATCGTTTCTGGAGCATCCGGCCCTGAACTCGTTTTTCGAGCATCCCGCACTCGAAGCCTCCCGGACCGAGGCGCTGAAAGCGCTTCTTCGGCAGGTCCGGCCGGGCTCCGGAAACTTGATCCTGGTCACGCACCAGGTGAACATCACGGCCCTGACGGGTGTGGTGCCGGCCGAAGGCGAACTGGTCGTCTTGCGCGGCGAACCGGACGGTCGGCTTCGCCTCCTGGGACGAATGACCGCTTCCGATTGAGGAGCATCCTCGGCGGCTGACGGCCGGGGTCCCCTGTTGCCGCTGTCTCTCGGCCAGATGCTCGTTTGCGCAGGAATCATTATGACGTCCATCCTGGGACAGCTTCATCAAAATCCGCCCCCGGTCCTAAAACCGCCGCCGCCGATGTCTCCGCCCCTGCCGCCGGACCCACCGCCGCCGCCGAAGACGTCCGGAAATCCGCCCCCGCCGCCGAAGCCGCCGGGGAAGAAGCCCCCGCCGCGGCCGCGGCCGTGGCGGTGCTGCTGCGGCAGACGGAACTCTTGATCGCGGCCGATGCGGCCCCAGATATCCCCGCCGGACTCCCGGCCGGCCAGCAGCAGGGCCAGGAGCGCCCCTAGGTCAAGACCGGGCGGGAAATAAGAATGGCCCGAATCGTAGCCGCTGCGCCGGAAACGCCGCCTCAGCTCTTCGATCTCCTGAAAGCTTTTCTGCTGGCGGTGCAATTCGGATTGCAGGTTTTCGATTTCGGCCGACAGGGATTGCTCCTCCTCCGCCAGGTCCCGGATCCGGCTGACGATCACGTCGTCCTCCGGCCGGCTCGTCGCTTGGGCTTCCCGGTAAAGGTTGGACAGCGTGTCGTTCTTGATTTCGGAAACCTGCAGCTGGATGGCCTGTTGGGAAATTTCGTCGGAGGCCGTCGAGTAGGAGGACCGCTTGCTCAAAAGCGCTTCATGGCGGTTTTCCGCCTCTTCGATGCGGGCCTCGATGGCCTCGATCTCCTTTTGGATCGCCTGCAGCGCCTTTTTCGCCTGCAGAAGGCCGTCGGTCTGCAGGGCCTGGGTTTCCATATCCTGCAATTTCCGGGACGCCTCGGCCGCGTCGGCTTTCTGCCGCTCGGCATGCTCCCGCAACCGCAGCGGCAGCTCGGTCAGCATGAAATAGTTGCTGCGTGCGTCCGCGTAGCGGATCCGTTTCGCCACCCAGCCGTCCAGCGCCCGGGTGAGCCCGCGGCCGGCATAGTCCGGAGTCAGGAAGCGGCGGTTCCAGAGATACATGAACAGCGCATCCTCGCGGTAGGGCCGGCCCTTCTCCTCGCGGTCGGCCTCGGCCTGGGCGGCCTTGCTCTCGGCGCGCTCGGCCTTGGCCGCCGCTTCGCGCGCAAATTGCTCCTGCGCGCGATATGCCTCCTGCTTTCCGAGCTGGGCGCGCAGCTCGGCCGCCTGGCGGTCGATCTCGGTCACCTGCTCATCCCGGCGCCGCACCGCCGCTTCGCGCTCGGACGTGAGCGCCGATTGCCGGTCCAGGGCCTGACGGATCTCCGCCTCCAGTTCGTTCAGCTCCCTGGTCCGCCGCTCCAGCAGGCTCAGCACCGCGCGGTCGGTGTCATCCAGGCGGGCGGCCAGCCGGTTGGCGGCCAGCTCGTCCATCCGAAACCGGGCCAGCCGTCGGAGCTCTTCGGCGGTCTGGTTGCGAATCTGGATGAGCCGCTGACGGGCCACTTTCAGACGGCGGTGGGTGTCGTCGACGCCGTTCTGCACCGCGGCAATGTGCTCGTCGATGATGGCCAGCTGATCTCTTCCGTGAATCATGACCCCGCCCCTACCATTCGGTGATCGCCGCGCCCGTGGTGGCCACGCTGTACTCCGGCGTGAGGTAGCCGCGCTTCTTTGCGCCCACGCTCTTGCGGTTCACGATGCCGTCGGCCTCCTTGTCGCGCCGCACCTGCTCGTAAACCTGCGGGTCGACCCGCAGGCCCCACGCGCTCACGATCCGAACTTTCCCGTCCTCTTCGGAGGTCACCGGCAGCTTGAGCACCTGCCCGGCCGCCGTAACCGCTTCGACGATCAGGTAATAGTTCCGCGCCGTGCGGCTGTTCACCGGAGTGCGCCAAACGCCGCTGGGAGTTCCGGGCCGCGAGACGATCTGGATGGTGTACTCCTGCCGCAGCGTGTCGTGAACGTATTGCAGGGCCTGGCGGGCGGTGCGCAGCGTCTCGAGGTCGCCGGCTTCGGCGGCCTGCGCGGCATGGGTGAAGAGCGCCTCGATCTTCCCCGCGACGCCCGGCTCGCGGGCTTCTTTCAGCGCCTCGGCGCGCAGCGCGTCGAGGCCCGCCGTTTCCTCCTTCAGAGCGAGAATGGAATCCACGGCGGCCTGCGCGCCATCGAGGTCCTTCTGGGCGAGATCGAGCCGTTCGTTGCGTTCCGTGAGCCGGCGCTGCGCCGCATCCGATTTCTGCGCCACGCTGGCGGCGTCGAACCCGCCGACCGGCGGGAGTTTTTCTACGGCATCCAGCCGTTCGTCCGCCGCTGCCAACCCTTGACGGGCCCGGTCCGCCAGGCGGCGGATCGCGGGCTGCTCCGAGACGGAAACCAGCGCCTTCTGCAATGCCTCGCCGGTGCGGTCCAGGCGCGCCCGCAAGGCGGCCGTGCGCTCCTTCTGGGCCTCGGCCCGGCCGGCCAGTTCGCGGGCCAGCTCGGTTCGGCCGCGTTCGGCCGGGAGCACATAAAGGTAGCGGTATCCGACCCAGAGGGTCCCCAGCACAGCTGCCAAGATCATTACGCCTTTGACCCAGCGGCCGCGGTGGACGTACATGCGCGCCAGGGTCGTTTTCAGGCCTTTCGGCGGTGGCTGGTAGGCAAACCGCTCCTCGCGCATGGCGCGCACACCCTGCGCGATCACCTCCTCCGAAACCTCCAGGCCCTGATCGGCATAGGTCTTCTTGAGCTTTTCGATCAGCTCCCGCTCCCGGTCTTCGGACTGGAGCTCCTGTTCCACGAGGGAGCGCTGGTGCCGGAGCGTGTCCACCACGTCCATGGCCAGCAGGACTTCGTCCAGCTCGAATTTCCGGGTTTCCGCGGGTTCAGGCATTTGCCGGGGCCGCTCCTTCCCGGGTCAGAGCGGCGATCCGCCGCTTGCCTTCCTCGACGGCTCGGCTGATTTCCTGCTCATTGCGGGTCGCCAGGTCGCGCATTTCGGCGATCAGGGTGCGGGACTTCTCCTGGAAGCCGACCACCGCGTCGACCAGCTTCTTGACCGATTCGGCCTTGAGGGTCGGCCCGTACCCGGCGCGCAGGGCCTCCTCCTGGACCTTGCCGCCGACCTCGGCGATGGACTCGAGGCTCTGGTTGACCCCTGCCTTCATGGCCTCCAGGGTGCGCGTGCTCTCGTGCAGCCCCTGGAGGCTGGTGAACGATGCGTTCAGGGCGGTGAAGACGGCTTCGTTGGTGCCGAAGAACGAGACCGCCTGCGAGTACACGCGCTCCTTGACGTCGGTCGACTGCATCAGGCGCGCCATGACCACCTCGGCGGTGTTGTAGCTGACCGACAGGTTTTCGGCCAGGTCCTTGGCGATCTGGTAGCGCTTGTCCTCGTCCTGGAGCTCGCGCAGGCGCTCGTCGCGGGAGAGCTCCAACCGGGCGATCTGCTCGCGGTCCCCGCCGCTGTAGGACGCAATGGCCTGGTTGGCCTCCTCCAGGCGCCCTTTGCAGCCCTGCAGGGCCGCCTCGGCCTTTTTCAGCAGCTGAAAGGCCGCCACCTGAGCCTCCTTGAGGGCGCCGCGAAAGTCCATGTAGGATTTGAGGATCTTCTCTTCGCGCTCGATCTGGTCCTTGGTGTCGCCGGTGACCTCCAGATAGGTCTCCTTGATTTTGCGGAAGCGGTCGGGGATGTCTCCGCGGGTGGCCCGCACCCAGAGGTTCTGCAGCTTTTCCATGGTGGAGATTTTTCCGTCCTCCAGCTGGTCGACCATGGACTTGGCGTCGTCGCGGATGCTGTTGAAGGCCTCGGTGATCTTCTCGTAGCGTTCCCCCACCTTCATCTGGGTGATCTGCTCGCGGACCACTTCGTTGAACAGCGAGGTGTGGCTCAGGGTGCGGGCGATGGCCAGGGCCTTTTCCTCGTCGAGATCGCTGATCTGGTTGATCAGCGCCACGATGGGCGCTTCGTTGGCTTTGGCGGGCAGCAGCCCCAAGTCCCGCAGGCCGTTGACGGCCTTGTCCAGATACTTCAGCGGAAGGGTGGCAATGTCAGCGCTCATGGTCGACTCCTTGAGTGAATGCATGTTTGAGCAGCCCGGGTCGGCTTGGAGCCGACCCGGGCGATGCCGAAAGGGTTTCCGATCAGGCCTGCAGGCCGACCATCTCCTTGATCCGCTGAGCGACCTCGGGTTGAAGCCCCAATCCCGCCTCCAGCTGATCCAGGTATTTCTTTTCGGCCGGGGTGTCCACCTCGATCGCCAGCAGGGACGCCGCAAAGACCTGCGCGGCCAGCGCGGGCTGGCCCCTGACCGCCGCGACCAGCGCCGGGGTGTCGATCGGCTTCTGCATTTCGGTCATGACATACTGCTGGGCTTCCTCAGCCATGCCCGTTTCCTTCAGCTTGCCCACGATGCGCTGGATCTCGCCCCGGTCGATCTGCCCGTCGGCTTTGGCGGCATTGATCATGGCTTTCAGCACGATCTCCGCCTTTTGCTCGAGCGCCTGCCGCTCCGCCTCGGACTGCGGCTCCACGAGCCCCAGCGGCACTTCGGACGGCTGGCTGCCGGCACCCTTCAGCGCCTGGTAGGCCATGGTGCCGAGGAGGGCCATGACGCCCCCGCCCAGGGCGCCGCCCAGGGATTTGCCGCCGCCGCCCAGAAGCGCGCCGGCCAGCGCGCCGAGGCCGCCCAGCGCCAGGTTCTGCTTGCCGCCCACGGCGTTGCCGGCTTCGTTCAGCACGTTGCCGAGGATCCCGCCCAGGCCGCCGGATCCGGATCCGCCCCCGAGGGCCTGGGAGAGGATCGATCCGAGTCCGCCCCCCTGCGGGGACGGTCCGCCCATCATCCCGGCCAGGCTTTCCAAGAGGCCTCCGCCCCCTCCGCCGCCGAGCGCATTCTTCATCCGATTTCCGGAAGAAGGGCTCATTCCGGACTGCATCACGGCTCCCAACAGATCGGTGATATTCATTTTCATTCTCCTATGATGTCCAGATCAGACCAGCGGCCCTCCGGCGCGGTGCCGGCGGAGGGAGCGCGGCCGGTAAATGAAGGTAGGCGGATCAATCCAGCGGGATGCGGATTTTCTGGCCCGGAAAAATCTTGTTGGGATCCTTGATGACCTCGCGGTTGGCATCGAAGATCCGCGGGTAGTCGTTCGCCTTGCCGTAGAACTGCTTGGCGATCGCGGACAGCGTGTCTCCCTTCTTGATGATGTAGTACTCGACCTTGGCTTGGACCGGAGGGGCCTGCAACTTGTCGATCTGCACGTCCGAAACCCCCTGCACGTTGCCGGCCATGAGCACGGCCTTTTCCATCGCCTCGGGGCTGGCGGCCTTCCCGGTAAGGGAAACGACCCCGTCCTTGAACTCCACCCCCAGCCCTTCGATCCCCGGGTTCGCCTCTTCAATGTATTTCTTGATTTTTTCGGCCGCATCCTCTTCGCGGCTGAACAGCTTGTTGCCGATCTCCTTCACGAAATCAAACAGTCCCATCGGGTCCTCCTTCTGTCGGCTCGTTCCGACGTTTTAGTGCTCTTGATTCCGGAATGGCATCATGCCCTCCGATCGCCCCCGTATGACCGCTAGCCGATATCCGACGTACAGTGCGCACAGCGGGTCGCCTTGATCGGGATTTGCGAAAGGCTGCGCGGGCACTCTTTGGTCGTCGCCGCCGCCGGTGCTGCCTCCTTCTTTGCCATGAAACGGTTGACCTGCTTGATCAACAGGAAAATGGCGAAGGCCACGATCAAAAAATGGATGACCGTAATTAAAAAAACGCCGTAATTCAGGGTGGCGGCGCCGGCCGCCTTGGCGGCCTCCACGCTCGGATAGCTCTGGCCGCTGAGATTGAGGAAGAGGTTGGAGAAGTCGACCCTGCCGAGCAGCAGGCCGATAGGCGGCATGAGCACGTCCGCCACGAATGACGAAGCAATTCTGCCGAAGGCTGCGCCGATGATGATGCCGACCGCCATGTCGAGCACGTTTCGGCGTATGAGATTTATTAAATTCCTTGAACATGCCCATATTCCTTTTTTGTTTATTATGCAAATAATTTGTGTTGCTGCCCTGTTGGCGATTATAACTTCGTTCACATTGCCGCTGCTGGCGCGGGCATGAAGGAGGTTCGATGAGCTGGCAAAAATGCTTGCTTAAGATCGGCGCACTGTTCATCGCGGGGTTATCGGCGGTCGGATGCCAGATGGAAAATGTCGGGAGCTTAGAGCGCAGCCCGGACGTGACGGCGGCGTTCGAGGCCCTCCGGGTCCCGCCCGACTACCGTTATTACTTTCTGAACCAGGAGAACCATCCCTTTGGGGTGGCGGGGTTGAAAAACGGCTACGTGCTGGAGGACCCGGACTGGCGCAGCGTCGACCCGGCATCGCCGGTCTTCAAGAAAGTAGTGGAGTTGGTCGGGGGCTTCCCAGCGCGGGGCAGTATCTCGGAAGGTTTCGTAATTCTGGACCCTCAGAGGAACCCAATCGGCATTTGGTATTCGAGCCTGAGCGCCGGGATCAGCATAGACCCGACCACCAAACGCGTGATGATCACGACCGCAAGACCCTGGCTGCAGCAGTAAGGCGCTTCGTTATTCCGTTGCCGTTAAAAATTTCACCTATCAAGGGCCTCGTAATTGTCAGGACATTCCGTAGACATCCCTCCTGACCTCCCTTTGCCAAAGGGAGGGCCCACCCCTCTTTGACAAAGAGGGGCCAGGGGAGATTTTACGATCGATGTCGATTCAATGATGACCCGCAGCGGCCCGTAGACGACAAGACCTGGTTTTCATTTGACCGTCTGACCTTCTATACCGGCCAGGCGGCCTTGACGCCCGAATCCCATGAGCAGCTCAAGAACACTACCGTTTCCAGCATAGATGACCGCGGCTGAGAATCCGTTCCCGAAGTATGGATGCCCGGTCAGAATGAACGGCCCGGAGCGCGATCAGCTGTACACGTCGATGGCCGGACGCGTCAGGCTGTCCAACCTTGAACCCGCTGAGCGGCGCATGCCCTGGCGCAGGCGCCGCTTTCCGTGCTAGATCTTGACACGGATAAATCCGTTTGCGATAGTTTTTCTTCGCTTGGATGCCGGCGCAACCAGGCCGCACGTTTCACGGCCCAATCCGTCACGTTCGAGACAAAGGAGAATCAGCATGCTGAAGCTAGGCGAAAAAGGCGCAATCCCCCAGAGAGACGGGCAGACTTACGCCGTCGCCCCGCATATTCCCTGCGGGCTGATCACCCCGGAGATGCTTCGCAGGCTTGCGGATGCAGCTGAAAAATACCAGGCCAAAGCCGTCAAGATCACCGGCGCCACGCGGGTGGCCATCATCGGGCTCAAAGAAGAGGACATCGACCGGGTCTGGGAGGACCTGAGATTGGACAAGGGGGCCGCCGTGGGGCTCTGCGTTCGCAGCATCCGCGCCTGCCCCGGCAATACGTATTGCAAGATCGGTCAGCAGGACGCGCTCGGAATCGGATTAAGACTAGACCATGTCTACCATGCCAAACAGCTGCCCGGCAAGTTCAAAATAGCCGTTTCGGGCTGTCACCTGAGTTGCGCCGAGTCCTGGGTGCGCGACGTCGGCCTGATCGGCCGCAAGGACGGCTGGGCGCTGGTGATCGGCGGCAACGTGGGGGCGGAGCCCCGCATCGGGCAAGAGATCGCCGACAAGTTGGACGACGACGCCGCACTCGCCGCCATCGAAAAGGTCATTGCGGTTTACACCCGGGACGCCAAGAAGGGCGAGCGCCTGGGAAAAATGATCGACCGCGCCGGAATCGAGCCTTTCAAAGCCGCGCTGGCCTGACGCTTGGTTTCAGATCGGCCATGCCGATATTTTTCCCTGCCAGGCGGAGCGCCTTCGCCGGTCCGTTTTTCATGCTGCTGTCGGCGTGCCTCTTCACGGCTATGAACCTGCTGCTCAAGCAGGCCATGGCCGATTTCCGCATCTGGGACATCGGGTTTTTCCGGTTCTTCGGCGGGCTGGTGCTCTTGACGGCCGTCTTCGGACGTCATGGCAATGCGTTTCGATCCGATAGCACAAGGCTCCTCGTCGTCAGAGGCTGCACCGGTTCAATCGCTTTCATTTTCTTCATTCTTTCGGTGCGCCTGCTTCCCGTCTCGACCGCCTTGATGCTGCTTTACGCCTTCCCGGCTTTCGCCGCGATTTTTTCATCGTGGATCTACCGCGAAAACGTGTCCCCCCTCGGCTGGGCGTGCCTGATCACGGTCCTTGCCGGAGTCGGCGTCCTGGTTGATCCCCAAAGCGGCGGGGAGGGCCTCGGCTACGGAGCCGGTTTATTGTCCGCGGTCTTCGCCGGCCTCACAGTAGCCATCATCCGTCAGCTCAAGCAGACCAACGGCTCGGTCATCATTTACCTGTATTTCTGCCTGGTGGGTTCTGTCGTGACGGTGCCTTCTTTTCTGCAGGCTCCGGTTCTGCCGGGGTCCCTCGGCCAGATGCTCGTTTGCGCAGGAATCATTCTGACGTCCATCCTGGGCCAGCTTCTGATGAACCACGGTTTCGGCTACTGCCGCAGCTGGGAAGGCGGTCTCTATATGACCAGTGAACTGCTGCTCACGGCGATCGCGGGGTTCCTTCTGTTCGGAGACCCTGTCGGCTGGCGTTTCTTCGGCGGCGGAACGCTCATTCTCGGGAGCGCAGTAGCCATCCAGGTGGAGCAGGCGCTGCGCGGTGGAAACCCTGCGCTCCATTCCAACGGGCGCCCGGTCGGGCGCACCAATTAACAAGGGCAGAGCCTTTTTCAGGCCCTGCCCCATTCACCCCGGCGGACGAGGTTACCCGGCGACATCGATTCCGGGGTCGCATCCCAGATTGGTCTTGTTTTCGCACTCGAAATTGTGGTGGCGCGTATCGACGTGCCCTCTCTCTCTTTCCTCTTCAGACTCAATGTAGCTCTCTTCACGGCTATGGGATTGGGCTTGGCCCTTGCTTTTCATTTTCGGATACCTCCGTTTTTTTGGGGCGGCCATTCGCCTTCGGCCGCTTTGGATGCCCGGGAAGGTGAGCATGTTTTTTCGTGGGCGCAAGAGCCAACGATCGTTTTTTTTGGAGGAAGGATGGAACGGTCCATGCAAAACCGTCTAAAGCACCGCGAGCGAAGCGCCGATCTTTATGTCCAAATGATCTTTAAACCTGCGATCACCGTCCTCCGTTTGTCAATTATCGGTGCGCTGGCGCTCGCGGCGGGCGGAGGATCGGCGCGTGCCGCCGGGGCATCGGCCTGGTCGAGCTCCGACCCATTGCGGATCCCCTACGAAATGAGGTTGCAGCAATTCGAAAAAGGCAATCTGGTCTGCAACCCGTCGCTCGAACAGACCGGATCGGGAAGCCGGAATCCGGATCTTTTCGACATGCCGGAAGGATGGGAGAAGGTCGGCCGGCAGGTGGAATGGATCGATGCCCAGAACGGCGGCTCTCCCGATGAGGTCCACCACGGCCGCCGCGCCATTAAAATCAACCGCACCCGGGCCGGAGAATTGGACGAGGCCGAAGGCATCCTCAGCGGATTTATCCCGGTCATCGCCGGCAACTACGACTTCACTTATGCGGTCCGCCTGAAGCAGGTGTCCGGCCATCGACATCGGTGGGGCAGCCGGCTGGGCGATGCCGTATCGATTCGGGTTTATTTTTTCGATGCCGAGAAAAAACTATTGGATGCAACCGCTGTGAATCCGGTCGGCAAGAGCCGGATCGACACGTCGGACAAGAGCTACACGTTCGCCAACTATTGGTCGATCGAGGACTTCGAGTGGACCCGCGTGCGCGCCCGGGCCTACAACTACCCGTTCTCGGAAGGCGACCTTCCGGACGGGACGCGCTATGTGCGCCTGTTTCTGGGCCTGAAGGGCACCGGCACCATGTGGGTGGACGATGTGGTTTTCCGTTACTCGAAGTGGAACTTCAGCGCATTGGAGCGGTTGACACCCTATTTCGACCTCCCGCTGTCGCCCCTGGAGGCTCTGATCCCCACTCCCAAGGATGCTCGGCTCGTGCGTGAAATGGCCTACCTCGGCCCCGGTGGCGCTGACGGCGCGGCTCCCGTGATCGTGCTTCCGGACAACCCGGAGCCCGCGGACCGCAGCGCCGCCCGCCTGCTGGAAAAAAAGATTAATGCGGCCCTATCCGGAGCGAGGCTCCCCGGCCGCCCGACGCAGCCGATCACTCGGCTGGTTGAAGGCGGACTCGATGCGGATGAAGCATCGGCCGCACGGCTGGTCTTCGCCATCGGCCGGAACTCCTTGCAGCGGAAGTGGGCCGCCGCGCTGCCGCTCGACTCGGTCGGCGGCAGCCCGCAGGGCTATGTCATCCAGCCGGTCGATGCAGGGTCCTGCCATATCGTCTTCCTGGTCGGGGAAACCGCCGTCGGCAATTTCTACGCCGCCGCCACCGCCGCCCAGCTCCTCGAAGCGGACCGCTGCGTCTATCACAGCGCCGCCGTCATCGACTACCCGGATTTTCTGGGCCGCTCCTATCTGCTCAAACCCTGGGAAACGTCCGCGGATATCGATTGCGATCGCGAAGGGCTGGAACGGATGAGCCGGTTGAAGCTGAACAAGGTTTACGCCGGCTACGAAAATCGGACGAAGGCCTGGTACCGGCCGACCGACTTGTTCAAGGCCGGAATCGCCGAAATCGGCCGCCGCTGCCGCGAGAATGGCACGGTGTCCCTCGGCATGATGGTCAACCCCTACACGCACTTTGAGGCCGGGTCGGCCGCCGAGGCCCTCGGCGACGCCATCCGCACCACCTGGACCCACGCCGATGCCGCCAGCCTGGAAACCCTTCAAGACGTCTTCAGGGTCGGCCTGGACGCCGGGGCCGGCACGATCATGCTGCTGGCCGACGATTTCGTGCCGCACGCGGGCCGCAACCGCAAGAACTATTCGCTTTACGCGACCGAGGACCAAAAGCGCTTCGTCAACCTTCAAAACGCGCAGGCCTTCGTCATCAACCGGCTGAAGGCCTGGTTGGACCGCGACTACCCGGGGACCCGCTTCGAGTTCTGCCCCCCGTGGTACGCAAACGAGTTCATCGACCGCAGCGAAGGCAAGGCCGAGATCTACCTGAAGGAGCTCGCCGCCCAGATACCGGCGGAGGTCGCCATCATCTGGACCGGCCCGACGGTCCGGTCCTTGTCCGTCGATCTAGCCGACCTGCGGCGCTTTCGCAACCTCATCGGCCGCTCCCCCATGTTCTGGGACAACACCCTGTACGCCCGCAGCCTGGAAACTGCGAATTACGGCGGCTACACGACCCACTACCCGGGCAAGGTCCGGCTGTGCAACCTCTTCGAGCCGCTCGACGTCGATCGACCGGAGGGTTTCGCCGAAATGAACGACGGCCGGCACCTCTACATGAACGCAGCCGCAGACTCCGAGGTGTACCGCATCAAATTCGCGACGGTGGCGGACTATGCCTGGAACACCTCGGCCTATCATCCCGAGCGGTCGCTATGGAAGGCACTGGTGGCATCCTTCGGCCCGGATAGCGCCAGGGAGGTTCTGTTCTTCAACGAGGCTTACTACGGTCTTTATGAAGTCTGCATGCGGCTGGAAGGGGGGATAGGGGATCAGGCGGAACTAGGTTCCCAGGGCGCGGAGTGGCTGGCCCGCCTGGAAGAATCCCTGCTGAAGCTGATCCGGCAGCTGCCCGACGGCCATGCCCTGCCGGTGGAGCTCCAAACCCACCGTGATCGCCAAAAACAGCGATTCGAGGGTCTGGTCCGCAACAGCTCGGTCCCGAACTGAATCGCCCCGCATGTCGATGTCAACGCAACCCGCATCGCGTCGATTTCTACCAAGTTTGAGCGATAGTTACATGGATGGTTATGGAAGGGTCCGCAGGGGTGTGCGCCCCGCCGGGCCGCCGCAAAAGACGCCTAGGCTCCGTCAACGCCCCCAAGGTTTCTCCCATGGATCCTCCACCGGCAGCGGCGGCCGAGCGGGTCGTGAACGCTTCCGCCCGGGGCTATCTGGGCCTATCGGAGCGGGATGGCTGCCGTCGAGACGGCCATCGTAAAAATTGCGGCGGCCCGGCGGGGCGCACACCCCTGCGGACTCCGCCGTCAGGCAATGAAATCGCTCAATTTTGGCTCTATGGTTGCCGTCCGCCCGTGCCGCGCTTCTTCAGCGATGCCAGCAGCAGGGACAGCAGCCCCAGCAGAATCTCGTCGGCAAAGGGGATCATGTCGGGAATGATCAGGTCGAGAATGAACAGGGCCGCCGTAAATGCCAAGAGATTGGGGAAGCGCAGCCCGGCAGCGAATCGCATCAGTCGGTTTAGAATGGTGCCTTGAGGCGTCATGCGGCCGTCCCTCCGTCAGGCCACGACCCATACGACGCAGTTGCGGGCATGACCGACGATCTTGCTGGAGACGCTGCCGAACAGGAACTCCTCCTTGCGGGACAACCCCTGCCGACCGACCACGAGGGTCCCGTATTGGGTCCGGTCGAGTTCGGACAGAATGCACTCGGCGATGGACGGGCAGGATCGCAGCGGCGCACGGGTCTGAACAGCCTCCGCCGGGAACCCGGCATCGATCAGCTCGCGGCGGTATTGCTCCAAGAACGCTTCCACGCGCTGCCGGTATTGCTCCAGCCATTCCTGTTTTTCTTCGATCTTGGCGAAGTAGTCCTCCTCCGGCTCGGAGATGACATGCAGCAGCGTCACGCTCGAATTCTTCGCGCCGCCGAGCATGAACGCGACATAGGCCACGGCGCGCCGGGCGTTCGCAGAGTCGTCCACGGCCAGCAGGACGTTGCGGTTGAAGTTGAGCTCGTCTCGATGCGCCATGTTGCCCTCCCCGGCCGGCTCGGCCTTCCAGTCAACGGATATCGGCTTTGGCCTGGTAGAGATCCTGGAGCAGCTGAGGGGTCTTTTCGTAAAACCAGTTGGCGCCCCTCGAAAAATGCAGCAGGACCCGGTTCAGTGAATCGGGAATGTAGGCGAACACCTTTTGCAGATTCGCCAGGCGATTGTGGAAGACGATGTTCATATCCCCCTCCGTGAGCCGCGACAGGATGCCGGAATCGCTGCTGCGGAGATCCGGCAGGAGCACGTCGCCCTTGCCCACCAGGTAGATCAGCACGTTCCCCAGCCCGAACAAATCGTAGCCGTACATGTTTTCGCGGTGGCGGTAGTTGTAGTCGAAATCGATCCAGCGATAGTGCCCGCTGTCGCTGTCGATCAGGATGTGATCGCGCCGGATGTCGCCGTGTTTTTCTCCGTGGTCGTGCAGGAACCGGATCGCCTCGATGCAACTCAGGTAGTTGTCCAGGATGCCGGGAAGAGTGGCAAAAAAATAAGTTTCGTGATCCTGCTCGATGTCCGCCACATGCGCGGCGAGCGAGGGCCCGCTGATGGTTTCGAGCACGCGCACGATGTTGCCCTTTTCATCGGCAGTGGAGCACCCGTGCATGAAGTTGGGGTGATCGTTGACGAGCTCGAGAATGCGGGCCTCCTTGCGCGGGCTGCGAAAACACTCGAACGTGATGCCGCCGACGGTGGCCTCGAACCGCTCGTAGAAAACAAGCTTGATG
The DNA here is from genome assembly GCA_964427375.1 of uncultured Desulfatibacillum sp. Lineage (GTDB taxonomy): Bacteria > Desulfobacterota > Desulfobacteria > Desulfobacterales > SpSt-501 > SpSt-501. The sequence continues at coordinate 127,322 of CAYRUF010000002.1, read as the reverse complement.
ATCCGCATCGCGCCGCTCGCCAGGTCGATCGACCGCTTGACCCAGTGCTTGATCTCGTCTTCCAGCCCGAAACGGCCCTCCCGGATGCTGTTTCGGACCAGATACGGCCGGCCGCCCAATACCACGACGTCGCCGGCATCGAGTGCGAAAAAGTCGGAGGTATCGGTGTGAATGCGCAGATCCTCCGGACGGCTGCCGTCGGCCAGCCAGCGGGCGGCCATCCGGTGGATCTGGGACCGCGACGGCATCGGCTCCATAACGTCGGCTATTTGCCCTCTTTGGCCTTGGCTTCTTTGAAACTGTCCTGGACGGCCTTGAGCTTTTCCGGTTTGGTCAGCATCTCGTAGGCCGACAGCGCGACCGACTTGCCGACGAGAACAGCGGAATTCCAGCCCTCGTCCGAATTGGCTGCTTCCCGGAGGGCGTCGCTGTGCAGGGCCGTGCCTTCGGGGGCGATCTTGAACCAGACATTCACCGTGGGATAGTTGTAGCTCACCATCCCCAGGTCGGAAGACGCCAATTCATCAAAGTCCTTGAACTGGTTCGGAGAGATGCCGAGCGTTTTCAAGTTGGCCTGGACATTGTCCAGCAGGGGCGGCACGACAATGGCCGCTTTCAGCGCGACCCGCGGCTCTTTGAACTCCAGGGTCGCCCCGGTGCCCAGTTCGCCGGCCTTGGCGCAGTTGACGATCTTGCCGTAGGCATTTTCCATGGTCGCCGTATCCAGTGCCCGGCAGGCAAACTCGGCCTGGGCCAGCTCCGGCACGACGTTGACCGGCCCGCCTCCCTTGGTGACGATGCCGTGGATGCGCACGTCCTGGCGCAGATGCTCGCGCAGTTGGTCTACGCAGTTGAAGGTGAGCAGCACGCCGCGCAGGGCGTTGACCCCCTTGTGCGGCGCGGCGGCGGCATGCGCCGATTTGCCCTTGAAGGCGAAGGTGGCGCGCTTCATCGCCAGCAGGCGCTGGTCCAGGCTCCAGCGATCCGAGCCGTGCGTGATGAACACGACGTCCGAGCCCTCGAAGTAGCCGCCTTCCAGCAATGCCACTTTGCCGCCGCCCAAGGAGCCGCGCTCCTCGTCGGGCGTGCCGATGACGAAAACCCGGCCGGGGGTGTCCTTCATGACCTTGGCCAATCCCGCCGCCGCCATCAGCCCCGAGGTGGCGATCAGATTGTGGCCGCAGGCGTGTCCGTTGGCGAGCGCATCGTACTCCAGCATGATGGTCACCGTCGGACCGGGGCCCTTGCCGGCCATCTCGGCCTTGAAGGCGGTCTTGGCGACGCCATCCTTTACGAGATCCTCCGGCACCTTGAGATCGCCGGTGACTTTGTAGCCCATTTTGGCGAGTTCCTCTTTCAGCAGCGCGGAGCTCTTGAGCTCCTGCTGGCCCAGCTCCTTGAATTCCCAGATCTGCTGCGAAACGCCCCGGCAGCTCTGGCTCGCCTCGTCGATCGCGCTGGTGATCTTTTTTGGATCCGCCCCCGCCGGACTAACATTCACCACCAGCCACCACGCAAGAATCGCCGCCAATCCAACCGATGCCGTTCTCTTCATGGCTCCCCCTTTTCCCGTCTTTGGTCCGGTTCGGTTCTTTCGATGCTGATGCACGGATAGGACGGTTCATTACATGCCCGTTATCACATAAATTTTCAAGGAAGTTCTTGTCCTCAGCCGATCGACTGCAACGCCTCCCACTAATGACTTTCTATCCGACAAAAGTGGCGCCGCGCGTCATGGCTTGCTTCGCAGTTGACAAGGCGGCGGGCAGAGTTATTATTGTCTAAATTTTTTTAGACAAACCCTGCGCGACAGGGACAAACCAACCCAAAAAGAGAGGTCACCATGACTACCGATAAGGTGAAAAACCTATTCGAACAGGCCATGTCCGAATTTCTTAGGGCCGACTACGCAAAGAGCGTCGAACTTCTGGACCAGGTGCTGGAGCTTGAGCCGGACCACAAACTGGCCCTGACCACTCGCGGGGCGGCGGAACTGAAAATGAACCGGCCGGATGCCGCCGTCCAGAGTTTCAATCAAAGCATCAAGACAGACCCGGCCTATGCCAAGGCCTATCACATGCGGGGGCTGGCGTTCGAAAGCAAAGGCGACCATCAAGCCGCTCTGGACGACTTCAACAAGGCGATTGAGCTCAACCCGCAGTACGGAGCGGCCTACTACAGCCGCGGGACCCTCTACGCCAAGATGGGCAGGGAGGATCTATCGACCGACGACATCCAGTCCGTGGCCCATCTGACCAATGTCAACATCGAAACCTTCGCCAATGAGAACAACGTCTGGAGATCTAATCAGCTTAGAGTCGAAGACATGCTCGAGAGTGAAATGAACCGCTGAAGCGAAAGCTGAAAAACCGTGCGGGCGCCGTCGGCCGCCGGCGCCTACACGGCTTGCTTAATGGAATCAAAGCGCAATGCAAGCAGACAACTCCGACCACGAAACCAGGAAAACCTTCCCGATCGGGTATGTCGCCCTGGCGACAGGTTTGTCACCGCATGTCATTCGGGTGTGGGAAAGACGCTACCGGGCCGTGGCACCCGAACGGGAGGGGAAGAAGCGGCGTTTGTATTCCCAGGAGGATATCGAGCACCTGCGGCTCTTGAAGCAGGCGCGCCAGAGGGGTCATCGGATTGGATCGGTGGCCAAGCTGGATGAAGGCGCTCTTCACCGTTTAGAAGGCAGCGAGCAAATCGGTTTTGACTCGAACGTGTCAGACCGTAGGTTGGGGCGAGTAGCCCAAAACCCACCCAGGCTTCTGAGCGCCTGCGAGAGCGCGGTTCGGCAAATGGATGCTCCCGCCCTGATGCGTGCGCTGCAGCGCGCGGATCGTGAGCTATCGCGGACGGTTCTTCTGACCGGTGTGATTGGGCCGCTCATGCACTGGATCGGCGATGGCTGGTCCGCCAAACGCCTCGGTATCATGCACGAGCATTTTGCTTCGAACGTGGTCCGGACGTTTCTTGCGGATCTGTTGAGCCGAGGGCAGCCGCACCAAGATGCGCCGCGCATGGTGGTCGCGACGCCTTCGGGCCAGCACTGCGAGATAGGCGCCATGACGGCTGCCGTTGCTGCGGCGGATCGCGGATGGAGGGTTTTCTACTTTGGCCCGGATCTTCCCTGTGACGACCTGGCTGCGGCAGCCGCATCGAAACGGGCCGGAGCCGTCTGCCTGAGCATTACGTGCCGAAGCCAGGGGAACCAGGCCGGTCTTGAACTCCACCGGCTGCAGCAACAGATCGGCAATGATGTCCGTGTGCTGATCGGCGGCCAGGCGGCGGATACCTACCGGCAGGGTGTGGCGTCCTCGAATTTTCGTGTTTTCTCGAGTCTTCCGGAATTCATCGGATTCATTTCCCATTGTTTATCCCCTGTGCGTTGATGGTTCTCGCGGCTGCGATCGGTTTATCGGCCGCCTCGGGTATCCCCTGCGGATGGTGGACCCGCGACCGAAAGGGAGAATGTCGATTGGGGATCTGTTGACACATCGAATCGGCCCGGCCATCTCAGGAGCTCCGGAAGGGCTAATGGTTTTCGCTTCGGCGTCCGATAGTATGATTCAGGTCGTTGACACCCACTCGGAGCGTCGAATCATGAAGGAGAAAAAGCCCCAATTCCTGAAGATGAATGCCAGCCGCGAGGACAATCCTCCTCATCGGGAGGTTGCGTGTCCGGACTACCGGCGCTGCTTGACCGAAGCTGCGTTTAAAAACTACTGCCTCGACTGCAGCCTGTGCGCAGCGGTCGGAAGCCCGGATCACCTGCCTGCCGCCGACAGAGAAATCAGACTGCAAAACTCCGGCAGGATCTCCACGGCACTCACCATCCACGGTTGATGGCTTCGTAAAAAGCCCAATTTCCGCGTTGCGCTTCATCCCGCTGTCGCTGCGGCGTACTACCAGTACGCCTCACTCCACGGGATTCGCGCGCCTTGAACTTGGGCTTTTTACGAAGCCATCGGTTGTGATGACTTTTTACGATTTCACCACGGCTGACTCGGGCGAACTTACGGTTGACAGGCAGCGGAGCCTGGTGTATGGGTGACAAAATATTTATAACAAATATTTCCAGATAGTTATGGAATAATCGGTCCATGCCTGCAGCCGCCCCTTCCCCTCGCAGCGAGCGCTGGATACGCTTTTTGATCGGCCTGACGCCGGTCATGTTCGGGCTGAGCATCCTGTACCTGGGGCAGGATATATCCTGGGACCTGCGCAACTACCACTACTACAACCCGTTTGCGTTCCTCAACGGCCGCATGGGCCATGACGTCGCCGTGGCGCACGTCGCGACCTATTACAACCCACTGATATACATACCTTTTTATTGGGCCGTCACCTGGCTGCCGCCGAGGGCGGTGGGGTTCGTCCTGGGTTTCCTGCCGGGTCTGAACGTTTTTCCGATCTACGGCATCGCCCGGCGGGTGGTCGATCCCGGGCGGGCCGGAAACACCGCCTGGCTCTGCCTGGCCCTGGCCCTTGTCGGCATGCTGGGCGCGATCAATCTCGCCGAGATCGGGACCAGCTACGGCGACAACATTCTAAGTCTGCCGGTATTATCGGCCCTCTGGCTCTTGGTGCGCTTCCGGCAACGCCTGTGCGCAGCGGTTCGCAGCGGCTGGCCGATCGCGGCAGCGGCCGGCCTGCTGGCCGGGTCCGCCCTCGGCCTCAAGCAGCCCTTTGCCGTTTACTGCGTTGGTCTTTGCCTGGCCTTTTTCGCTCTCAACGCCCCGTTCCGGCGGCGCTTGGCCCTGGCATTCATCTTCGGATTGGGAGTCCTGGCCGGCACCGCGCTGACCAGCGGGTTCTGGCTGTTGGAGATGTGGCGGCGTTTCCAAAACCCGCTCTTTCCCTACTTCAACGAATTCTTCAAATCCCCGTGGGCGGCCATCGGCTCCTATCGCGACGAGCGCTACATCCCCCAACATTTGGCGATGTGGCTGCTCTTCCCGTTCTGGTTCACCTTCGACCCGAACCAAGTGAGCGAGGTCGCCTTCCGCGACCTGCGCTTTCCTCTGCTCTACATCCTGCTGCTCGCGCTGCCGGTCGCCGCGGTTTTGCGGCTGCGTGGGAAGAGCGAGGTCGGCGAGGCCCCTTCCGGCGATCGCGACGCCCGGGCGATGACCCGCTTCCTGATCATCTTCATGGTGGTCTCCTTTGTCCTGTGGATGAAGCTGTTCGCCGTGTACCGCTATGTCGTCGTGTGCGAGCTTCTGGCGCCGCTGACCATCTACCTGGTCCTCGGGGCCATCCTGAGGAGCCCGCGGCGCCAGGTTCGGGCCGCGCTCGCCGCCATGGTCTTTCTGCTCGTCACCCTCGCCCCCGGCCACTGGGGCCGGAGGCCATGGACGTCCGACTATTTCGACGCGAACCTGCCCGCGCTGGCCGCCCAGCCGAATTCCATCGTACTGGTCACCGGACACGATCCGATCGGCTACCTGATTCCATATTTCCCGCCGCAGGTGCGGTTCCTGCGAATCCAGGGCTATATGACCGGGCCATCGGAGGTCCTGAATCAGACCGACCGCCTGATGATGAAGGCCGTGGCCGAGCACCAGGGCCCACTGCTGATCCTTTTCAGAGTCTATGAGGAATGGAATGCGCGCAACGCGCTTGAGTTCTACGGCCTGCAGCCGGACCGCTCCAGCTGCCAGCCGTTCACCCCGGGAGTGGAACCTCAGCAGGAACATCCCTTTTTCCTGTGCCGGGTGGCCCCGCTGACCTCCGCGTCGAAAGGGACAATTCCATGACGATTTCTGCCGCCCCGGCTTATCGCCTGGCCGTGATCCTGCCCTGCTACAACGAAGAGGCCGCCATCGCCGCTGTGGTGAACGATTTTCGCGAGGCCCTGCCGGAAGCCGTGATTTACGTCTATGACAACAACTCGAAGGACCGGACGGTCGAGCTCGCCCGGGCGGCCGGAGCCGTCGTGCGCCGTGAAACCCGTCAGGGCAAAGGGCACGTGGTGCGCCGCATGTTCGCCGACGTGGAGGCCGACATCTACGTGCTGGCCGACGGCGACGGCACCTACGATGCCCGCAGCGCGCCGGAGATGGTCGCAAAGCTCATCCACGAGCAGCTGGACATGGTGGTGGGCTCACGGCTGACCGCCTACGAGGGCGAGGCGTTCCGCCGCGGCCACCGCTTCGGCAACGATCTGCTGACGGGCTTCCTGGGGCTCTGCTTCGGCCGGACCTTCACCGATATCCTCTCCGGCTATCGCGTCTTCTCGCGGCGCTACGTGAAGTCTTTCCCGGCCCTGTCGGCCGGCTTCGAGACCGAAACCGAGCTGTCGGTGCACGCTCTGGAGCTGCGCATGCCGATCGCCGAGGTCGTCACTCCGTATAAGGCCCGGCCGGCGGGATCGGCGAGCAAGCTGCGCACCTATCGCGACGGCTTCCGCATCCTCCTGACGATCCTCAATCTCTTCAAGGAAGAGCGGCCCCTGGCGTTCTTCTCGATCATCGCCGGCATCCTCGGCTTGACCGCCGTTGTCCTAGCCTATCCCGTCTTCACGACGTACATCGAAACCGGCCTGGTGCCGCGTTTCCCCACGGCCATTCTGTCCACCGGGCTCATGATCCTGGCCAGCCTGAGCCTTACCTGCGGGTTCGTTTTGGACACGGTCACCCACGGCCGCCGCGAGATGAAGCGCCTGGCCTACCTGTCCATTCCCCCGAACGGCAAATGAGACCGACCCGCCGGAACCGGCCGAACCAGCCGTCGAGTTGACGTTATCGGGGCGGATGCATAGGTTCTATCCTACCATTTTGCTGCTATTCCCGACCCGATCCATGGGGGTGACTCGATGCTGAATCGAATCGACCCATATCGGCACGACCAACCCCAACCCGGGAGGTGATGACCATGAGGCGGATGGCGTGGGTTCTGGCGGTTGTCCTTCTGGCGGCATACGTCGGCGGCACCTCGGCGCAGGAGCCGCTCCTGCAGGTGGACCCCCTGGTTCAGGAAGCCATCGAAGCCAACCCGAAGATCATAGCAGCCCGTGAAAAGCACGCCGCCCTCAGGGAAAAAATCAGCCAGGCCGGCGCCCTGGACGACCCCATGCTGAGCGTCGGAGTGGTCAACCTGCCCAACAATTTCGAGTTTGATGAAGAGGACATGACCGCGAAGGAAATCGCGATTTCCCAAAAATTTCCGTTTCCCGGCAAGCGCGGCCTGAACGAGGAGGCGGCGGCCCGGGAGGCCGAGGCCGGCGCAGCCGAGGCCGATGACGTTGCCAACCAGATCGCCAAAGACGTCAAAACCACGTTCTACGATCTCTCCCACGCCTACCGGGCCATGGAGGTCACCCGGCGCAACAAAGATCTTCTGGAAGAGCTGGTCAAGATCACTCAGACCCGTTACGCGCTCGGGCAGGGCATTCAGGAGGATGTCATCCGCAATCAGGTGGAAATCTCCAAGATGGTGGACGACCTGATCATGCTCGATCAGCAGAAACGGGCCCTGGCGGCCAAACTCAACTATCTCCTCAACCGCCCGCGCAACAGCCCGGTGGGGCGTCCGGAAGAAGTTCACTTCCGGCCGGCCGATGTCTCCATCGAAGAGCTGCAGCAAAAGGCCCTTGAGAGCAATCCCATGCTCAGAGCGTTGAAGCATGAGATCGCCGCGCGCAGCAAGGGCATCGAGCTCGCCCGGCGGGATTATTTTCCGGATTTCAACTTGAAATTCGCTTATGGCCAGCGGGAAGACCGGTTGGACATGTACTCCGGCATGATCGAAATCAACCTGCCCATATTCATCCAATCCAAGCAGGAGCGCCGGGTCGCCGAGGGCTACGCGGACGTTCGCTCCGCCCAGGCCCGCTACGACAGCGCGCAAAACGAAATTTTCTTCATGATCGCGGACATGGGGTCGATGGCGCAACGCCTGGAGCGCAAAGTCGAGCTCTACCGCACGGGAATCATCCCCCAGGCCCGGCTGCAGATCGACACGGCAATGAGCGCCTACATGGTCAACAAGGCCGACTTCATGACCCTGCTCGACAGCCACATGCGGCTTTACCGCTATGAACTGGACTACCACGACGCCCTGACCGGGTACGAGAAGAGCCTGGCCGCGCTGGAGGCCGCGGTAGGGGCGGCCCTGCCCCGGGAGGTGTCGAAATGAGACGCCTGGCATGGGCCATCCTGGTCTTGGCCGCCGTTTCGGCCGGAGCCGTGTCCGGCCGGGCCCAGCATCCGCCCGGCCACGGCGCCGGCTCCCCGGCGCCGGCGAAGGCAACCGATGACTTCGACGAACTCAAAGGGCTCACCCTGGAGTCCATCCAGAAGGAGGGCAAAGTCCAGGAAATCGCTCCGGGCACCGTCCAGATCTCCCTGGAACGCCAGCAGCTCATCGGCGTTCGGTTCGGAACGGTGGAGCCGCGCACGCTGCAGAAGGTCATCCGCACCGTGGGTCGGATCGACACCGACGAAAAGCGCATCGGCATCGTTTCACCCAAAATCAGCGGCTGGATCGAGGAGCTCTTCGTGGACTTCACGGGGCGGTTCGTCCGCAAGGGAGAGCCGCTGCTCACCATCTACAGCCCGGAGCTCGTCTCCACCCAGGAAGAATACCTGCTGGCCCTCAAGGCCAGGCAGGAATGGTCGAAGAGCCCGTTCGCCGAAGTCGCCGAGGGCGGCACGCTGCTGGCCGACTCCGCACGCCGGCGCCTTAGACTCTGGGACATCAGCGATGCCCAGATCCAAGCGCTCGAGGAAAACCGCGAACCCAAGAAGACTTTGACGCTCTATAGCCCCTTCACCGGCCACGTGCTCGAAAAGATGGTCAACAAGGGCCAGTTTGTGGATGCCGGCATGGCGCTCTTCAAAATCGCCGATCTCTCGGTGGTCTGGCTCATCGCCGACATCTACGAATCGGAACTGTCGGCCATCCGCGTGGGGCAGCCGGCGGCCATCCAGATGTCCTACTACCCCGGCGAAACGTTCACCGGCAAAGCCATATACATTTACCCGTACCTGGACGCACAGACCCGGACCGCCAAGGTCCGATATGAATTCGCCAACCCCCACGGCAAGCTCAAGCCGGAAATGTTCGCCAACGTGGAGATCACCGTGCGCCTCGGCGAAAAACTGGCGGTGCCGGAGAGCGCCGTGATCGACACCGGAGTCCGCAAAGTGGTCATCGTCGACCGGGGTTCCGGCTATTTCGAGCCCCGCGAGGTCCGCCTGGGGTTCAAGGCGGGCGAGGTCTTCGAAGTTCTGGGCGGCCTCAAGGCCGGGGAGCGGGTGGTCACCAGCGCCAATTTTCTCATCGATTCGGAATCGAAGCTCAAAGAGGCCGTCGGCGGCATGGGCCACCAGCACTGACCATGATCGAGAAGATAATAGCGGGCTGTGCCCGGAACCGGTTCCTGGTGTTCGCGGCGACGCTGCTGCTGACCCTGGTCGGCGTGGTCGCGCTGAGAAACATCCCGCTCGACGCCATACCGGACATCTCCGACGTGCAGGTGATCATCTACACGCCGTGGGAAGGCCGCAGCCCGGACCTGATCGAGGACCAGGTCACCTACCCGATCGTCACGGCCCTGATTTCGGCCCCGCGGGTCAAGACCGTCCGGGGGTTTTCCGATTTCGGGTTCTCCTTCGTCTATGCCATTTTCGAGGACGGCACCGACATCTACTGGGCGCGGTCGCGCGTGTTGGAATATCTTCAGCAGATCACCGGACGCCTGCCCGAAGGCGCCGTTCCGGTCCTCGGCCCGGACGCGACGGGAGTGGGCTGGGTGTTCACCTATGCCTTGGTGGATGAAAGCGGCCGGCACGACCTCGCCTTCCTGCGCACCCTGCAGGACTGGTACCTCCGCTATGCCCTGGCGAGCGTCGAAGGGGTGGCGGAGGTCGCCAGCGTGGGCGGCTTCGTCAAACAGTACCAGGTCAACATCGACCCCAACCGCCTGTCGTCCTACGGGCTTTCCATCCGCGAGGTGATGGACCGCATCAAGATGTCCAACAACGACGTGGAGGGCCGCCTGATCGAAATGGCCGGACGGGAGTACATGGTGCGCGGCCGGGGCTACATCAAGTCGCCGGCCGACATCCAGTCGATCGTGGTCGGGAGCAAGGGCGGAACCCCGGTGCTGCTGCGGGACATCGCCCAGGTCGCCCTCGGCCCCGACATCCGGCGGGGGATCGTGGAGCTGGACGGACGCGGCGAGGTGGCCGGCGGCATCGTGGTGATGCGCCACGGCGAGAACGCCCTCAACGTCATCAACGCCGTCAAGGCGAAGCTGGACGAGATCAGCCCGGGGCTGCCCGAGGGCGTCCGGATCGTTCCCACCTACGACCGCTCCGAGCTGATTCGCCGGTCCATCGAAAACCTGCAGAAAACGCTGATCGAGGAAATCGTGGTGGTCAGCCTGGTGGTGATCCTTTTCCTCTTTCATTTCCGATCCGCCTTCGTGCCGATCTTCGCGCTGCCGATCGCCGTCGTGATCTCCTTCATCCCCATGTACTTCCTGCAGATCACCTCCAACATCATGTCGCTCGGCGGCATCGCCCTTTCCATCGGCGTACTGGTGGATGCCTCCATCGTGATGGTGGAAAACGGTTATCGCCACCTGTCCGAAGGAACCGAAGAGGACCGACGGGACAGCGTCGCCACCGTGATCCGCGCCTGCCAACAGGTGGGCCGGGGCATTTTCTTCGCCCTGATCATCATCATCGTCTCCTTTGTGCCCGTCTTCATGCTGGAAGCCCAGGAGGGGCGGTTGTTCCGGCCGCTGGCCTTCACCAAGACCTTTGCGATGGCGACCTCCTCCATCCTCGCCATCACCCTGGTTCCGGTGCTGATGACGATCTTTTTAAAAGGCCGGCGCCTCAAACCGGAAGCCGCCAACCCGGTCTCACGGTGCCTGAGATGGATCTATGAACCGATCATCCGCTGGGCGCTGCGGTTCAGAAAGACCGCTCTGTTCATCAATTTCCTCTTGATCCCGCTCAGCGTGGTCCTGATGATGCGCATCGGCAGCGAGTTCATGCCGCCGCTTTACGAGGGCACCATCTTCTACATGCCGGTCACCAGCCCCGGCATCTCCGTGACCGAAGCGGGCCGGCTGCTCGCCATGCAGGACAAGATCCTGAAAAGCTTTCCCGAAGTCGAGACCGTTTTCGGCAAGGCCGGCCGGGCCGAAACCGCCACCGACCCGGCGCCGTTCAGCATGATGGAAACCACCGTCCACCTCAAGCCCAGGAGCGAATGGCGCAAGGTTGAAAAGGATTACCGTTATCTCCCCGAATGGCTGCGCCCCGCTGCCGCGGCGGTCTTGGGCGCCGAGCGCCCCCTGACCTACGACGAGCTCGTCGAGCAGATGGACCAGAAGATGCAGTTTCCGGGGCTTCAGAACGCCTGGACGATGCCGATCCGCGCCCGGATCGACATGCTCAGCACCGGCATCCGCACCCCCGTGGGCATCAAGGTCTTCGGACCCGATCTCGGCACCATCCAGGATCTGGGCATTCAGATCGAGGGAATTCTGAAGGACGTGCCGGGAACGCGCAGCGTGTACGCCGAGCGCGTGGCCGGAGGGTTTTTCATCGACATCGACATCCAGCGCGATGCCATCGCCCGCTACGGCCTGACGGTGGGCGAGGTCCAGGAGGTCATCCAGTCGGCCGTCGGCGGCATGAACATCACCCGTACGGTCGAGGGCCGGGAGCGCTACCCGGTCAACGTGCGCTATCCCCGCGAGCTGCGCGACGACCTCGAAAAGCTCCAGCGCATCTTAGTACCGGTGCGCACGGGCGGCAGTGCCTCGATGGGAGCCGGCGGAGCGGCCGGCGCCGGCATGGCTCAAATTCCGCTGGCCCAGCTGGCCGAAATCCGGGTGGCCACCGGACCGGCGATGATCCGGGACGAGGACGCCATGCTGGCCGGATACGTATTCATCGACGTCACGGCCCGGGATATCGGAGGCTATGTCGAGGAGGCCAAACAGGCGGTTGCGGAACGGCTGAAGCTTCCCGCCGGGTACTTCCTTTCGTGGAGCGGCCAGTACGAGTTCCAGCTGAGGGCCAAGGAGCGGCTGAAGATCCTGCTGCCCGTCGTTTTTTTCGTGATCTTCATCCTGCTGTACATGACGTTTCACTCCATATCCGAGTCCGTCATCCTGATGGTCGCCGTGCTGTACGCGATGACCGGCGGCGTGATCCTGCAGTATCTGCTGGGCTACAACTTCAGCGTGGCCGTTTGGGTCGGATACATCGCCCTTTACGGGATCGCGGTGGAAACCGGTGTCGTGATGATCATCTATCTTCACGAAGCCCTCGACCGCCGGCTGAAGCAGGGTCCGGTCAGCTCCCGAGACATCGGCGACGCCACGGTCGAGGGCTCGGTGCTGCGGCTGCGGCCGAAGCTCATGACGGTGGGCACGACCCTGATCGGCCTGATCCCGATCATGTGGTCTGCCGGGGTCGGCGCGGACGTCATGAAGCCGATCGCGGCCCCCATCATCGGCGGCGTCGTCACCTCCACCATCCATGTGCTGGTCATCACTCCCGTGATTTTTGCGATGGTGAAGGAACGCGCGCTCAAGCGCGGCCGCCTGCAGGCGTCCGCTATGAAGCACTGAAAAGGGAGGTGGGAAAATGAGACGATATCGATGGCTGGTTCTGGGCGCCGGCGTCCTCGGCATGCTGATCCCGGTCTTTGCGTGGGCCCAGCACAGCCATGGCCACGGATCGAGCGCGGGGAGCATGAAAATGGACACCCGCGAGGTGCTGGTGGAGGGGATCAAGGTCACCTTCCAGATCATGGCCAACCCCGAGCACCGCAAGATGCTCAAGGACATGAAGATGAAGGATGACCTCGAGCCGGGCACCACCCACAATGTGACGGTGGTCCTGACGGACCCGTCGACCCAGAAAGAGATCGTCGACGCGGCGGTCAGCATGAAGGTGGTCGATCCCAAGGGCAAGGACCAGATCAAGAACCTCAAATATGAAGCCTCCATGAAAAGCTATGACGCTTATTTCAACCTGCCGGATAAAGGCCGGTACGAACTGCTGGTGCTATTGAAAACAGGCGATCAGAAAAGAACGGCGGGGATCAGCTACGAATTGAAATAAGGCTGCCCTTTTTCATTCGGGCTGGCAACGCCCGAAACCGTATCGAGCAGAAGCCCGGAGAGTTTTCTCCGGGCTTCGCATGCAGTTGCACGTGCCGTTAGAAATCGATCTGCCACTTGGCGCCGGCATACCAGCGGTTGCCTTCATCCTCGCCCGCGGCGTTGTCCATGAAGTCGAAATAGCCGACTTCCGGCACGATGTAGACGCCCGGCGCCAGCGTCACGACCGCTTGCAGATAGGCCGACCAGGCCTCGTCCTCGTCGGCAGCGGCGTCGTTGTCGTCGCTGCGGTATCCGGCGCCCGCCTCGAAAAGCAGGGCGTCGGAAACCTTGAATCCCAGGATCAGGGCCGCCTGCCAGCTCATGCAGTCTTCGGTGTCGTCGCCGGCGGCATTGAGGGCCGCCGCGGCGTTGGCGTTGCTGGTGTATCCGTCGGCGTTCCAGTTGGCGTTGGTCCAGTTCTGGCCCCAGCCGCCGGCGGCCTTGATATAAAGCGCGCCGATTTCATAGCCCATCTCCAGGCCCAGGATATAGGAGATGATGTCGACATCGTCGGTCAGCACCGCACTCGCGCCTTGGCTTTCCTTCAGGTACTGAAACCCCGCTGCCGGCGTGAACCAAAAATCGCCGATTTTGGCCGCGTAGGAAACCTCGAATTTGGGTAGATACACGTCCACATCGCTGCCCGGCCCACCCACCGTCTCGTTCTGGTAAGGTGTGATGGCGGCGATTTGGAAATCTCCCAGTTCCAGGCGGATCTGGCCGGGCCGAAACCCGTCGTTGGTGCCGATGCCGGCCAGCCCCAGATCGTCGTCGATGACCTGACCGGAGGTGAACTGGATGATCGGCGAGTAATCCTTGCCGACGGTCAGAGCCGCACTCTCCGAAAACTTCCAGGTCCCGTAGGCCCGTCGGGTCGCCACATCCAGGTCGCTGCCGTTGCTGCCCTTGAGCCCGAGCTCGACGTGCCCCTTGACCTTTTCGGCTTTGACCTTGGCCTCCAGCCGGGAGTTGCTTTGAAATGCCCAGGTCAAGTCGGCATCGTCATCCTCGCCGTTCACCTGGAAGTCTCCGTAATTGTAGTTGTTCCAGAAAGTCGCCACGCGCTGGCTTCCGGAAAATTCCCAATCCGCCCCGATGGCCGGGGCCGCTAAAATCAGCAGTGAGAAAACTACCATCCACTTTTTCATCTGTTCTTCTTCCTCCTGGTATTTTCTTTATAGAGAAGCATCGATCCCACTTCAGGTTTGCTTGACGGGGGACATCTGTGGCTTCAGCGACGGTTCCGTTCTGAGACCGGCCGCCAATGGAGCCGCCGTGATGCCGCCGCCGTGACTGACCACTTCGAAGTCGGGATAGGCGACCCCGGCGTGTTCGCTGATATCAAGGCCCTCCAGCTCCTCTTCCGCAGACACCCGCAGCCCGATGGTCTTGGCAATGATTTTGAACATGATGAATGTCGTCGGAAAAACCCAAAGGAAACAGGCGGCGATACCCAGCAACTGAACGCCGACTTGCGCCAGGTCGAAGCCTTTGACATGAAACAACCCGGCGGCCAGCGTCCCCCACACGCCGTTCACGGCATGGACGGAAATGGCGCCCACCGGGTCGTCGATCCGAATACGATCGAAAAAGAGGACCGCCATTACGACGAGGACTCCTCCGACGGCGCCGATGACGACCGAGCTGAGCGGGGTCACCGTGGCACAGGGGCTGGTGATGGCCACCAACCCGGCGAGAGCGCCGTTGAGGGTCATGCCGATTTCCGGTTTGCCGAACTTAACCCACGACGTAATCAAGGCCATACAGCAGCCGGCCGCCGCGGCCAGGTTGGTATTGACGAAAATCAACGCCGTGTCCTTGTTGGCGGCCGTCGTCGAACCGGGATTGAAACCGAACCATCCCAGCCACAGGATGAAGACCCCCAGCGCCGCCAACGGCATGTTGTGGCCCAGGATGGGCTTGACTCGCCCGTCTTTTCCGTATTTGCCCAGGCGCGGCCCGAGGACGATCGCCCCGGCCAATGCCGCCCAGCCGCCGACCGAGTGCACGACCGTGGAGCCGGCGAAGTCAATGAATCCCATCGCCTCGAGCCAGCCCTTGCCTTTGAACAGGCCGCCCCAGGCCCATGCGCCGATGACCGGGTAGATCAATGCACTGATGACGGCGCTGTATATCAGGTAGCCGATGAACTTGGTGCGCTCGGCCATCGCGCCGGAAACGATGGTGGCGGCCGTGGCGGCGAAAACGACCTGAAACATCCAGAATGCGAGCACCCACGGGTCTTCTCCCGGAGTATAGTCGCTCAAGAAAAACCCTGAGGTGCCGAACCAGCCGGTTCCGCTCACCCCGAACATGATGCCGAATCCGACGGCCCAGTAGGCGATCGAGCCGATGGCAAAGTCCATGAGGTTTTTCATCATGATGTTGATGGCGTTCTTGGCGCGCGTAAAACCGGTCTCCACCATGGCGAACCCGGCCTGCATGAAGAAGACCAGGGCGGCGGCAACGAGGGTCCAAACATAATTTGCGTGAGTCTGGACCAGCTCGATGGCGGCTTTGTTCGATTCCAATGTGGGCGGTTCGTCACCGGCCCAGGCACGAACCCCTCCGATCAACAACACGCATAACGGCAACACTTTTCTTCTCATGGCAAATTCTCCTTTGATGGGTATGCGATCCAATTGGAATGCGGCAATGAACGAGTTAAATCGCGTCGCGCCCGGTTTCACCGGTGCGAATCCGTACGGCCTGGTCAAGCGAGGTGACAAAAATTTTCCCATCCCCGATCTTGCCCGTGTTGGCTGTCTTCCGAATCAGGTCGACCACCTGCTCCGCTTGGTCGGAGCCGACCACGACGCCCAGGTGTATTTTGGGCACCAAGTCCACCTGATACTCCGTGCCGCGGTATACTTCCTTGTGGCCTCTCTGCCGCCCAAAGCCCTTCACCTCGGTGATGGTCATCCCGGTAACACCGATTTCGGTTAAGGCTGCTTTTACCTCGTCAAGTTTGAAAGGCTTGATGATGGCTTCGACTTTTTTCATACGCGTCTCCCTCATCTCCTGTATTCGGTAGGCCTGCGTCGGCAGGCCGGTACAACCCCAAATCACAGAGCATGCCAATCGGGCAGAGATATATTAACCCATTGTAAAAACTTCATTTTTATTAAATGTCACGCTTTTGATCCAATCAAAAAAATTACAAATATGTTTTTAAAATATATTTTAAATACATTTATGAAACATTTTTTCGAGCTTACTGCCGTTCCGCCGTCACGGTGCCATTGCTCCTCTCCCGATCGGACACTCCGAAGCCTACCGGGGTGAATTTGAACCAGTCGGCTTGAACCCCGGTTCATTTTTCATGAGGGTTTGCATCTGGTCCATGATGGAGGATCCAATGCCACCCTCGCCTGAAACTCTTTTGACAATCGGCGCCCTCTGGTATATGGAATAAAAGGAGAGATGGCGTTGCAGCGTTCCGTGCGGGGGGCGCATTTACAGCGAAATCATGTCACAATCGTTTAAGGAGAGCGAAATGACAAAACAGGGTTCAAAAGCGCTGGCTTTGCTTCTTATGGCCGTTATTCTTTTTGCAGTCCCCGGCTGCCAGAAAAAAGAAATTGCATCGGATGCGGGTTACGGGGCTGCCGGCGCCGGTGCCGGGGCGGGAGCCGGCGGACGCAAGGGAATCGGAGAGCAGGACCTCAGCGGCACGGCCGGACGACCGGGAGGGGGCGGGGTTTCTATCGGCGCAACCGAGCGAGCGGCGTTTGAAAATGAGGATGTCTACTTCGCCTACGACAGCTCGGCCCTTACGCCTCAGGCTCAGGAGATCCTGCGCAAGAAGGCAACGTTTTTGAAAGCCAACTCCGGCGTGAAGGTCACCATCGAGGGGCACTGCGACGACCGGGGCACCAACGAATACAACCTGGCCCTGGGCGAGGCCCGCGCCCGGTCGGCCAAGGCATTTCTGGTGGATCTCGGCATCCCGGCGGCGCGCATCGCCACCATCAGCTACGGCGAAGAGCGCCCTGCGGTCAGGGGCTCGACCGAGGAGGCTTGGGCGAAGAACCGGCGGGCTCATTTCGTGGTCGAGCAATAAGCGTTCTTGAGCCTTCTGAACAGAAGACCGTGCGGGGTGCCTCGCACGGTCTTTATTTTGTTGGGAAGGGGGTGCGGCCATGCTATCGAAAATGGTCTCAGGCGGCCAAACCGGCGTCGACCGAGCCGCGCTGGACGTTGCCATCAAGCTGGGCATCCCGCACGGCGGCTGGGTCCCCAAGGGCCGTCTGGCCGAGGACGGCCCCATCCCCGAACGCTACCGGATGCAGGAGACCTCCACTGCGATCTATTCCGAACGGACCGAAAAAAATGTGATCGATTCCGACGCCACGCTGATCATCTCGCGCGGCGAACTGACCGGCGGGTCGGAGGCCACCCGCGAGATGGCCATTCGGCACGAACGCCCGTGGCTGCACATCGACCTGAGCCAGACCTCGGCGTTCCGTTCCGCCATCCGCATCGTCGAATGGTTGAACGCTCACCGCATTCGGATTCTCAATGTGGCCGGCCCCCGGGCCAGCAAGGATCCGCGCATCTACCACGACGCATTGGCGCTGCTGGAAAGCGCCTATTATCTCAGCCTCGCACCGACGGCCGCCACGGATGCCGGCACATTAGTGGACGCCGCCTCCGCCCGGAGCGCCCTGCCGACGAACCTCAGGCAAGCGGTGGATCGCCTGACCGGCGATCTGGCGTTCAAGGACCGGGTCCGCATCGCCAACATGTCCGAATCCGAACTGCCGGCCCTCAACCGTACCCTGGGCGAGCACATCATCAGCCAGTACGGCCTGGTCGACGGAAATCCGGCGCTGTTAAAATCTCTGCGCTGGACCGCTCGCAGGGTGCTGACGGACGAAACCGATGCCGCTGCCGTCATTATCCGCGAACTATGGAAACGGCTGCGGGCCAGCCACACGCTGCGGCGCGTCAAATGACGTTTCAGTGAGAAAAAGTTTTCATACGCGCCTGGAAAGCATTGCCTATCCCTATTTCAAAATTTCTCGGGTTCTGCTCGCCATCCTCGACCCGAACACAGCCAATCATCCCTGCAGGATTGAATCCCGGGGAATGGCATAAAGCTTGCTCATTCTTTTCATAAAAACCGGGACCGGATCGACGAATCGATCGGAAACGCTGCGGAATCCATCATGGCGGGAATCGACAAACGCATTGAATCGCATCCATCGTTATCGGAGCATCCGCAATTCCAAGACCAGGGGGGCACCCGGTCCGGCCGGGACCGCCGGAAAAGCCCTGAGCCCTTTGAGGGCAACGACCGACGATCCGGCCGGGATCGCCGCCGCGGGTTCGACCGGCGCAGCGGCATCGAGCGGCGGCGATCCAACGGCCGCCGCAGCGAGCGCTATTTCAGAGATGGAGAATTGGTTGAACGGCGGGATGTTTTCCGCAGACACATCAACGATAACTAGTCGATTACGCGTTCGGGTATCGCCAGCCCCCAGCGCCATCCGGACGGCCGCTCAACCGAGCGAAGGGCAGGGCCGTCCGATATCCAGTCGTCCGGATGGCTTTTTCTTCCGAAGCAACCGTTAAACCAGCTTCTTCACGGCGGCAATCACGGCATCGTAATCCGGCTCTTGGGCCACCTCTTTGACGTGTTGAACGTATTGGACCACACCGCTCTGGTCCACAACGAATATGGACCGCGCCAGCAGTCTCAATTCCTTGATCAGCACCCCATAAGCCAGGCCGAATGCGGTTTCCCGGTGGTCTGACAGCGTTTTCACCCGATCCACGCCGGCAGCGCCGCACCATCGTTTCTGGGCAAACGGCAGATCCGTGCTGATCGTCAGGATCACGACATGATCTCCGAGCTTCGCCGCTTCCGTGTTGAATCGGCGGGTTTCCATGTCGCAGGTGGGCGTATCCAACGATGGCACGGCTGAAACCACCACAACCTTACCTTGGTAATCCGAAATTCTGACCGGTTTCAGTTCGTTGTCCAGCAGTTGCACATCGGGCGCGCTCGCGCCGACCTTGATTTCTTTGCCGAGCAGGGTCAAGGGATTGCCCCGAAGGGTGATCGCACCTTTGCGTTCGTCCATCATGCTCCTCCTTTTTCGTTTTTCGGATCATCCGTTGCGGGTGATCGGCAACGCCAGCGGTGGGTTGCGTCCAACAATAATACGCGGGCCAGGCAAATCAAGCCGCCCATCGGGCCGGGCCTGCCGCCTCTGGAATTGACACCGACGGCGCCTGTTTTATCTAGTGCCTGTGATTACGAAATCTGCACTCAAAACGTACGCGGCACTCCCAGCCCTGATTCTGCCGGCCGCTCTCATCCTGTCTGCGGCACTGCCGGCAGCGTTCGCAGGCGCTGTGGATCATGGCCTCTACGCGGAGCTTCTTCTGAAATACGTCAAAAACGGCTGGGTCGACTATGCCGGATTCAAGGCGGACGAAGGCCGCTTGGATCGGTACCTCGGCATTCTCGAACACGTGGAGCCGGACGCGCTGGAGCGGGACGAGCAGTTCGCCTTTTACATCAATGCCTACAACGCCTGGACCATCAAACTCATCCTGAGCGGCTATCCGGGAATCAAGTCCATCAAGGATCTCGGCGGCCTTTTTCAATCGCCCTGGAAGAAGGAATTCGTTCGGATTCACGGCAAGGTGCTTAGCCTTGACCAGATCGAGCACGACATCCTGCGCCCGCGCTTCAGAGACCCGCGGGTGCACTTCGCGGTCAACTGCGCGTCCAAGGGCTGTCCGCCGCTGCTCCCCGAGCCTTACCGAGGGGATCGGCTGGACGATCAGCTCAACCGGGTGACCGTCGAATTCCTGAACCAGCCGGCTCATTCGCGCTTGGAGGGCCGGCGGCTATGGGTCAGTTCGATCTTCAAATGGTTTTCGGAGGATTTCACGCCGAGCGTCGTGGATTTTTACCTGAAGTACGCGCAGGGCGAGTTGAAGCGGAGCCTGGAAGCCGAACGCGACCGAATCGAGCTGAGATATATGGACTATGACTGGAGTTTGAACGGCGGATAACGGAGGCGGCATGGCAGGTTTCGATGATGTAGAAGCATGACTCCGAGGAGCGCTTCTATGGAACGGCTGCCGGCCGCGATGATCATTTTAGGCGCCGGCCCCATCGGCACGGAGATGGCCCAGGCGTTTGCCCGCCTGGGAACCGAGGTGACGGTGGTCGACATGGGCCGCCCAATTCTTTCCAAAGAGGATCGCGATCTCGCCGACGTCCTTCAATAAACCCCGGAGGCCGAAGGCATGAATGATGATCTCTGGAGCGGGGAGGTCCGCGGCAACGGCCGCAGCCGGGCCGAGGGGGAAGGGACGGGCCAGATCAAAACGCTTTTGGACCAGAAGGAGAAGCCCATCGGGGTCCGGATTCCGGGGCCCGAGGCCGGCGATCTGATGGCGGAATGGGTGGCGGTGCTGAACGGCAAGGTGAAGCTGGCCGCCCTGGCGGCCGGAAGTCCATCCATGCCCGACCACGGCCGAGATCAACAAGCGGCCGGGCCGAAATCTTCTCTCCGAAAAAATTTTCTCGGAAAAAGTGCGCAAGGAACCCAAACTCCTTTTTCAGTTCAAGGGCAGAGCGTGCAGGCTGCCGGAAGCGAGCTAGGCGGAAAACCCCGATGCGAGCGGAACGTCCCCCGGGCGGAAGCGATGCCCTCCTGATCGCCAGGACCAGCGCGCCCGATCTGAAACTGGATGCCGGCGCCTGTGTGGCACCGGTCCCCTCCGACCCGTGCAGCATCGTCATCCTGGGGGCGACCGGAGACCTGACATCGCGCAAACTGATGCCGGCCCTCTTCGGCCTTTATCGCAACCGCGGGTTGCCCGAATCGTTTCTGATCGTCGGATGCGGCCGCACGCCGTGGACCGACGACGAGTTCCGCAACCGCATGGCGGAGGCCGTCCAGGCCGCCGGCGGATGGGACCCCGGGCTATGGCGGAAATTCTCAGGCAGCCTCTATTACCGGACGGCAAACTACACCGAGGCGCCGTCGATTGCCGATCTGGCGCATTCCCTGAGAGACCTTGAAACCAGGCACCCGGTCGGCGGCAACCGCATCTTCTACTTGGCCCTGCCGCCCCTGCTGTACCAGCCTGCCGCCCGCCATATCGGCCAGGCCGGATTGAGCGCCGAATACCGGGAAGGCAACGGCTGGGCGCGAATCGTGCTCGAGAAACCGTTTGGGACGGACCTCGAGACCTCGCGGCGGCTGGATCAAAGCCTGCACGAACACTTTCGGGAACACCAGATTTTCCGCATGGATCACTATCTGGCCAAGGAAACGGTCCAGAACATCCTGATGTTCCGCTTCGCCAACTCCATTTTTGAGCCGATCTGGAACCGGCGCTACATTGACTGCGTCCGCATCCGCGCCGATGAATCGCTGGGCGTGGAACACCGCTCCGGCTATTATGAATCCGCCGGCGTGCTGCGGGACATGTTTCAGAACCACATGATGCAGCTCTTGTCGCTGACCGCCATGGAGCCGCCGCCGCGCTTCGAGGCCGAACTGGTCCGGGATGAAAAAGGGAAGGTCTTCAGCGCCCTCCGCCCGTTCCCCATCCACTCGATCCAGGATGATCTCGTCCTCGGCCAATACGCCGGCGGGGTCATCGACGGCCGGCCGGTGCCGGCCTACCGCGACGAAGAGGGGGTGAACCCCCGGTCTTTGACGCCCACCTACGCCGCGATGAAGGTTCACCTGGACAACTGGCGTTGGCAGGGAGTTCCCTTTTTCATCAGCTCCGGCAAGCGCTTGGCAAAAAAGCGGACCGAAATCGTTGTCCAGTTCAAACCGGTGCCGCATTCCATGTTCCGGAATACGATCGGTGAGCCCATTTCGGCCAATCGCCTCATCCTCGGCATCTACCCCCATGAGCGCATCACCCTCACCTTCCAAACCAAGAATCCCGGAGCCGCCGTATGCCTCCGCGCCGTGACCATGGACTTCGACTACCAGCAAAACTACTCCGGCCCGGTACTGGATGCCTACGAGAAGACGCTGCTGGACTGCATGCTGGGAGATCAAATGCTGTTCTGGCGCCAGGACGGGGTCGATCTCTCCTGGGGGTTCCTGACCCCGATTCTGGATGCGTGCGAGACGTGCGGGGACCGCGCGCGGCGGCTTCACTTCTATGAAGCCGGAAGCCAGGGCCCCCTGGAAAACCAGCGGCTGTTCCGGACGGCGGCCGGCCTGAACCCCACCGCACCCGGATCGTCAGAGCCGGAAGAGGAGCTTTAGCATGGATGCAGCGGTCGGTCGAACACCCGCACCGAACCGGCGCAGGGCCTTGATCAAGGCTGCGATTCTAGCGGCGTTCATCGCCGCCGCGGTCGCGCTGGTCCGTTTTTCCGGGTTGAGGGACTATCTCACCGCCGAAGGGCTCGGCCGATGCCTGGCCGGCGCCGGGCTGTGGGCCCCCGTGGTTTTCATCGGCATATACGCGGTCGGCGTCTGTCTGTTCGTGCCGGGATCGATCCTCACCGGCATCGGGGCGGTCATCTTCGGAGCCTACTGGGGGTTTGTGTATGTCTGGGTCGGCGCCATGATCGGCGCCAGCGTGGCCTTCCTGATCGGCCGGACGCTCGGCCGCGAATTCGCTGCATCCCTGGTCGGCGACCGGCTGCGAAAATATGACGACACCATCGAACGCAACGGCTTCGCCACGGTGCTCTACCTGCGCCTGGTGTATTTTCCGTTCACGCCCATGAATTTCGGAATGGGGCTGACCAAGGTGAATTTTTGGGACTACTTCTTCGGCACCGGCCTGGGCATCCTGGTGGGGACGTTTATCTTCACTTTTTTCATCGGCAACCTTGGGGAGATCTGGGTATCCGGCAACTGGGCGGAGCTGGTGTCCTTCAAGGTATTCTTTTCGGTAGGGCTTTTTGTCTTCTCCTTCTTCATCCCCAAATGCATCAACCGGCTGCGAAAAAAGGAAGCGGACCCCGATGCCGGATGACAACGGCAGCCGCGACCGGCGTGAAGCCGTGAAGACGGGCCTCGAGATCCGCGTGGAACCCGACGAGGCGGCAGCGCAGCAGGCAGCGGCGGAGGTGTTGACCGCAACGACCCGGTCCGCGGTGGCAGCGGCGGGATGCGCCTCCATTGCCATCTCGGGCGGCCGCACCCCGCGGGGCATGCACCAGCTGCTGGCCCGGCCTCCCTATGCGGCGGGAATTTCCTGGGATCGGGTGCACTTATTCTGGACGGACGAGCGCCTGGTGGGCTATGAACACCCCGCCAGCAATTTCGGAGCGGCTCGGAGGGATTTCCTGCAATCCCTGCCGCAGCCTCCCGGCGGCCTTCACCCGGTTCCGGTCTCCCGCGACGGCGATGCCTCGGCGCGGCGCTACGAAGAAGAGATCCGGCGCCACTTTCATGAGCGCCATCTCGACGAGCCGGACTTCGACCTGATCCTGCTGGGCCTGGGCGCCGACGGCCACACCGCCTCCCTATTCCCGGACAGCCCGGTTCTGAGCGAGCAGCGGCGCTGGGCCGCAGCCGTCAAAGGCGGCGAACCGGATGTGGAGCGCGTCACGCTCACTTACCCCGTTCTGAATGGCGCCCGGCGAATCCTGTTTTTGGTGACCGGGGAAAGCAAGGCCGCCGCGGTGCGCCATATCCTCACCGATGCGGCGCCGGCGCTGCCCGCTCAGCGGATCCGCCCGCCGGCCGGATCCGTAGCCTGGGTGCTCGACCGGGCGGCGGCATCCCGGTTGCCTCATTCGCTTTTTAGCGTTTGAAAAATAGCCTCTTTTCTGGCAAGAAAAGATCCATCATCGTCCCTTGACCCACTCGACCGGGAGGGTACTCATGCCATCGTTTTCTGAACTGAACCAGTTGGGGCAATCCGTTTGGCTCGACTTCATCCGCCGCTCCTTGATTACGTCCGGTGAACTGAAGGCGCTGGTCGCACAAGGCGTCCGGGGAGTGACGTCCAATCCGGCCATCTTTGAGAAGGCCATCGCCGGCACATCGGACTACGATGAGGAGATCGGAGCGCTGGCCAGGGCCGGGCTTTCGGTTGAGGCGATCTATGAAACCCTGGCGATCAAGGACATCCAGCTGGCCGCCGATGAGCTCGCTCCGGTGTATCGTTCGACGGCCGGCCGCGACGGCTACGTCAGCCTCGAGGTCAGCCCTTTCCTGGCGAACGACAGCGATGGAACGGCCGCCGAGGCCCAGCGCCTGTTCCAGGCCGTCGGCCGGCCGAATCTCATGATCAAGATCCCGGCCACGACCGCGGGCCTGCCGGCGATCGCCGCCAGCATCGCCGCCGGCGTCAACATCAACGTCACCCTGATCTTCGGCATCGAAAACTACCAGGCCGTCGCCGAAGCCTATATCGCCGGCCTGGAGCAACTGGCGCTGCGGGGCCCCTCGGTGCGCGGCGGCCATCCGGTGGGCGCGGTGGCCTCGGTCGCCTCTTTTTTCGTGAGCCGCGTGGACACCGCGGTGGACCGGGAGCTGGAAAAAAAAGGCGCTCCGGACCTTTTGGGAAAGATCGGAATCGCCAACTGCAAGGTCGCCTACGCCGAATACCGCCGGATTTTCAGCGGCCCGCGCTGGAGCGAGCTCGCCGCCCGGGGCGCCCGCACGCAGCGGGTGCTGTGGGCCAGCACCAGCACCAAGAATCCAGCCTATCCCGATACGCTGTACGTGGACGAATTGATCGGCCCCGAGACGGTCAACACGCTCCCGCCCGAGACGGTCAAGGCCTTTATCGATCACGGATCCGCCGCGGAGACCCTGACCCGCGATCTCGAAGGCGCCCGCCGGCAGATCCGGCGCCTGGCCGAGCTGGGCATCGACTTCGAAGGCGTCACCCGCCGGCTCCAGGAGGAAGGGGTGACCGCCTTCGCCAAACCGTTCCAGGCCCTGCTCGACAGCATCGCGGCCAAACTCCAACGATTGGCTTAAGCAAAGGATCTGCGGCATGACGCCCCAGGATGAACTCAAGCAGAAGGCGGCGGTGATCGCCGTCGGTTTCGTCGAATCGGGCATGGTGGTGGGGCTCGGCACCGGCAGCACGACCCAGTTCGCGCTGGAGCGCCTGGGCGAGCAGCTCCGCAGCGGAGGGCTGCGGGACGTCGTCGGCATTCCCAGCTCGCTGCGCACCGAACAAGCCGCGCGGGAGCTCGGCATCCCGCTGACCGATTTTGACGCGCACCCCTGGATCGACGTCACCATCGACGGCGCCGACGAGGTCGATCCCGAGCTCAACCTGATCAAGGGCGGCGGCGGGGCCCTTCTGCGGGAAAAAGTCCTGGCTCAGGCGACCCGCCGCAACATCATCATCGTGGACGAGAGCAAGCTGGCCCCCCGGCTGGGCACGAAGTGGGCCCTGCCGGTCGAGGTGGTCCCGTTTGCACGGCCGGCCGAGGAGCGGTTTCTGGCGTCCATCGGCGCCGCGGTGACGCTGCGGTCGAAAGACGGCCGCCCGGTGACGACCGACCAGGGCAACCTCCTGCTGGACGCCGCATTCGGCCCGATGGAAAATCCGGCCGCCATCGCCGAGAAACTGAACGGGCGGGCCGGAATCGTCGAGCACGGGCTTTTCATAGGGCTGGCCCATGACGTCATCGTCGCGGGCCGGGAGGGAGTCCGCCACCTTAACCGCCGGCCCTGAGGCTGGAACCGCATGAACACTCGCCGCCAGTTCGTCACGCTGCTGTCCCGCTTCCTGGCCGGTTTGGGATTGGCCGCCCACCCCGCGTTTTTCGATATCGGCCGGGCGGTGGCCGCCCCGCGGCGCAGGCTGCTCCCGAGGGAAACCGACCTGCAGAGCCTGAAACAGGAACACCCCGCGGCCCTCGACACCCGCCTCCTGGACATCCAGCCGATCGACCAGTTCAAGACCATGGGGGCCTCGGACTACACCGAAGATCCGAACCGATGGCGGCTGGCGGTGGCCGGCAAGGTGCAGCGCCCGCTGAATCTGACCTATGCCGAGCTTCTGGCGCTGCCGGCGATGGAGGAGAAGGTTCTCCTGATCTGCCCCGGCGTGTTCACCATCCATGCCCGCTGGAAAGGCGTTGCCGTCCGGGAGATCCTGAAAACCGCCCAAGCTCATGCGGACGTGACCACCGTTACGCTTCACGGACCGCCGGGCGCTTACGAGAAGGTTGAGGGCTTTCGAACCGATGAAGTGGCTGCCGGCAGAGTGTTTCTGGCGTATGCGGTCAACGGCCAGACCCTGCCCATCAAGCACGGGTTCCCGTTGCGGGCGGTCGCCGCCGATCGGTTCGGTTCCGACTGGGTCAAATACGTCTACAAAATCGAGGCACGCTAGGCTATCCAAGGGGGTCGATCATGAAAAAATCGGAATTTCTGCGAAAGGCCACCGTCAACCGGAAGGAGTACCGCTTTTTCGACATCGGCCTGCTGGAGAAGAAGGGCCTGGCCAAGATTCAGCGCCTGCCGTTCACCATCCGCATCCTGGTGGAAAACCTTCTGCGCAAGATGGACGGAAAGGTGGTGACGGAAAGCGATGTGCTCAACATCGCCCGCTGGAAACGGAGCTACTCCGCGCCCCAGGAAATCCCGTTCCACCCGGCGCGGGTCCTGATGCAGGACTTCACCGGGGTCCCGGCGGTCGTAGACCTGGCGGCCATGCGCGACGCGGTGGCGGAGCTGGGCGGCGACCCGACGAAGATCAACCCGCTGGTTCCCGTGGATCTGATCGTGGATCATTCGATTCAGGTGGACGCCTGGGGCACGACGGAGGCCCTGACCGAAAACGTGGCGCGCGAATACGAACGCAACGGCGAGCGCTATGCCCTGCTCAAATGGGCCCAGGCCAGCTTCAACAACTTCCAGGTCGTCCCCCCCAACTCCGGCATCTGCCATCAGGTGAATCTGGAATACATCGGCCGCGTCATCACCACGCAAAAATCGGAGGGCCGGATGCTGGCATTCCCCGACACCGTGGTGGGGCTCGACTCGCATACCACCATGATCAACGGCATCGGCGTCATGGGCTGGGGCGTCGGCGGCATCGAGGCCGAGGCCGTGATGTTGGGCCAACCCTATTACATGGCCATCCCGGAGGTGATCGGCGTGCGTCTGACCGGCGCTCTCCGGGAAGGGGTCACGGGCACCGACCTCGTTCTGGCCGTCACCGAAATGCTTCGCCGCCGCGGAGTGGTCGAAAAATTCGTCGAATACTTCGGTCCCGGCATGAAAAACCTAACCGTGCCCGACCGGGCCACCATCGCCAACATGACCCCGGAATACGGCGCCACGGTCGGATATTTTCCGGTCGACGAAAAGACCATCGACTACCTGCACATGACGAACCGGTCC
This sequence comes from uncultured Desulfatibacillum sp., assembly GCA_964427375.1. Lineage (GTDB taxonomy): Bacteria > Desulfobacterota > Desulfobacteria > Desulfobacterales > SpSt-501 > SpSt-501. The sequence goes on along the minus strand of CAYRUF010000002.1, from coordinate 99,851 downwards.
GCCCAGGCCGCCGTCGTCGAGAAGATCGCCAAGGCGCTGGGTCTGTTCTACACCGGCGCCGAAAAGCCGGAGTACACCGAGATCCTGCAGCTGGACCTCGGGGACGTGGTTCCCGCCGTGGCCGGTCCCGCGCGGCCCCAGGACCGCATTCCCCTGCCGGAGCTGAGAACCGGGTTCATGAAGGCCCTCGGCTGCGTCGGCCAGAGCCAGCCCGAGACCACCGCCCTGACGACCTTTCACCAAGAGTCCGGGTCAACCGCCGGTCCGCCGGAAGCGTGCCAGCCGAAGAAAAAGTCGTGCAGCCTGGTCCTGAACGGCAGCGAGGTGAAGCTGTGCGACGGGGATGTGGTCATCGCCGCCATCACCTCCTGCACCAACACCTCCAACCCGTCGGTCCTGCTCGGGGCCGGACTGGTCGCCAAAAAGGCGGTCGAGCACGGATTGAAGGTGCCGGTCCACGTCAAAACCTCGCTCGCCCCCGGATCCCGGGTGGTGGTCGACTATCTCAAGGACGCCGGCCTCCTGCCCTACCTCGAGGCGCTCGGGTTCCATCTCGCGGCCTTCGGCTGCACGACCTGCATCGGCAACAGCGGGCCCCTGCTGCCGGCGATCGAGGACGCCATCACCCAAACCGATTTGAATGTCGCCGCCGTTTTATCGGGCAACCGCAATTTCGAAGCGCGCATCCACCAGCGGATCAAATCCAACTTCCTGATGTCGCCCATGCTGGTGGTGGCGTTTGCGCTGGCCGGCCGGGTCGACAAAGACCTCACCACCGAGCCGGTCGGATACGATCCCCAGGGCCGCCCGGTGCTGCTGAAGGAGATCTGGCCGAGCAACGCCGAAGTGGCGGAGCTCGTGGAGCGCCATGTCAAACAGAAATTCTTCCGCCAGCAGTATGGCCGGATTTTCGAGGGCGACGCCTTCTGGCAGCGGTTGGCCGTAACGGCCAGCACGACCTTCCCCTGGGAGAACGGCTCCACCTATGTCCGCAAACCGCCCTACTTCGACGGCTTCTCCATCGAGCCCCGCCGGCCCTCTGACATCCGGGATGCGCGGGTGCTGCTGACGCTCGGCGACTCCGTCACCACCGATCACATTTCACCGGCCGGGGCCATCGCCGCCCACTACCCCGCCGGCCGGCTGCTGATCGACCAGGGCGTGGACAAGAAGGACTTCAACTCCTACGGCGCCCGCCGCGGCAACCACGAGGTGATGATGCGCGGGACTTTCGGCAACATCCGCATCAAAAATAAGATGGTGGCCCCCAAGGAAGGCAGCTTCACCCTGAAGCTTCCGGAAGGCCAGGAGATATTCGTTTATGACGCGGCCCGGGCGTACCAGGCCGAATCCCGGCCGCTCGTGGTTCTGGCCGGAAGGGAGTACGGGACCGGTTCATCCCGGGACTGGGCCGCCAAAGGACCGAGCCTGTTGGGCGTCAAGGCCGCCATCGCCGAATCCTTCGAGCGCATCCACCGCAGCAACCTGGTGGGCATGGGGGTGCTGCCCCTCGTTTTCAAGGACGGCCAGAGCTGGGAAGGCCTGGGGCTGGACGGATCGGAAACCTTCACCATCACGGGCATCGAAGACCTCACGCCCCGCAAGACGCTCCGGGTCCGGGCCGCGAAGACGGACGGCCGCGAAATTGCTTTCGAGGTGACCGCCCGCGTGGACACCGAGATCGAGGTCGATTACTTCGTTAACGGCGGCATCCTTCCGTATGTGCTGCGCAAGATCATGAAAGGCAAGTAACCGATACGGGATGGGCGCTGCGCGCGATACGGGATGCGGGATAAAGATAAACGATCCTGGATACTCGATCCTGGATACTCGATTCGCGCCAGGTGCCTAAAGACAGAGGATCGGCAGTATTTTTTCGAGTATCGAGCATCCAGTATCTGTTCAGGAGGAATCCGTGCATAATCAGCGGCCATCACATCGTTGGCAGGTATTAGTCGCATCCATCCTTCTGCTTGCCGGGCTACCGGCCGTGGGCGGCGCGCTCACCTGGCCGGAGATCGAGGCCCAGGCCAAGGGCCAGACCGTGGACTGGTTCATGTGGGGCGGCTTTCCGTCCACCAATGCGTATGTCAACGGCTATGTGGCCCCGCGCGTCAAGGAGCTTTACGGCATCACCCTGAGGCAGGTGCCGGTGAAGGACATCGCCGAGGTGGTGGGCAAGCTATTGGCCGAAAAGCAGGCCGGCAGGGGCGCCGGCGGCGAGGTCGATCTGATGTGGATCAACGGCGAGAACTTCCGCACCGCCAAACGCCACGGCCTGCTCTTCGGGCCGTTCGCCGACCGCCTGCCGAATCAGAAACTCGTGAACTGGGATAAACCCTCGGTCCAGAACGACTTCGGCGAGCCGGTGGAGGGGCTGGAGTCGCCCTGGGGCAGCGCCCAGGTCGTGATGATCTACGATTCCCGGCGCACGCCCGCTCCGCCCCGGACCGTGGGCGCCCTGCTCGACTGGGCGCGCCGCAACCCGGGGCGCTTCACCTATCCAGCCCCGCCCGATTTCACGGGGTCGGTCTTCGTGCGCCACGTGTTCTATCACGCGGCCGGCGAGGTGGCCGCCTGGCAGGGTCCGTTCGACGAAAAGCGCTTCGAGGCCGCCGCCGCCGCGACGTACCAGCTCCTGAAGGAGCTATCGCCCTTTCTCTGGCGCCAGGGCCGGGCTTATCCCGAGAACCCGATCCGCCTCTCCCAGCTGCTGGCCGACGGCGAAGTGGACTTCGCCATCAGCTACCATCCGGCGGAGGCATCTAAAATGATCCTGGACGGCCTCTATCCGGAAACCGTGCGCACCTTCGTGTTCGAGGAGGGCACCATCGCCAACACGCACTTCGTGGCCATTCCGTTCAACGCCGCGGACACGGCGGGGGCCATGGTGGTCGCCAACTTCCTGATCTCGCCCGAGGCCCAGCTTAAAAAGGCCGACGCCTCGGTCTGGGGGGACTTTCCGGCGATCGACATCGATCGCCTGGAGCCGGCCTGGCAGGCCCGGTTCGCGGCCTTGCCGCGCGGCCCGGCCACCCTGCCGAATGACGTGCTGCAGCGGCGCCAGCTCCCGGAACCGCCCTCGGAGATCCTCATCCGCCTCGAACGGGGATGGGATGAGCACGTGCTCAAGGGGCGATGACCACCCGGCCCGCACCGGCGTTCAGCGCCGCACGCGCGCGCGCCCCGCAGCGCCCGGGGACGCTGATCGGACTGCTGTCCCCCGCGCTGGCCGTGGCGGTGATCCTCTTCGGCGGCGGCCTGGCCCTGGGTCTGGTCCAGAGCCTGGGGTATCTGCCGGCGGCCGGGATGTCCTCCCTCACGTTGGATCATTTCATACGCGTGCTGACGGACCCGGATTTCTTCAAGAGCCTCGGGCTCACGTTTTATCTGTCGCTCGCCTCCACGCTGATCGCCGCCGCGCTCAGCGTCGCGACGGCGCTGGCGTTCAACGCCCTGGCCGACCGCAGCCGGGTCCTCCAGTTCATCTTTCAAATCCCGCTCACCGTCCCGCATCTGGTCATCGCCGTCGCGGTCGTCTTCATGCTGGCGCCCAGCGGGCTGCTGGCACGCGTCCTGCTGGCGGCCGGTTTCATTTCGTCCGCGCAGGGCTTTCCGCTGCTGGTCCATGACCCCTGGGGGGTGGGCATCCTGGCAGCCTATGTCTGGAAGGAGGTGCCGTTCATCACCTTGATGATCCTGGCCGTGCTGCGGACCGGCGGCAGCGAGCTGCTGGATGTCGGCCGCACCCTCCATGCCGGCCGCTGGCAGCGCTTTCGCTACATCACCCTGCCGATGATCTTTCCCAGCCTCGGCGCGGCCAGCCTGATCGTCTTCGCCTACACCTTCGGGGCCTTCGAAGTGCCGTACCTGCTGGGCCAAACCTACCCCATGATGCTGCCGGTCTGGGCGTACAAGGCCTACAGCGATGTCGATCTGCTGTCCCGGCCCGAGGGGATCGCCGCGGGGCTGGTGATTGCGGCCGTCGTCGCGGCGGCCGTCGTCCTGGCTCAAGCGCTGACCCAGGCGGCGCGCCGGCGCGGAGCCGTGCTGTGAAACGGCCGCTCTTCAGCTGCGCGGTGGCCGTGGCCGTCCTGCTGCCCTTCGTGCCGCTCGCGCTCTGGGCCTTCAGCCACCGCTGGTATTTCCCGCAGGTGCTCCCGGAGCAGTGGGGGCTGAGAGCCTGGACGTACGTGTTCGGCACGGCCGGCACTCAGCTGACGGACGCCTTGCTGCAAAGCGTGCTGGTGGCGGCGGCCGCGGCCGTCCTCTCGGTCGCCGGCGGGATCCCGGCCGGGCGCGCCCTGGGGCTTTATCACTTCCGGGGCAAGGACCTGCTGTCGATGGCCCTGATGCTGCCGATCCTCGTACCGGCCCTGTGCGTGGCCATGGGGCTGCATCTATGGATGCTGCAGCTGGGGATCGCCGCAACCCTTGCCGGCGTGGTCCTGATCCATTTGACCGCCTGCCTGCCGTACGCCGTCTTCGTCATGTGGGGGGTGTTCTCGAACTACAACCCGGAATTCGAGGACCAGGCCCGCTCCCTCGGAGCCTCGTCGGTCCAGGTTGTTTTTCGGGTGATGATCCCGCTCACCTTCCCCGGCATCGTGGTGGCGGCGCTGTTTTCGTTTTTGCTGTCCTGGAGCCAGTATCTGAGCACCCTCATCATCGGCGGCGGAAAGGTCGTCACCCTGCCGATCCTGCTCTTCGCCCTGATGGGCAGCGGCGACCGGCCGGTCGCCGCCGCCGTGAGCATCGTGTTCGTCGTCCCGGCGCTGGCGGCGCTGGCGGTCAGCGCCCGATACCTCGGAAGCCGCCGCATGATGGGAGTCTGGTGACATGGGCGTGCTGACGCTCAGCGACCTGGCCGTCGTCTACGGAGCAGAGACCGTCATCCACGGGCTCGATCTAGACGTCTCCGAGGGCGAGCTGGTATCGCTGCTGGGGCCGAGCGGCGCCGGCAAAACCACGATTCTCAAGGCGGTGGCCGGTTTGGTGACGCCCGCCCGCGGGGACATCCGGATCGACGGCCGCTCGGTGCGCGGCCTGCCGCCTGAAAAGCGCAGCGCGGTCATGGTGTTTCAAAACCCCCTGCTCTTTCCCTTCATGAACGTCGCGCAGAACATCGGCTTCGGGCTGCGCATGCAGGGCGTGGCGCCGGAGGAGGCCCGCCGCCGCATCGCAGATATTTTGGAGTTGACCCGCCTCACCGGACTGGAGGGCCGCCGGGTGAACGAGATCTCCGGCGGCCAGCAGCAGCGGGTCGCTCTCGCACGGGCCCTGGTGCTGAAGCCCTCGATCCTCCTGCTGGACGAACCGTTGAGCAACCTCGACACCAACCTGCGCCAGCAGATGCGCGAGCTCATCCAGGACGTCCAGGCCGAAACGCGGGTCACCACCCTTTTGGTGACCCACGATCAATCCGAGGCCTTGATGATCTCGCACCGCATCGGACTGCTGCTGGGCGGCCGCCTGCGCCAGGTCGGAACTCCCGAGGATTTATTCCATCGCCCGGCCGACCGCGAGGTCGCCGAGTTCTTCGGCGGATGCAACTTTCTGACCGGCCGCATCCGCCGGGGAACCTTCCAATGCGAGCTCGGGTCCTTCCCGGCGCTGGGTGTCAGCGCCGACGGGCAGCGCCTCACCGCCACGATTCGGCCGGAGGACATTCTCGTAGGCGTCGATTCCGAATATCCGATTTCCGGGCGCGTGCGCCGGGTCCGCTTTGAGGGCGCCGCCACCCGGCTGTGGGTGGATTGCGGCGACGCGTCCCTGGTGGTGCTGACGCCGCGCAGCGACCTGGCTCCCGGCCGGCCGGTGCGCCTTCGGCTTCCGGTCGAAAAAATCCGGATCTTTCCGCCGGCCTCCTGAGGTTTTTCAGTACCATGAGTTTAATGGAAGCATTGCTGCCCAAAGTTCAGGCCTACCTGAATGAGCAGGACTGGCGGAATGTCCCCTGGTTGCAGGGCCGCCTTTTCGCGGTGGCACCGCTGGCTCAAGGCGAATACCACCTGAACTACCGGATCACCGCCGGCGATCTCGATCTGGTCTTTCGGATCAACGTCGGCACCCAGATCCAGCGCGAGGACCAGATCGTCTACGAGTACCAGGCGCTGAGCCTGCTCGAAGGTAGCGGGGTCACCCCCCGGCCGTATTTCGTGGATGACTCCCGCCGGTTCTTCGACACCGGGATTCTCATCATGGAATTCCTGCCGGGAGAGCCGCTCGATTACCGCCGCGACACGGCCGCGGCGGCGGCGCTGTTCGCGCGGATTCATCAGACCGCCGTACCGGAGGCGGACAACCATCTGATCCGCGAAACCGCACCGCTGTCTCTGATCTGGGAGGAGTGCGCCGGGCTCCTGCAGCGGTACTTCGAATCCGAACAGGCCGATGAAGCGATCCGGGATTATCTCAAGGAGTTGCTGCGCTGGGCCGATGCGGCCCGCTCCGGAGAGCGTTATTATCAGGCCGACCCCTGGCCCTGCATCGTCAATACCGAGGTGAACTCGGGGAACTTCATCGTCAACCGCCCGCGGGGCACGATCCATCTGGTGGACTGGGAGATGCCGCGCTGGGGCGATCCGTCCCAGGATCTGGCGCACTTCTGCTCGCCGCTCACCACCCTGTGGAAAACGGATTACCGCATGGACCGGCAGACCCGGCGGGACTTCCTGGAGGTCTATTGCCGCAACATCCGTGACCGCCACCTCAAAGACACCTTGCCGGAGCGCCTCCGGCTGCGCGAGCCTTTCGTCCGCCTGCGGGGAATCTCATGGTCCGCCATGGGCTGGTCGGCCTACCAGTCCGATTATGCCGGAGTGAAAAACCCGGACACCTGGGCCAAGCTGAATCAGTACATGGACCTGGACTTCATCCGCGGGCTGTTCGACCCTTTCTTGAAGCCCGGGGGCTAGGGTGGGATATGGGCCGAATGAGGGTTCAAGGATTCAAGGGGTCGAGGGGTCCAGTGAAAAAGGTGGAATCTGATAGATTGATCCTCTTCACCCGCTGCCCCGAGCCGGGCACCGCCAAGACCCGATTGATCCCGGTGCTGGGCCCGGAGGGCGCGGCGGAGTTCCAGCGCCGGCTGACCGAGCGGGCGGCGCAGGTCGCCGCCGCCGCCCGCTCCCGGCGCGGGCTCGCACTGGAAATCCGGCATGCGGGCGGCAGCCGGACCGTGATGCGGCAGTGGCTGGGCGACGAATTCCGCTACCGCTCCCAGGGCCCGGGCGACCTCGGCGCCCGCATGGAGGCCTGTCTCCGGGCCGCCTTTGAAGAAGGTGCGAAACGCGCCGTGCTGATCGGCTCGGACGTCCCCGCGCTCAGTCCCGCCATCCTGACCCGGGCCTTCGACGAGCTGGACCGCTGCGACCTGGTGTTCGGGCCGGCCGCCGACGGGGGGTACTTCCTGATCGGCGCGACCGCCGCCGGGTTTCGATGCGGCACCGGCTTTTTCGGACCCGGCATCGGCTGGGGTTCACCCGACGTGCTCGCGCAAACATTGCGCAGGGTTCGCGAAGCCAACCTGGCCTATGCGCTGCTGGATACGCTCGCGGACGTCGACGGCCCGGCCGACCTGCCGGCGGCTCTGCGGGCGCTCTCCGGCCGGGGAGGCCGTCTTTCCGTTTCGGTCGTCATTCCGGCCCTGAACGAAGCCGAACAACTCGGCCAGACGCTCTCCGCCCTCGCCGCAAGCCCAGACGTCGAGGTGATCGTGGTCGACGGCGGCAGCAGCGATGCCACGCTGGCGATCGCCCGGGCGGCCGGCGTTCGCGCCCTGGCGGCCCGGCCGCCCCGCTCCGTGCAGATGAATGCCGGCGCGGCGGCGGCCCGCGGCGACATCCTCTTGTTCCTGCACGCCGACACCCGGCTGCCGGCAGGATTTCAGGAGCCGGTGCGCCGGGCGCTGGCCTCCCGCCGTGTGGCCGCCGGCGCCTTCCGCCTGGGGATCGATACCGCCGGCTGGGGTTTGAGGATCATCGAGCGGGCCGCCAACTGGCGGTCCCGCTTCCTGCAAATGCCCTACGGAGACCAGGCGATTTTCCTGGGCCGCGACACGTTTTGGGAATTGGGCGGCTTTCCCGCGATGCCCATCCTGGAGGATTTCGAGTTCATCCGGCGCCTCAAACGCAGGGGACGCATCGCCACGGTTGCCGATTCGGTCAAAACCTCTCCCCGGCGATGGCTCCGGGTTGGAATCGGGAAAACCTGGCTGATCAATCAGGCGATCATCGCTGCCTATTGCCTGGGCGCCTCCACCGAACGCCTGGCGCTCTGGTACCGGGGAAACCGCACCCCCGATGGGGGATGGGCTCGATGAACTGCCGTTGAATTTGATCTTTGGCCGGTGGCGTGTTATTTTATTGAAATGAATCGAATCCTATTTGAACGCCCTCGTTTGGACGAACTGACCCAGGCCTACACGGTCGTGGATCTGCATTTCCACAGCGAGCTTTCGGACGGCCACGCCAGCATCGAGGACATCGCCCGCCGGGCCATGGAATTGGGAATCGGCATCGCGGTCACCGATCACAACTCCATCCACGGGGCCGTGGAAATCGATCGTTTCAAAAATGTCTTCAGCATCCCCGGCATTGAGCTGACCTCCTACGAGGGCACCCACCTGCTGGTGTATTTCTATGACATCAAGAGCCTCTTGAGATTTTACAGTGTTCACGTCCAGCCGTTTATAGGCGCAGAGATCATGTCCTCGCTGTCCTTGGATCTGGAGGACCTCATCCAGCGGGCGCGCGCCTTCGATACGGTCATCATCTTTCCGCATCCGTATTGCGGCAGCTACACGGGCATCCACAACCCTTATTTCCAGAACGACCGCTTCGAGCAGCTGCTGGACATGGTCGACGGGGTGGAGGTGATCAATTCGGAGAACCTCAACAAATGGAACCTGCGCAGCGCCCTGCTCGGCTTCAACCTGAACAAGGGCATCACCGGCGGAAGCGACGGCCATCGACTGGCCCAAATGGGCCGGGTGGTAACCCTGGCGGAATGCGCCTGGGCGCGTCGATCCTTTCTGAATGCGATCAAGCGCGGCCAGACGCGGGTGATCGGCAAGGAGATCGATATCCTTCGAAAAATGTCCTCCAGCGGCGGCAAGCTGCGCTCGAGTCTGCGCCATTACCCGGACCTGGTCGAAAAAAACCTGCGCTATCTCAACACCACCTCGCGGATGCTGCGCGAAAACGTCAAGCGCAACTTGAACGAGCGGATCCGGGACCGGCGCCGGCAGAACGGAACGTATTAGAAGCGGAAGGTTCACTCCGGGTTCAGGTCAGCCTGCCGGAGCGCTGGAATTCCTCCAAGCTCTGCGGGTCGACCAGGATCATTTTGCGCCGGCGATGGGCCCGGATCCGGCCGAAATCGATCAGCTGGTAAACCATCCTGCGGCCGACCCCCAGGCATCGGGCCGCCTCCCCAACCGTGATATAGGTCAAGCCGTCGTCATCCGGCTCCTCTGAATTCATCGTCATCGAACTCATCGTTATCTCCGATCAAGACCAAAAGCATCAGGCCAAGCCGACGAGCAGCTGAATCTCGCCTCGGCACAAGGTGTAACCATCCCGCCCGACTTTTCAACGCCCATGCCGAGGAACTTGATTGTCATGAGGTTGAATGCTATGTCTTTGCATAAAGTTAAAAAAAGGAACATGGCATGACCTCCGGCCAGCTCATGGCCTGCCACGATTGCGATCTGCTGCAGAGGATCCCGCCGGTGCCCGAGGGTTCCGCGGCCTTTTGCCGGCGCTGCGGCACCGTGCTCGTCCGGAACAAACCCAAAAGTTTCCAGCGCCCGCTCGCCCTGCTTTTGGCCGGGGTGATCCTCTTCGTCATGTTCAACGCCTTTCCGTTTTTGACGTTCAAGAAGGAGGGGCTTGAGCACCAGACGCATGTCGTCACGGGCATCCGCCAGCTCGCCGATCAGGGCATGGAAGCGCTGGCCGCCCTCGTGGCGATCAACCTGATCATCGTCCCCGGCCTGCATCTTCTGGCCTCGCTCTACGTGCTGGTCCCGGTGAGCCTCAACCGTAAAGTTCCGGGCATGTTCCGGGTGTTCCGGTACTTGCGGCTTTTGCAGCCCTGGCACATGGTGGAGATTTTCATGCTGGGGGTGCTGGTGAGCATGGTGAAGCTCGCCAAAATGGCCCAGATCATTCCTGGGGTGGCCGTCTACTCGCTGACGGCCTTCATCTTCGTAATGGCGGCCGCCGCCGCCGCGGTCGATCCCCATGAAATCTGGGAGCGCTGGGAGGCCCCTCGGTGAAGAAGCCCGTCCTGACCGCGCGCCGGGCCGGCCTGGTCGCCTGCTCCGTCTGCCACCTCCTGTGCCCCGCGGAACCACGGGAGGCAGAAGCCGGGGCTGCCAAATGCCCGCGCTGCGGAGCCACCCTGCACAGCCGCAAGCCCGACAGCATTGCGCGCACCTGGGCGCTGGTGATCGCCGCCTGCATCTTCTACATCCCCGCCAATATTCTGCCGATGACCACCGTCACCTCTCTCGGCATGGTCCAGTCGGACACGATCATGAGCGGGGTCATCTACTTTGTTCAGAGCGGCTCCTGGCCGATCGCGCTAGTCATCTTCATCGCCAGCATCTTCGTGCCGCTGTTGAAGTTGGCCATCCTGAGCTACCTGCTCATCTCCGTGCAGCGCCAATCCCACTTCCGCCCCAAGGACCGCACGCGCCTGTACCTCATCACCGAGGCGGTCGGTCGCTGGTCCATGCTGGACATATTCGTGGTCACCATCCTGGTGGCTCTAGTGAATCTCGGCGCCCTGGCCACGATCCAGGCCGGACCGGCGGCCCTGCATTTCGCCGCCGTGGTGGTCATTACCATGATCGCCGCCATGAGCTTCGACCCCCGCCTGATCTGGGATGCAAAGGAGAAGATGCATGAGTGAGCAACCCTCCTCGGATTCTGGTTTTCCGGAACTCCCCGCCGCGACCGTCAACAGCCGCAAGCGTCGCTTTTCGCTGGTGTGGGTCGTGCCGGTGGTGGCGGCCCTGATCGGCGGGTGGCTGGTGGTGAAGGCCTTGACGGAGAAGGGCCCGCAGATCAGCATCACGTTCAAGTCGGCCGAGGGGCTCGAGGCCGGCAAGACCAAGGTCAAGTTCAAAGATGTCGAGATCGGGTTGGTGGAGGAAATCCGCATCGGCGACGACGCATCGCATGTCGTGGTGAAGGCGCAGCTGGTCCGGGAGGCCGAGCGCTTCATCTCGGAAAACACACGGTTCTGGGTGGTGCGGGCGCGCGTTTCCGCCAGTGCCATCTACGGCCTGGGAACCGTATTTTCCGGGGCCTACATCGACATCGACCCCGGCAAGCCGGGCAGACCCGCCCGCCATTTCACGGGGCTCGAGGAGCCGCCCATCGTCACCACGGGACTGCCCGGCCGGCACTTCATTCTCGAGTCGGACCGGCGGGGATCGCTCGAGGTGGGCTCTCCGATTTACTACCGTCAGATCCGCGCCGGCGAGGTCGTGGCCTTCCATCTCAGCGAGGACGGCTCGAAAATCGTTTCGAAAATTTTCGTGAACGCCCCCTACCACCAGTTTGTGCGCACCAGCACGCGATTCTGGAGCGCCAGCGGCGTGGATTTGAAACTGGATGCGACCGGAATCACGGTGAACACCGAGTCGCTGGTCTCCATTCTGGTGGGAGGCATCGCCTTCGACAGTTTCAAGAACCATTCCGACCCGGAGGAGGAAGCAGCGGAGAATGCCATTTTTAAATTGTTTGCGAACCGCACGGCCGCCCAAGAAAAGGTCTACAGCACGAAGAATTATTTTGTGCTGCTCTTCGAGGAGTCGGTCCGGGGGCTGTCGCCGGGAGCTCCGGTCGAGTTTAGAGGCATCCAGATCGGACAAGTGGTGGACATCAAGTCGGAGTTTGACTTCAAGATGAACAAGGTCAAAATTCCGGTGATCGCCGCCGTGGAACCGGAGCGCATCTCCTTCCGTGGCAATCTGCCCGATGGGGTCAGCCGTGAGGACCTGACCGCCTATCTCGTCGAGCGGGGGTTGCGCGCCCAGCTGCGCATGGGCAACCTATTGACCGGCCAGAATTATGTGGCGCTCGATTTCTTCCCCAATGCCAAACCCGCTGCGCTGGTGCGCAACGGCAAATACGGATACACGGAATTTCCGACCACGCCGACCCAGCTGGAAGAGATCGGCACCAAGGTGAGCCAGCTGGTGGCAAAACTCGACAAGATCCCCGTCGACGAGATCGGCCAGGATCTCAGCGCCACCATCAAGGGCGCCCGGCGCATCGCCAACTCGCCTGAGCTTATCGAGACGGTGAAGTCTTTGAACGCCGCCGTCAAGGAGCTGCAGCTGCTGACGGCCGAGCTGCGCACCCGAACGGCGCCGGAAGTGAACGCCACCCTGCAGCGCGCTCAAGCGTCCTTTGCCGCAGCGGCCGATGTTCTGGAATCGGGCTCGCCCCTGCAATCGCGCCTGAAAGAGACCCTGGAGGAGCTGGCATCCGCCGCTCGCGCCCTGCGCGTACTCAGCGACTACCTGGAACGCCAGCCGCAGTCCCTTCTGACCGGAAAGGAGCCCGCGCAATGAAAAAAAGAACGATAGCCTCCCGCCGCCTCTGGATCGCCTGCACGCTGACGGCCCTGCTGAGCGGATGCTTCGGGCACAGCCAGCCGATCGAGTTCTATACGCTTTCCCCCCTCCCCCGTCCGGCCGGGGGGACCGGCAGCGCTCCCGGGACCATCGTCGCCGTCTACCCGGCGGCGATTCCGGCGACCATCGACCGCCCGCAGATCGTCACCCGCACCGATGATAACCAGATTGGGCTGTCGGAGTTCAACCGTTGGGGCGGAACCCTGAGGGAGGAGATTTCGCGGGTCCTGGTGGAAAACCTGAGCATCCTGCTGGCCGACCGCCGCGTCAGCGTCATGACCGACCACCTGGCCGTCGACCCGGCCTATTGGGTGGCGGTGACCTTCAATCGCTTCGACGGCCGGCTGGGAGAGACCGTGTGGTTGAATGCGGCCTGGACGATCCGGGACCAGAAGCACAAGAAGACGCTCGCAGTGAGAACCTCGACCTTCCAAGAGAAAATCTCGGGGCCCGGATACGCCGAACTGGTGGCGGCCCAGAGCCGGGCGTTAGAAGCGCTGAGCCGCGAAATCGCAGCCGAACTGGCTGCGCACATCCAGACCCCCTAGCCGGCCGGCGGCCGGCCGCCCTTTGATTCGGAATCCTCGGATGCCAGAAGGATGCGGGGCGCCTCCGGGGCCTGCTTCTGCTCGGCGGGGGCCGGCGAGGACCGGCCGGGCAGGGCGTCCTGAAAGGCGACGCCGTAAATCTCCCACACCGTCACCACCAGCGCGGCGATGATCGGGCCGATGATGATTCCGACCACGCCGAACATGATGAGCCCGCCGAGGGTCCCGAAGAGGATCAGCAGCTCGTGCATGCGGGTGTCCTTGCCGACCAGCCGCGGCCGCAGGAAATTGTCGATCCCGCCCACCACCAGGATGCAGAACGCCAGCAGCCCGATCCCTGCGCCGTAATGCCCGCCCATGAAGAGAATGATCACCCCGGGCAGCCAGACGATCGCCGTGCCGATCCCCGGCACCATCGACATGACCGCCGCCACCGTCCCCCAGAAAATCGCGCTCGGAAATCCGACCGCGGCGAAGGCTGCTCCGACCAGCGAGCCCTGGAGCAGTCCGATGACCGCGATGCCTTTCAACGTGGCGCGGGTCACCGAGGTGAACTTCTCCAGCATGCGCTCCTGGTCTTCTCGCTTCAACGGAAGATAGTGCAGAATCCCGGTTAGGATCTGCCGCCCGTCGACCAGAAAAAAGAACATGGTGTACAGGAAAATGAAAAGCATGAAGACGAACTGGGCGGTCATCACGGTGACCGAGGACAGGCTGTTGATGAGATAGGTGCTGAGACGTCCCACCAATTCGCCGGCCTTCAAGAAGATCGTCTCCTTGTAGGGCAGGAGGTGTTCGTAGAAGGGGATTTTTTTCAACAGGTCCGAAAACTCGGCGGGTTCGGAAATCTGTTTCTGGATCCACGGCTTGGCGGTCTGGCTGACTTTGATGCCCTCCGCGGTCACGGCCCCCAGCAATCCGACCAGCGGCAGCAGGATGCCGAAAAAAAGCAGAAATAGAGACAGCGAGGCGGCCAGGCTGCGGCGGCCGCCGAACCATTCTTTCAGGCGGCGGTACAGAGGCCGGGTGAGCGCCGCAAAGATCGCGGCCATGAGGATCGTCATCAGAAAAGGCCAAATCATGGCCAGAAACACCGAGGTAATAAACAGCAGCAGCAGGACGATGAATGCTTTGTTGAATTTCTCCTGGCTCATTTCACCCACCTTGTCGTCCCGGCATCGTCATGATGGAGGTCCTGCCGGTCCCAAAATGATAGGGGACTGGCGCCAGACGCGTCAAGTCTTCCGGAAGTGCATGAGATAGTTCACATGGGTGTTGCCGCCGAGAGAATACCGGCGGGTGAAGGGCTGGTAGTGCAGCCCGGTGAGATCCTGGAGCCCCAGCCCGGACCGCTCCGACCACGTCGTGAGTTCCGAGGGTTTGACGAACCGGCGGTAGGAGTGCGTGCCGCGCTTCACCAGCCGCAGGATCAATTCGGCGCCGATGATGGCGAAGAGGAACGACTTGAGGTTGCGGTTGAGGGTGGCGAAGAACACGTCCCCGGCCGGCCGGACCAGCCGAGCGCTGGCCGCCACGACGGAAGCCGGGTCGGGCACATGCTCCAGCAGCTCCATGCAGGTGACCACGTCGAAGCGCTCCGGTGCGTCGTCCGCGAATGCTTCGGCCGTGGCCAGCCGATAATCCACCCGGAGGCCGGATTCCTGGAGGTGAAGCCGTGCCACCGAAAGCGGCTCCTCGCCGGCGTCGATGCCGGTGACCTCGGCCCCCAGGCCCGCCATGGCCTCGGACAGGATCCCCCCGCCGCAGCCCAGGTCGAGGACCTTCCGGCCGGCCAACGGCGCCCGGCGGTTGATGTAGCCGACCCGCAGCCCGTTAATGTCGTGCAGGGCCTTGAACGCCCCGTGGCGGTCCCACCAGATCGGCGCCAGCGCCTGGAATTTGGCCAGCTCATCCGGGTCGATGTTTTTCATAAAGGGTTCACCCGTTAGCCCGTTTTCCCGTGCACCCCTATGGAAGAAATGAGGAGGCAGGCTCTGAGTCTGTTTGCACGGCTTTGTGAGAAGCCCAAATTCAAGGCGCGCGAGTTTCGTGTGGCGAGGCGTACTGCAGTACGCCGCAGCAACCGCGAAACGAAGCGCAACGCCGAAGTTGGGTTTCTCACAAAGCCGTCATCTTCTCAGACCCCACAGCTGCGACAACAGCATCCCCGCCAGCATCATCCCGCAGCCGCCTAGCCCCCGCAGGCTCAACATCTCGCCCAGCAGCAGCCAGCCGCCGAAAGCGGCGAAAACCGCCTCCAGGCTCATCAGAATCGAGGCGTGCGCCGGATGGGCGTCGCGCTGCGCCACGACTTGCAGCGTATAAGCCACTCCGACCGACAGCACCCCGCCGTAAATAATCGGCACGGCGGCGGCCACCACACCCGCCCATTCGAACGTTTCGAAAAGGGCAGCCGTCATGAGGGATAAGAGCGCACAGACCGAAAACTGATAGAAGGCCAGCCCCACCGGCCGGGTGCGCGGAGACAGCCAGGCCACCAGGAGCACCTGCACGCTCCAGAAAAGGGCGCTGCCCAGCACGAGCCCGTCCCCGTATTCCATCCGGAAGGACTCGGTGACCGACAGCAGGTAAAGCCCGGCGGCGGCCAGCCCGGCGCCGGCCCAGGTGCCGCCCGACGGACGCTGCCCCCAGAAAAGACCCAGGATCGGCACGACCACCACGTACAGGCCCGTGATAAACCCCGCTTTACCGGCAGTGGTATACAGCAACGCCACCTGTTGCAGCGATGCGGCGACGAACAGCACCACACCCAGTGCCCCGCCGCCGCAGATAAAACCCAGCCGGGTTATGGGAACGGAGACCGCATCCGAATCCTTGGCGCGTGTCAGCAGCAACGGCGCCAGCGTCAGAGCGCCCAGCGCGAAGCGCACGCCGTTGTAGGTGAAGGGGCCGACGTGGTCCATGCCCGCCCGCTGGGCCACGAAGGCGAAACCCCAGATGGCGGCGGTGACCAGCAGCAAACCGTCGGATTGGACGGTGGCGGTCTTCATCGGTTGCGCGAAGCGTCCGGGAGAATCGCCGGCATGTCGCGACGCTGCCCGAGCTGAACGATCAGGATACCGGCGGTGATGAGCACCAGCGCCAGCAGGATCATCCTCGTCATCGGCTCGTCCAGCAGGATGGCCGCCAGGAACACGCCGGACACGGGAATCAGAAAGACGAACGAGTGCAGGGCCACCGCCCCATAGGTTTGCATCAGCCGGGTCCAGGCTACGAATGCAAACGATGTCGTCAGCACCACCTGAAACACGATGGCGGCCACGATTCCGGAGTCGATCCGGGCGATCATGGGCGTGTCCCACAGCGGCGCGCCCAGGGCGAAGAGCGGAACGGCAAACAGGAGCTGATAGAACACGATCTGAATCGACGAGCAGCTCCGGACCAGGTGCTTGGTATAAGCCGCGCTGCAGGCCCATATGATGGTGGAGACGAGCAGCAGCAGGTCGCCCGCCATCAGGCTGCGGCTGCCGTCGGTTCGGTCGAGCAGCACACAGGCCGCGCCCGTAAACCCGAGAATCAATCCCAGAAGCTTCAGCCAGGTGATCCGGTCGCCGGAGAGAAAGAAATGCGCCAGGAAGAGCAGAAAAAACGGCTGCAGGTTGGTCAGCAGGGCCCCGCGGGAAGCACTCGTCATGGTGAAGCCGACGTAAACCAAGGACAGCTGTATAAAGAACAGGAGCGCGTTGACCAGCAGCGGCCGCAGCTGGCCGTCGGCCGGCCTCAAGCTCTGGCGGGAGAGCTGCGCCCAGCCCCAGAGGAATCCGGCCGAAACCCCGAAACGAACGGCGGCCGAGGTGAAGGGGCCCATGCCGGAGAGGCTGAATTTGATCGCGACGGTATTGGCCCCCCACAGCACGCATAAAAACGCGGCCATGGCGGCCGCGACGAGCGATAGCTTCTGGTCAGGCGGCGCGGTGTCGTTCACGAGGCGGTCCGGAGATCATGGGCCTAAGCGGATTTCATCAGTTTCAACGGCTCGGCGCGACGCTCTCCGAAATTGTCGTAGCTGTAGCGGACCTCATGGAACTGAGCCCGGAAACGATTCACCTCCTCCTTCACGTCCTTCTTCCCGACGATGCAGGCGTGAATGAGCTCTGCGATCTGTCCCATCTCCGACTCGCCCATTCCAAAGCGCGTCATCTCCTGCACGCCGATGCGGATGCCGTCCGGCCGGTCGTGGTTGCTGAGCGGTTCGTGGGGCAGCATGTTCATGTTGAGGATGATATCGTTGGCTTCGAGGGTGCGGGAGACTTTCTCCCCGCCGCCCTGGGCCTTCACGTTGACCGCCACCTGATGACTTTCGGTGTAGCCGAATTCCCGGCCCTGGACATCGAAGCCCAGCCGGTCCAGGGCGGCCGCCAGCGACTTGGCGTTGCGAATGGTGTCGTCGGCATACGTTTCGCCGAAGTCCATCATTTCGTAGGCGCAGATGGCCATCTGCGCCAGGGTGTCGAGGTGATGGTTGCTGGACGAGCCGGGAAAGGCCCCGCGGTCGATCTTGCGCCAGGGCTCCTCTTCCATGTTGCTGAGAATGACGCCGCGCTGGCTGCCGAAAAACGTCTTATGGGTGCTGGCCGTCATCAGCCAGGCGCCCTCCGCGAGCGGGCGCTGGAAGCGTTTGCCGGCGATCAAGCCCAGCACGTGCGCGGCATCGTACATGATCAAGGTCTTGGTGTGGCGGCAGACGTCGGCCAGTTCCGCCACCGGCTCCGGAAACAGGAAAAGGCTCTTGCCCACCACGATCAGCTTCGGCCGCGTCTTCTCGATGAGGTAGGCCGCCTTCTCGACGTCGATGCGGTAGCCGTCCGCCGTCACGGGAAAATCGATGATGTTGTGGGTGAATTTGCCGAGCGACCCCCGGCGGTGATGGCTGATGTGACCGCCGCCCGGCGTGGAGTTCACCATGACCACGTCGCCGGGTCCGACGAACCGGCTGAACACGGCTTCGTTGGCGTTGGTCCCGCTGATCGGCCGCACCTCGCAGTGGTCGCACTCGAAGATGATCTTCAGGTTGGTCTTGAGCTGGCTTTCGATATCATCGATATAGGAAGTCCCCCGGTAGTAGCGCTCCCCCGGATGCCCCTCGGCGTAGCGGTGGGCGAAGTCCGAGCATCCAGCGGCCCGCGCACGCTGGCTCAAGACGTTTTCGCTGGCGATCAGATTGATGCACTGGCAGCGCCATTCATCCTGCTTCTGGATCAAGTTCTCGATTTCGGAAATTTTCTTGGCAAACATGGTCAAATATCCTTCCCGTTGGGGCTTGGACTATAGGAGATGGCTGCTGGCGTGTCAAGCAAAGCAACGGGTCCCTAAATGCCTCGCCCGACTCTTCCGCGACGCCCATCGGCGGGGGAAGCATCGGCCGGGAACGGGCATGGGAAAGGCGGCTTGACCTTGTCGATCGAACCTGCTTAAGATGAAAACATCGCCCTCCAGCCGAAACAGGCCGCGTGCGGCGAGGGGACGATCGCAGCGATCGGCAGCGACGCCGATCCCTAGCTGAACCCGGAAACGCGGACCGGGATCCCGAAGGAGTGAACCATGAAAATCAACCCCGATTTTGCTTCGCCCTGCGGCTTGTATTGCGGAGTCTGCGCCATTTACATGGCACACCGCGACAACAATCCAAAATTCAAGGATCGCTTGGCAACGCTTTACCGGGGAGGAGTGCCCGGCAAGGGAACGCTCCCAAACAGCGAAACCCTCTCCGCCGCAGACATCCGCTGCCGCGGGTGCCGGTCCGACGACCGGTTCATGCACTGCCAGCAGTGCGAAATCAGGGACTGCGCGCAAAGCAAGGGATACGAGGGCTGCCACCACTGCGACGAATTTCCCTGTGAGCATATCGAGAAGTTTCCGATGGCGATCGGCAAGAAAGTGATCCTGCGCGCGGTGCCGTATCGGCGGAAATTCGGCACCGAGAAATGGATTCAAGATGAGGAAGCCCGCTATATTTGCCCGGAATGCGGCAATACGGTCTTTCGGGGCGCCGCCCAATGCAACCGGTGTAAAACAAAGCTGGAGCTGGATTGAACGAACAAAGGAATGAGTCCATTTCGGCCTTGAACGGAACGAACTGGTTAAAAACGGAGGTGTTCTATGGCGGTACCGCTTCAAAAGTCTCCCATCGTGAAAGAGTGCATGGGATGTGAAAACATCGACGGCGATGTCTGCCGCATCTGGGCAAACCCGGCCGCCAAGTGGCGGCTGGGGATCTGTGCTTCGGCAACCCATATGAAGCCGGAGGCTAAGGTGGAGGCGGCCAAGGTCCGGGTGGGCCAGCAGAAGCAGAAGAAGAAGTAGTACGATGAGGTTGGTAACGCGGTGAAGCCGATTAACACGGAGGACGGGGGCTATCGCATGAGACGTTGGGTGAAGGGAACCGTCGCCGGAATCATCGTGATGGGGATCGCGGGGGCCGGGACCGCCTGGTATCTGCTTCGTAGCGGCGGCGCGGCGGCGGACTTCCGCACATCGGCCGTGAAACGGGGCGACCTGCTGGTAGCGATCAGCGCCACCGGCACCCTGGTTCCGGAGGAGGTGATCGACGTGGGCGCCCAGATCGCCGGTCAGATCGTATCCTTCGGCAAAGACGCCGCCGGCCGAACCGTCGACTACGGCTCCGTGGTCGAGGAGGGCACCGTTCTGGCGAAAATCGACGACTCGCTCTACTCGGCGGACGCGGCCCAGGCCGAGGCTCAGGTGCAGTCCGGAAAGGCCGCGCTGCAGCGCGCAGAGGCCGACCTGGGCCAGCTGCGCGCCAAGCTGCAACAGGCCGAGCGCGACTGGCAGCGGGCGCAAAAAATCGGCCCGTCTGAAGCGCTGTCCCAAGCCAGCTTCGACGCCTACCGATCAGCCTACGAGACGGCGGCTGCCAATGTCGACGTGGGCCAGGCCGCCATTTTGCAGGCCCGGGCCACCCTCGCCCAGGCCGAAGCCCTCTTCCGCCGGGCCCAACGCAACCTCGGCTACACCACCATCAAGTCGCCGGTCAAGGGGGTTATCATCGACCGCCGGGTCAACATCGGGCAGACCGTGGTTGCGAGCTTGAACGCCCCCAGTCTTTTTCTGATCGCCAAGGACCTCCGGCGCATGCAGGTCTGGGTGTCGGTCAACGAGGCCGACATCGGCAAGATCCGCCCGGGCCAGCCGGTGACCTTCACGGTGGACGCCTTTCCCGGCGAGACGTTTCAGGGAGAGGTCGGGAAGGTCCGGCTCAACGCCTCGATGACCCAAAATGTCGTCACCTACACCGTCGAAGTCGTCACCGACAACTCCAGCGGCCGCCTCCTGCCCTACTTGACCGCCAATGTCCGATTCGAGTTGAACCGGTTGACGGACGTGCTCCTGGCGCCGAATGCCGCCCTGCGGTTCCGGCCGTCGGCCGAGCAGATCCTGCCGGAGTTCCGCGACGCATGGACTTCCGCCGCGGAGGGCCAGACGAAACCCAAAGAGGAGCAGCGAGCGGCATCCGGCCCGGGCGCGGACGGCGCAGCGCCGGGCGGCCGCGCCACTCTGTGGCTGCCCGCGGGAGAGTATGTCCGTCCGCTGGCCGTCAAGGCCGGCCCTAGCGACGGCGCCTTGACCGAAGTTTCCGGCGAGAAATTGACCGAGGGGATGGACGTCGTGACCGGCGTACAACTTCAGGCCAGTGCCAAAGCGGGCACCAGCAACCCCTTTACGCCGAGTTTTTCCCGCGGCGGCAGCACCGCCGGCGCGGGCAGGCCTCGGTGAAACCGGTTATGGCGCGCATCGCCAGCCTCACGAGAATTGGGAGAGTCTGCGCCCTTTTTCTGAGTTGACCGCTTCATGGAACTCATCGAGCTTCACGACATCTGCAAGACCTACCGCCTGGGCGATATCGCCGTGCCGGTGCTCAAGGGCGTGTCGCTGAAGATCGTCCGCGGGGAGATGGTCGCCCTGATGGGAGCGTCCGGGTCGGGCAAAAGCACCTTGATGAACATCCTGGGGTGCCTGGACCGCCCGACTTCCGGAGAATACTGGCTCGACGGCCGGGAAGTATCGGAGCTGACGCCCGACCAACGCGCTCAACTGCGCAACCAGAAGTTCGGCTTCGTCTTCCAGAATTTCAACCTCCTGCCGCGCACCAGCGCCTTGGACAACGTAGCGATGCCGCTCTCCTATACGGTAGACCATCTCTCCGAGCGCCAGGCCCGGCGTCGAGCCCGTGGGGCGCTGGAGCGCCTCGGCCTGGGCGACCGTCTGCACCATTATCCCTCGCAGCTCTCCGGCGGGCAGCAACAGCGGGTCGCCATCGCGCGCGCCCTCATCAACAACCCGCCGCTGATCTTCGCCGACGAGCCGACCGGCAACCTCGACTCCCGCACCAGCGCCGAGGTGCTGCGGCTGTTCCAGGAACTCAACGAGGGGGACGGCATCACGGTCATCATCGTGACCCACGACCCCATGGTGGCCCAATCCGCCCAACGCATCATCTGCATTCACGACGGACGGATCGAGGACGGCGCGGTCTGCATCCCTTCTGAGATCGGATCGAAGATCTCCGCCCGGCCGGCCGCGCTCCGATCATCGGCGGCGGACGGGGGGGGTGCCCGGTGAGCGCCTATCGAACAGCACGCACGGCCTTGACGGCCCTGCGCCGCAACCCGATGCGGGCGCTGCTGACCACCCTCGGCATCGTCATCGGAGTCGGGGCGGTCATCGCGATGATGGAAATCGGAAACGGCTCCGCGGCGGCCATCCAGAAGACCATCGCCACCATGGGCGCCAACGTCCTATTGGTGGTGCCCGGAACAGCCGCCAGCGGCGGGGTGACCTTCGGCGCCGGCTCCGTCACCACGCTGACCCCCCAGGACGGCGAGGCCATTCTGCGCGACAGCCCGGCCGTGCGCAACGTCGCTCCGATCGTGCGCGCCCGCACCCAGGTGGTTTACGGCAACCGCAATTGGGTGCCCCAGCAGATGATCGGCACGACCCCCGCGTTTTTGGATATCCGGGATTGGACCAGCCTGGCCGAGGGCGACGCCTTCACCGATCGCGACGTGCTCAACGCCAACAAGGTCTGCCTGATCGGCCAGACGCTCGTGCGCGAGCTCTTCCAGGGCGAACCGCCGATCGGCAGGGAAATCCGCGTCAAGAACGTGTCCTTCCGCGTGGTGGGCGTGCTGAGCGCCAAGGGCGCCAACATGATGGGCTCCGACCAGGACGACATCCTGCTGGCCCCTTGGACCACGATCAAGTACCGCGTGACCGGCTCGACCCTCAGCAACCCCAATCAGAGCGCGGCCGGCAGCTCCAGCAGCTCCGTCAACACGCTGAACAAACTCTACCCCAGCGAGGCGCCGGAGATCTACCCCAAGCAGTCCGAAAGCCAGGCGGCCAACCACCCGCTGACGGTGCGCTTCGCCAACATCGACCAGCTCCTAGCCGCGGCGCGCAGCCCCGAGGAGATTCCGGCCGCCATCCAGCAGATGACCGAGATCCTGAGGGAGCGGCACCGCATCCGCGACGGCCAGCCCGATGATTTCACGATCCGCGACATGACCGAGATGACCAACACGCTGACCGCCACCACCCGGCTGATGACCAACCTGCTGCTGTGCGTGGCGATGATCTCGCTGGTGGTCGGCGGCGTGGGGATCATGAACATCATGCTCGTCTCGGTCACCGAACGCACACGCGAGATCGGGCTGCGCATGGCCGTGGGAGCGCGCGCGCGCGACATTCTCCGGCAGTTTCTGGCGGAGGCGGTGGTGCTCTGCCTGGTGGGCGGCGCCGCCGGAATCCTGCTGGGGCACGGCGGGTCGCGCCTGGTGGAGCTCCTGCTGCGCTGGCCGGTGGCGACCTCGCTGCCGGCCATTGCGGCCGCCGTCCTGGTTTCCGCCAGCGTGGGCATTATTTTCGGATTCTACCCGGCCTGGAAGGCGTCGCGCCTGGATCCCATCGACGCCCTGCGCTACGAGTGAAGGGAAGGCGGCGATCGCCCGTTCGGACCCAGCAGCCACTGCGCACACTGGAGTTTTCAATGACGCTCAAACTTCTTCTGTGGGCGCGGCATCCTGCCGCGAAGCGATCGCGGCTGGAAGCCACTCCCACAAGGGCATCGCTTCATTGGAAGGCGCTTCGCCGTATTATTATCTCCGCCATCCGAATCCGCCGGCAAGCGATCACCTTGTCGATCTTCTTATATGCTATCGCACTGGCCGGATGCCTGGTCGGCCCGGATTTCAAGCCGCCGCAGGTGGCGATGCCCGGCAGCTGGATCGAAGCCCCTGCGCCCGCCCCGGCAGAGCATCCGGCCGCCGACCTGTCGCGCTGGTGGACGGTGTTCGACGACCCGACCCTGGCCGCACTTGAAGAAAGGGCCATCCGCTCCAACTTAGACCTGCTGCAGGCCGAAGCGCGCATCCGCCAGGCCCGGGCCGCGCGCGCGATCGCCGCCTCCGGCCTCGGCCCGACCGTGGACGCCGGCGGCGCCATCCAGCGCAGCCGGTCTCCGGGAAGAAGCGACAATTGGCAGCAGGGCGAGACCCGCGGGGTCGTCTCCAACACCTACGACGCCGGCTTCGACGCAGGCTGGGAGCTGGACGTCTTCGGCGGCATCCGCCGCAGCATCGAAGCCGCGGACGCCGACCTGCAGGCCGCCGAGGAGGATCGCCGGGACGTCCTGGTGACCCTGACTGCGGAGGTGGCGCGCAACTACATCGAGCTGCGCGCCTTTCAGCAGCGCATCGAAATCGCCCGGCAGAACCTCGCCACCCAGCAGCACAGCGCCCGGCTGACCCGCCAGCGGTTCGAAGGCGGGTTTGTCAGCGGCCTGGACGTCGCCAACGCCGAGGCCCAGGTGGCGGCCACCGCCTCCACGATCCCGCTGCTCGAGGCCGCGGCCCGGCAGTCCATCTATGCCATCGGCATCCTTCTGGGCCAAGCGCCCGCCGCCCTGCTGGCGGAGCTGTCGCCCGAATCCGCCATTCCGGCCGCGCCGCCCGCGGCCCCGATCGGCCTGCCTTCCGATCTGCTGCGCCGGCGGCCGGACATTCGCCGGGCGGAGGCGGACATCCACGCCGCCACGGCGCGGATCGGCGTCGCGACGGCCGATCTGTTCCCCAAATTCACGATCACCGGCGCCGCGGGGGCGCGCTCGAACGATTTCAGCTCCTGGCTGACATGGCCCCAGCGGTTCTGGTCCTTCGGCCCTTCGGTCAGCTGGCGGGTCTTCGACACCGGCCGCACGCGGGCGGCCATCGAGCAGCAGGAGGCCTTGCAGGAGCAGGCGTTCATCGCCTACCGCCAGACCGTGCTCACCGCGCTGCAGGAGGTCGAGAGCGCGTTGATCGCCGCCGCGAAGGAGCAGGAGCGCCGTCGGGCGCTCGCCGACGCGGTCGCCGCCAACCGCCGGGCCGTGAGCCTGGCCAAGACGCTTTACACGGAGGGGCAGACCGACTTCCTGAACGTGCTGGACGCGCAGCGGTCGTTGTTCCTGACCGAGGAAACCTACGTCCTGAGCACCAGCGCCGTGTCGACCGACCTGGTGGCCCTTTACAAGGCCGTCGGCGGGGGTTGGAATGGACCTGCCGAAACCGCCCATCGTGGCGATTAGGTGGAACCGCCGGCCGGCGGTTCAGGCCAGCTCGCCGACTTTTTCCTCCACCGCACGCAGAATGGCGCCGCTGCGCATGAGCTCCCGCATGGCCTGGATGTCGGCGGCCAGGAAGCGGTCGGCGTCGAGGTGGGCGATGCTTCGGCGAACGACCTGGTAGGCGGCCAGCGTCCCCTCGCCGGGCTTCAGGTTGGTGAAGAGATCGAGGGCCTGGGCCGCGCAGAGCAGCTCGATCGCGACCACGTTCTCGGCGTTGGCGACGATCTCCCGGCACTTGCGCGCGGCGATCGTGCCCATGGAGACATGGTCCTCCTTGTTGGCCGAGGTGGGGATCGAGTCCACGCTGGCGGGATGGGCCAGCACCTTGTTCTCGGAGACCAGGGCGGCCGCCGTGTACTGCGCGATCATGAAGCCCGAGTTCAGGCCGCCGTCGCTCACGAGGAAGGCCGGCAGCCCGCTCAGCTTGGGATTGACCAGCCGTTCGATGCGCCGCTCGGAGATGTTGGCCAGCTCCGC
The DNA here is from genome assembly GCA_964427375.1 of uncultured Desulfatibacillum sp. Lineage (GTDB taxonomy): Bacteria > Desulfobacterota > Desulfobacteria > Desulfobacterales > SpSt-501 > SpSt-501. Next base: position 74,530 of record CAYRUF010000002.1, on the reverse strand, counting down.
CACCGCCATGCCCAGGAAGTCCATGGCGAGCGCCACGGGCTGCCCGTGGAAGTTTCCGCCCAGCAGGAACTCGCCGGAGTCGGCAAACATCAGCGGGTTGCCGGTCGAGGCGTTCATCTCGGTTTCGATCACGCGGCGGCAGTAGGCGATGGCGTCCTTGGTCGCGCCGTGCACCTGCGGCGAGCACCGCAGGGTGTAGGCGTCCTGGATGCGCGAGCAGTCCTTGTGGGAGGAGATGATCTCGCTGTTGCGGGTGATGCGCTCCATGTTGGCGGCGGCGGCGATCTGGCCGGGGTGCGGACGAACCTGGTGAATCCGCGGGTTGAACTCGGTGCGGCTGCCCATCAGCACTTCCAGCGTCATGGAGGCCGCGATGTCGGTCAATCGGGAGAGCCGGCCGGCGTCGTAGACCGCCAGTCCGCCGATGGCCGTCATCACCTGGGTGCCGTTGACGAGCGCCAGCCCCTCGGCCGATTCGAGCTGCACGGGCCGGAGCCCGCAGGCCGCCAATGCGTCGGCGCCGCTCATGCGGGCTCCGCCGTAAATCGCCTCGCCCCTTCCGAGCAGGACCAGGGCCAGATGGGCCAGCGGCGCCAGGTCGCCGCTCGCCCCCACCGATCCTTTTTCCGGCACCACCGGCAGGACGCCGCGGTTGAGCAGTTCCAGCAGGTGCCGGGCGGTCTCCAATCGGATGCCGGAGTGCCCCCGGGCGAAGTCCTTGACCCGGAGCGTCATGACGGCCCGAACGGTTTCGGCGGGAAGCGGCTCTCCTACGCCGGAGGCGTGGCTCATGAGGATGTTCTCCTGCAGGCGCCGGGTGTCGTTCTTCGAAATGGCCACGTCGCTCAAGGCCCCGAACCCGGTGGTGACCCCGTAGATCCGCCGCTCTTCGGCCACCCATTGGTCCACCAGCGCCCGGCCGGCCCGGATGCGCTCTTCCGACCCGGCGCTCAGCCGCACGACCGCGCCCTCGCGCGCCGCCGCGACAAGGCCGTCAAGCGTCATGTTCTCCATGTCGAGCACTACGGTCTTCATGCGACTATTCCTCCTGATTGCCGGGTGTGCCGCTCAGCGGCCATCCCATGCCTCTATCCGCGGCCCCACGCATAAAAATCGTTGCAACTCTACATATTGTAGGCTATAATAGCCATTAATACAATCCGAAGGGTGGCCGAAATCGGCATTCGGGGCCGCCCAATTAAAAATGAGGAGGACATGATGGCAACAGCAAAGAAGGCCGTGAAGACCGCCAAGAAACCCGCAGCGAAGAAGACCACCGGCAAGTGCGCCACCAGGGGCAAATGCGCCGCGAAGAAACCGGCGGCCAAGAAACCCGCTGCCAAGAAGCCGGCCGCCAAGAAGCCGGCCGCCAAGAAGAAATAACAGCACCTTCTCAAGTCATTTCTTGCAGAAACGGGGAATCCGGTTGAAACTCCCGCCGTGGGCTTCCCCGTTTCTGTTTTCTTCTCTCCCTCAACCCTATTGAATCGCAGCAAATTCTGTATTAGTCACCAGAATCGGGAAGCCGCCAACTTGAAGCCGCAAATTGGGGCCTCCAGTTTCGACTCGATCCAATCGGTATCATTTTGCCCTTCAAGCCGCGGTGGCCGTCGCAAGCCGCCGATGGCGTTCACAGAGCACGGCGCGGTCATGGCGGCAAAGGTTCTCACATGCTGAAACCTCGTCTTACGTCTTTAAAAGCGAAAAAGGATAGCATTCGTGGCTACCAATGCTGAAATCACCAATTCCATGGAGATCCACCTCGGGGCGCTGTTCGAAGAGCTGCCGCCCCTGCCGGAGTTCGTGCCAGGCATCCGCCGGGCGCCGGCGCGGCATTTCAACCTTTCGCAGAAGGACACGGCGCTCGCGCTCAATAACGCACTGCGCTACATCCCCGAGAAGTGGCACGGCACTCTGGCGCCGGAGTTCCTGGAGGAGCTTCTGACACGCGGCCGGATTTACGGCTACCGCTTCCGGCCGCCGGGACGCATCCACGGCCGGCCTGTCGACGACTACCGCGGGGCCTGCATCGAGGGCCGAGCCTGCCAGGTGATGATCGACAACAACCTCGACTTCGAGGTGGCCCTCTACCCCTACGAGCTCGTGACCTACGGCGAGACCGGCCAGGTCTGTCAGAACTGGATGCAGTACCGGCTGATCCAGCGCTACCTGGAGGTGCTGACCCGCGAGCAGACTCTGGTCATGGCCTCCGGCCACCCGGTCGGCCTTTTCGCTTCTTCGCCGGAAGCCCCGCGGGTGATTATCACCAACGCGTTGATGGTCGGCTGCTTCGACGACCCGGAGAACTGGCACCGCGCCATGGCGCTGGGGGTCGCCAACTACGGCCAGATGACCGCCGGCGGCTGGATGTACATCGGCCCCCAGGGCATCGTGCACGGCACCTACAGCACGATTCTGAATGCCGGCCGCGCCAAGCTCGGCATCCCGGCCGACCAAGACCTGACCGGACGGCTGTTCGTCACCTCCGGGCTGGGCGGCATGAGCGGCGCCCAAGGCAAGGCCGTCGTCATCGCCAACGGGGTCGGCATCATCGCCGAAGTGGACGTCTCGCGCATCCAGACCCGCCTCGACCAAGGCTGGATCGACGAGGTCGCGGACAACCCGGCCGAGGCGTTCGCCGCCGCAGCCGACTGGCAGCGCAAAGGCCGGGGCCGGGCCATCGCCTTTCACGGCAATGTGGTCGACCTCTTGGAATACGCCGTCCACCGCGACGTCAGGATCGACCTGCTCTCGGACCAGACCTCCTGCCACGCGGTCTACGAGGGCGGCTACTGCCCCCAGGGGATCAGCTTCGAGCAGCGCACCGAGCTGCTGCGCAGCGGACACGCCGGCTTCAAGGAAATGGTCGATGCGACCTTGCGGCATCACTACGAGCTGATCAAGACGCTGTCCGACCGCGGGACCTACTTCTTCGACTACGGCAACAGCTTCCTCAAGGCGGTCTTCGACGCCGGGGTCCAGGACGTCTGCAGGAACGGCGAGAACCCGCTCGACGGCTTCATCTTCCAATCCTATGTCGAGGACATCATGGGGCCGATCCTTTTCGACTACGGCTACGGGCCCTTCCGCTGGGTCTGCCTCACCGGAAAGGATGAGGATCTGGCCAAAACCGACCAGGCCGCAATGGGTTGCATCGACCCCGAGCGGCGCTTCCAGGACCGCGACAACTACAACTGGATCCGCGATGCCCTGAAGAACCGGCTGGTGGTCGGCACCCGGGCGCGCATTCTTTACCAGGACGCCTTGGGCCGGATGAAGATCGCGCTAAAATTCAACGAAATGGTGCGAACCGGCGAAATCGGGCCGGTCATGCTCGGCCGCGACCACCACGACACCGGCGGCACGGACTCGCCGTTCCGGGAAACCGCCAACATCTATGACGGCAGCAACATCATGGCCGACATGGCGACCCACTGCTTCGCCGGCAATGCCGCCCGTGGGATGAGCCTGGTGGCGCTGCACAACGGCGGAGGGGTGGGCATCGGCAAGGCTATCAACGGCGGCTTCGGCCTGGTGCTGGACGGCAGCGAGCGGGTGGACGCAGTCATCCGCCGCGCAATTCCCTGGGACGTGATGGGCGGGGTCGCCCGCCGCGCCTGGGCCCGCAACGCGCCGTCCATCGAAACCTGCATTCAATACAACGAACTCCGGCAAGGCTCGGATCACATCACGCTGCCGTTTTTAACGGATGAGGCGACGGTGAAAGATATCGTGAAGAAGGCTTTCGAGAGTCGAGGAGAGAAGCGGTGAGATTTTGGAATCGTGGGCCCGTAGACCCGTTGGCCCGTGTGCCCGTAAAAAAATCCGCCGAGAGCATCGGATGAAGATCAAACGGTTCGAAGAGCTTGAATGTTGGAAGGCCGCTCGGAATTTAAACCGATTGATCTATGAATTCGCGCGCAGACATGATTTTGCGAAAGACCACCGCCTGTCCGGCCAGATGACCGGGGCCTCAATTTCAATCATGAATAATATCTGCGAGGGGTTCGACGCGGGATCGCCTAATGAGTTCGCACGTTTTCTTTTTTATTCCAGAAGGTCCTGTTCGGAATTACAGAATTGCCTCTACATCGCTATGGATCAGAAGTACATTCAGGAAAAGGAATTCCTGGAAACCTATCAGCTCTGTGAGAGAGTAAGACAAATTATCGACGGATTAATCCGCTATCTCAAAAAAAAGTGACGGCCCCGGCGCGATTCGCATAATTTCATCCTCTTAACGGGCCAACGGGTCCACGGGCTAACGGCTCCACCGATTCCATTATTCACGCAGAACCGGATTAACGCGAGGATCAACCATATGACTAAAATCCACCGAATAGTCGAATGCGTCCCCAACTTCAGCGAGGGCCGCGACCTGGGAAAAATCGAGAGAATCGTGCAGCCCTTCCGCGCCCGCGAAGGCGTCAAGCTCCTGGACTGCCAGCGCGACGAGGACCACAACCGCTGCGTCGTCACGGTGGTGGGCGAACCGGAGCCGCTCAAAAAAGCGATCCTGGAAGCCATGGCGGCGGCGATCGCGGCGATCGACATGCGCACGCACCAGGGACAGCACCCGCGCATGGGTGCGGTGGACGTGGTGCCGTTCATCCCGGTGAAGGGAGTTACCATGACGGAAGCCGTCGAATTGTCTCGGCAGGTGGCGGAGGCCGCCGCGCAGAAGTTCAACCTTCCGATCTTTCTTTATGAGGAATCCGCCGCCGCGTCCCACCGGCGCAACCTCGCCGACGTCCGCAAGGGGCAGTTCGAGGGCATGCCGGAGAAACTCAAGCAATCGGAGTGGCGGCCGGATTTCGGGCCGGCCGCAATCCACCCGTCGGCCGGCGTGACCGCGATCGGCGCGCGCATGCCGCTCGTGGCCTACAACGTCAACCTCGGCACGGCCGATCTCGAGATCGCCAAGGACATCGCCCGGAAAATCCGGCATCTCAGCGGCGGCCTGCGCTACTGCAAGGCCCTCGGCATCGAGCTGAAAGACCGCGGCATCGTCCAGGTCTCCATCAACATGACGGACTACACCCGGACCGCGCTCTACCGCGTCCTCGAGCTGATCAGGATCGAAGCCCGGCGCTGGGGCGTGCCGGTCGTCGGCAGCGAGATCGTGGGGCTCGTTCCCATGGGCGCTCTGATCGACACGGCCGCCTACTACCTGCAGCTCGAGGACTTCAAAGCGGAGCAGGTGCTGGAAGCCAGGATTTATGAATAAACATCGATTCTCGATGGATGGAAATCTGATTATTAAGAACGCCTCCGAACTGGTCACCTGCTCGGGGTTTACGGCCAAAAGAGGCCGGGCGATGTCCGACCTCGGCATCATCTCCGACGGCGCCGTGGTCATCGAAGACGGACGGATTTCCCGCGTCGGCCCCACGGCGGAGGTCTATGCAGGGCTGAAGGCCTCGGGCGCCGACCTGTCGCGCTTCGAAACCATCGACGCTTCCGGCCGGGCCGTGCTGCCGGGGTTCGTCGACTCCCACACCCACCTCGTCTTCGGCGGCGATCGGGCCGAGGAATACGCCTGGCGGCTGAAGGGCGACAGCTACATGGATATCCTGCAGCGCGGCGGCGGCATTCTCAGCACCGTGGCCGCCACCCGCGCCGCTTCGCGCGAGGAACTGATCATGGCCGGTCTGAAGCGGCTGGACTCCATGCTGGCTTTCGGGATCACTACGGTTGAGGGCAAGAGCGGCTACGGTCTGGACCATGCAACCGAGATCAAACAGCTGGAGGTGATGGCGGAGCTGAACCGGATGCACCCGCTGGATATCGTGCCCACCTTCATGGGCGCGCATGCGGTTCCGCCCGAGTGCAAGGGCCGCGAAGACGACTACATCGACTTCGTGCTGAAAGAGGTGGTGCCGGAGGTTGCCGGCCGGCGGCTGGCCGAGTTTTGCGATGTCTTTTGCGAAAGGAACGTCTTCTCCATCGCGCAGTCCCGCCGGCTGTTGACAAAAGCCGCTGATTCGGGTTTGAAATCGAAGATTCACGCCGACGAAATGGTCCGGCTGGGGGGCGCCGAGCTGGCCGCCGAGATCGGAGCCGTGTCGGCCGACCATCTGCTCAACGCTTCCGACGAGGGCCTGCGTGCGATGGCGGCCGCCGGCGTGGTTGCCACGCTGCTTCCAGCCACCGCCTTCAGCCTGCGTGAACCATACGCCAGAGGACGCTTTATGATCGATGCCGACTGCGCGGTCGCGCTCGCCACCGATTTCAACCCGGGCAGCTGTTTTTCGGAGTCCATTCCCTTGACGGCGGCGCTGGCGGCGCTTTGCATGAACCTCTCGCCGGAGGAGATCGTGACCGCGCTCACCATCAACGGGTCGGCCGCCCTGAATCGGGCGCAGGTGATCGGAAGCATCGATCCCGGCAAGCAGGGAGATGTCATCATTCTCGAAAACCCATCCTACCGGTTCATCCCCTACCACCTCGGCGTGAGCACGGTGGAGCAGGTGGTCAAGCGAGGAACTCTGGTTTTTGACAAGCTGAATCGAGCATAAAAGAGGCCATCACTCAAGGAGGCCGGTCGTGCTGAAGGACCTGAGTTTAGTGGACTATCTCGCGAAAACCGCATCCGGCGATCCCGTCCCGGGCGGCGGCAGTTCGGCCGCGTTGAATGCCGCGCTCGCCGCGGCATTGGTGGAAATGGTGGCGCATCTCACGATCGGCCGGAAAGGATTCGTGGCGGTTGATTCCGAAATGCGGGCCCTGGCAGAGAAGGCAGCGGGCTTGCGCACCAAGCTCACCGCGGATATCGACCGCGATTCCGACTCCTATACCCAGGTATTGAAGGCCTTCCAGATGCCGAAGGCCACCGAGGCGGAGAAGGCCGAGCGCAGCCGGGCGGTGCAGGAGGCCTTCAAGCAGGCGGCTCGCGTGCCGCTGGGGGTCGCCCGCGACGCGGTCGCGATCATGGATCTCGGCCGGACGGTCATCTCGAAAGGCAACCCCAACGCCGCCTCCGATGGGGCCGCCGGCGTGCTGGCCGCCCGGATGGCCGCACGCGCGGCGGTCTACAACGTCCGGATCAACCTCGGCGCCATCCAGGACGAAGCCTTCACCGCCGAGCTCAGGCAGGAAGCCGACCGCCTCGAAGCCGAGGCCGAGGCGAAGGAGCGGGCGGCTCTGGCGCAATTGAAAATCTAGTCGGGGCCGAGAACCCGTTCAGCTGGAACATCCCGATACTCGATAAGCGCTTCGCGCGATACTGGATACTCGATAAGAGTGTATCCGACTTCATCGGTTATCCAGTATCGAGTATCCAGCATCCAGTACCCAGTACCCAGTATCTATATTCTCATGCAGCTCTTCATCGAACAGCTTCTGAACGGCATCGCGACGGGGGCGATCTATGCCCTGGTCACGCTGGGATTGGCGCTGGTCTATGGGATCATGCGCATCCTGCATGTCGCGCACGCGGCGGTTTATACCATCGGCGCCTACGTCGGCCTTCTCGTTTTCAGCCTCACAGGGAGCCTCCTGCTGGCCGTGTTGGGCAGCATGGGAGCCTGTGCCCTGGTGGGGGTTGCGATCGAGCGGTTTGTGTATTTTCCCCTGCTAAAATACCCGCCCTTTGTTCCCTTGATCGCCAGCATTGCGATCCTGCTGTCCGTCGAGGAGCTGTGCCGGCTGATCGCCGGTCCGCAGATCCTGACCTTTCCGGCCGAGCTGCCGTTTCCGGAGTTTCTAGTTGCCGGCGTGAAGGTGACGTCCACGATCACGGCGGTTTATTGCATCACCGCCGCGGTCCTGGGTTTGCTCTGGTTCGTCACGACCAAAACCGAACTGGGCCTGGCCATGCGCGCCGCGTCGCAGGACATGGCGGTCGCCGACGCCATGGGCATCAACTCCCATCTCATCGTCAGCATTACGTTCGTGATCGGCTCGGCCGTTGCGGCCGTGGCCGGGATCCTGGTGGGCATCTATTTCAACCAGGTCTACCCGACCATGGGCGCCATCCCGGCCTACAAGACCCTCGCCCTGATCGTGGTGGGCGGTCTGGGTTCGGTGCCCGGCGCGGTCGTCGCCGCGCTGCTGCTCGGGATGGCGGAGACCCTGCTCATCGGCTACGCCGATATCCCGCTTCCCCGGGACGCGCTGGCCTTCATCGCCATGATCGGCATGCTCATGTGGCGGTCCCAGGGGCTTCTGGGGTCGCGCTGAGGAGGCGGTTTGAGCGGATACCTGATCACCCTCGCCACCATTATCGCCATCAACGCCATTGTGGCCTGCGGCCTTAACGTCATCGTGGGTTTTGCAGGGCAGATTTCCCTCGGGCACGCCGCCTTTTTCGGAATCGGGGCCTACAGCGCGGCGCTGCTGGCGACGAAGGCCGGCTGGACCTTCTGGGCGGCCCTGCCCTGCGTAATCGCCGCGACCGCCATCGTCGGTCTGCTCCTGGGGATTCCCAGCCTGCGGGTGCGGGAGGATTTTCTGGCCATCACCACCATCGGCATCAATTTTATCGTCGAAGCGGTCTTCAACAACTTCGAATTCTTCGGAGGAGCGTTGGGGCTGGGCGGGATCCCGCGGGTGGCGCTGTTCGACCTCAAGCTGCGTGGAACCGAGTTTTTCTATCTGTGCCTCGCGTTTTTAATCACCGTGATCGCCGTCTGCTGGTGGCTGACGCGCTGCTGGGCGGGGCTGGCCTGTTTCGCCCTGCGGGAGGAGGAGGCGGCCGCCGCCAGCGTGGGGATCTCGCCGGTGCGCTTCAAGCTGCTGGCGTTTGTCATCGGCACCGCCATGGCGGGCTTGGGCGGAGCGTTGTACGCCCATTTCATGCGCTTCATCTCGTCCAGCGACTTTGCCTTTCCGCTGTCGGTGTCGCTGCTGAGCATGGTGGTGGTGGGCGGCATCGGAACCCTGTGGGGGCCGATCCTCGGCGCGGTCATCATCGGGATCCTGCCGGAGGTTTTCCGGCCTCTCATCGACTACCGCATTCTGTTCTACACCACGCTGCTTCTGCTGATGATCCGCTTTCAACCCGGGGGGCTTCTGGGCGAGAACAGCGCCGCCCGACGGGTGTTTGCGAAATTGCTGCCCCGGAGCCGGCCATGAACCGCCCGCTGCTCGAAATGGCGGCAGTGTCCAAGCACTTCGGCGGACTGCGGGCCGTGGACGGCGTCGGCTTCCGGATCGAACCCGGCGAAATCCTGGGGTTGCTCGGGCCCAACGGCGCCGGCAAGACGGTCTGTTTCAATCTGATCTCCGGCGTCTATAAACCGACGGCGGGCCAGATCACCTTCGACGGGCAGCGCACCGACGGCCTTCCGCCCCATGTGATCGCAGGCCTCGGCATCGGCCGTACGTTCCAGATCGTCAAGCCGTTCGCCCAGTTGAGCGTCATCGATAATGTCCTGGTGGCCCGGGGCATCTCCCGCTACCCCCGCCTGTCCAGAATCTGGTCGGGCTGGAGGACACCGCATGAGCGGCGCGAGGCCCTGGGCCTGCTGGAGCGGGTCGGCCTGGCCGACTTGGACGAGCGCCGCGCGGGGCTTTTGCCGCTGGGCCACCTGCGCCGGCTTGAAATCGCCCGGGCGCTGGCCGTCGGCAGCAAGCTGCTGCTGCTGGACGAATCATTTTCCGGTCTGCGCCACGAGGAAATCACCCAGCTGGAGGAGCTCATTCGGGCCATCCGCGCCGGCGGGCAGACGGTGCTCCTGATCGAGCACAACATGCGCGTGGCCATGGGGCTTTGCGATCGGCTGGTGGTTTTGGACCACGGCCGCAAGCTGGCCGAAGGTCCGCCGGCCAAGGTCCGCGAGAACGAAGCCGTGATCGAGGCCTACCTGGGCCGGAAAGGACGCGCGCATGCTGCTTGAGGTGCACGATTTGTGCATATCCTACGGCGACATCCGCGCGGTGGCGGGAGTCGGCTTCGCGATTGAAAAGGGGGAACTCGTCTCCATCATCGGCGCCAACGGCGCGGGCAAGACCACCATCCTCGGCGGGATCATGGGCATGGTGCCGGTGGAGCGGGGCCGCATCCGCTTCAGGGGCGAAGACATTCACGGCCGGCCGTCCTTCGAACGAGCCCGCGCGGGGATCCGCCTGGTGCCCGAGCGGGCGCGGGTTTTTCCGCGCCTGAGCGTGCACGAGAACCTGATGACCGGCGTTTACGGGTTGCGCCGCAAAATCGATGTCGACAGCCGCATCGCCTGGCTGCATGAACTGTTCCCCATTTTAAGGGAACGCAGGGGGCAGCCGGCATCCACCCTTTCCGGCGGCGAACAGCAGCAGCTGGCCATCGCGCGGGCGCTCATATCCAACCCGGACCTGCTGCTGGTGGACGAGGTCTCCATGGGGTTGATGCCCAAGCTCGTGGATCAGGTCTTCGAGGTGCTGGCCCAGCTCAACCGCGAACACGGCCTGACCATCCTACTGGTGGAGCAGAACGCCATGGCCTCTCTTGAAATCTCGCACCGGGCCTATGTGCTCGAAACCGGGGCGTGCGTGTTCCAGGGCCGCGCCGCCGAGCTTCTGAAAGACCCGAAGCTGAAAGCAGCGTATTTGGGGGAATGAAAAACGTGTTAAGCGTCTTACCCCGCCGCGGCGGGGATTTATCCCCAGACTAACTGAAAATTGCTATTTGAAATCATTCATAAATTTTGAAGTTAGTTGGAAGTGTTATGTTTTACGTTTTACGTTGTATAAGATAACTTACTGAGGTCTTTTACTTAAAACGTAACACGTAAAACTTAAAACCATCAAATAAGGAGGCTTTATGAAACTCATCAAAACGCTTTTCTGCCTTGGAATGGTTCTTTTTTTGAGCTTTGCCGCTGAGGCCGCCGATACGATCAAAATCGGCCTGCTGGCCCCGCTTACCGGATTTGCCGCTGCGGACGGCGCCAGCGTGAAAAACTCCGTGGACCTGGCCGTGGAGAAGGTCAACAAGGCCGGCGGCCTGCTCGGCAAGAAGGTCGAGCTCGTGACCTACGACGATCGGGCCGACGCCAAGGAGGCGGTGGCGCTGGCCCAGAAGCTCATCCAGCAGGACCGGGTGGTCGGTCTGGTGGCGGGCTCCTACAGCATGCCCACCCGGGCCGTGGCGCCCCTGTTCCAGGATGAGGGCCTCCCGCTGGTGGCGGCCTACGCGATCCACCCGGACGTGACCAAGGCCGGGGACTTCAACTTCCGCAACGGGTTCCTCGGCGCGGTCGAGGGCCGGGCCGCCGCTCACACGGCCGTGGAGCTGCTGAAGGCCAAGAAGATCGCGCTGCTGACGAGCGACAACGACTTCGGCCGCACCCTGGCCGAGGGCTTCAACGAGTATCTCGCCAAGTTCGCCAAAGGCAAGGCCGAGGTCGTCATGGCCCTGACCTACCCCATGTCCGAAAAGGATTTCAAACCCTACCTCTCCAAGATCAAGGAAGTGAACCCCGACGTGATCTTCTCGAGCGGCTACTACTTCCAGACCGGCCCGGTGCTCAAGCAGGCCCGCGAACTGGGGATGAAGACCCAGATCATCGGCGAGGAAGGCGCCGATTCGCCCAAGACGCTCGAGATTGCCGGGGACGCGGCCGAGGGCTTCGTCATCGTCACCAACCTCAACCGCGACGACAAGCGGCCCTTCGTGCAGGAATTCCTGAAAGAGTACGAAGCCCGCTTCAAGATCCAGCCCGACATGGTCGGCGCCTCGGCCTACGACGCCTTCATGATCTTGTGCGACGGGATCCGGCGCGCCAAGGGCACCGGCGGCAAAGCCGTCCGCGACGCCATCGCCGCCACCAAGGACTACGACGGCCTGACCGGCGTCATCCGGGGCTTCAACCAGGGCGAGGTGGTGAAGGAGGTTCAGGTCCAGCAGGTGAAGGGCGGCCGCTTCCGCTATCTCGGGGTGATCACCGACCCGGCGCTGATCACGCCGTAGCATCGCCGGAGCCCTTCCGGGAATACCGGGAAGGGCTCCTTTTTTTAGTAGGCCAGATCTTCCTTGGTGATCTTGCCTTTGAACAGGTTGTACGCCCACGCCTGGTAGGCCAGTACGATCGGAACGAAGATGACGACGACGACCAGCATGATGGTGAGGGTCAGTTGGGTCGAGGACGCGTTGTGCGCCGTCAGGCTCCAAGCCGGGTTCAGGCTGGATGGGAACATGGTGGGGAAAAGGCCGATCACCCCGTAAAACGTGGCGCCCACGATGGTGAGGGCGGACGCGAACCATGCCTTGAAGAATGCTTTCTGGGCCAGAAACACCCGGATGCCGAACAACGCCGCCACGGTGAGCAGGATCACGGCAAAGAGCAGCGGGCTGGCCATGTAATTGGAATAGAGCTCGGTGGTGAAATAGCTCGCCGCCAGGAACACCACGGCCACCGCCGCCTCGGCCAGCCAGATCTTGCCCGCGGCGGATGCGGCCCGGGCCTGAAGCTCGCCCTGGGTCTTGGCGGCCAGCCAGAGCGCGCCGTGCACCAGGAAGAGCAGCACGAACAGCACCCCGCCGATCAGCCCGTAGGGATTGAGCAGGGTGAAGAGCGTCCCCTGGTAGACGCCCGCCTGATCGATGGGAATTCCCTGGAAGATGTTGGCGAAGGCCACGCCGAAGAGCAGCGCCGGCGCGAAGCTGCCGATGAAGATGCAGGCGTCCCAGAGCTTGCGCCAGCCGGGGCTTTCCACCTTGCCGCGGAACTCGAAGGCCACCCCGCGCAGGATCAGAGCGAACAAAATGAGCATGAGCGCCGAGTACAGGGACGAAAACATCACGGCGTAGACGCGCGGAAAGGCCGCAAAGGTGACCCCGCCGGCCGACAGCAGCCAGACCTGGTTGCCGTCCCACAGCGGACCCATGGTGTTCACCATGACCCGCCGGTCCGCTTCGGTCTTGCCCAGGAAGGGCAGCAGCGACCCGATCCCGAGATCGAAGCCGTCGGTCATGAAATACACCGCCCACAGTAGCCCCCAGAGAAAAAACCATATGGATTCGAGCACCATTTAATAGTCCCTCCTTCACGATGGGAAAAAGCGATCGATTCGGTTCCTCAAACCGCTGCCGGCCTCAAGCCTTGGCCGAGGTCGGCCGTCGGTCCGCTGACCGCGTCGGGGCCCAGGCGCGCATATTTGGCGATCAGATAATAGCCCGCTCCGCCCAGCAGACCGTAGACCAGGATGAAGGCCACGAGGCTGACCGCCACCTGCGAGGCGGCGATGGGCGACACCGCGTCCGCAGTTTTCATCAGGCCGTAGACGATCCAGGGCTGGCGGCCGACCTCGGCCAGGACCCAGCCGGCCGTATGAGCCAGAAACGGCAGCGGGATCGAGAGCATCATCAGGTTGAGATACCAGGGGTGCTCCAGCAGCCGCTTGCGGATGAAGATGCCGATCAGCATCATGACGGCAAAGTAGGTTCCCAGGGCGACCATCACCCGAAAGGAGAGAAAGGTCAGCAGCACCGGCGGGCGCAGGTCCTTGGGAAACTCCTTCAGCCCGGCGACCTTGGCGCTGAAGTCGCCGTGGCCCAGGAAGCTCAAGGCGCCCGGGATGGCGCCGATTTCGACGCTGTTGCGGGCGTGGTCTTCGTCGGGCACCGCGAACAGGTAGATGGGGGCCCGCGCAGTGGTATCCCAGAGCGACTCCATGGCGGCGAGCTTGGCCGGCTGGACCTTGGTCACGTGCTTGGCATGCATGTCGCCCCCGAGGATGACCCAGAAGGCGGTGATCGTGCCCACCACCAGACCGAGCCGGAAGGAGCGGGTGAAGAAGTCCAGGTGCTGTTTCTTGAGCAGGTGATAGGCGCTGATGCCCATGATGAAGAACGCCGCCAGCAGCAGGGCCGCCGGCACCACGTGCAGAATCTGCAGGATGCTGAAGGGGTTGAAGACCACGGCGGCGAAATCGGTGAGTTCGGCCCGGCCGTTGCGGATGGCGTACCCCACGGGATGCTGCATCCAGCCGTTGGCGGTCAGAATCCAGATCGCGGACAGGTTGCTGGCACCCGCCACGAGCCACATCACCGCCGCGTGCGCCCGTCGCGACAGTTTTTTCCAGCCGAATACCCAGACGCCGATCAGCGTGGATTCCAGGAAAAAGGCCGCGGTCGCCTCGATGGCAAGGAGCGAACCGAAGATGTCGCCCACGTACGCCGAGTAGCCCGACCAGTTGGTGCCGAACTGGAACTCCAGGGTGATGCCGGTGACGACCCCCACGGCGAAGTTGATCAGGAAAAGCTTGCCCCAGAACTTGGTCATCTTCAGGTAGGTTTCATTCCCGGTGCGGGCATAGCGGGTTTCCATGATGGCGACCAGCACCGACAGCCCCAAGGTCAGGGGCACGAAGAAAAAGTGGAAAATGGTGGTCGCGGTGAACTGCAGCCGCGAAAGCAAAAGGGTGTCCATCTACTTGGCTCCTTTCTTCAGGCGGTTGGCCTCGCGAGGCGGCCGGGTGGGCGGCGCCGCGTTAAATGTCAAGGACGGCATGCAGCTGGTTTCCCGGAGGATCCGGTCGAAGGTGGCCTCCTGAAGGGTCCGGCGCAGCTGGTCTCTGGCCTTGGCCCAGATGCAATGCACCGCACAGGCCTGGCTGCGGTTGCAGGACTCCGGCCGCAGGACGCAGTCGTTTAAAAAGATTTCGCCGATCACCGCCTCGACCACCTCCAGCAGCGTCAGCTCTTCGGGGGGAACCGCCAGACGGAACCCGCCCCGAGCGCCCTGGACGATCTCGATGGCACCGGCCCGGGCCAGCTGCTGCGCAATCTTGCCCAAAAACTGGTCCGGGATGTCCATCTCACGGGCGATCTCCTTGCGGGCGCAGAGCACGCCGACCCCCTGAGATGCCAGGTACAGCACACAGCGCACCGCGTATTCGCCCGCCCGCGTCAATCGCATGATCGTCCATTCCGAAAAAACTAGATAAATAAGATTCTTTTTATCCTATTTAACGGAGCGGTTTTCGAATGTCAAGTTTTTTCCATTCAGGATTTCGACTGGACCGATGGCCCGCGGAAACGGGGTAAGACGGAGGGGGTTTAAAAATGCCGCCGAAGGCGCTACAAGGTACCCATCGCGTTCTGACGCAAACCGGATCATGCTCGCAGCTTCTTACACATATTGGGGAGAGGCCGACTGGGCCCAGCGCATCCAGAAGCTCGACCGGATCGCGGCTCGCTGCGCACTGTGCCCGCGGCGCTGCGGCGTGAACCGTTTCGACGGCGAGCGCGGCTTCTGCGGAGCGCCGGGGGAACCCGTCATCTCCAGCATCTTTCCCCACCATGGCGAGGAGCCGCCGCTTTCCGGCACCAACGGCTCCGGCACCGTTTTTTTCAGCCACTGCACCCTGAAGTGCGTGTTCTGCCAGAACTACCAAATCTCCCATGAGCAGGAGGGCCGGCCGTTTGCGGTGGAGGAGCTGGCGCAGAAGCTGCTGGGGCTCCAGGGGAAGGGGTGCCACAACATCAATCTGGTGACGGCCACTCATTTTCTGCCGTGGGTGGTCCGCGCTCTGCAGCGAGCCGCGCTTTCCGGTCTGACGCTCCCCATCGTCTACAACTGCGGCGGCTACGAGCTGGCGGAGACGATCGATCTGCTCAAAGACATAGTGGACATCTGGCTGCCGGACATGAAATACGGCACCAACGAGGCCGCGCGACTTTACTCCAAGGCCCCGGACTATGTCGAGATCAACCAGGCCGCCATCCGCCGCATGTTCCGCCAGGTCGGGCCGCTGCGCTGCGGCGATGAGGGCATCGCCCGCCGCGGCCTGTGCATCCGCCACCTGGTGCTGCCGAACGACCAGTCCGCCAGCCGCGAGATCCTCGCTTTTCTAAAAAACACCTTCGACTCCCAGGACATTTTCATCAGCCTGATGGCCCAGTACCGCCCCTTATACGGCGCCGACCGCCACGCGATGATCGGGACGCGGGTCGATCCCTCGGAATATGAAGCGCTCAAGCAGGAATTCATTGCGGCCGGCTTCGACGGTTTCTACCAGGACCCGGAGCAACTCGACACGGCCTTCGTCATCGATTTCAAAACCCGCAAGGAAGAACCCCTGACCGGCTCGTGACACCCCACCCCTCCACGAAAGGAGAACCCGATGCGCTGGAAACAGTTCTTTACACCGGTAAAATCCATCGACGCGGTCGAGGCCCGGCAGTACATGCAGCGCATGGCCGGAGGCGCCTTCACGCTCCTGGACGTGCGCCAGCCCGGCGAATTCGAAGCCGAGCACCTTCCCGGTGCAAAACTGATCCCGCTGCCGGAGCTGGGCTCCCGCCTGACGGAGCTGGACCCCGGCCGGCCCACAATGGTCTACTGCGCCATCGGCGGCCGCAGCCGCGTGGCGGCCCAGGTGTTGGCGGGCAAAGGGTTCCGGGAAGTGCTGAACCTCTCGGGCGGGATCAAAGCCTGGAACAGCCATAAAGCGGTCGGCCCGGAAGACCTCGGCCTGCGGCTTTTCTCCGGCAACGAATCCCCCGCCGAAACGCTGATGACGGCCTATGCCCTTGAAGAGGGGCTGCGCGAATTCTATTTATCCATGGCGGCGCAGGTCAAAACCGAGGCTGCCCGCCGGCTGTTCGACCGGCTTTCCGCCATCGAAGTCAAGCACCAGGATCGCATTTTCGACGAGTACCGCAGAATATCGGGCGCTGCGCCGACCCGTGAAGAATTCGTTCGGAACGTGGCGGCCGCGGGCATGGAGGGCGGTTTGACCACGGACGAATACCTCCGCCTCTATCAACCGGACGTGGAGGTTGCCGAGGAAGTCGTTTCGCTCGCCATGGCGATCGAGGCCCAGGCTTTGGATTTGTATCAGCGCGCCGCCGACCGCGCCGGCAGCGAGGAGAGTCGGACCGTGC
This sequence comes from uncultured Desulfatibacillum sp., assembly GCA_964427375.1. Classification (GTDB taxonomy): domain Bacteria; phylum Desulfobacterota; class Desulfobacteria; order Desulfobacterales; family SpSt-501; genus SpSt-501. The sequence continues at coordinate 57,720 of CAYRUF010000002.1, read as the reverse complement.
TGCTCCAGATCGCCAACGAAGAACGCGCGCACCTGGAGCAGTTGGGTGCGCTTTTCGAAAAACGATAGAGCGCGCAGCGCCGGATCGGTCTGGAGGAAAAAATCATGAAAAAGCACCTGGTATTGGCCGGCGGCGGCCACGCGCACATGGTGACCCTGGCAAACCTGCGCCGGTTCATCGAAAAGGGTCACCGGGTCACGGTGATTCAGCCCTCCGAGCACCATTATTATTCCGGCATGGGCCCCGGCATGCTCGGGCGAACCTACACCCCCGCCGAGATCCGATTCGCGACCCGGCGCGTGGTTGAAAAAATGGGCGGAGCCTTCGTGCGGGGCCGGATCGTCAAGATCGATGCGGATGCCGGGCGGGTGCATCTGGAGTCGGGCGACGCCGTCACCTACGACGTGATTTCGTGCAACGTGGGCAGCTGGGTGCCGCAGCGCATGGTCCGGGGTGATTTGGACGACATCTTCCTGGTCAAACCGATCGAGCGGCTGCTCGAAGCCCAGCGGCGGATTCTCGAAATCGCTTCGCGCCGGAAGCTGTCGATCGGCATCGTGGGCGGCGGCCCCTCAGCGGTCGAGATCGCCGGGAACGCCTGGAAATTGACCCGGGAGCCGGGCCTGAACCCGGCCGCCATCCGCATTTTCACCCGGACCACGCTCATGCCGCACCACCCCGACGGGGTGCGGGCCAGAGCTCGGACCTCGCTGCAAAGGCGGGGAATCGAAATCGTGGAGGGCTGCGACGTTCAGGAAATCCGCACCGGCCGGGTGACCGAATCCTCCGGGCGGTCCCACGAGGCCGACATCGTTTTCGTGGCCGTGGGCGTGGTCCCGAACACGGTTTTCCGTGAATGCGGGATTTCCACCGGGCCGGACGGAGGACTGCTGGTCAATCGGTATCTGCAAAGCACGGCCTTCCCCAACATGTTCGGCGGCGGCGATTGCATCCATTTCCAGGAAGCCCCTCTGGATCGGGTGGGCGTCTATGCCGTCCGCCAGAACGCGGTCATCTGTCACAACCTGATGGCCGCCTTGGAGGGCCGGCCGCTTCAAGCGTTCGAGCCGGGCGGCGATTACCTGCTGATATTCAACCTGGGCGACGGCACGGGCATCTTCTACAAGCGGCCGATCCTGTTCGGCGGCCGCCTGGCTTTCATCATCAAGGATTATATCGACCGCAAGTTCATGCGCCGGTTCCAGGCGCTGGAGACATAGCCATCATCAATCCTTGAGCGCGCCCATGGTCAGCCCTTGCACGATGGTCCGCCGCACGAAGAAGGCGAAGATCGAAACCGGCAGGACGATCAGCGTGGCGGCGGCCCCGATCCCGGCCCAGTCGATCTTCCCGTAGGAAATGAAGCTGTAAACCGCCACCGGCACGGTCTTGGTCCTGGGGCCGGAGAGGATCAGCGAGAACAGAAACTGATTCCACGAGAAGATGAAGGCCATGATGGCCGAGGTGGCGATGCCGTTGCGCACGAGGGGCAGCACGATCATCACGAAGCTTTGCAGCCGGGAGCAGCCGTCGATCATGGCGGCGTCCTCCAGGTCGGCCGGCACGCTCTCGAAAAAGGCCACCATCAACCAGGTCACCATCGGCAGGGTGATGATCAAATGGGTGAGCGTCAGCGCCGTGTACGTGTCGATGAGCTTCAGGTAGCGGAAAATGATGTACCACGGCAGCAGGTAGCTCACGAAGGGGGTCATCCGCGCGAGCAGGATCATGATCCCGATCTTGCCCTGCCGGTATTTGGCGATGGAATAGGCCGCCGGAAGCCCCAGCAGGAGCGAAATCCCCGTGGCGAGGGTGGCGATGATCAGGCTGTTCATGAGATAGCGCAGAAAATGGTGCTGCTGAAAAACCGCCTGGTAGTTCTCCAGCGTCGGCGTGAAGATGAATTCCGGCGGGTAGGCGATGTTCTGCACCCCGGTTTTCAGGCCGGTCAAGACCATCCAGACGAAGACGAAGACCTGCGGAACGCTCAGCGCGATCGCTCCCGTGTAGAACAGGATCGATTGGGCCGTCCGGACGGTTGCGGTTTTCGCCATCCTGCCTCCGTCAGCGGTCCTGAGCGCTGAGCCGCATGCGGTTCATGACCACGTTGAACACCAGCACGATCAAAAACACCACCACCATGAGGGCCGAGCCGTAGCCGGCCTTGAAGAAACCGAAGCCGACCGTGTAGGAGTACAGGTAGAGGGTTTCAGAGGCGATTCCCGGCCCGCCCTGCGTGATGGTGTAGATCATGTCGAATTCCTTCAAATTGTCGAGCGAGCGCAGCATGAGGGCCGCGATCAAGACCGGCCGGATCATGGGCAGGGTGATGTGCCAGAAGATCTGCAGCGCGTTGGCCCCGTCGATGCGCGCGGCCTCGTAGGGGTCGGGCGGCAGCGACTTGAGCCCGGCCAGCACGATGAGGGTGATCATGGGGGTCCACTTCCAGACGTCCACCAGCACGAGCGCGGGGATCACCATCTGCTCGCTGCTGACCCACAGGCTGCCGGGCAGGCCGACGCTGCGCAGCAGGTAATTCAGCACGCCGATTTCGGGGTTCAGCATGATCCGCCAGATCAGCGCGACCGCCACCGGCGTGGCCGCAAACGGAAAAATGTAGATGGCCTGAACGATTTCGCTGCCCCGGAACTCGCGGTTGAAGTACAGCGCAATCAGCAGGCCCAGGCCGATTTCAAGGGCCAGGCTCAGGCCGCTGAAATAGACCATCACCTGGATCCCGTTCCAGACGCGGTCGTCGGCGAACAGGTCGATGAAGTTGTCCAGACCGACGAAGACCGGCTGGCCCAGGCCGACGGTCCATTTGGTGAAGGCCAAGTAGATATTGAACGCGATGGGCAGGACCACGATCAAAAAAAGCACGACCACCGCCGGGGCCGGGTAAAGAAGGGCTTGGCGGCGGTCCATGAACCGGCTGACGGCGTGGGCGGTCCTCGACATGGCGGATAGAGCCGCCGGGTCCGGCCGGGGCGAAAGACCAGGCCGGACCCGATAGTAGCTCCCTTTAACGCTCCATCTTCTTGTCCATCAGCTCGGCCGCCTTCTTGGCCGAAGCCTCCACGTCCTTGCCCTGGATGGCGTCCACGATGACCTGCCCGGTGATGTCCCGGATCTCGGGCACGTTGATGACGGGCGGGTTCCACTGCGGCTGACCCATTTCAAAGGACTTGAGCGAGTTGGCGGTCCAGTCGGGCTGGGCGTCCTTAGTCTTGTATTCCGCGGAGTTCCAGGCGGAGGCCCTTCCGGCCGGCACGCCCGCCAGCATGGCCCCGAGCGAGTTTTCCTTGTTGGTCGCCCATTGAATGAACAGCCAGGCCGCCTTCTGCCGATCGGGGGGGCTGTTCTGGTTGATCGACAGGCTCCAGTTGGACACGTGCGGCACGCTGCCCGCCGGCCCGGCCGGGATGACGGCATAGCCGACTTTGCCGGCCACCTTGGACTCCTTGGGGTTCTCGTACAGCGACTTGAACACGTTCGCATCGTAGATCATGGCGGCCTTGCCTTCCATGAAGGCCGACGTGCTCTCGGCCCAGTGCAGCATGGTGCCGCCCTCGGGACCGTAGTTCTTCAAAAGGTCCCCGTAGAATTTAAAGGCGGCGATGCTGCCGGCCGCGGCCAGATTGGACTTGCCCTGGGCGTTCGTCCAGGAGCCGCCGAAGCTGTAAAGAAAATCAACCCACTGGGAGGTGGCCGCCGCACCCTTGCCGCGCAGCGTGATGCCGACCATCTTCTTGCCGTCGACCTCCTTGCCGTGGAAGAACTTGGCGGTTTCTTCGAGTTCCTTCATGGTCGCCGGAACCTTGACCTTGAACTGATCGAACAGGTCCTTGCGATAGGCCAGCAGCGAGGTTTCGGAGTTGATGACGACGCCGATCTGCTTGCCGTCGACGGTGGCGGCCTTGGTGAAGCTCGCGAAGAAATCCTTGGGATCCCAGGCCGCTTCGGTCAGCTTGGGGTCTTTGATGAAGTCGTCCAGCGGCTGCAGCCAGCCCGCCTTCCAGAAGTAAAGCTCGTCCTGGCCCGGCATGATCATGTAGCCGTCGATCTTGCCGCCGGCGTTGAGTTCGATCGTGCGCTTGTTGCGAAACTGGTCCTCCGGGAAAACCTCCATCAGCACCTTGATCCCGGTCAGTTTTTCGAACTCAGGGATCTTGGGCTCGATGAAGGTCGTAAAGGGGTGTTTGTTCATCAGAAAACGGATCTCGGCGCCTTGGAACTGCTTCCAGTTGACCTGGGCCGAGGCGTCGGCCGCGAACGCTGCGGCGGCCAGCACGGTCAGCAAAACGGCGAATACCATTTTTTTCATAATTGATTCCCTCCCTTTTAAATGATGGTTTGCGATGTCTCCTGGTCGAACAAATGCGTCCGGGGCATCTTCAGCTCCACCTCCAGCATCTGGCCCACCATGAGCGGCCGGTCCGGCGCCTCCATCCGGGCGACGAAGGCATGCGGGCCGCAGCTCAGATAGACGAAGGTTTCAGCCCCTAACGTCTCCACGACCTCGGCGCGCGCCGAGAGTCGGTTCGAGCCCTCGGCCGCCGCGGCCTCACACGCCACCATGTCCTCGGGCCGCACTCCGAAGACGACCGGCCGGCCGGCATAAGGCTCGATGCGGGCCTGAAACTCGGCGGGCAGCCGCACCTTGAAGCCGTCGGCGGTGACCCAGTAAGTTCGGCCATCCCGGACGAGGGTGGCATCGATGAAATTCATGGCCGGCGAGCCGATGAACCCGGCAACGAAGCGGTTGGCGGGGTGCTTGTAAACCTCGAGCGGCGCACCGGACTGCTGCAGGGCGCCCTGGTTCATGATGAAGATCCGGGTGGCCATGGTCATGGCTTCCACCTGGTCGTGGGTGACGTAGATGATGGTCGCCTCCAGGCGGCGGTGCAGCTTGCTGATCTCCGCCCGCATGGCGACCCGCAGCTTGGCATCCAGGTTGGAGAGCGGCTCGTCGAACAGAAACACCTTGGGTTTGCGCACGATGGCCCGGCCCACCGCCACGCGCTGGCGCTGCCCGCCCGAAAGCTGCTTGGGCCGGCGGTCCAGCAGGTCATGGATGCCGAGGATGTCCGCCGCCTCCTGAACCCTGCGGTCGATTTCGCTCTTGGAGAATTTGCGCATTTTCAGCCCGAAGCCCAGGTTCTCGCGCACGCTCATGTGGGGATAGAGCGCATAGTTCTGAAACACCATGGCGATGTCCCGGTCCTTGGGCCCCACTTCGTTGACGAGCCGGTCGCCGATGTAGATCTCCCCGGAACTCACCGCTTCGAGCCCGGCGATCATCCTCAAGGCCGTAGTTTTGCCGCACCCGGATGGCCCGACCAAAACCGCGAATTCCTTGTCCTGGATTTCGATGGTCAGGCGGTCGACGGCGGTCGTGTTCTTGAACCGCTTGACCACGTTTTTGAGAAGAACCCCTGCCAATACCCATCCTCCTCAGAACCAATCGACGGCGCCGGTTTTTAGCACCCGCCTAGATCGTGTACGACGAAAACCCGCCGTCGATCGGCACGACCACCCCGGTCACGAACGACGCGGCATCCGAAAGCAGCCATATAACGGTTCCCAGCAATTCCTCGGGCTTCCCGTAGCGCCCCATGGGGGTGTGGGCCATCACCTTGCGGGCCCGCGCCGTGAGCTCGCCGGTGTGCGGATCGATATGCAGGAATTTGAGCTGCTCGGTCAGCAGGAACCCCGGGGCGATGGCATTGACGCGGATGCCCGTGTGCGCGAAATGAACGGCCAGCCAGCGGGTGAAGTTGGAGACCGCCGCCTTGGCCGCCGAGTAGGCCGCCACCTGGGTCAGCGGGGTCAGGGCGCTCATGGAGCTGATGTTCAGCACCGCACCGCCGGGGCGGTCGAGCATGGCGCGGGCGAAGGTCTGCGTGGTTAGGAAGGTCCCGAGAAAGTTCAAGTCGAAGACGCTGCGGAACCCCTCCAAATCGAGATCGAAAAACGTCTGGATGTCCGGAACGCCGAGATCGCCGGGCTCAAAAAACTCGCGGCTGGTGCTGCCGCGGGGATCGTTGCCGCCGGCACCGTTGATCAGGATATCGGGCGGCGCCCACCGGGCGGCGACCTCCTCAAAGCAGGCCTGGAGTTCTTCCGGGCGCAGCACGTTGCACGGGAAGAACCGGGCGGCGCCGCCGCGTTCGGTGATGGCGGCTTCGCGGGCCTTGGCCTTGTCCGCGTGGATGTCGAGAATGGCGACCTTCACGCCCAGGGCGGCCAGCGCCTCGGCCATCATGCCGCACAGCTCCCCGCCGGCGCCGGTGATGGCGGCGATCCGCCCACTGAGATTGAACAAATTCTTCAGATCGGGAAGCATCATTCCTGCCGGTCGGGCATCGCTGGCAAGGGCGCCAGGCAGCATCCGGCCCTGAACCGAAGCCGAATTTTTCTACCGCGTTTGGCGTCTATAAGTCAACGCTCTGCAGGCCTTCTTGAAGGACGATTTTCCGGCCGCGAGGCGGGCCTGCCACTGAGTGTGAAAAAACGTCCCGCGCGGCTGATCCACGCGTTCGTAGGTGTGGGCCCCGAAGTAATCGCGCTGGGCCTGGATCAGGTTGGCGGGCAGCCGATCGCTGCGATACCCGTCGTAAAATGCCAGCGATGCCGAGAAGGCCGGTACGGGAATGCCGCCCTGAACCGCCGCCGCCACGACCCGGCGCCACGGCGCCTGGCAGGTCCGCAGGATGCCCCTGAAATAATCGTCCAGCAGGAGGTTGGCCAGGTTCGGGTTCCGGTCGTAGGCCGCCTTGATCCGTTCCAGAAAAACGCTGCGGATGATGCATCCGCTGCGCCACAGGAGCGCAATGTTGCCGAAATCGAGTTGCCAGCGATATTCCCGGGAGGCCTCGCGCATCAGCATGAATCCCTGGGCATACGATACGATCTTGGAGGCCAGAAGCGCCTTGCGGAGTTGTTCAACGGTAGGCTGCGCGTCTTTCTTGAACTGGCCCTGGGGGCCCTTGAGGACCTTGGCGGCTTCCGCGCGTTCATCCTTGAGGGCGGACAGCGCACGGGCATAGACGGCTTCGGTGATGAGCGTCACCGGAATCCCCAGGTCCAGAGAGTTGATTCCGGTCCACTTCCCGGTTCCCTTCTGCCCGGCGGCATCCAGGATTTTTTCCACCAAGGGCCGCCCGTCGGCGTCCGGGACCGCCATGATGTCGCGGGTGATCTCGATCAGGTAGCTCTCGAGCTCCCCCCGGTTCCAGGCGGCAAAGGTCCGCCGCATGGCGGCGTGATTCAACCCCAGACCGTCGCGCATCAGCTGATAGGCCTCGGCGATCAGCTGCATGTCCCCGTATTCGATGCCGTTGTGGATCATCTTCACGTAGTGCCCGGCGCCGTTCTCCCCCACCCAGTCGCAGCAGGCCGCCCCCTCGGAGGTTTTGGCGGCGATGCTTTGAAACAGATCCTTGACCAGGGGCCAGGCCTCCGGAGCCCCGCCCGGCATGATGGACGGCCCATGGCGCGCGCCATCCTCTCCGCCGGAGATGCCGGCGCCGATGAAGAGCAGCCCCCCGTCCCGCAGCCGGGCGGTCCTCCGCTGGGAGTCGAGAAAATGGGAGTTGCCGCCGTCGATGATCAGATCCCCCCGCTCCAGATGCGGCACCAGCAGCTCGATGAATTCGTCCACCGCCTTGCCGGCTTTGACCATGAGCATGATTCGGCGCGGCGGTTTCAGGCATGCCGCCAGCTCCGCCAGGGAACGGGCGCCCACCACCCGCGTGCCTCTGGCCGGTCCGCTCAAGAATTCATCGATTTTTGAAACCGTGCGGTTGTAGACCGCCACCCGGTACCCGTGGTCGTTCATGTTCAGGGCCAGGTTCTGGCCCATCACCGCCAGGCCGATCAGGCCGATGTCGGCACGATTCTCTGAAGCCATGCCCATGGGGGGATTCCTCGCCCTAAATTCCGTTAACGGTGGTCTTCCTCAGACATATTCGAAAGCCGGCAGCCCTTTGCGCCGGCGCAGGGACTCCAGCAGCCCGACGCAGCCGGTCATCATGTTGTCGCCCAGCGGCGCGCCGAAGATCATCGGGAGCCGGGATCCCTGCACCAAGCGGCGCTTGGGCCCGGTGGCGATAATGGTGCGCAGGGCCTCGGGACCGGCCGGCCGGCGGATGTAGGCGCCGTGCCCGCCTTCATCGAGGACTCGGCGGTGGTCCAACCGGCCGGCCACCAGTTCATGCAGCAACCGATCGAGCCGTTCCGGGGTGATATCGACCGTGTGATATTCGACCAGCCCGGCCAGCTCTCCTGCCGCCACCGCCGCGCAGACGGTGTGAGACGTCGCCACGTCCAGCACCACAAACGCGCGATCTCCAGGAGCATGGGTATCGAGGGCGGCTCCCACGACGGCGGCCATGCCGCTGTCCATCACATAGACCTCGCCGGCCGGAAGCCGGGCGGCGCTCCGAGCCACCGACCTCAAACGGTTCAAAACGGCCGGAACCTCCCCGGCGGCGAAGAGCAGCCTGCGCGGATGCGGCCGGGCGTCGAGCCGCTCCCGATAGATTCGATGCCGGAAATCCAGATGCGACATCCCCGGCGGCGGAACCCCGTGGTCCTGCACGCAGACGGCCGCCGCATCGAATTCGAACGGGACGCCGAAACCTTCAACTAGGCGCTCCAGCCGGTCGGCTTCGAGGTCCTGCAGCACCAGATGGGCATGGCGCCCGCGCCGGCGCAGCTGTTCCGCCTCCGCGTCGTCGACCACCGTCAGGCCCCAGGCGCGCACCTTTTCCACATCGTGGTGCAGGGTGGCGGCGGCCGAAAGCGATATGACGACGTCGTGGGTCTCGGCGCGCTGGCGCAGCACTTCCGTCACCGGCCCTCCGCCCATCTCGCAGCCGGTCACCACCAGATCCCCCGGCATCCGGGCGGCCCGCTCCGCGATCGTCCGCACCGGAGAGACCACCACCGCCTTATAGTGGTGCACGGAATCGGTGTCGAACCAGAGCACATCCATGGTGCCCGCGCCGATGTCCACGCACAAGAAACGGCTCATGATTGGACCTCCTGTGGCGCCCCGTTCGTCAACCTGAACCAGGGGGCCCCGAGAATGCCTCACCGCCGCCGGGATATCTCTTGGAGCTGCTCCAGCGGAGTCGTATCGTCGAAAATGTCTGAGACCACCTGGTAGGGCGAATTGGGCACCTGCATCATGAAGCTCACCTTTCTCGCAGGGCTGTCGCTGCCCGGCTTCGGCTGCCAATGTTCCACCCAGGAACCTGTCGGATGGGCGGCCATGTCGTTGCAACGGCTCAAAACATAAAGCTTTCCGGTCAGGCGGCATTTCATTTGCGATAAGCTCAGGCCGATGTCACGGCTTTTGGGGGTCGGCAGGCAGTAGTTCTTCTCGCACTCCGTCACCCACACGAAGGTGTCTTTCCAAACGAATCGACCCTTGGGGTTCTCAAACTCCTTCAAACCCCTCTCCCCGGATTCGACCAAGAACCGAGCCGCTTCCCCCACCTTCTGGTACACTTCCTGCGGGGTTGCCTTCCCCGTGAGCATCTCGGACTGCGTCCGCGCCATCCCGGGCATGAACACCAGCAGCGCCAGAAACACCATGAGACCTTTCATTCGGACCTCCGCGGCAAATGGGATGATTCAATGCTTATCTGATAATGCACCATCGCTGATGAAGCCATTTCAGGGCGCCGCCGCTGCGCAAGCGTTTTCGGACCTGCGGTCGACCAACCCCATGAGCGCCACGGACACCCCGGCCATGACCGCGCAGATGAGAAACGCGGGATCGTAGGATCCGGTCACGTCCCGCAACCTCCCCGTGACCCAGTGGGTCAGGATGGCCCCGGAGCCGTAGAAAGGAGTCCAGGCCCCGGCCACGGTGCCGATGGCCTCCCGCGGGAAATAGTCGCCGGCGCAAGCGCCGTAAATGGGAAAGGTAGCGCCGTAGAATACCGCCATCCCCGCCGTAATCAGGCACAGCGCCAACCAAGAACCTTCGATGAAGAGCAGACCGGCCAGCAGCGCCGATAGGACGGTGTTCGCAACCAGAATGACGCGCCGGCGGCCCAGGTAATCGGAGGCCGGCAGCACGGTCAGAACGCCGGCGATCTGGCATAAGCCGTGAATGCTGGCCAGCCGGCTGGCCTGCGCCAGCGGCATGTTGAGCTGATACGTCGCATAGTCCACCATAAAAGTGGTAAACCCGTACAGGCCGTAGGAAATGCAGAAATAGGACGCCCCGATGACCCAGAAATTGGCGGATCGCATGACCGCGCCGAGCGGCACCTTGGCCATCGTTTTCGCAGGGGGTCGTTGCGTGATTTCACTCCGTCCCCAGGGCTGCAGCCCGCAATCGGCCGGGTCGCTGCGCAGCAGCCAAGCATTGGGCACCGCCACCGCCAGCGCCATGCTGCCGAGAAGGTACCACGCGTGGCGCCAGCTGAAGTGGTCTACGATCCATGGAAAGACAGCCCCCATCAGGGCAAAGCCAAAACCGTAGCCGGTTGAAAGGATGCCGAGCGCCAGGCCCTTGCGCTGATAGGAAAACCAGCGTTGAACCACGGTGAGGATCGGAACCCACAGGCCGGATGCACCGAGGCCGGTCAAGCCGAAGAACACGCAGGCCGACCAGAGGTGCTCAACGGTGCCGAGCAGAACGACGCCGGAGCCCAACAACACCAGGCAGACGGAAATCACCCGCCGGGCGCCGAGCCGGTCGGTGAGATATCCGGTGAGGGGAGTGACGGCGATATACGTCAAAAGATAGGCGTTGTAGATCGATCCGCCGTCCACCCGGCTGAAGCCGAGCGTCCGGATCATTTCGGGCAGGACCACACCGAAGCCCAGCCGGACCGAGTAGTTGATGAAAAGATGAACGAAGCAGATTCCTAGAATGATCCAGGCCAGGTGCACTCCGCGGGTGCCGTTCACGATGCCGTCTCCAGAGTTCGCCGCAAGATGCAAGGCCCTCAGCTTCTCCGATAAGGGGGCCGCCGTTGGAATACTCGAATAAAGCCTGCTCGCCGCCGATGTGGTTCCACAAGGGCCGCCGTTGCTGCAGTTGGCTGCTTGGAGCGATGAGCAATCCGCTGGGAGCGCGCCTATCCCACCGGCACCGTCTCGCCCCGGCGGGGCACGATCACCGCGTAACCTTCTTTTTTAAGCGTGTCCGCGAAAGGCAGGGTCTGCGCTTCTTCACCATGCACCAGCGCGATCTTCTTGATGCGCAGGTTGCTCTGCTTGAGAAACCGCAGCATCTCGGCTCGGTCGGCATGGCCGCTGAAGCCGCCGATCTTGGCCACGCGGGCTTTGAGCGGATACTCTTTGTTGAAAAACTTGACGAGCGGCGCTTCGCCCCTTCTTCCGGATTTTTCGTAGTCCAGCCCCAGCTCCTCGATGCGCCGTCCCAGCGTGTTCTGCGCCATGTAGCCCACCATCAGGATCGTGTTGCGCTCGTCGTGGATCTTGAACCGCAGGTGGTGGAGGATGCGCCCGGCCTCGCACATCCCCGAGGCGGCGATGATGATCTGCGGTTGGTTCTGCCGGTTGAGGGCCATGGATTCCTCGACCGAGCCCACGAACCGGATCTGATCGAACTGAAAGGGATTCTGCCCCTTGGACAGGAAGGTCGTCTGCGTGTCGCGGTCGTAGACCTCGGGATGCTCGGCGAACACCTGGGTCAGGTGGGTCGCAAGCGGGCTGTCTACGTAGACGGGAACGCGCGGCACGCGCCGCTCGTTGTAAAGCTCGTGCAGCATGTACAGCAGCACCTGGGTGCGGCCGAACGCAAAGGCCGGGATCAGGACGGTGCCGCCCCGCCCCAGGGTTTCCGTCAGCACGGCGGCGAGCTGGCCCTTGAGGTCGGCGACCGGCTCGTGCAGCCGATCGCCGTAGGTGCTCTCCAGGATGAACAGGTCGACCTCGCGGTCGGCCTCGGCGAACACCAGCTCTGGATCGTTGATGATGGGTTTGTCGAACCGGCCGATATCGCCCGAGAAGCCCAGCCGCAGAGTTTTCCCGTTCCCCCGCGCCGAGACGATGCTGATGGCCGATCCCAGGATATGGCCGGCGTCGTAGAACGTGCAGGCCATCTGGTGCCCGACGTCGATCGGCGTCCGGTAGGGATAGGGGTCGAAATAGCCCAACGCCTTCTCGGCTTCCGCAATGGTATAAAGCGGTTTGACGACCTCGAGACGCAACTGGGCCATGAGGTCGCGGATGGTATCGACGTTCAGTTCATGCCGCCCTTTTTTCAGCAGCCGCTTGATCTCGCCGAGATCCGCCGCGGCCTCATTTTTCCCTTGGAAACGGGGGTGCTTCTGGCTCAAAGCCGCGCGCAGGGTCTTGTAGTTAAGGTAATCCGCGTCTGACTGCTGGATGCTGGCCGAATCCGGCAGCAGATAGTCGCAGGCTGATTTGGTGGCGCGGGTGCAGACGATGCGGCCGGCAAACCCGTTTTTGGTGACGACCGGAATCCGGCCGGAGTGGTCGGTGTGCGCGTGGGAAAGCACCACGTTGGTCAGAATGCCGGGGTCAAAAGGCAGCACCCGGTTCTTTTCGGCTGCCTCTCGGCGGCGGCCCTGGAAAAGCCCGCAGTCGAGCAGGACGCGGTCCTGCTCCGTCGCGATGAGATGCATGGACCCGGTGACTTCGCGCACCGCACCGTAAAAAGTCACGTGCATTGCCTCTCCTCCAATTCATGTGGGTATGGCCGGATCGACCGGGGCGGCCCATCATCGAGCCGTTCAACATCAGGTTAAAGCCTAAGACAATGCCGCGCGGCATGTCAATGCAAAAACAAGTTGCCGATGCGGATTGCCATTGCCCGCCGGATGCTATAGGCTGATGCGAATAATCCCTGGAAACCCCGCCCCGGGCGCCGGAAGGAAAGCAACCATGGCCAGAATGAAAAAGCGCAACGTATGGAGCAGACTCGTGTGGGGCACGGGCGGACTCATCGCATGCATGGCCGGCCTGGCATGGATCGGGCCGGAACCGGCGGGGGCCGCTGCCGTCATCCGCGCCGATGGGCTGGTGGAAATCCTGAAGCCGGATGGTTCGGTGGCGGCAACCTTGGCGGTTGAAATCGCTGAAACGCCCGAGGCCCGCGCACGAGGCCTCATGGGAAGGGTCCTCGGCGATTTCATTACGGGAATGCTGTTCATCTTCGAATCGGCTCAGCCCCAGACCTTCTGGATGCGCAACACCCCGGACTCGCTGGACATGATCTTTGTCGATGCCGGCGGGCGGGTGCTCAACGTTGCCGCTCACACCACCCCGATGTCCGACCAGCTGTATTCTTCTGCCGGTCCCGCCAAATACGTGGTCGAGGCCAGAGCCGGTTTCGCGGACCGCTTCGATATCCGGCCGGGGTGTTCGATGCGATGGAAGCGCCGGTGACACCCGCAGGACGAAAAAAGCTCCGTCGGCTTTTTTACACGGCCATCGGCGTATGGCTCTGGGGACTGTGGCCGGCGTGCGGTTTGACCGACGGTTCGCCTCCCCATCATTTCATCGGCGTCAATTATGGGCCGTTCCACCGGAACGGCCAGCGGCCGGGCGATGCCTTCGAACTTCCGGAGCGGCAAATCCTGGAAGATCTCAAAACCATCGCCGCCGCCGGCTTTCGGCAGATCCGCACCTATGGCATGGACAACGGCCTCAGCCGCATCGTCCCGCTGGCGCAGCGCCATTTCCCGAACCTTCGCATTTTCCTCGGCGTCTACGTTTGCGGGCTGAACCACGACCCTCCCGCCGACCTGCGCAGCACCCGCGGCCAAATGGATGCCGCCGTGCGGCTGGCCAATACCTCCGGCAATGTGGCCGGCGTGGTGGTCGGCAACGAGTGCCTTCCCGGAGAGCCCGAGGCCTGCCGGCAGCCGGTGACGGTTGAGCGGCTGATCGAAGACCTCATCCATGTCGAAAAGGGGCTGTCGCCGGACGCCCGCCGGCGGGTGCAGGTCACATCGGCGATGTCCATGGTCGCCGCCGTAACGGCGCATGCGGACCAGGGCCGGCGGATCGCCGGGCATTGCGACGTCATCATGGTGAACATCCATCCATTCTTCGCGCCGGCGCCCGTGGAAGAGGCCGTCCATGCAAACTTGGACGGCTCGTACCGCCGACTGGTCGAGCTCTATGGGCAGACCGGAAAACCGATTGTCATCGGTGAGATCGGCTGGCCGAGCGCCGGCCCGCCGAATGGGCCGGCCGTGCCGAGTGCCGCAAACCAGCGCCGGTTCATTCATGAGCTGACCGACTTCGTGCGAGCCCGGGCCCTTGGCATTTTCCTTTTTGAAATGTTCGATGAACCCTGGAAAACCGAAGCCGGCGGCGTCGGTCCGCACTGGGGGCTATTCGACCGGAACGGCCGGCCGAAGTTCGCGCTGCCCGACTGGAATTGAGACGGGGCGGGGTGTCAGTGCACGTTGGATCGCCTTTTCTTGCCGAAGACGGGATGACGCTTGGCCGCCAGGCTGAGCAGATTCGACGCCATGTCCCCATGGGATAAACCTGCATGCTCGGCGGCGCTCGCCATGCTGGCGTCTTCGCTGATGTCGGGGTTGGGATTGATGTCGAGCACGTAGAAGGCGCCGTCCCGCAGGCGGACGTCGATCCGGCCGTAATCGCGGCAGCCGATGGCCTTGTAGGCGGCCATGCAGACCCGTTCGAGCTCGGCGAGTTCGCCATCCGTCAACGTGGAGGGTAGAATGGTATGGATATTTTCGTAATGAACGGAGCCGGGGATGAATTTGGCGTCATAGGTGCACAGACGGTCGTGGACGTCGCTGAAGGCTGAAAAATCCATCTCCGCGGGCGGCAGCATTTCGACCCGTCCGTTGCCCCACAGGGACACATGGAACTCGCGGCCGTCGATGAAATCCTCGACCAATGCCGGCAGCCCCACTTCGTCCACCAGGTAGGCGATCCGATCGTGCAGCTCTTTTTCATTCATGGCCACCGACTCTGAGGTCAGCCACTCGCTGCAATGCCCGACCGCGGGTTTGACGATCGCCGGAAACTCATGCCATCCGTTGGCTTGCGAAGACGTGTACAGCTTCCAGTGAGGGGTCGGCACCTGGTATCGATCCATGATTTGCTTGACCCGGTGCTTGTCATAGCTGAGCGCCAGCGTGGCAGACCCGGATCCGGTAAAAACAAACCCCATCTGCTCGAGATGGCGGACGACCAGATACTCGCTGTGGTGAAGGCCGGGGATCCCGTCGCACCAATTGAATAGCACACAATCCTGCGAATCGTATGAGCTCAATCGCTCGGGGAAATGCTGATCGACGACGGGAAGCAAATCAATGGAGAAGCCGGCGGATGAGAGCGCATCGCTGAGGCGGCCGTGCGCCTGCGCCACCTCCTCTTTTTCGTGCGGCGTCCAATCCGGGTTCAAATCGTAAAGGAGCAATACGTTCATTTCCGTCGGGGGAAAGCTAACAGCCACTTACAGCCTCCTCTCCGCACCGCTTCAAGCTCAAGCAATGCAGCAAAATGTCCATTGGAGCGATTCAATATATAGAAAGTCGCAGGAGCAACTTGCTATGGACACGGAGCGGAGCTTAGGCCATTTCCCGATACAGATCCGTTTGGCGCACGGAATCATTATGTTAAGTCAGGGGATATCCCTTCATGCTCCTTAGCCTGGGCGCCATTGTGGCATTCGCCCACTGCCATGTTAACTTACCGTTAATTTGTCGTTTTTCGCCTGGATGTCAAATGGTTATCTCTACAGTCAGTTGTGGTGAAATTATAGACAAACGGGTATAGTGTGTCAAGCATAATAATTACACTATATTTGGTGTCCCGAAAAAGCACTCCCATTATGGCAATATTTTAGTTCAGATGTTGAATTCAACTGTATTTATAGCGATTTTACTAGTTTTTTCGGACAAATAAACCGAAATACTACCGTCAACCACCCAGCTGGGTAATTTTCTGCCCAGTGCGATGGTTGCAACATTTTGCAGGGATGCTACGCAGACTTTACTTCTCTTTGGAATGCGGCGCAGACGGGTTGTGAAAACGGACCGAAGGGAGGGGCGAATAAAGCGACAAGGCCATATAGTGAGTTAACGATTATATACTTTTTAGCAAAACCGGTGCGCGAAAAATCACCAACGATGAGCGCGAGCGGTATCAAAAAGAAAGGAAGAGGGAGGGCGCCGGGAGGACAACCGGGCCACTGGGCCCGTTGCTTTAAATCGCTTTTTTACTGCTGTAAAGAATGGCTGAAAAGTACTTCCGACATCGGATTCGCCCACCGCCGCGCGTTCCGGATTCGACCGCGCCGGCTCCGAGCGGCTGCGTTTGTCCGCGGCCTTCATTTACGGAAACGCCGGCGGATGGCGTCGCGATCCTGGGGGGAGAGATTATCCCAGCGGCGGAGATTGTTTTCAAGCTGCCGGCGTTCATCCGGGGGGAGCTGTTGCCATTGCTGGTAGCGCTGCTGGTAGCGGTCCCGTTCGTTCGGCGGCATGCGGTTCCATTCGTCCATGCGGCGCCGCATGGTGTCCTTTTGGTCGGGTGGAAGCGACTGCCACTCCCGGAACTGCTGCTGCATGCGCGGCCGTTCTTCCGGTGGAAAGCCGTCGAAGCTGGGCTTCTGCCGGCCCTTGCCCTGTGCGAGATGAACGCCGGCGTTCAACGCGGGCCGGTCGGTGCCGTTCAGCAGCCCCGAAGACCAGCTCTCCCCTTCGGTCCGCTCATGACCCCCGGCGATTCCGACGAGGCTGCAAACCGCCAGGATGGCCACCGCCGCACGCACCAGTCCCCGGCCGGATGCGCCGCAATGCTTACGCATATTTCTTTCCGATTTCATTTCGATGCATTCCCTGAGTCTCCTCCGGGGCGCCTTCCTCCGTTCCGGGCCCATTGTCGGGAATATCGACCACATGAATCAATTTTTCGATGGTATCCATATCCTTCAACAGGTCAAAGTTTTTGATGATCTCCAAATCTTCCGGAAGCATCAGGTCGGCCGACATCTCCATTTCGTTTCCGGGGCCCGACAGGTGCTGCAGCAGCCGGTAGCCCCCCAGAACGACGGCCATGATCGCGCAGGCCGCAGCCAGCACCGGCATGAACCGAAACCGGCGGGGCTTCTCCTGGAATGGCTGGATCCGCTCGTTGCGGAGTTTCCAGGCGATCGTCTTGGCCATGGCGTCCGCCTGCCGATCCGAAAGCTCGGGAGGCATCCCGGCGCGCTTCACTTTGCCCAATAGATCCAGCATGCGGGCGCGCTCCCGGCGGCAGCCGTCGCAGGCCCTGAGATGGTTCTCCCAGTCGCGGCGCATACGGGGGTCGTTTAACTCCCCCAAAGCGTCCAGCATCAAAATTTCATTCTGGTTGCGACATGCCTGCATGTCCCATCTCCTTTTGGTCAGGTTTCCGCCCAGTAGCGCAATTGCTCCCGTACGCTCTGCGTCGCACGAAACAGGTGGGATTTGACGGTGCCTTCGGCCATTCCGGTTGCCTCGGCGATTTCGGGGATGCTCATTTCCTGAAACACCTTGAGTTGAAAAACCGTCCGCTGCTTGTCCGATAATCGGCGCATGGCATCCGCGACATCCCGTTTGAGCTCTTCACCACTGACGCTGGATACCGGGTCCGTGCCGTCCTCGGGAGCCGGAAAATGGTCAAGGACCGGATCGGCATCGACCGCATCCTGCTTTTCGGGCCGCCGGGTGAAAATCATTTGAAGCCAACGCCGGCGCCGCCGGCGCGCATCCAGGCAAGTGTTGACCACGACCCGATAAAGCCACGTCGAAAAGCGCGATCGCCCCTCAAAGCGGGCGAGATTGCGAAACACCTGGATCAGCGCTTCCTGCGCACAGTCGCGAGCGTCCTCGGGGTCGGAGCCGCTCATCTGGTAGGCGATCGAATACACTTTTTTCTGGTAGCGCCGAATCAATTGGTCCACCGCCCCCGGGTCATTTTCACGAGCGCGGCGAACGAGTTCGTCTTCGTCCGCCAACGGGGGGCCCGCTTTTCCGAAACCCGAAGCCGATGGTTCATGCCGCGGCCGGGAACCCGGTTGCTCCTTCAGATTCGGCCTCGCCCGGCCGCCGCCGTTCGTTTGAGCCGAGGCCGTGAAAGACCCGGATGGTCCGCTGGAAATGGGTGTCTTTGACGTCACAATCGGTGACTATATCACCAATTTCCGCGTGTGCCAAAGGCGAATCCAAAGCCGGGTTCGGAGAAACCGCCCGAGAAATAATAGGCGCCGTCGTATCCGCCCCAGGCGCCCGGGTAATAGGAGCTGTAGTAATGGTAGTACACCGGCGGACCATAGTACCGGTAGTTGTAATATCGCGGCCCGTAACCCCGGTAATGATAATAACGATGCGGCGGCCCGTGGTGCCGATACCCCCAACCGTTGCCGTGATGGTTATCCCCCTTGTAGTAGGAGGCATTGGGGTGGTGGGAGTAATGGCTGCGTCCGCCAGCCCAGGCGGACCCGATTCCGAACAAGATCGCTATTGAAAAAATTATAAAAAATTTCATTGGATTGCGTTTCATGGTCAGCCTCCAGCCTCGACAGGCCCTATTTGTTCAAATTAGACGGGGCGGGGACAAAAAAGGTTTACCTGCGCTGGATGGGGTGAGCACGCGGCCATCGAGCCCTATGGAGGGCACGAAGCTGTTCGGCAGGGATTAGGGGGAGATTTTATGGATGCCCCGGAAGAAAGGGCCATGAGCAATATCTCATGGCCCTTCCAGTCACTTTTGGCAGACGCATGCGGAACCGATCCCTCTCTGAAATGCTCAACCCGCAAGCGAGATCGGCCCCGGTCGAATCAAGCGGATTCCACTGTAGCCTTGATCGATTCGCCTAAAACCCTCACCGCTGACCAGTCGCCCTGCACTTTTCCGACTTTCAAAACGGGCACCGCAGCACGCGGCTCCTTGCCGCGGCTGGCCGGGGTGGGTCCGAAGAACAGGCAGAACCAGCCGCTCTGGGCGTGGTAAGCCAAATCCCCCACTTCCATCTGATCGGTGGTCGCGCCAGGATAGCTTCCGAAGCCGGGCTGGGTGGTGCCGTAATATTCATCACCCCAGCGTGACCATTGGCATTCGATCGGCAACGCTTCGGCCATGGCCTTTCCCGCAACCGTGTCGAACAACTCCCCCTTCAATTCAACTTTGCCGATGCGAATTCTTATTGATTTTGGCACCTTACTTCCTCCGTATCGGAGATTACAGGAATCAGATGTCGTTCAGGGCGATGGGGGTGATTTCGATATCCTGCAACCGCATGGCTTGGGGTCTGCGGTCATGCCCGTCTGCCAGGCTGCGACGGTGTCCGTCCTCCATCTCAAAACATGCCAGCGCGAGCTGAAGGATGTGATAGTCCACCTCGACCTCGGGCCACCCCAGGTAGTGCAACCGCTCGTTGGCTGCAGCCGGATCAATGTCTGGGTTCGAGGAAAGCAGCTTTGAAAGCGCCTTCAGGATACTGCTCAAGCTGGACGGGTCGGCGCCTCCCTTGACCAGTCGATCCATAAGAATTTGTTTAAATTCATCCATCCGCCACTCCTC
Source organism: uncultured Desulfatibacillum sp. (assembly GCA_964427375.1). Taxonomy (GTDB): domain Bacteria; phylum Desulfobacterota; class Desulfobacteria; order Desulfobacterales; family SpSt-501; genus SpSt-501. The sequence goes on along the minus strand of CAYRUF010000002.1, from coordinate 38,172 downwards.
GATTCAAGTCACGCCACGGGCCACTGCCAAGTTGAAAATGATTATAGACCGTAACATATGGTGTGTCAACGCCGCCCGGCCCACAACAAATTGAAATCAAATACCGAACCAATGACTTCGCAAAGAGTCCAAGATCCAGGCGCGCGAATCTCGTCTGGCGGGGGGGGATACGGACCGTACGCCGCAGCGGCAACGAAATGATGCGCAACGCAGAGATGAGGCTATTTCGAAGTCGTCCAAAACTATTGTTGACAGAGCCCGCCGTTTTCATTGAAAATAGCAAAATGCCGACGTTCGGATCGCGTGTGGCCTATCACCCCGTGGAAGCGGGGTTTTTTTTGATCGATGGTGAGCCGTGAAAATCGAATTCAAGACGCTGTTGACGGTCATCGTCAGCGGTCTTCTGCTGACCGCCGCCTTCCCTAAAATCGGCCTCGACGGACTGGCATGGGTGGCGCTGGTGCCTCTTCTGTGGATGCTGAATGATGCCAGCCCAGGGGAAGCGTTTCGACGCGGTGTCATCTTCGGGATCGCCCATTTTCTCTCGCTGCTCTACTGGCTGGTCCCGACCATGGTCATCTATGGGCACTTGCCGGCCTATCTCAGCGTCGCCATACTATTCCTGTTCGCCGCCATTCTCAGCCTGGTGTTTGTCGCCCCGCTGGCTTATGGGTTTGCGCTGGCCGCCGGTTCGCCGGCGCGGGCGCTGCTTCTTTTCCCGTCGTTCTGGGTGGCCGCTGATTTCTTGCGATCCTTTTTGTTCACCGGTTTTCCATGGGAATTGGCCGGTTACTCCCAGTACCGGCAGTTGCATCTGATCCAAATATTGGATATATTTGGTGTGTACGGACTTTCGGGATTGATCGCCTTCGCCAACGCCGCTCTCTTGCTGGGGTGCCTCGCCGTTACCGGAAAGCCATGGTACGGGAAACCGGTCAGAGGGCGGTTTGCATTGGTCAGTCTATCGACCGCGGCTGTATTGATCGGACTGGCATGGGGCTACGGCGAGCTGCGCATCGCGCAGATCGACCGCCTGGCGGCGGATGCCCCCCGGGCGCGGGTGGCCGTCATTCAGGGCAATATCGAGCAATCCCAGAAATGGGACCCGGCGTTTCAGAAGGCCGCGATCGAAAAATACCTCCGACTGTCCCTGTCCACTCGCCCGGATCGGCCTGACTTGATTGTCTGGCCGGAATCGGCGGCGCCGTTCTATTTCCTGGCGGAGGTGCCGCCGACCCGGTTCGTGATGCAGGGGATCGCCGAAGCCGGCACCCACTTTTTGATCGGGGCCCCGGCCTTCGAGATGCGCGGACAGAAGGCGGATTATTACAACAGCGCCTACCTGGTCGGACCCCGGACCGAAGTGCTGGGACGATACGACAAGTCCCATTTGGTGCCGTACGGCGAATACACGCCGTTTAAGGAGTACCTCCCGTTTCTCGGGAAAATCGTTGAGCATGTCGGCGACTTCAAGGCCGGCGAAACCGGCAAGACGCTGGAATGGCTGGGCCGTAAGCTGGGAATCCAGATCTGCTACGAGATCATCTTCCCCGAGCTCGCGCGCGAGCAGGTGCGCAACGGCGCCGGCCTGCTGGTCACCATTACCAACGATGCCTGGTACGGGACGACCGCCGGTCCGTATCAGCATTTTTCGCTGGCGGTCCTCCGGGCGGTGGAGAACCGGAGGGCCTTGGTCCGGTCGGCCAACACCGGCATCAGCGGGTTTGTCGATCCGGTCGGCCGGCTGCTCGACGTGACGCCCTTGATGGAAGAGGCGGCGGTCGTGCGCGAGCTGCCGTTGCTGGACATTCTCACGTTTTACACCCGCTTCGGCGATGTTTTTGCCGGCGCCTGCCTGGTCCTCTCGGCGGCGGCGGTCATTTGGGCACCCATCGGACGGCGGCGAAGAAAAAAGCCGTAGTACAAGGAGGGAACATGTCTTACGAAATCAAGCAGACGTTGAAGGATATCGCAGCCAAACTCTTGAAGGTTCGAGGCTGTCTTTGACCTGGAGGGCATGCAAAAACGGCTGGCCGAAATCGAGACGGCGGTTGCCCGGGAGGGTTTCTGGAGCAAACCCGACGAGGCGAAAGTCATTTTAAAGGAGCGTACGGCCCTGAGCAACCGGCTGGATCGGTTCAAACGCCTGGCGGCCGAAATCGAAGACCATCAGGGTCTGTACGACATGGCGGTCGAGGAAGCGGACGAGGACACCCTGAAGGATCTCGCCGGCCAGGCCGCCGAGCTGCAGCAGCGGGTGGACCGGTACGCGCTGGAATTGATGCTCGACGGGGAGGACGACGACAAAAACGCCATCGTTTCCATCAACGCCGGCGCCGGGGGCACCGAGGCCCAGGACTGGGCGGAAATGCTCTTCCGCATGTACTCCCGCTGGGTGGAGCGCAAGGGCTACCAGCTGGAGCTGATCGACTACCAGCCCGGCGAGGAAGCCGGCATCAAGAGCGCCACCTTCACCGCCTCCGGCGAGAACGCCTACGGCTATCTCAAGTCCGAGGTCGGCGTACACCGGCTGGTGCGGATCTCGCCCTTCAATGCCAGCGGCAAACGCCACACCTCCTTCGCATCCGTGTTCGTCTACCCGGAGCTCGACAACGAAATCGTGGTGGACGTCGAGGAGAAGGACCTGCGCATTGATGTCTTCCGCGCCAGCGGCTCGGGCGGACAGCACGTCAACAAGACCAGCAGCGCGGTGCGCATCACCCATTTACCGACCGGCATCGTGGTCCAGTGCCAGCAGGAGAAGTCCCAGCACCGCAACAAGGACCTGGCGATGAAGGTCCTGCGGGCGCGGCTGCACCAGCGCGAGAAGCAGAAGCAGGACGAGAAGCTCCAGGAGATGCACGACAGCAAGGAGGAGATCGCCTGGGGCAGCCAGATCCGCTCCTACGTGCTCCAGCCCTACCAGATGGTGAAAGACCACCGCATCGGAATGGACATCGGCAATGTGAACGAGGTGCTGGACGGCGGCATCGATCCGTTCATCGAGGGAGTGCTGCTGGCCAAGGAAGCCAAGGGCTCCCGGGCCGCATGAGCGCCGCCATGAATCCCGTTGAGTTGGTCGGCCGGTATTACGCGGCGGAATCGAAATCCTACCGAATTCTTCTGGAACACGGGCGGCGGGTGGCCGACAAGGCGCTGGCCGCCGCCGCCCGGGTCGCCCATCTGGGCCCCGATCTGGACTTTATCCAAAGCGCCGCCATCCTCCACGACATCGGGATGTTTCTCACCGACAGCCCCGGCCTGGACTGCCATGGCACCGAGCCCTACATCCGGCACGGCATTCTCGGCCGCGAAATCCTGGACGCGCTCGGCCATCCCCGGCACGGGCTCGTCTGCGAGCGGCACGTCGGAGTCGGGATCAGCGCCGAGGACATCCGGCGCTTCAACCTGCCGCTGCCCGAGCGCGACATGCGCCCCGTCAGCCTCGAAGAGGAGATCATCTGCTACGCCGACAAATTCTTCTCGAAAAACGGCGGCGGGGCGTCGCATGAAAAATCCGTGGCCGCGATCGTTGACAGCCTCGGCCGCTACGGAATAGACAAAGCGGAACAATTCTTGCGGTGGGTGGAGCGCTTCGGATAGATGTGGCCTCTCATCGCAGGGCGGCAAGCGCAAAGAAGGTCAGCGCCGCGATGACCGCCGAGCAGGGGATGGTCACGACCCATGCCACGACGATGCGGATGGCGATGTCCCACTTGATGCCGGTCAGCCGGCGGGTGGCGCCGACGCCGATGATGCCGCCGGCGATGGTGTGCGTGGTGGACACCGGTATGCCCAGGAAGGTGGCTAGGAACAGGGTGGCTGCGCCGGCCGTCTCCGCACAGCACCCGCCCACGGGCTGAAGCTTCGTGACCTTGATCCCCATGGTCTTGACGATGCGCCAGCCGCCCAGCATCGTCCCTACGGCCATGGCGAGATGACAGGAAAGGATGATCCAGGCCGTCCTGAAATCGGTCAGGGACAGCTGGGTGTCCGGAGTGAACGTGCCGTGAGCCACCAGCAGGGCCACGATGATGCCCATGGTCTTCTGGGCGTCGTTGCCGCCGTGGCCGAGCGAATAGAGGGATGCGGACAGCAGCTGGCCTTTGCGGAAGAACCGGTCGATCGCCAAGGGACGCCATTGGCGGAAGATCCAGTAAACGGCGACCATGAGCCCGAACCCGAAAATGAAACCGATGAGCGGCGCGATGGGGATGAATGCCATCACCGTGAACAGTTTGTCCCAGTGCACCGCGCCCCAGCCCTTGAAGGCGATGCCGGCGCCGGCGAACCCCCCGATGAGAGCATGCGAGGAGCTGGTCGGCAGGCTCCACCACCAAGTCAGCAGGTCCCAGGCGATGGCCCCCACCAGCCCCGCCAGCACGACCTCCACGTAGACCGGATCCCCTTGCTGGATGTGGACGATTTTGGATATCGTGTCCGCCACCTTGGGCGCAAACACGAACATGGCCACGAAGTTGAAAAAGGCCGCCCACAGGACGGCGGTCCGCGGCGACAGCACCCGCGTCGAAACCACCGTGGCGATCGAGTTGGCGGCGTCGTGAAACCCATTGATGGCGTCGAAGACCAGCGCCGCCGCCACCGTACCGATCACCAGTATCCAGAGTCCCGTCAGCTCCAATTGCCCTGGCCTCCCCTGCCGGCAGCCGCCGACCGTCGCTGAGCCGATCCCCGCCGATCAGGCATTTTTCAGCACGATCCCCTCGATGGCCTTGGCCAGCTGCCAAGCCCGGTTGAACGCCTTGTCGATGCGGTCGTAGACGTGGGTCCACTTGATGATTTCCATCATCTCGGCCGGCGACGGGTTGGGGTTGTCGTAGAGCTCGCCCAGACCGCTCAGCAGCAGCATCTCGCATTCCTTCTTTTGATGCTTGACCTGCCCCACGTGGTCGGCCACCTCCCCCTTGTTTTCCAGCATTCCAAGCAGGACGCCGATGGCGGTGACCATATCCTTCACGTTGGACACCATCCGTTGCGCCGGAAACCGCATCCGGGTGAATTCGTAGACCCCGATGCGGTTGGAGATGGCCTGAATGTGATTGAGAATGGTTTCCTGCGAGGAATTGATCAGGTGAATGTCCTCGCGGTCGATGGGAGTAATGAACGTCGTCGAAAGCAACTGGGAAATCGTCCGGTTCAGGGCATCGCCGTCCGCCTCGAGCCGGTTGATCATCTGACATCGCACATCGCAATCGCCGAAGTCTATGAGGATGGTATTCAGCACGGTGGCGGCCTCGACGATGATTCGGTTTTGTTCTCGGAAAAATTCGAAAAACTTGGGCGCTTTCGGAAAAAGTCGGAATGACATGGCCCCTCCTTGGCGTCGTCGGGTCGTGGGATCCGGGGCAATTCTTGCCGCATCGCCCGCCGCTCAACCGGAATGAAAACGAGATAGGTTTTATATGAAAAAAACCGACTTAACAATCAAATATTTCTATTTTATCAGACCAAAAAAATTAATGATAAAAACATAGGCTTAGGAGGTGAGTCGGCAGAAAAAACCGGCAGGTGTTATGGGAAAGGCAATAAAAGCAGGCGCCGGGAGAGACTCCCGGCGCCGGTTGATCTGGCTAATTAAATGGGTGGGTATGGCCTCTCATCACCAGCCGCGCAACAGATAGTCATGGATCGAGTTGGCGGCGTTGCGTCCCGCGCCCATGGCGAGGATCACGGTGGCCGAGCCGGTCACGATGTCGCCGCCGGCCCAGACGCCCTTCTTCATGGTCTTGCCGGTCTTGCGATCGGCCTCGATGTAGCCCCATTTATTGATCTTGAGGTCGGGTGTGGAGCTCGTCAGCAGCGGGTTCGCGCCGGTGCCCACGGCCACGATGCACAGATCGCAGGCCAGCTCGAATTCCGAGCCCTTGACCGGGACCGGCCGCCGCCGGCCGGAGGCGTCCGGCTCGCCCAGTTCCATCTTGATGCACTCCATGCCGGTCAGGCGGCCCTTTTCGTTGCCGATGTACCGGGTCGGATTGGTCAGCAGGAAGAACTCGATGCCCTCCTCCTCGGCATGGTGCGCTTCCGCGGCCCGCGCCGGCATCTCGTCGCGCGAACGCCGGTAGACCAGCCGCACCCGGTCCGCCCCCAGGCGCAGGGCCGTGCGCGCGGAGTCCATCGCCACGTTTCCGCCGCCCAGCACCACGACGTCCTTGCCGCGCGGGATCGGCGTGTCCACCTTCGGAAACAGGTAGGCTTTCATCAGGTTCGCGCGGGTGAGGTATTCGTTGGCGGAGAGAATGCCCACCAGGTTCTCCCCCGGAAGATTCATGAACTTGGGCAGCCCGGCCCCCAGCCCCAGGAAGACGGCTTGGTAGCCTTCCGCGAACAGCTCATCGAGGCTTACGGTGCGGCCGACCACGGCGTTGCATTCCACCTTCACGCCCAGGCGCTCCAGGAAGTTGACCTCCTGGGCCACGATCTCCTTGGGCAGGCGGAACTCGGGAATGCCGTAGAGCAGCACCCCGCCCGGTTTGTGAAAGGCTTCGTACACGGTGACCTCATGCCCCTTCTGGATCAGGTCGCCGGCCACGGTCAAACCGGCGGGGCCGGCGCCGACCACGGCGACCCGTTTGCCGGTGGGCGGCGCCTTGGGAGGCAGCGCCCCGGTGCCGTGCGCCCGCTCCCAGTCCGCCGCAAACCGCTCGAGGTTGCCGATGGCCACCGGTTCGCCCTTCTTGGCCAGGATGCACTGGCCCTCGCACTGGCTCTCCTGAGGGCAGACCCGGCCGCAGACCGCCGGCAGGCTGTTCATGGTCCAGATATGGCGGATGGCCTTGGTGAAATCCCCCTCCTTGATGAGCTTGATGAAACCGGGGATGTCGATGCCGACCGGGCAGCCATCGACGCAACCGGGATTCTTGCATTGCAGGCAGCGCGCCGCCTCCTCCCTGGCCATCTCCGGCGTGTAGCCCGTGGGCACCTCCATAAAGTTCCGGGCGCGCACCTGGGGCTCCTGCTCCGGCATCCGCACTCTGCCTTTTTTCTCTTTCTTTTCCTTCGGGGCGGTTCCTTCCGACATGGCCTTCCTCCGATGTGATCACCTGAAATTTTTTATTTTTTTTAGGCGCATCAGCAAACGACGACCGGCTGTATCGATCGCCGTCTACTTATGCCAGGATTCTTCCAGCATGCAAAACTCGTTGTGGCACAGCTTCTCGTCTTCGCAGTAGGCCTGCAGACGGAGCATCAACTCATCGAAATCCACTTGGTGGCCGTCGAACTCGGGGCCGTCCACGCAGGCGAACTGGGTTTTGCCGCCCACCGATACCCGGCAGCCCCCGCACATCCCGGTGCCGTCCACCATGATGGGGTTCAGGCTGACCAGGGTGGGGGTGTTGTATTCCTTGGTCAGTTTGGAGACGAACTTCATCATGGGAACCGGCCCGATCGCCACCACCAGGTCGATCTTTTCCTGGTCCAGGATGTCTTTGAGGGCGTGGGTCACAAACCCGTGGCGGCCGTAGGAGCCGTCGTCGGTGCAGACGTGCAGTTCATGCGAAGCGCTCTTCATGAAGTCTTCGAGGATGAGCAGATCTTTGGTCCGGGCGCCGATGATGGCGATGACGTGGTTTCCGGCCTGCTTCATCGCCCGGGTGATGGGGTGCAGCACGGCCACCCCGGTGCCGCCTCCGACGCAGACCACCTTGCCGAGCTTTTCCACGTGCGTGGGCTTGCCCAGCGGGCCGATGACATCCTGGTAGCCCTCGCCCACCTTCAGGGTCTTGAACAGGGCCGTCGATTTGCCGACGACCTGATAGATGACGGCGATGATGCCTTTTTCAGGGTCGGTGTAGGCCATGGTCAGCGGGATGCGCTCGCCGGTTTCGTTGGCCTTCAGGATCACGAACTGACCGGGCTTGGCCTTTTTGGCGATGAGCGGTGCCTCGATTTCATTGAGCACCACGGTGCCTTGGGACATTTCCTCGCGTTTGACGATTTTAAACATGTTGCGCCTCCACTTCGGACGATGGATCCGCGTATGCGGAATGAGTTTTCAGCAACCGGTCAAGATGATTATATTCTCAAAACCCACCAGCGAAATCAAGGCAAAAAGATTGATATCCAGAAAGCTAAATGATAGAAAACCCGAGTTAAAAGCTCGAGTTATGCCGATTCGGATGAATTGCATGAACCTGTTCGACAGCCATTGCCATCTCGACGACCCCTCCTATCAGGGCGGCCTGGACGCGGTGCTGGCCCGCGCCCGCGCGGCGGGCGTTTCCCGCATGATGACCGTGGGCGTCACGCTCAAAACCTCGCGCATGGCTGTCGACCTGGCGGAAGCTTGGCCGGGCGTTTATGCCTCGGTGGGCGTGCACCCCCACGACGCCCATGAATGCAGCGATGAAATCCTGGAGCAGTTGGTCGCCCTGGCCCGCCGCCCGGCGGTCCGGGCCTGGGGTGAGACCGGGCTGGACTTCAACCGCATGCACTCGCCCCGCGAGGACCAGGAAAAATGGTTCGTCAGCCAGCTGGAGGCGGCCGCGGAACTGGGTCTGCCGATGATTTTCCACGAGCGTGACAGCCAGGGCCGGTTCCTGGAATTGCTCCGGACCTGTCCGCCGCCGGCCGGGTCTGCGGTGATCCACTGTTTCAGCGGCACCCGGGCCGAACTGACGCGCTACCTGGACATGGGCTGCTATATCGGCATCACCGGCATCATTACGCTTCCGGAACGCGGGGAGCCCCTGCGGCGGGTGGCCCCCCTGATCCCGGCGGATCGGCTCCTGGTGGAAACCGACGCACCCTACCTGACCCCGCATCCGGAGCGCCGCCGCTTCCGCCGCAATGAACCCGCCTGGGTGCGCTCGGTCCTGCTCAAGCTGGCCGACGTGCGCGGTGAAGACCCGGAGGAACTGGCCCGGACGGTGTTTAGGAACACCTGCCGATTGTACCGGATTGAGGATTGAAAAGCATGATATGCGATGCGGGATGCGGGATGCGGGATAAATTCGGGCCGCTCCACCGGCCGATAGCCCGCTTCGGGTTTTTTCTAATGGTCATGATCCTTGCCCATGTCCTTGGGAACCCGCCGCCGGCCGCCGCGGAATTCAGGATGTCCGACGCCTTGATCTGCATCATCGAAAGGTCGTCCAGCCCGGCTGAGGTCGGAAAGAAGATCTCGCTGACCGGCCTGATGACCGCCGCACCCAAAGCCGTTTTCGAAAACCACGTGCGCTCGTCCATGGTCAAGTTATTCGAATCCGATCAGACCCTCGTCATTCAGCTGGTCGCGGCGGTCAGCGGCAGCGTCGACACCCTCGTCATCGACAAGCGCACGGGCCGGTTCGCGCACACCGCCGCCGGTTCGTTTCTGGAGGTTCACGCCGTCGCCGAAACCGGCAGCTGCCGCTCGGAGTAACAGAGACCGCAAGGAGTCAACCGCTAGGAAGGCAGGGCAGAGAATGGACAGAATGGCGGAATTGCATCGGTTGCTGGCAGCATACCGCAAGATGGAACGAGAGATGGCCCGTCTCGAAGACACCAAGAAAACGTTGCGGGCAGCGCTTCAAAAAATTCTCGAAGAAGAAGGCAAAAGCATCTTCCTGGCAAATGTCGACTCCGAGCAAATCCTTCTCGAGCTGAAGCCCCGCGTGGAAATCCGTTACAACGAGGATCTGCTGCGGTCACGGCTGGGCCGGGACTACCACCGCATCCTGCAGCCGGACATGGCTAAAATCAGACAGCATCTGGCCGAACTGGAACCGGACCTGGCGCCTCACCTGGACCAGATCGGCTCCCCGTCCCGTGAAAAAATCCAACAGCTGGTCTCAAGCGGTGAAATCCCCTTGGACGTATTTCGGGGCGCATTCCAGAAAATCCACAAGCCCATCCTGTTCGTGAGAAAACCGCCGCCGCCGGGTGGATGGGGCAGCCAAACTCCGTGACGATCCGGCGCGCCTTGCGTTTGGATCGATTCAACCGGCAAGAGCGGCATGCATAACAAGCCATTGGGGCGAAGCGAAAAAGGGGAGACGATGAGGCGCCACTGGGTCTATTCACCACATTCCGGGGGACGGAAGATCCCTCCTTTCATCCAGGAAAAAATTCAAAAACGCATCCTGTCCTATGCCGAGAAGCACTACGCCGGTAAATTCAACCGCATCGATGTGCGTTTTCGGGGGCAGTTTTGCTACATAGACGCCTATGTTGAACCTAACGTGCCAAAGAAGTTTGATGAAAAGCTTTTCGGCGAAACGCTTGAAGCGCATATCGCCAGGCTGAGAGAGACGCCTATTCATCTGTGCCGCCTTCGCTATTCAGGTCGCGAAGACAATTGGTCCATGGCTTTTTACACCTACAGCCATGAAAAATATGAGCCGTGCCTATTCCATAGCGGCAGTTGGACTGGCACCCCGGAAGAGGCGTTCGAGGCGGCGGCAGTGTATCTGCGGGAATAAAATGACGCCGGCGATGCCGGCGCCCCGCCGCTCCCTAAAAGCGGGTTGTGGCGCGCAACGCCATTCTGCTCGGCAACGCAATGGACAAGCTTGCTTCCCTCGGTCTCCCCCTTTGGCAAAGGGGGTGGGGGGATTTTAAAATCGACTTCTTTGGAAGGCCAAGCCCAGCCGTTTTTTCGATCCGGATCTGACCGCTCCCAAAATGGCTGGATGTTCTATTTGGGTACATCCAACGCAATCCTCAGAGCTTGATCGAGCATGTCGATCTTTTTCGGAGAGAGAGTGCCCACATAATTGGTCAGCATCGTCTTGGGCAGGCTCACCAATTCATCGCAATGAACGCTGCTCTCGTGTTTCAGCCCTTCCTCGATCCCGATCAGGACCTGCGTCGACAGGCCGTCATGCGTTGAATAAACCGGGGCACAAATGACGGTTGAAAAGCGAGATTCGATAAGCACCGACCGGCTGACTAGGACAAAGACGCGCTGCCTTTTTGGGTCTCTGGTCGAAGGATGCGCAACCCGATAGAGTTCTCCACGTTTCACGGGATCACCTGAAATGCCAGGACATCGGCTGCCTCGACGTTGAGGCGGTCCGCATTCCGGTTGATGATGGCAAGATCTTTCGCGTTCTGCTCGTCTTGAATCAGCTTCGCAATGTAGGCGCGAATGGCAGTTTCGATAAAATCGGAACGATTTTTGGCATCCCCCGATCGCTGATCGATAGCTTCCAGAATGTCCTCTGATAATGTGATAGATGTCTTCTTTTTCATACTACAATTATACCTATAATAATATTACCCGTCAAGAGAGTCCTTCCAACCACCCATGGGGCTAGCGCCCCCTGGGCTTCAGCCGCCGGCCCTTAATTCCCCACAGAAACAGTTTGATCCAGTCGAAGCCGAGCAGCATCAGCTGGGCGTCGTCCTTCCGGATCTTCACCAGCAGCTCCGGTTTGACCCGGAAGCGTTTGAGGAAGCTGCTGCCGAGGACGAACTCGCGGAAGCGGTCGACATTGTAGGCCGCCATGAAGGTCATCTTGGCGCGCGCCCCCGCCGGCCCCTCGGCGCCCCAGGGATCGTTCCGGAACAGCCGCCGCAGCTCGGCCCAGCGGATGGTCATGCGGTGATAGGTCTCGGCCTCCTGGTCTTCCACCCACTCCGGGACCGTCCACTTCTTTTCTTCGTGCTGTCCCAGGCAGAAATCGGGCGGCCGGAATAAGAAGACCGGCTCGTCTTCACCGGTGGCGGCATCGTGCCGCAGCCCCTGCTCCAGGGGAAAGGTGCGGCAGGTGTCGGGCCGGTCGGCATAAACGCTGCAGCCTTCGGGCGTCAGGAACGGGCAGGTCTTTTCCGCGTTCTCCGCCATGCGCAGCAGCACATCCGGAAAGTGGCTCCCGGGCCGGAGCACCGCATCCACGTAACGGTCGAGGAATTCCTCCGAACTGATTTCGAGGCGCTGCTTCAGGCGGATCACATCGTAGGGGTATAAAAACAGGTTCAAATTCCGGCAGCAGCGGTTGAAGCAGCCGATCTCCGGGTGGCAGCGGAAGCCGAAGGAATCCCCCTCGCGAATGCGGATCCCCGGCAGCCGGTCGAGGTCTTCCGGATTCAGCTCTTTCACGGCAGCACTCCGCCGTCCGCCAGCATTTCGGCGATGGTCATCCGGATCTTCCGGCGCGCTCCCAGAGTCCGCTGGAACTCCGACTCGAGGCGCGCCAGCTCGGCGTACAGCGGCGTGCGGTCGAAGGGATGATAGACGCCGCGACCGCAGCGCCGGTGGAAGTCGGCGCAGCCCGGTCCGAGCTGAGGCGCACGCCCCGGCGGGTGCAGTTCGTGGGGAATCCCATGCAGCCGGCAGATCATCGGCCGGCAGGAATAAAGCAGGCAGCGACCCGCCTCGTTGAGCGGGCACATGGGCTTCGAATCGTCCCCCGCGGCCCGATCCCGGGTGTGTTGGCCGGCGACCTGCGCGGCCCTTTCCCGGATTTGCGCCTGCCGCGCCGCCGGCAGCTGGCTGAAGCCCTCGCGCAGGCCGAGATATTCGAGCAGCGTGTGATGGTGAAACCGCGTGCGGCAGCAGTTTTCCTCGCAGCCGCCGCAGACAAAGCCGTACGCGGCGGCCGCCTGCGCGTAGGCGGCGTCCATGTCGGCGTAGACGCGCCGCAGCTGCTCCAGAAAAGGCGCGTGCAGGGCCGGATCCATCAGTTGACCTTCTGGGTGAAGGGCGAGGGGAAAAACAGGTTGGCGTAAAGATTCATGGCGTAGCGGTCGGTCATGCTGGCGATAAAATCGCACGCCAGGCGCTCCCGCGTCTCGCCCCGGTGATTGTCACCGCCCATTTGCAGGTCGGCCAGCCCGTGGCGCAGCAGGTCCTCATTGGTCAGAAAATGCGCATAAAGCTCGGAGAGAATTTTTTTGGATTTCTCGAAATCCTGCTGGACTCGGGCGGAACGATAGACGTTCTCGAACATGAACTGCCGCAGCTCCAGCATGGCGTCGCGCACGTCGTCACCGGGCCTGAGCAGAAACACGCCGTCCTCCGCCCGGGATGAGGAAATAAGGTCCTTGATCATGGTAGCAGCCCGCTCGGAATGCGTCTTGCCCAGCAAGCGGCTGCAGGACTCCGGCACCTGGTCCTCACCGATGACCCCACTGCGGACGGCGTCGTCCAAGTCGTGGTTCAGGTAGGCCATGAAATCGGCGATCCGGACCACGCGGCCCTCGTAGGTGCAGGCGAGCTCTTCAGGGTCCTCGGGCAGCACCTTGCCGTATCCCTTGGAGTGCTTGAGGATGCCGTCGCGCACCTCGTGGGTCAGGTTGAGGCCCCGGCCGCCGTTTTCAAGCACGTCGACCACACGGATGCTCTGCTCGCTGTGGGTGAAGTCCGGAGAATAGATTTCCTGCAGGACCGTTTCGCCGCTGTGGCCGAACGGGGTGTGGCCGAGATCGTGCCCCAGGGCGATGGCCTCGGTGAGATCCTCGTTGAGATAGAGCGCCCGGGCGATCGCCCGCGCGATCTGAGCCACTTCCAGGGTATGGGTCAGGCGGGTGCGGTAGTCGTCGATCATGGGCGCCAGAAACACCTGGGTCTTGTGCTTGAGGCGCCGGAAGGCGTTGCAATAGACGATCCGGTCCCGATCGAGCTGAAAGGCGGTCCGCACCGCACAGGGTTTTTCAGCCACCGCCCGGCCTCTGGACTGGGAGCTGGGGCAAGCGAAGGGTGACATGAACGACCGTTCGCGCTTTTCGAATTCCTCCCGAATCGATAGGGCCATGTTTGGACGGTTCTCGCTGGATCGGCATGGTGGCATTGTGATTGGCGCAGATTGTAAACGCCTGGCTTCATTTTGTAAAGCCCCTTTGGGGATCGCCTCGGCCGGACTGGAATCGCGGAACGCTTGCCCCTCGGTCTGAGCGGCCACGGCCGAAGCATCGCCGTGAACCGTCCCATCCCTGTTGCCTGCCGCATCGCCATGATTTAATATGCGGCATGAGCGGCCATCATCTCATTCTCGGAAAGCTCGCGGATTTTTTGACCGGCGAGGTCCTCGACGACACGCTGGATGAACGCTACCGCCAGAAAATCGCCCGATGGCTGGTTGAGCAAAAGCATTTCCGTCCCCAGGAGATCGAACCACGGCGGGATTTGTTGCTTCAGGCCGATCAGCGCCGTGCGGTCATCAAGGTCGACTTTGTGGTTCGGCTGGCCGGCCGGATCGGCATGGTCATCCGCTTCGGGCCAGGCTCGCTGGTCTCGCGGGAGCGCCCGGCGCTGGCCGTATCCCGGCTGGTGGAGACCTATCAGGTCCCGATCGCGGTCGTCACCAACGGCGAAGACGCCGAGGTCCTGGCGGCCGGATCCGGAGCGGTCATGGGCCGCGGGCTGGATGCCATCCCGTCGCGGACGGAGCTGCTCGACGCGATGCAGACCCACTCGTTTGAACCCATTGCGCCGCAGCGTGCGGTCATGGAGGCTCGGGTCGCCTACTGCTACGACGTCGACGGCGCCTGCCCGTGCGATGATACCATTTGCCGGCTTCCGTGAACTCGGAATTCGGAAGAAGGAAAGTTGAAGTGACCAAAAAGCCTGGCCGTTTTCCGCATTCCACCTTCCACCCTCCGACCTCCAAGCTCCCCCTTCCGCCTTCCGCCTTCCGCCCTCCGCCTTCCGAACCGGATGACAGCCGCTTCATGGGCGAGGCCCTCAAAGAGGCCCGCAAAGCCCTGGCTCTGGGGGAGTTCCCTGTGGGCTGCGTCCTGGTGTACCGGGATCGTGTGATCGCGCGCGGGCGGCGAAAGGGCACGTCCGGAGGCGGCGGAAACGAGCTGGACCATGCCGAGATGGTCGCTTTAAGGCGCCTGGTCACGATGAGGCAGGCGCCGGAGGCCGGTGCCGTCATCGCCTACTGTACGATGGAGCCCTGCCTGATGTGCTTCAGCGCGCTGATGCTGCACGGCATCGGCTCGATCGTCTATGCCTACGAAGACGCGATGGGCGGTGGAACCGCCTGCCCCCGTGCACGGCTGACCCCGCTCTATCGGGATCGCCGCATCACGATCCGCAGCGGCGTCCGGCGCGAAGAAAGCCTGGCGCTGTTCAAGGCTTTCTTCGCCGACCCGTCCAACCGCTATTGGAGCGCCAGCCGCCTGGCGGAATACACGTTGAAACAATGCTAAATTCGCAGGACGCCCGGCGAAGCGCAGCCGTCATTTCGGCCAGAGTTGTAAATTTAGTTTTTTTAGTACGTTGCGGCGACAACCGGCTTCGCTGCTCCCGAAATGACCGGATCGCGGGACTTTTCCAACCCGCCCGTCAAATTCAAGTTGCATTTTCTTCTTGCATTTCTTAGTGTTGTCGATTATTGAATAAACGCCCGCGTAGAGGCCCTCATGATCGGAGTGTGGTTTGACCGCCGAAGGACATGAGGCTGATTTGGCAGCCGGATTTCCGGCCGAACCATCGAACTGGGAGGTGACGGATAGTACTCACAACGCGAACGATGCGGCCAACCCGCTCAGCTGACCGTACCAATGTCAACCAGGAGATACGCGCCCGGCAGGTCCGGGTAATTGGCCCGGAGGGAAATCAAATCGGGGTCATTCCCATCGAACAGGCCCTGGCGACCGCTGCGGAATTCGGTCTGGATCTAGTGGAAGTTTCCCCCAACGTCGATCCGCCGGTCTGCAAGATCATGGATTATGGGCGGTACCGTTATGAGCAGACCAAGAAAAAACATGAGGCCAAGAAGAAACAGGCCTCTTTCAAGCTCAAGGAAATCAAGGTCCGACCTAAGACCGGCGAACACGACCTTCAGGTGAAGATCGGGCGCATCCGGGAGTTCATCGGGAAAAAGGACAAGGTCAAGGTGACCGTGATGTTCCGGGGGAGAGAGATCGCGCTTTCAAAAATGGGCATGGACCTGCTTGAAAAAATCGCCGCCGCGGCCCAGGACATCTCCACGGTCGAGCAGACCCCGAAATTCGACAACCGCACTCTCTTTATGGTGTTGGCGCCGAAATGATGATTCGCAACCGTTTGGGCGGCCGCGGGAGGTGGTTCGTGTAAATCGTTGAGCCCCAACGATAGTGACGTTTATCGGGTGGCGTGGGCCGATGTATGATGTTGCTCGCGCCATCTGTTTTGGTTTATTGAATAGCCAACCTGTTTGGATTCGCAAAGGAGAGTCGCATATGCCCAAGATCAAAACCAACCGTTCCGCCGCCAAGCGGTTCAAGAAGACCGGAACGGGAAAAATCGTTTACCATAAGTCGTTCGGCAGCCATATCCTGAGCACGAAGTCGCGCAAGCGCAAACGGGCCTTGAGAAAAAGCCCGCTGATCCACAAGAGCAATATGAGAGCCGTCAAGCTCATGCTGCCCAACGGATGACGCGTCGGTTGCACATAACGATGGGCACTGCCGGGCGCCGGGAATGAGGTAACCGCAGACCGGCGGATCGGGCAGCGCTCCGATTCATCATCACTATCACCGCTACAGCCATGAGGTAAATTGCCATGCGTGTAAAACGTGGATTCAAGGCCAGACATCGCCGCCAGAAAGTCCTCAAACTCGCAAGAGGATTCCGCGGCGGGCGCAGCAAACTTTTTCGAACGGCGGCCGGCACCCTGGACCGAGCCCTGCGTTATGCTTACCGCGACCGCAAGGCGCGCAAACGGGACTTCCGTGCATTGTGGATTACCCGCATCAATGCCGCGGCCCGCATGAACCATCTTTCCTACAGCAAATTCATGCATGGCTTGAAACAGGCCAAGGTAGCGCTGGACCGCAAGGTTCTGGCCGAGCTCGCCATCTCGGACCCTGCCGGATTTGCTCAGATCGCCCAATTGGCCGCCCGGCCCGCGTAATCAGGAGGAGCCGCCGCTGCCCATTTCGCAGCGGCGGCCGGACCGTTCAAAAGGGAAGCGCATCCCGTTCGGAGTATCGTGGAACTGAATCTGGACCAGGTTTATTCGGAAGCACGGCGGGAGTTGGAAACGGCCGCCGGAGATTCGCAGAAAATTCAGGCGCTGCAGGTCCACTATCTCGGCCGCAAGGGCGTTCTCACCCAATTTTTGAGATCCATCGCCGGACTGCCGCCGGAACAGCGGCCGGCCGCCGGCCAGAAAGCCAACGCGATCAAGCAGCAGCTGAGCGCGGATTTCGCGGCGGCCATGGAAGCCCTTGAGGAGGGCGGGCTAGCGGCCCACGACCGCATCGACGTATCCCTTCCCGGCCGAACCGAGGCCCCGGGCGCCCTGCACCCCATCAGCCAGATCAGCGCGGAGATCTGCACCATTTTTTCTAAAATGGGGTTCGACGTCGTCGAGGGTCCGGAAGTCGAGAAGGATTACTATAACTTCGAAGCCCTGAACATCCCCAAAAACCATCCCGCCCGGGACATGCAGGACACGTTTTTTGTCTCCGCCGATGTCGTCCTGCGAACCCATACCTCTCCGCTTCAAGTCCGGACCATGGAGCGCCAGGCGCCGCCGGTCCGGGTCATCGCTCCGGGGAAGGTGTTTCGTTGCGATTCGGATCAGACCCACACGCCGATGTTCCACCAAGTCGAGGGGCTGCTGGTGGACGAGAATGTCTCCTTCGGGGACTTGAAGGGCACCCTGACGGCCTTTGTTCACCAGATGTTCGATAAGCAGACCCGCCTGCGCTTTCGCCCCAGTTTCTTCCCGTTTACGGAGCCCAGCGCCGAGGTGGACATTCTCTGCGTGATCTGCCGCGGCCGCGGCTGCCGGGTTTGCAAGCATACGGGCTGGCTGGAAATCCTCGGTTCGGGCATGGTGCATCCGGCCGTTTTCGAAAATGTCGGCTACGACACCGGACGCTACACGGGATTCGCCTTTGGAATGGGAGTGGAGCGGGTCGCCATGCTGAAGTACGGGATCGACGATCTGCGCAAGTTCTTCGAAAACGATCTGCGATTTCTGTCGCAATTCTAGCGCAGGTACATTTGAACGGTTCTTGCGGAATATTTACGAAAATCAGGATCTCCGTTTTAAGTGTTAGGTTTTAAGTGTAAGCATCCAGATAAAATCGACCGCTTTTCTTGATTTTCTCCCACCGCTTAACACTTAATACTTGAAACTTAAAACGCGATCGCTTTTTCGATGAACCATTAACCAGAGTCATTATCGTGCCCAATGCCCTAAACGTCTAGGAGCAAGGCCATCAGCGATCGCCCATGAAAGTAAGCTTAAGCTGGCTGAAGGAATACACCCCGATCAAACGCAGCGCCGAGGACCTGGCTGAGGCCCTGACCCTGGTGGGGCTGGCGGTTGATGCCGTGGTCGACCGCTTCCGCTTCCTGGATACGGTTCGGGTCGGACGGATTCTGGCCGTGGACCCACACCCCGATGCCGACCGGCTCACGGTCTGCCAGGTGGACACGGGCCGCGGCATCATTCCGGTGGTCTGCGGCGCACCCAACGCCGCGTCCGGCCTTCTGGCGCCGGTGGCGCTGCCGGGAACCAACCTGCCGGATGGAACCCTGATCGAAGCCGGCCTGATTCGAGGCCAGCGTTCCGAGGGGATGCTTTGCAGCGCAGCCGAGCTGGCGCTGGGGGTGGACGCTGCCGGCATCATGGTGTTGAAAGGGGACCTGTCGATCGGAGCCGCGCTGAACACGGCCCTGGAGCTCTCGGATCCGGTGCTGGAGCTCGACCTCACCCCGAACCGCGCCGACTGCCTGAGCGTCATCGGGGTGGCCCGCGAGGCGGCCGCTATTCAGGGCACCCGCCTGACCCTGCCGCGGGCGAACATTTTGGACGCGAACGACGACATCCGGCGCCGGACATCGGTGACCATCGAAGCGCCCGATCACTGCCCGCGCTATGTCGCCCGCGTGCTGGAGGGGGTGGTCGTGGGCCCGTCCCCGTTCTGGCTGCAGGACCGGCTGCTGTCGGTTGGCCTGCGGCCGATCAACAACATCGTGGACGTCACCAATCTGGTCATGCTGGAGTGCGGCCAGCCCCTGCATGCCTTCGATCTGGACTGCCTGGCGGAAAACCGCATCGTCGTGCGAACGGCCGGGCCGGGGGAAACGTTCGTCACCCTGGACCAAAAGGAACGCGTGCTCGACTCGGAAATGCTGATGATCTGCGACGGGGTCAAGCCGGTTGCGATCGCCGGCGTCATGGGCGGCCTCAATTCGGAAATCCGGCCCGATACCCGGCGGGTCCTCATCGAAAGCGCCTGCTTCGATCCCTTGAGCGTCCGCAAGACCTCCAAAAAGCTGGGGTTGGGAACGGACGCCTCGCGTCGCTTCGAGAGAGGAGTGGATCCGGCCGGCACCGTCCAGGCGGCCAACCGGGCCGCCGCACTGATGGCGGAGCTGAGCGGCGGGCGAATCGTCGGCGGCGTGATCGATGCCAACCCGCGCCCCTGGAGGCCCCAAACCGTTGCCCTCAACGTCGAGCGCGCGCACCGGGTCCTCGGCATCCGGGTTCCCAAACGAAAGATTACCCGATTGCTCTCCGCGATCGGATTCAAGGCGGAATCCGCACCCCGGAAAAACGAACTGCGCATCACGGTGCCTTCTTTCCGCGTTGACGTGTCGCGGCCGGAGGATCTCATCGAGGAAGTCGCCCGGTTGTCGGGCTTCGACACGATTCCGACCACCTTCCCCCGCCTGCCGGCCGGGGAGCGGCCGGCCGCCGCCCGGTTGGATTTGCGCCAGCGCATCAAAACGCTCCTGACCGGTTTCGGCTTCACGGAAGCGATCACCTACAGCTTCGTCCACAGCCGGTCCTGCGACCGGCTCATGCTGCCGGCCGATGACCCGCGGCGGCAGACCGTGGCATTGCTCAACCCCCTGGCCGAGGACCAGTCCGTCATGCGTCCCTCGCTCGTGCCCGGGCTTCTGGAAACGCTCCGGTTCAATCTGGCCCAGCAGACCCGCCGCCTGAAGCTCTTCGAAATCGGCAAAGTCTTTCTTCAGAAACCCGGCGCCGACCTGCCCGAGGAGCCGGAGATGATCGCCGGCCTGTGGAGCGGCCCCCGCCACCCCTTGTCCTGGCATGCCAAGGACGTTCCATGCGATTTTTACGACCTCAAGGGCGCCGTCGATGGGTTGCTGGACGGTCTCAACCTCTCCGCCGTCGCGGTCAGCCAAGTGCCGGATGCGGAATGCTATTACACCCGGCCGGGCTGCTCCGGACGAATTCGGGCCGGCAACCGCGAGATCGGGCTCATCGGCGAGCTGCACCCCAAGGTCCGCGCCGCCTTTGACCTCAAGCAGACCGCATTTTTGTTCGAGCTTGAGATCGGCGCGCTCGAAGCGCTGCTCTCGGAAACCCGCTACCGGATGCGGCCGGTGAAGTTCCCGGCGGTGACCCGCGACATCACGCTGATCGTCGGCCGGCTGCTGGAGGCCCAGGCGGTCATTAATGAAGTCGCCGCCATGAATCTGGATCTGCTGGAGAGCGTTCAGCTTTTCGACGTGTTTTCGGGAGAGCCGATCCCGGCGGACAAGCGCAGCCTGTCGTACCGGCTGACTTATCGTTCGCCGGAGAAGACGCTGGAGGACGGCGAAGTCAACACGCTGCACCAACGCGTGACCGAGCGCCTTCTGGACGCCTTCCAGGCAGAGCTTCCCGGCAGATAGCCGGAGAGGGAGCGCGCCTCCGGGCGCGTGCCGAAGGATGGGCGGTCCCGTCCGCCGCCGGAGCGCAGGCGCCAGCGCCCACGGAAGGCCTTCTGAAGAACGAAGGAGGGCGATCCATGAAAGAACGTTCCTCTCCAAACGTTGCCGCCATCCCGGACAAGCTTTATTTCAAAATCGGCGAAGTCAGCCGGATCGCCGGCGTTCCGACGCACGTCCTGCGGTTTTGGGAAACCGAGTTCCCCCGGATCAGCCCCCGGCGAACCGACGCCGGCCAGCGCCTGTACACCCGCAAGGAAGTGGAGTTGGTCCTCGAAATCAAAACCCTTCTTTATCAGCGTCGATTCACCATCGACGGCGCGCGCCAGCATCTGCGGCTGCGCTCCGAAGACGAACCGCCCCTTCCCCGCCGCCTGCTGGATGAAATTCGAGCCGAGCTGACTCAGCTGCGCCGCATGCTCGACTGACGTCGTCCGGGCGCACGGAACAAATCACCGAGATTGCTGGCGAAAATATATTGACAAGAATTTTTCTTTGGCGTAGAAAGTCTAACTTGGATGAGCGGGCATAGCTCAGCTGGTAGAGTACAAGCTTCCCAAGCTTGGTGTCGCGAGTTCGAATCTCGTTGCCCGCTCCATTCAAGCCTTTTCCGTTTTGCTCGGTAGGTTGAGGTAGGGCGTTATGTGACGTGGAATGGAAGCAGCCATGATCCCTTTGTGAGTGAATAACCCCTTCAGCTCCACCGCAGAGGTTCTACCTGAACATGAGGAAACGGGCTTACAGCCCGTTTTTTATTTGCTTGGAATGGGGAGGGTTCCGGCCGTGAGCAAGCGTGGCGCCGCCGCTGCGAAGAAGAAAGCGGAGACCACCCTTCCGCGGGCCAAGCCGGTCGCGGAAGAGTTCGTCCTGGCCCAGGCCCGGCCGTTGGCGGAGGGACTGTGCGCGGCCGAAGGCGTGGAGCTGATCCAGCTCCAATATCACCGCGAGCGCGGCGGACGCATCCTGCGGCTGTTCATCGACAAGCCGGGAGGAGTGACGCTGGAGGACTGCGCCGCGGTCAGCCGGGAGCTGGGGGATCTGCTGGATGTGCATCTGCCCGACCTCGGGCCGTATCATTTGGAAGTATCATCGCCCGGGCCGAATCGGCCGTTGGCGCGCGCCGAGGACTTCGAACGCTTCCGCGGCCAGCGCGCCAAGATTCGGACCCGCAGCGCGATCGACGGCCAGAAAAATTTCAGCGGCGTACTGGAGGGTCTGTCCGATCAAAAGGTTCGGATGAATACCGGGCGAAACACGATCGCCATCCCGATCGACGCCATTTCGAAAGCGTACTTGATGGAGTCGTAGATTCCGCTGCGAAACCATCCTAATTCGACAACCAGATGGAGAAACCCCATGTTGATTTCGGAAATCAAACGGGTCATCGAACAGGTCAGCCGCGACAAGGGCATTGACCGCCAGATCCTGATCAAGGCCCTGGAAGAAGCCTTGAAATCCGCCGCCCGCAAGAAATACGGCCCCAAGGTCGATATCGAAGTCCAGTACGGCGAAGAAACCGGCGAACTGGAGGTCTTTCAGTTCAAAGAAGTCACCGAGGTGGTCGAGGAGCCCATGCTGCAGATCAGCCTCGAAGAGGGCCGTCGGCTCGATCCGGAATGCGAGATCGGAGACAGCCTCGGCACGAAGATGGATACCAACACTTTCGGACGGATCGCCGCTCAATCCGCCAAGCAGGTCATCATCCAGAAGCTCAAGGATGCGGAAAAGGATGCCGTTTACACGAGCTACATCGAACGCCGGGGCGAAATCATCAACGGCATCGTCCAGCGCATCGACCGGGGGGATATCATCGTCAATCTGGGTCAAACCGAGGGCGTTCTGCCGATCCGCGAACAAGTTCCCAAAGAAAGCTACCGCCGGGGGGACCGCATTCGCGCGCTGATTCTGGAGGTGCTGCACGAGTCGCGCGGCCCCCAGGTCGTGCTCTCGCGCACCCATCCCAATTTCTTGATCACGCTGTTCCGCACGGAGGTGCCGGAAATCAGCGAGGGCATCGTCTCCATCATGGCCGCTTCACGAGAGCCCGGGGTGCGCGCCAAGATCGCAGTGGCGTCCAGCAATTCCGATATCGACCCCGTGGGCGCTTGCGTCGGCATGAAAGGCAGCCGGGTCCAGAACGTGGTTCAGGAACTGCGCGGCGAGAAAATCGACATTATCCCGTGGCATATCGATCCGGCCAAATTCGTTTGCAGCTCTCTGGCGCCGGCAGAAATCTCGCGGGTGATCATCGATGAAGACAACCGCTCCATGGAGGTCATTGTTCCGGACGAATTCCTTTCCATCGCCATCGGCAAGAAGGGACAGAATGTCCGGCTGGCTTCCAAGCTGAGCGGCTGGCATCTCGACGTCAAGAGCGAGAGCGCCTACAATCAGGCCATGCAGAGCGGCTACAATTCGCTCATGGCGCTTCCCGGTGTCGGCATCAGCCTGGCGGATGCCCTGTATGAAAAAGGGTTCTATTCCGCCGAAGAGATCGCCAAGGCCAGCCGCGAGGAGCTGCTGCAGATCCGCGGCGTCGATGAAGCCATGGCCGACAGCCTGATTGAAGCGGCCCGAACGGCGGTTGAGCAAAGCGCGGCCGCGGAGCCGGAGACCGACGGCACCGAGGCGGCGCCGGCGCACGGCGACCCGGACCGCGAAGAGGATGAAGCGGGCGACCGCCCGGCGGCGGACCCGGCCGCCTCCCGCGCTGGCCCTCCGGATGGAACGGATGGACCGGCCAGTGAGGCCTAAACGGCGCATGGAACGCCGGGCAGTCGCGAATGTGATGGGTGAGGGGGGGTCATGTCAAAAATTCGGGTCTACGAATTGGCCAGGGAACTGAATCTGACCAACAAGGTGCTGATGGACAAGATTCAGGCGCTCGGGATCACCATCGGCAGCCACATGAGTTCTCTGGACGACGAAGCGGTGCAGCGCGTCAAAGCCGCCGTTTTTGGAAAGAAGGAAACCGGCCTGGAGCAAACGCGGGTGAAGCCGACGGTCATCCGGCGGCGGCGCAAGGTGTCCGAGCCCCAAGAAGCGCCGGCCGCGGAGGCCGCCCCGGAGGCTCCGCCGGAAGCGGAGGCCCCGACGCCGCCCGCCGTTGAAACCGCGCCGGAGCCGGTCGCCGAAGCGCCGGTGGTTGAGGAAGCCGCCATGCCCGCGCCGCCCGAACCGGTCGTCGAACCGGCCGCCGCGCCCCCCTTCGAGGCACCCGCCGCGGCGCCGCCCGTTGGCGCGGCGGAGGAGCCCGCACCGGCCGCCGAGCCGGTCGACCGGCTCAGAAAAGTCGTCAAAAAGATCAAACGGGACGAGCCCGCCAAGATTATCAAGCTTCCGGTAGCTCCCGTCGAGCGGCCGGCCGAAAGAGCCAAGATCACGCCGGCCGGCCCGGAACGCGCCGCCCGAACCCCAGCGCGTCCGACACCGGCCGCGGAAATCGCGCCGCCTCCTGCCGAAATCGAAACCAAGGATGCCAAGCGCAAGAAAAAGAAGGGCAAGGCCGAGGAGGCCGAAGGCGAAAAAAAATTCATCAAGAAAAAAATCTCGTTCCGCACCAAGGCCGTCATCGAAGCCGAAGATCTCTATGACGACCAGCGCGGCCGCAAGCCGCGCAAGGGCGCCAAGGGCAAGAAAGAACTGGTCGTTCAGAAGCCCCAGTTCACGGTCGCCAAGGCGATCAAACGGCGCATCAAAATCGACGACACGATCGTTCTCTCCGATTTCGCCAAACGCCTGGGGGTCAAGGCCGGGGAGATCATCAAGATCCTCATGGGGATGGGAACGATGGCCACGGTCAACCAGGCCCTGGATTTCGACACGGCGGTGGTGGTCGCCGGGGAGTTCAATTACGAAGTCGAGCGCGCTGCGTTCGAGGAGGACAACATCTTGAAGCCGGTCGTAGACGAACCCGAGGCACTGGCCCACCGCGCGCCGGTGGTCACCATCATGGGCCACGTCGACCATGGGAAGACCTCGCTGCTGGACGTCATCCGCAAGACCCGCATCACGGAAACCGAAGCCGGTGGAATTACCCAGCACATCGGCGCCTACCATGTCACCACCGATCGCGGCGCCATCGCCTTCCTCGACACGCCGGGCCATGAGGCGTTCACGGCCATGCGCGCCCGCGGGGCCAAGGTCACCGACATCGTGGTGCTGGTGGTGGCGGCCGACGACGGCGTCATGCCGCAAACCGTGGAAGCGATCAACCACGCCCGCGCCGCCGGCGTGCCGATTATTGTCGCCGTCAACAAAATCGACAAGCCCGGCGCCGACCCGGACCGGGTCAAGCGCGCGCTCATCGAAAGGGGTCTTACTCCCGAGGAGTGGGGCGGCGACACCATTTTCGTCAATGTGTCGGCCAAGCAGGCCACCGGCATCGATCAGCTGCTGGAGATGATTCTGCTGCAGGCCGAGGTCATGGAACTGCGGGCCAACCCGGGCAAGCTGGCGCGCGGCCATGTGGTCGAGGCTAAAATCGACTCCGGCCGAGGACCGGTCGCAACGGTGCTGGTCAGCGAGGGCACCCTGCACAACGGCGACGCCGTCGTCTGCGGGGTGCATTCCGGGAAAGTCCGGGCCATGCTCGACGACCGCGGCCAGTCGGTGGAGTCCGCCGGCCCATCGGTCCCGGTGGAAATTCTGGGATTGTCCGGTGTGCCGATGGCCGGTGATGAGTTCGTGGCGGTCGCCGATGAAAAGGCCGCCCGACAAATCAGCCTGCATCGCATGCAGAAGCAGCGCACGCGGGACCTGGCCCAAACCAGCCGGCCCAGCCTGGAGAGCCTGTTCGCCCGGATGAAGCAGGGCGAGATGAAGGATCTCAATCTGATCCTCAAGGCCGACGTGCACGGATCGATCGAAGCGCTGTCCGATGCGCTGACCAAGCTCTCCAACGAAGAAGTCAAGGTCAACGTGGTTCATGCGGCCACCGGCGCCATCACCGAATCCGACGTGGCGCTCGCCACCGTTTCGGAGGCGATCATCATCGGCTTCAATGTGCGCCCCAGCCCGAAGGTGCACGCGCTGGCCGGCGAAGAAAACGTGGACATGCGCTTCTACAATGTGATCTACGACGTGATCAACGATGTGAAGGCCGCCATGACCGGCCTGATGGCCTCCCGTTTCGAGGAGCGCGTGCTGGGCTCGGCGGAGGTGCGCGAAGTGTTCCAGATCCCCAAAATCGGGGCCGTGGCCGGCTGCCACGTCACCGACGGCAAGGTCGAGCGCGGGCGCAGCCTGCGTTTGATCCGCGACGGCATCGTGGTGTACGAAGGCAAGAATTCGTCCCTGCGGCGCTTCAAGGACGACGTGAAGGAAGTTCAAAGCGGCTACGAGTGCGGCATCGGCATCGAGAACTTCAACGACATCAAGGTCGGCGACCGCATCGAGTTCTACTACCTGGAAGAGATCAAGCCGGAAATGGTCTAAGATGATCGTTGGGGTTGGGTTAATCACATTCCGGTTGCATGAATGTCATTCGCTCAAGGAGAAGCGCGGGATCGTGAAAACGATCATCGCCCGGCTGCGCAACCATTTCAACGCATCGGTGGCCGAAGTGGCCGACAACGATGTGCACCAGCGGGCGGTCGTCGGCTTTGCGCTCGTCGGGAACGACCAGAGCCTGATCAACTCCAAGATCGACAAAATGTTCAATCTGGCCGAGGAACTCGGGTTGGCCGAAGTCGTCGATACCGAGATGGAACTGATACCGATATGACGGGCTTTTCGCGTGCGGACCGGGTCGGCGGTCTGATTCAGCAACTGCTGGCGGAATTGCTGCAGAAGGACATCAGCGACCCGCGCCTGCAGATGGCGACCATCACGGCGGTGAAGGTGACCAAGGACTTGCGTCATGCGCGGATTTATTTTGCCTCCGCCGGCGGCAAGGAGCAATCGGAACAGACCGCCCAGGGGTTTCGCAGCGCCGCCGGCTTCATCAAGCGCCACCTGGGGCCCCGGCTGGGATTGCGTTACATGCCGGAGCTGGAGTTCTTTTACGACGAATCCTTCGACCACGGAGCACGCATCGATCAGTTGCTGAAATCGATTTCTTCAAACGACCATGGACCCGATCATACAGAGCATTAAAAAGGCCGGCCGTATTCTGGTGGCCTCGCACAAGGATCCGGATGGGGATGCCGTCGGCTCGCTGCTGGCCTTGGGACTGGCTTTCATGCGGTTCGGCAAGCGGACCTCCCTGTATAACGAAAGCGCCATTCCGGCGGTCTATCAGTTTCTGCCGGGCGTGGACCGAATCCAGCGCCGCATCGAAGGCCCGGATGCGTATGATGCCGCCGTGATCCTGGATTGCGGAGACCTGGCCCGGATCGGAGCGGGCTGGCCGACGGTCAGCCGGGTTCCGGTGATCATCAACATCGATCATCACATCTCCAATACGGGGTTTGGACATTTTCAGCTGGTCGACGGGCGGGCCTGCGCCACCGCCGAAATCGTCGCCCGTTTGATCCGGGGGCTGCAGATCCCGCTGGACCGGGACATGGCCACCTGCATCTACACGGGGATTCTCACGGATACCGGATCGTTTCGGTTTTCAAACACCAACACGGCCGCGTTTGCCATCAGTCGCGAAATGACGGAGCTCGGGGTGGATCCCTATGGGGTGGCTCAGCGGGTATTCGGCTCCTACTCGCTCGGCCGCATCAAGCTGCTCAACCTGGCCTTGAATTCCATTGAGATCTCGCGCAACGGCCGGCTCTCCCTGATGACGGTGACCCGCCAGATGCTCGCCGAAACCCAAACGCAGCAGGAAGACGTGGACGGCCTGATCAATTACGCCCGGCGCATCGAAGCGGTGCGCGTGGCCGCCCTGATCCAGGAGCAGGCCAACGGCTGCACGACGCCGGATGGACGCACGCGTCTGCATGTCAGCCTGCGCTCGGACGGTACGGTGGACGTGGCGGCGCTGGCCGGCACGTTCGGCGGCGGCGGCCATCACAGCGCCGCCGGCTTTCAGATTGAAGCGACCCTGCCGGACATCAAGTCGTCGTTGTTGGCCTGGTCCGAGCAGATTGGATGAACGGCATCCTGGTTCTCAACAAGCCGGCCGGCCTCTCGTCGGCCCGGGCCGTCGCGCGCGTCAAACGGATGCTGAAGGCCGCCCACGCCGGCCACACCGGCACGCTGGACCCGTTTGCCAGCGGGGTGCTGGTGTGCGGCATCAATCAGGCCACCCGGCTCGCGCGATTTCTGATGCCGAGCCGCAAGGTCTACGAAGGCACGCTGACGCTCGGCATCGAAACCGACACGCAGGACGGCACGGGAGCGGTCGTGGCGGAGAACGATTGGAGCGGCATCACCCGGTCGGACGTGCAGCGCGTGCTGCAGCGCTTCGAAGGCGATTCGCTCCAGGCGCCGCCGGCCTACTCGGCGCTAAAGCACCAGGGGGTCCCCCTGTATCGCCTGGCCCGCCAGGGACGGCCGGTTCGAAAGCCGCCCCGGCCGATTCACATCGCCTGGCTCCGGACGTTGACGGTCGCGCTGCCGCGCGTGCGCTTCGAGGTTTGCTGCTCGCCCGGCACCTATGTCCGCACCCTGGCGGCGGACATCGGCCGGGAACTCGGATGCGGCGGCCACCTGAGCGAATTGGTGCGGCGCGAAAGCGATGGGTTCGGTCTGGACCAGGCGCTCACCCTGGAGGAATTGGCGGCCCGGGTGCACCGCGGCGCACCGGCCACGGCGCTGATTCCGATGGCGCAGGCCCTAACGGCCATGCCCGGCATCACCGCCGGACCGGAACTGCTCGGCAGGATCCGGCATGGGTCGCCCCTGACCCGGCAGGACATCGACCTCGGCGGCATCCCGGAGCCGCCGGCGCCGACCCCGTTCATCAAAGTCGTGGATGCCCGGGGGGAGCTGGCCGCCGTGATCGAGCGTTGCGGCCCGAATGAACCGTGGAAGTATGCCGGCGTATTCATGGAGCCGGAGCGCTGAAGCCGACGGCTTTTTTATTATTGCACTTTGCACCATGTTCCTCTAATTAGAACACAGCTAAGCGATGCTGATTATCCGAAAGCGTCCCGCAGCGGAGAGGCCCTCTGCGGTCACACACTTTTGACGATTTGAGCAAGGAGGAAAGAGAAACGTGACACTCTCAGCGGAAAACAAGAGAAACCTGATCGCCAAGTTCAAGGTCCATGAGTCCGACACCGGCTCCCCGGAGGTCCAGGTCGGCCTGCTGACCAACCGCATCGAATACTTGACGGAGCATTTAAAAATCCACAAGAAGGACCACCACTCGCGCCGCGGACTGTTGATGCTGGTCGGCCGGCGGCGGCGCCTGTTGAACTACGTCAAGTACAAGGATATCAACCGCTACCGGGCCATCATCGAGACGCTGGGCCTGAAAAAGTAGCCATTTTGCATGTGAAGCACCGTTTCATCGCCCGTGAGGCGGTGGCGCCTCAACCCTTCCAGCCGGGAAGCGAACCCTTCTCGAGCGGGAACGGCATGTTGCGACGCGATGACGCGCGATACCGCTTTGCATGAGGAGATCTATATGGATAGGGAGTTGAAGGAAGAAATCGGCGGCAAGATCATGAGCATCCAGACCGGCAAGATGGCCAAACAGGCCTCCGGATCGGTCGTGGTTCAATATGGCGATACGATCGTATTGGTTACGGTCGTCTCCACCCATGAGGAACGGACCTCGGACTTTCTGCCGTTGACAGTGGAATACCAGGAGAAGGTCTATGCCGCCGGACGCATCCCGGGCAACTATTTTCGCCGCGAGATCGGCCGGCCCAGCGAGAAGGAGACGCTGACGGCCCGGCTGATCGACCGGCCCATCCGGCCGCTGTTTCCGAAGGGCTATCGTTGCGAGACCCAGGTCATCGCCACCGTCCTTTCCATGGACCAGGAAAACGACCCCGACACGCTCGCCATGGTCGGCGCCTCGGCCGCCATCCACATTTCGGACATCCCCTTTGCCGGACCGATTGCAGCCGTGCGCGTCGGCCGGATCGACGGAGAGTTCCGCATCAACCCGCCGCTCCAGGACTGGGACCGCTGCGACATCAACATCATCGTCGCCGGTTCCAAGACCGGCGTTGTGATGGTGGAGGGCGGCTGCAATGTGGTCAGCGAAGCCGACATGACCGAAGCGATCTTCTTCGGCCACCGGGCCATGCAGCCGCTCATCGAACTGCAGGCGAAGCTGCGCGAAACGCACGGCGTCCCGAAACGGGCCTTCGCGCCCCCGGCGAAAGACGCCGAGCTCGCCGCCCGCGTGGAGTCGCTGGCGGCCGCGCCCATGCGGGCCGCCCTGCTCATCCCCGAGAAGACCCGCCGGTATGCCGCGGCGCGGGACGTGAAAGCCGCCGTGTTCGAGGCCCTCGGCGAGGATTTGGCCGAACGCCGGGAGGAAGTGGTCGGCCTGCTGGACGATTTGAGACGCCGCATCCTGCGGGACTTGATTCTGAAGGAAGACCGGCGCGTCGACGGCCGCCGCTTCGACGAAATCCGGCCGATCACCTGCGACGTCGGGATCCTGCCGCGCACCCACGGCAGCGCCCTTTTCACGCGCGGTGAAACCCAGGTGCTCGGCGTGCTGACCCTGGGATCGGGCCAGGACGAGCAGCGCGTGGAGACTCTTTCCGGCGAGGAAATGCGGCCTTTCATGCTGCATTACAATTTCCCGCCTTTTTCAGTGGGGGAGGCCAAACGCATCGCCGGCCCCAGCCGCCGGGACATCGGCCACGGCGGGCTGTCCACCCGGGCGATCGAGAAGATCCTGCCGGCCAAGGAGTCCTTCGACTACACCATCCGTCTGGTATCCGAGGTCTTGGAGTCCAACGGCTCCTCGTCCATGGGCACGGTCTGCTCCTGCTGTCTGGCGCTGATGGACGGCGGGATTCCCATCAAGGCCCCGGTCGCGGGCATCGCCATGGGGCTGGTCAGCGAGGGCGACCGGACCGTGGTGCTTTCCGACATCCTCGGCGACGAGGATCATGCCGGCGACATGGACTTCAAGGTGGCCGGCACGGCCGGCGGAATCACCGCCATGCAGATGGACATCAAAATTCACGAGCTGTCGCGGGATATCCTGGAACGGGCCCTGGAGCAAGCCCGCCAGGGCCGGCTGTTCATTCTCGGCCGGATGATGGAGGCGCTCTCCGCCCCGCGCAAGGAAATCTCCCCGTATGCGCCGACCATTACCACTCTCAGCATCCATCCGGACAAGATCCGCGAAGTCATCGGCCCGGGCGGCAAGGTGATCCGCGCCATCCAGAGCGAAACCAACACCACCATCGAAATCGAGGATTCCGGGGTGGTGAAGATTGCGGCGTTCTCCAAGCAGGAGGCCGAGCAGGCCATGAAACTGATTCAGCAGATCGTGGCCGATCCGGAAGTGGGCGCCGTCTACGAGGGCACGGTGGTGAAAATCACCGACTTCGGTGCGTTCGTCAACATCATGCCGGGCACCGACGGTCTGGTGCACATCTCCCAGCTGGCCAACCGCCGGGTCACCAAGGTTTCCGACGTGGTCAAGGAAGGCCAGAAACTCAAGGTCAAGGTGCTGGAAATCGGCCGCGACGGCAAGATCCGCCTCAGCCACAAAGCGCTGCTCGAAGAGGGCGATGGACGCACCCACCGCTAAAACCATTCTGGCCAACGGGGTGCGGGTGGTGAGCCAATCCATGCCGCACACCCGCTCCGTTTCCATGGGCGTGTGGGTCAACGTCGGCGCCCGCGACGAAACCGATGCGGAAAACGGGCTGTCGCATTTCATCGAGCACATGATCTTCAAGGGAACCCGCCAGCGCTCCGCCTACCAGATCGCCAAGGAATTCGACGCCGTCGGCGGCCACACCAACGCCTTCACCACCATGGAGCACACCTGCTACCACGCCAAGGTGCTCGACCGCCAGGTCGAGACCATGGTGGATATTCTTTCAGACATTTTTCTCAATTCGATCTTCGACCCGTCTGAAGTCGAACGCGAACGGCCGGTCATCCTGCAGGAGATCGGCATGGTCGAAGACAGCCCGGACGAATACATCCACTACCTCGCCGGACACAACTTCTGGGGCGACGCCCCGCTGGGACGCTCGATCCTGGGCACCCGCGACAACATCTCGAATTTCGACGCCGAGGCCATTCGCCGTTTCTTCCATCGGCTCTACCAGCCGGAGCGCATCGTCATCGCCGCCGCCGGCCACCTCGATCATGATCGGCTGCTCGATCTCGTGGAGCCGGCCTTCGCCTCGGTCCAGTCGGGAAACGGATTCCCCGAACGGATGCCGCCGCAGGGCCGCAGCCTGATCGACATCCGTCCGCGCGATCTGGAACAGGTTCATATCTGCCTGGCGGCCCCCGGGCTGGCGGTCGTCGACCCACGGCGCTACGGATTCTCCCTGCTCAACACCATCCTGGGCGGCAACATGAGCTCGCGGCTGTTTCAAGAAGTGCGCGAAAAGCGCGGGCTGGCCTATGCGGTCTACTCCTTCATCTCCGCTCACGTGGATACGGGCATGTTCGGCGTCTACCTGGCCGTCAGCCCGCAGCAGGCCCTGGAGGCTGTGGGACTGGTGGCGCAGGAACTTCGCAAACTGGCCCGGACGCCGGTCGATGCGGCCGAGCTGCGGGGCGCCGTCGAATACACCAAGGGCAGCCTGTTGCTCGCGTCCGAAAGCGCCGACAACCAGATGGTGCGCATCGCCCAGAATGAAATCCATTTTCAGGCGGACATCCCGCTCGAGACGGTCATCCAGAAGATCGAATCGGTCGGGCCGGAGGACCTGCTGCAGCTGGCCGGCGAACTGTTCCGGCCGGACCGGATGGTGCTGACCCTCCTCGGTCCGGTCGAAACGGACCCTGCCAGGTTCGAGGAATGCCTGAAGTCAACCGTGTGAGCCCGAACGATAGAACCGACCATTAAGATCATGCGCCTGAGGCCTGAGCAGGACGCCGACATTCCCCTGCCGCGCTACATGACGCCCGACGCTGCCGGCATGGACATCTGCGCCGCCGTTCCGCAGGACACCGTCCTCGAGGCCGGTCAGATCCGCCTGCTGCCCACCGGCTTCGCCATGGCGCTTCCCCGGGGGTATGAGGCCCAAATCCGGCCGCGCAGCGGGTTGGCCGCCCAATTCGGCATCGGGATGATCAACGCCCCCGGCACCATCGACAGCGATTACCGCGGCGAGGTGATGATCGCACTCATCAACCTGGGCCGCTCGGCCTACACGGTGCGCCGCGGCGACCGGATTGCCCAGATGATCATCCAGCGCGTTCACCAGGCCCGGCTGGAAGTGGTCGAGCACCTTGATTCGACCGCCCGCGACACCGGCGGCTTCGGCCATACGGGGCGCTAAAGATAGCTGATAGCTCATAGCAGATAGCTCATAGCTGACAGGTCATAGTTCATGGCCTCCAAGGGCTGCCGGTTCGATCAGTCGCTATCAGCTATCAGCTATTGGCTATGAGCTATTCCCTGGCCAGCCGAAAACGGGCATTCCGAGAAAAGAGGATCG
>CAYRUF010000002.1:0-4994 GCA_964427375.1 uncultured Desulfatibacillum sp. | reverse complement strand
GCTATGAGCTATTCCCTGGCCAGCCGAAAACGGGCATTCCGAGAAAAGAGGATCGAACTGAACCTCCTTGATCAGCCGCAAGATATCGGTAGCTGCCTGTCCGTCTGCGTCCTCGGCAGCGGCAGCCGCGGCAACGCCGTCTATGTCTCCGACGGGGCCACCGCCGTCCTGATCGACGCGGGCTTCTCCGCCCGCGAAATCGACCGCCGGATGCGCCAGCGCGGCCTGGACCCGGCCGGGCTGGCTGCGGTCCTGGTCACGCATGAGCACACCGATCATGTGCGCGGCGTTGCGCGGCTGGTGCGCCGCCATCGACTGCCGGTCTATCTGACCGCCGGAACATTCCAGGAAGCGGCCGCGCTGCACGAGCTTCCGGATGTCTGCCAGGTTGCCTGCGGCCGCGAATTCCGGATCAATACCCTGGCCGTGCGCCCCTTTTCCATTTCACACGATGCGCGCGACCCCGCGGGCTTCACCATCGGCGCCAACGGCAGCCGCATCGGCATCGCCACCGACCTCGGCCATGTCACGGCCCTGGTCCGGGAGCACCTGCGCGGATGCCGCCTGCTGATCCTGGAGGCCAACCACGACCCGGACCTGCTGATGAACGGCCCCTACCCGTGGTTTCTGAAGCAGCGCATCCGCGGCCGCATGGGCCATTTGTCGAACCATGAATCGGGCGGCCTGCTGGCCGACATCCTGCATCCCGGCCTCGAGCAGGTGGTCCTGGCCCACCTCAGCGAAACCAACAACCGGCCGGAAAAAGCGCTGGCCGAAGTCGCGGCCCGACTTTCGGGCGCGTCCATCCGCCTCACCGCCGCTTCCCAGAGCGTGGCATCGCCCGTCTGGCGCATGGCCTGAAGCGGATCCCATGCGACCTTGAGACGTTACAATCGTTGCTTGACAAGAAAACGCTTTGTTGCCAATTAAACCATCAGCGACCTGGTTGCACCTATTGCGAAGCAACGATAAGAGGGCCGGGGAGTAAGCATGCGCACGTTCCACGGAAAAGCCGGCGTCCTGGTGGGTGTTTTGTACGCGGCCTTTGTCTGCTGGTCCATTTACGGCGCCATCGTCCCGATCGAAACCCACAGCTTCCGCATGGTCCACGTGGGGTTCATTTTCGGGTTGGCCTTCCTCACCTACCCGCTGCGGCCCGGGGCCGGGCGCTGGTGGATGGGGCCGGACCTGGTGCTGGCGGCCCTGGGGGTCGCGACTATCGTCTACCCGCTCACCCACCTCGATCAATTCCTGCGAAGTTCAACCCTGCCGGAGCCCCTGGATGTTTTCTTCGGCATAACCGCGGTTCTGATGCTGCTCGAGCTGTCCCGCCGGCTGGTGGACAAAACGTTCGCGCTGGTGGTGCTGGCCTTCATGCTCTACTGCTATTTCGGCCGGTACCTGCCGGGCGTGTTCGCCCACCGCGGCTACCCCATCGACCGGATCGTGGGGCACATGTACATGACGCTCGAGGGCATCTTCGGGGTGCCGCTCGAGGTCAGCGCCTCGTTCGTGATCCTGTTTGTGGTCTACGGGACTTTCATGGATGCCGCCGGCGCCGGCAACTTCTGGCTGGATCTCTCGCTCGCCACCATGGGCCGGTCCCACGCCAGCGCCGGCCGGGGCGCCTTGGTCACCACAGCGCTTCTCGGCGGCCCGCAGGCGAGCGGGGTCGCCACGACCATGTCGGTGGCGCCCATCATGTGGCCCATCCTCCGGAAAGCGGGCTACACGGCCAACATGGCGGCCGGGCTGGTGGCCGCCGGGGGCATCGGCGCCGTCATCTCTCCGCCGTTGATGGGCGCCGCGGCCTTTCTGGTCATGCAGTTCCTGAACGTGCCCTTCATCGACGTCGTCATCATGGTGCTCGTCCCGACGCTGCTCTACTACGCCGGCACCTTGTTTATCCTGGAGGTGGAGGCTCGCAAGTACCGCTTCCACCCCCCGGACACCGAGGCCAAGACGGTCGGCCGCATCATGGCCACCAGGGGCTACCACCTGGTTTCGCTGGCCGTGCTGGTGGCCCTGCTGGTCGTCTGGAACAAGTCGCCCGAGTACGCGGCCATCGGCGCGCTGATCACCACCATCCTCACCAGCTACCTCAGCCGGGACCGCAGCGAATGGCTCACGCCCAAGCGCATTTTCGACGCCTTTGTGGAAGGGGCCAAAAACGTGCTGCCGGTCGCCGTCCTGCTGGCCGGGGCCGGACTGATTGTCGGCACCTTCACGCTCACCGGGCTGGGGCTCAAGGTCTCGGGCATCATCATGTCCGCCAGCGGCGGGTCGCGGATCATCGCCATCCTGCTGGCGCTGGGGGCCTCGATGGTCATCGGCCTGAGCCTCCCGATCACGGCCACCTACATCATGACCGTGGTGATGGTGGCCCCGGCGCTGGTGAAGGTGGGCGTGCCGGACTACGTCGCCCACCTGCTCGCCTTCTACTTCGCGGTGCTCTCCGAGGTCTCACCGCCGGTCGGCCTGTCCCCGTCGGCGGCGGCAGCCGTCACCGGCGGAAACCCGTTCAAGTCCATGATGCAGGCCTGGAAGTACTCCCTGCCGGCCTTCCTGGTGCCCTTCTTTTTCTCGATCACCCCGGACGGGGCCAACCTGCTCATCATCCAGGCCACCTTCGGCGGCTTTCTGCTGGCCTGCGTTACGAGCCTGTCCGCGCTTTTCTTTCTATCGATCGGCATCATCGGCTACTTCCGGGGGCGGGTCCATCCCCTGGAAAGATGCCTGCTGATCGTGGCCGCCCTCATCATGGCATTGTACCCCATCGGGTTTTCCGTTGAGGGCTTGCTGCCGCTGGCGGCCGGCCTGTTGACAACAGCCCGCAACCTGTGGGCCTACCGCAAAGCGGCCATTTCACCAGGCCGTTGAGGCTTGCGGCGGTCGGTAGCACCAGGCACCGGATGTGGATTTTCGCCGCCGGCTCAGCCGGAACCCGCTCGATCAACCCAAACCATCAAGGAGGTTCACCATGACACGTCGCAGATCCAAAAGACTCGGCACAACCGTCGTGGCCGCCGTCATCCTGTTCGCCTTCGCAGCGGGACTGCCGGCCGCCGAGAAATTGTTCTTCAGCATCGCCACCGGCGGCACGGGAGGAGTCTGGTATCCTCTGGGCGGCGCGATCGGCGGGGTGGTGGGCCAAAAGGTCCCCAACACGGAGGCCACCTCGGAAGCCACCACGGCTGCGATCGACAACTTGAAGCTGCTGATCGCAGAGCGGGCCGGCATGGCCTTTTGCTACGACTACCACGTGGGCTGGATGAATGACGGCAAGGTGGAGGGCATCAAGGGCAAGCACAACGTGCGGCTGGTCCTGGGCTTCTACGAGCAGCCGTTCCACATCGCGACCTTCGAGGACACCGGCATCAAATCCGTAATGGATTTGAAGGGCAAGCGCGTCTCCACGGGCGCACCGAACAGCGGCACCGAGGAGCAGGCGGACTATGTCCTCAAATCGCTCGGCATCAACTGGGACAAAGACCTCACCCGCGAAAAGCTTGGAGCGACGCAGTCGGTCAGTGCGTTGAAGGACAACAAGATCCATGCGTTCTTCTGGAGCGGAGCGGTGCCGACCTCTTCCATCATCGACCTCGCTTCCACTCCCGGCCGCAAGCTGGTCCTCCTGCCCATCGACGGCGAGATTCGGGACAAAATCTTCAAGGGCAACCCCGGCGTGTTTCATCCGACGGTTTTCAAGAAGGGCGCTTACACCGGGCTTGACAGCGACGTGCCGGCCATCGCCATCACGGCCGTATTGACCGCCATGGACAAATTCCCGCCGGACAAGATGTATGAAATCGTGAAAACCATCTTCGACAGCAAGCTCGAGCTGTCTGCCGTCTGGAAGGGCGCCAACGACATGTCCCCGGAGACCGCCGTGAACCAGGTGACCCCGGACGCCT
Source organism: uncultured Desulfatibacillum sp. (assembly GCA_964427375.1). Classification (GTDB taxonomy): domain Bacteria; phylum Desulfobacterota; class Desulfobacteria; order Desulfobacterales; family SpSt-501; genus SpSt-501. The sequence continues at coordinate 1,080 of CAYRUF010000002.1, read as the reverse complement.
TGAAGTACCTCCACCCCGGCGCGCTGAAGTATTTCAAGGAGAAGGGCGCGCTGAAGTAAATGCGGCGCGGGCTGGCCATCAGCCTCTGTGCCCTGCTGCTGGCTTCAGCTGCTGTGCTGGTTCTGTCCCCGCGGGCCGTGCGCCCGCGGGGGCTCACCTGGGTTGAACTCACCGATGCCGGCAGCGGCCGCACGATCTTCGCCGGCGCGCTGGCCTACGACGAGCCGGTCGTCCTCACCTGGAAAAACTCCCTCTTCAAACTGGCGGTCACCGAAGTCTTCGCGGCGCGGGCCGGCCGCCTTGACCTCACCCAGGTCACGTTTGCCGACCCGCGCGGCCTGCCGCCGCCCGTCGCCCGGCCCGAAGACCTGGACGACCTGTATCACACCGGCGGCCCCTTCCACGTCGAGGGCCTGGCCCGCCCCCTCGACCGCGCCGTCTTCCGCGTCAGCGAAATCGGCAGCCCCGCCCTGACGATCGCCGGCCGGACCATCCATTTCAAACAGGAAGTGGGGTTCGGCGGCGCGGTCCGCCTGCAGGTCCGCAGGCCGCAACTCCGCCTGGACGCGAGCTTCGATGAAATTGGGGCATCGCTGCGGGATCTTATTTGAGCCTGCGCTGGAGTTTCTGTTGGAAAGAGGAAGCAGATGGGCCGAAAAAGCGGTCATTTTACGGATAACAACAGTTCCACATCAGCTTTGTCTTGAGCCCGATTCGATATCTTTTTCGCCCGTATCAGATTTTCCCTGTCAATATAGTTGACGGTATGACGGCCGTAAGGGCCTTGGACTCGGTTCTTCCAAATATCGTCAAAATCAAGACCTTCTACCGAGGTGATGATGTCGATTCTAACCGGCTCGTAACCGAGCTGGATGATGTTTCCTTTGGTTGAAAAATCTTCGGCCGCGAGATTCAGGGACCCAAAACCAAACTCATCCAACGCGGCCAACAATCTTCTTGCGTTCTCGATGGTTGCTTCAATTAATACATCAATATCTTTTGTATAACGAGGGCGGGCATGAAATGCCAAAGCAAAAGCGCCGATAATGCAGTAGCGAACGTCATGCTTGTTTAATAATT
>CAYRUF010000001.1:0-200571 GCA_964427375.1 uncultured Desulfatibacillum sp. | reverse complement strand
TCATCGGTATCCTGGCGGCGATCGCCATTCCGAACTTCATTGCCTACCGCAACAAATCGTTTTGTAGCCGAGCAGAGACGGATGCGAATAACATAGCCGCCGCGATTGCAGACTATTTTGCTATTCCTTCACATACATCAACTCCTGCATTAACTGATCTAAACGGCGGTGCGGGGTTTACAATGAGTGGTACAGGCACTAGCATCAACACAGCTGTCATTACTGGCGCTGACCCCAGCCTCGGCATCACGGTCTCGGTCACCGACGGAAGCGGCCGCTGCCCTGCTGAATACAGAGCCAAGGTTCAGGGTTGGACAGGTGGGGGGTTAGTATATGAAAAACGCATCGAGCCGTAGCCAAGGTTAAATTAACGCCCCATTACGACTATGGGTGCAGACCAACAAGAAAAGAGGGAGCATATCCCTCTTTTCTTGTTTTTGGTATACCGATAGCCCAACGGCACCTGAATTGCTTATTCAACAGCGGTTTCAAGAAGGTTTTTCATATCATGAGGTGAATCAGTGCAAAAGGCCACTCCGAGTGCATTTCAAAGGGCAGCCTTCCCCATGGCACTTCTTTTTTTGATCATTCTTGCCGCTTATTCAAATACAATGAATGCCGCATGGCAGATGGATGATAAGCCCAACATTCTTGATAATGCTCGATTGCACATCGACACTATTTCCATAGAAACCGTTTTTCAGACCTTTTTTGCTTCGCCGAGCTCCGAAAAAAAACTCTATCGGCCGTTGTCGTGTTTCACTTTTGCGATCAATTGGTATTTGGGAAAGGACGATCCCACAGGATACCGGGCCGTTAACATATTCATCCATTTTATTGCAGCTTTTGTTCTCTTTATTACTGTAAAAGAAATGTTTAAGACACCTGCATTGGCGACAAGGTGCTCTGAAAATGACTCTTATAGCATTGCACTATTGAGCGCCACTCTCTGGGCGATAAACCCTATTCATACTCAGGCGGTCACCTATATCGTTCAGAGGATGACGAGTATGGCAGGCCTCTTTTATCTTCTATGCCTGTTTTTCTACGTAAGGGCTAAACTCAATAAGCGTTCCACAGAGTCTTTGCTTCTTTATGCAGCTTGTTTTGCCGGTTTCATTTTCGCCATAGCTTCCAAAGAAAATGCAGCCACTTTTCCTCTATCAATCGTACTGATTGAAATTGCGTTCTTTCAAAAGAAGGAAAGCACCGCATGCGCATCATTTATCTCATCAAAGGTGCTCTCGTACATAGGGCTTTTGGTATTTATTACTGCTGCGCTTTATTTTACAAATGGAAATATATTTTCTTTTTTAAACGGATATGAGCTGCGATCTTTTTCCTTGAATGAACGGTTCTTGACAGAATTTCGTGTCATCGTTTTTTATTTAAGCCAGATTTTTTACCCACATCCGGACCGCCTTTCAATCGACCACAATTTCCCTCTTTCGACCTCGCTGCTGGAGCCATGGACCACACTGCCTGCCTTCATATTAGTCTCAGCATTGGTTCTCCTATCATTTTGTCAATTAAAAAAACGTCCGATGTTGGGGTTTGCCGTTCTATTTTTTTTTCTTAACCACCTTATCGAGTCGACTGTCATTCCTCTCGAAATTATATTTGAGCACAGAAATTACCTTCCATCAGCTTTTCTTTTTGTCCCTTTTTCATGGGGGGTCATTGCACTGTTGAGGGGCATCCGCCGAAAAAGCCATTTAGCTTTTTCGGCCTTGGTTGCCTGCTTGGCCTTATTGATATTTTGCATAGGGATCAGCACTTATTTGCGTAATATGACCTGGGCCAGCACATGGACGTTATGGGCAGATGCTGCTCGCAAAGCGCCGGGAAATGCAAGGCCAATGATCGTCTTAGGCAATGAGCTGGGATGGAAGGCAGCGGGAACGCCAGGAAATCTCGATCGAGCACTTTATTTTTTTCACAGAGCTCTTGGCTTGTATGGGTCCAGCAAATTTCAAGATGCTGATATTTTGGGAAACATCGCTGCAATTCACTTTAAAAAAGCCGAGTATCAAAAGGCGGTCTCATTTTATAAAATGGCGCTCCAGGTCGATCCGTTTTTCGTCAAAGCACGATACCATCTATCGGAAACGCTGGCGGTTTTACAAGAATGGGAGGAAGCGTCTCAGCACTTGGACGTAGTACTGAAGGAAGGCGCGTTGCGTGATAGATATTATAATCTAAAGGGATTTGTACTTTTATGGCAGGATCGACCGGCAGAAGCCCTGTCATATTTGCGCAAGGCGTTGTCCATTTCGCCAAGGAATAGCAGCATATACCTTAACATAGGAGTTGCGCTGAGTCGCATGGGCGCAAGCCGAAATGCCGAGTGGTTTCTGAACCAAGCCAGACAACTGTCAGCAGGTGATATTACCCCTCTCTTTTTCCAGGTTGAAAACAGCCTTAGAGCTAAAGATACAGAGAAGGCTAGACGTTACAGCCAAGAGATATTCGCTTTATATAGCCTGAAAGAGATCCAAAAGTGCTTGGATGCTATTCCAAACCGTCGTGATATTGCTCCCCTATCATATGATATGATTGCCCCAGCAATAAAAGACGCGGCGATTGAGGGGTCAAACCGATTCGGCCAAAAGCCAACTTAGCATGGCAATCTTGTATTCGCAGAGCTTGCGAACAGCGATTCTATAGCAATTCGATGGAGAAAGTCATGATTGCACCACGGGAACACACTGTTCCGCTCCCGTTTTACATTTACTATTCATCGGTACTGGCCTTGTCCTGTATCGGGCTTTTCATTTCTATCTATCTGTCCATTTCGCACTACCGAGTGCATACAGATATAGCATATCAAAGCTTTTGCGCACTATCCAAGTCAATTAACTGTGACACGGTGTCTCAATCACATTATTCCGTTTTCTGGAATCTTCCAATAGCCGTGTGGGGAGTCGCCGGCTACGGGTTCTACCTAATATTGACCATATTCTCAGCCTTCCCATCAGGCAAGCGCCGCCACGTTTGGACGTTGTGCTTTTCGGTCGCCTTTTTGTTCAGTATTTTCAGTCTGATATTCGCAGCAGTCTCGACAGTCAACATTGGGAGCTACTGCATTCTCTGTATCGCCACTTATGCTGTCAACCTGCTATTGGTAAACTTTACATGGATTATTCGACGGCGGTTCCAGGCGGGAAAATTCTGGCCAGCATTTTTCGCTGACTTGCGGTTCATTTGGACGAAGCGGAAGTTTAGTCTCCCAGTTTTTACATTGTTCGGGATGGGGTTCGTGCTGACCCACACTATATTTCCGGCCTATTGGCAGGTTCCTATGACGATGAGGCCGAACCATGCCGAAAGCGGTATGACCGCTGAAGGCTATCCCTGGATCGGCGCGACTCGACCCTTGCTAGAAATCATTGAATTCTCGGATTATCAATGCTTTCAGTGCAAGAAAATGCACCACTACCTACGTGAACTCGTGGCCAACTACCCGGACAAGATTCGGCTGGTCCACCGCAGTTTCCCCATGGACCACGAGGTCAATTTTATTGTCCAGGGTCCTTTTCACATCGGCTCTGCCAAGCTTTCTCTCGTGTCGATTTACGCCGCGACCATCGGCAAATTTTGGCAAGTGAACGATCTGCTTTATGGGGTATCGAAGACGGAAGGCAGGATCAATTTGCGGGAAATTGCCGCGTCGGCTGGCATGGACACCAATGAACTGTCCGCAGCGCTCAAGAACCCGACTTTGAAAAGGCGATTAGAGGCAGATATCCGCCATGGAATTAAGCTCGGAATCATTGGCACGCCCAGTTATGTGATCAAAGGAAAAGTCTATCAGGGAACTATTCCTCCTGAAATCATTTCAAGCATAATAAACGGCAGACGATTTTAGAAGCGTCATGGTAAAGACTTCCGACGTGAACATTCCTGACCCATCATCTGATAGAGTAAACACCGCCGCAGGTTGGTTTCTCATCGCAACTCTGATGGTTCTTGCCTTGAGTGTGGTTTTCCTGGCCGCCGTTCCGCCGGTCGACCGCGATGCGCTGACGCATCATCTGGCGGTTCCAAAGCTTTATCTGAAGCATGGAGGGATTTACGAAATCCCCCATGTGCCCTTTTCATATTACCCGATGAATCTGGATCTGCTGTATGCGATCCCCCTTTATTTCGGAAACGACATCATTCCGAAGTACATCCATTTCGGGTTCGCGCTGTTGACGGCCGGTTTAATTGGCTCCTATCTTTATCGCCGGCTTCGCAGTCCGATTGCCGCACTGCTGGGAGCACTGCTGTTCTTGTCCCTACCGGTCATCGTCAAATTGTCGATCACCGTCTACGTGGATCTGGGCCTGATTTTTTTCTCGACGGCCGCCCTTCTTCAGCTGCTGCGCTGGGCTGAGACCGGCTTTCCGTTGAAGCGTCTCGTGCTGAGCGGCGTTTTCGCCGGATTGTGCCTGGGCACCAAGCCCAACGGCATGCTGTCGTTTTTTTTCCTGGCGGCGGCGGTTCCGTTTTTGTACCGCCCTGTTGCGGCAGCGCCTTCGGCGCAGCCGTCGGACGAGAAGCAGGGACACCTCCTAAAGAGGATGAACCTCGGGGCGCTGGGGTGGTCCGCTGTCTTTGCTTTTATAGCGCTGCTGGTGTACTCGCCCTGGATGCTTCGCAACTATATCTGGACCGGGAATCCGGTTTATCCGATGGCTCAGGCCATTTTTGCGAACAACGGACCGACGGACACCCGCGCGCAGGACAACGACGCCGACGACACCGGCGGCAGCCAAACCCCAGCCAACCGCGAGAAGGACGCTTCCGGTTTTGGTCATTTTGCCGGCCGCAAGGTGATTTTCGGCGAAAGCATGATGGAAATCCTCGCGATTCCCCTGCGAGTTTTCTTTCAGGGGCAGGATGACAATCCGCGGTTGTTCGACGGGAGGATGAACCCGTACCTTCTGATATTTCCCCTAATCGCGGTCTGGGAGGCTAAGGGCCAGCGGCGCCCGTCCCGTATTCGGATGGAAATTCGCCTTTTGGGCGCATTCGCGCTGCTCTATCTGCTGTTTGCCTTTTTTCTAGTGGACATGCGGATCCGCTACATCGCCCCGATCATCCCTCCGCTCGTCATTCTATCCGTGTTCGGCATCCAGGATCTGGTCGGCATCATAACTTCCAGGTTCTCGATGCAGCCCCAACGGGTGGCGCTGGGTGCAACCGGAGTGGTTTTTCTGGGGCTCTTGGGGTTGAACGCCGCCTACTTGATCGACCAGTTCAGGATCGTCGACCCCGTCAGCTATCTTCGCGGGGAAATCTCCCGCGAGGCATACATCCTGAAACACCGACCCGAGTATGCGGCGATTTCGTTCGCCAACCGGAACCTGCCTGAAAACGCCCGCATTCTGGCGCTGTTCAACGGAAACCGCATTTACTACAGCGAACGGGAGCTGGTCTGCGATAACGAGTCGTTTCGAAGAGCCGTGAACGCATCCCAGTCGCCCGCGGACCTGGTGCAGGCGCTGAAGGGCAAGAACTTCTCCCACTTGCTGGTACGGGCGGATCTCTTCAACCAGTGGGCCGAGAGCCAGTTTCAGCCCGACCAGAAGGCCGTGCTGCAATCCTTTTTTGGAGATGTGCTGCTGCGTTTGTATCAGGGCCATGGGTATGTTCTCTTCGCCGTGACGGCCGGATAGCGCATTGAGAAGTCGCTTGGCTTGAGGATGCCTTTGGATTATAATGAATTCAAATGGTCATCCCATCGTCGAGGCAACCAAGCGATCGCATGACGGCACCTGTCATCTCCATCATTATTCCGGCCTTCAATGAAGCCGCCAGCATCGGCTCCGTGGTTCAAAAGATACGGGCGCTGCACCCCGACGCCGAAATCATCGTCATCGACGACGGGTCTTCCGACCATACCGCCGAGGCCGCCCTTCTGGCCGGCGCCAAGGTTTACGCTCATCCCTACAATATTGGCAACGGCGCTGCGGTAAAGACCGGCATCCGCGTCGCCTCCGGAGACATTCTGGTGTTGATGGACGGCGACGGCCAGCACGACCCGGCTGAGATACAAAACCTGCTCGCGTTTCTGCCGGAATACGATATGGTCGTAGGCGCCAGAACGCGAAAAGGCCAGGCTTCCATCGGACGGGCTCTCGGCAACCGGTTCTACAATCGGTTCGCTTCCTACGTAGCCAAGTTTACCATCGAGGATTTGACTTCCGGTTTCAGGGCCATCAAGGCGGACTTGGCTAAAAGCTTCCTGTACCTGCTGCCGAACACGTATTCGTACCCCACGACTATCACGCTGGGCGTTCTGAGATCCGGCCGGTCGGTCAAATATGTGCCCATTCAAGCCCAAAGCCGCAAACTCGGAAAGAGCAAGATTCGCTTCTTTCAGGACGGTGCGCGGTTTTTCATGATCATCGTCAAAATATGCACGCTTTATTCGCCCATGCGGGTATTTTTGCCGGTCAGCTTCATCATGTTTGTATTGGGCCTTTTCTGGTATGTTTATACGTTTATTACCGAGGGGCGCTTCACCAACATGAGCGCCCTGCTGTTCACCACTGCGATCATGATCTTCATGATGAGCCTGATATCCGAGCAGGTGTCCCAGATGAGATTCGAACGCCGCGGTTCCGAGCGGGCGCGGGTGGTATCCATCGACGGAGGGCACGTCCGGGCGGAACCCCAGGAGCCCACCCAATCCGAACGCCGCATCAACTGAGAGCGGTTATCCTGCGATCCGCCGCATGCCTCCGCAACTCTTGATGATCACCCGAAACTACCCTCCACAAATCGGAGGTCTGGAGAATTACAGCTTCCATTTGATACGGGAATTGAAGCGTCATTTACCGGTGCGGGTCATCGCTCTCGGAAAAAGCAAGCTGCACTTGATTTGGTTTTTACCGTTGGCGCTGGCGGCCGGTTTGGCATCGGTCTGGAACGGCTCTACCCGCCGGGTTCACTTGTGCGACGGCCTGCTTGCGCCGATCGGCTTAGTGATAAAATTATTCTCCCGAAGCCGGGTCTCGATTTCGGTCCATGGGCTGGACGTGACCTTCAGCCAGCCGCTCTACCAGCGGCTGATCCCATTCTGCCTGAGGCATCTGGATCAAATCGTGTGCGTCAGCCGCTCCACCCGGGACGAATGCCTGAAAAGGGGGATTCAGGCGGAACGGTGCGTAGCCATTCCAAACGGAATCCCGATCGAAGAGTTCCGGCTTGTCGGGGATCGGCTCGATCTGATCCCGGAGCTCGAAACGAGCCTGGGCCGGTCTCTGGCGGGCAGGAAAATCCTGGTCACCGTCGGCCGGCTGGTGAAGCGCAAGGGCGTGCAGTGGTTTGTCGAGGAGGTTTTGCCGAGACTCGGCCCGCATTACCTGTACGTCGTCGTCGGGACCGGTCCGGAGCAGGCAGCCATTCAAGACGCCGTGATCCGCCGGAATCTTCAAGATCGAGTCGTCTTAACAGGCCGCTGGCCGGACCGCCTGCGCAACGCTCTGCTGCATGCCGCCGATGCCTTCATCATGCCGAACATCAGCATTCTGGGAGACGTCGAGGGCTTCGGCATCGCGGCGCTCGAGGCCGGGGCCTGCGGTCTTCCTGTGATCGCGGCCGGCATACAGGGGATTCGCGATGCCGTTATAGAGGGAGTGACCGGATTCCTGGTCAGAGAAAAAGACGCGGGGGAGTTCGCGGCCAAAATCGAAACCGTTGAATTGGATCGGGATCATATCCGCACGACGGTCGTCAGCCGTTTCGGCTGGAAGCGGGTAGGAAGGGAATATGCCCGCGTGCTGGGTTTATCAAAATGCGAATTTGAGTAGACCGCGTTTCCATATAGTAAGTCTTATTGAGGCAGGGGACACGGGGCAGGAGCTATGAATAAGCAACCCAATGAGCTGCGCGGCATCCGTTCTTTTTACGATTCCATTTACTACCGATCGGCCGGCCCATATGCCAAACCGTCCCGGCATTTGCTGCGGCTGGCGGCACGACTTGAAATCGGGCCCCATCAGCGGGTCCTTGATGTAGGTTGCGGTACGGGCCAGTGGCTGAAGGCGGCCAGCGAATTCGGTGCCGTTCCATGCGGCATTGACCTGTCGGAAAAGGCCATCGGCGTATGCCGATCAATGATGCCGGGCGGAACGTTTCATGCTCAAGCGGCCGAAACCCTGCCGTTCGATGACCGTCAGTTCGATATGGTGAGCTGCCTGGGAGCTCTCGAGCACTTTGTGGACGCCCGGTCGGCTTTAAATGAAATGATTCGGGTGGCCAAGGCGGACGGCAGGTTTTTGTTTCTGGTGCCGAACGCTGACTTCCTGACTCGCCGCTTGGGCCTGTATTCGGGGACCCATCAGGCCGACGTCAAAGAAGAAGTGCTCACGCTGGACGAATGGGCGCAGCTTTTTAGGGACTGTGGGCTTGAAGTCCGTGACCGATGGCGCGACCTCCATGTTCTGTCGTGGCCGTGGATATCCTCGCGGGGGCCGCTATGGATCCTGCTGCGCGCCGCACAGGCGGCGGTACTCGCGATCTGGCCGCTGAAATGGCAGTATCAGGTTTACCATCTTTGTGCGCTGCGAAAGCGATGACGCCAGACCCTGCCGGCTTTCCCCTTATTGGCGTGCAGCCGGATGCCGGCTTACTTTTGGGCGACCATGACCATTTGGTGGCAGTGATAGGGGTCTATTTTTTCAAGCACGGCTTGCATGGAATTGGGGAAAGGGTACAGGCCGAATCCAAATCCCCTCACAGCCGAAAAACCAGCAAGGCGCAGGTATTTTCTCAGGACTCTGAAACTGAAAACGACCATGTGGCGATGGAGGGGATAACTATCTTCCACATCCTCCAGACCGATGTCGCTCACTTGGACGGGTTTTTCGCTTACCAACAAAAGGCTGGAGTCGGGATGGGGTCCGCTCGACGGCATTTTGCCCAACAGCAATTGAGAGATGCTGAAAAACGTGCTGATGTTCGGAGTCAGCAAAATGAGCCGTCCGTGAGGCTGCAAGACCCGCCGGCATTCCAAAATGAAGCGGCAGCCGTTGGTCAGGTGTTCCAGAACCGATAATGCGAAGACACAGGCAAACGAACGGTCCCGATACGGTAGGGGATCGTTCAAATTTCCCCGGATGATGCTGAGGCCCCTTCGCCGCCCCGGCCGGATGCTCGCGTGGTTCCACTCGATGCCGAAATAGTTTTTCGATGAAAACGGTATTTCGCGGCAGATGGCATCGTAGAATTGCCCTCCCTGCGCGCCGCAGTCCAGACATCTGCCGCCGCCGGCCAACGCTGATACCACTTCCCTGATTGCCGTCGCATAAGCCTCCCGCATGGTCCGCCGATATAGGGATTTGAAGTAGGCCTGCATCATTTTTTCACCTCGCGGCGGTGTCTGCAAAGAACCGCTTCCAGGCGTTCAGCCATGTCTTCCCATGTGGGAACCGGATGGTAGCCGGTCGAGCGGTCCTTGAACCGGCTTTCGATGACATGGGCTAAATGAGCCGGATCCATCGGGTTGAACAGCCATGACGGATGATCCTCAAGCAGGCTTTGCATGCCCGCGACCCGAGCCGCAACCAATGGGACATCGCAGGCCATCATTTCCCTGGCCTTCTGCGGGAAGCAGTAGTCCCCGAATGCACCGTTGCGGTTGCAGATGACTCCGACGTCGAGCGCGTTCAAAAACAAGGGCATCTGATCGTAGGCGAGATTGCCCATGTCGTGGATCCGCGGATGGTCCGGAACGGGTGTGTCGCGGGGGCCGGCCAGTGCCAGATGGATGTCTGCGTGTTTTTGCGCCAGCATTTGAAACGCTTGATACAACGTTTGAATCCCTCTGCTCTTCGACAATGAACCGGCCGTACCGATGATGCGCGCCTGCTGGGGGAGGTTGAACCGGTACCGGCAGCGCGCCTTTTCATATGCGAAAAAGAGCTGTGTATCGACGGCATTTTCAATCAGGTAAACACCGTCTTTGCGCCCGTAAGAACGAACCAGTTCCCTAAGCGGGCGGCTGACCACGGTGACGGCGTCAGATTTTCGCACCACGTGGCGGTAGAGCGACTTGAACACGGGGAACCGCCCGGAGAGGAAGAATTCAAAGTTGTCGTAGAGATCGAATACGAGCGGCTTGTTCAAGCGCCGCGCCAGACTATATCCGATTACCCCGAAGATCGGATCGGAGCAGGCCCAGAGCGCATCGCAGGTCTTCGCGGAATGGGATGCGCAGCGTGTGAATTTGGCGAATCCGGGCAGGAAGGCGGCGCCCGCATTGACGCTTTTCCAATCAACCCCCTCGTCCGGGTGGGGTCCCTCGGGCCGAGGCCTGAAACTCAGGCAGACGCCCGCAACCCGGTGCCCTTTCCGGGCCAGATGCAGGGGAATCTCCCGGATGCGGCCGAAGCGGTCGTCGATAAGATCTTTGTTGGTGTATTGACGTTTGGTTATGACCAATATTCTCATTCGAGCCCCAGCCAGACCGAGCCATGATCGGGTTTGAGCAGTTGAAAGAGACCGCCCAGGACGGCTTGACACCGGTTGTGCAATCAATGCCGGACGGAATGGACCAGACAATCGAACAGTGCCGCATTTTGCCGGCCGATCTCATCAATTTGAAAGCGGCGCTCCACCAACCGTCTTGCTTGTGAACCCATGGCCGACAACCTTTCGTTCGGCGTATCCAACATCTCGAGCAGAGCTGCGGCCAGCCCCTGCCGATCATTCGGTTCGCATATCCAGCCGATGTTATGGTCGATGTAGTCGTCAATGCCGCCGCAGCGCGTCATCAACACCGGCAAACCCGCTTCCATCGCCTCCAGTGCGGCGTTCGACATTCCTTCATAACGCGACGGCAGAACGAACACATCGGCGCCGGCCAACTTGGCGCGAATTAGCTCCTTGGGAATTGCGCCGCTAAAGCGGATCCTGTCTCCAAGGCCGAGCGTGTTGCATAGCGCGAGCAGCGACGGCCGATCCGGGCCGTCTCCGATGATTTCGAGGCGGAACTCCCGGCCGGCAGCGACCACATCGGCGAGCGCGCTCAATAAAACATCGATTCCCTTCTGGGCGGCCAGGCGGCCGGTCCATATCAGCCGGCGGGTCGGCGCGGGAGAAGGCCGCCGAATGGGTTCGCCGAGGGGAATTCCGTTCGGAATGTTTGAGATTCGGGGGCGATTTATTCCCAACTCGGCCAAGTCAGACAGAATGGCCGGCGCGATGATAGTTAAGGCGTTGCAGTGGCGATTGATTAATTGAACGAGCAGCCGGTAGCCGGGTATCGATCGCAGGAAGTAGCAGTCTCCGGCGCCTCGGGCGTTCATCGGGCAGGCGACCAGAGGAAGGCGAGTTTCTCCGATCGACTTCAACAGGCAGATTGAAACCGCGCCATCTCCAAGCCCGCGACAATATATCAGGTCGAAATGATGCCCAACACGCCGCAATAAGATCGCCAATGAGAGGAAATAACTGGTTGCCCGGCCAGCCCGTCCCGCCCGATTCATAACCGCAATCCGATGGGTGCGGACCTCCGTGCTGCCGAGTTTCACCAAACCGTCGGGAATTCTGTTACCGGCTACTTCGACGCGGTGGCCCATATTGCTCCAGACCTCTACCAGACGGGCAACTTGGTTTTCGGCGCCTCCTAAGACAAAAGGCGGCAGATTGGCAAGGACCAATACTCGCATTTAACCTACCACTTGTAATCAAGCCAGGACTGGAACATTAAGGCCGGCCAGAGGGCGTAGCCGTGGTCTCCGTACCCCGATAAGTGCTCCCTTACCAGAGCACTTACAATGTCGGCGTCCAGATAGCCATCTCGTCTGATTCTATCCGCGTTTAGTAAATCGAGCATCCAGTTTCGCAGCGGCCGACGCAGCCAGTCGTCAAGTGGAAAATCAAACCCGTGCTTGGGGCGCTCTAAGAGTTCCGGCGGAACCAGCCGATACAGCAGCTTTCGGAGAAGCAATTTGCCGTTGCGGCCATTAAAGCGCCAACTTTGCGGAAGGCGCCAACAGAATTCCACTACCCGATGATCGAGCAGGGGCGGTCTTAACTCGAGCGCCACCGCCATACTGGCTCGATCTACCTTTGTCAGAATGTCTTCGGGCAGGTAGAGCGATTGGTCGATAAACATCATCCGCATGGCGGACGGTCGGATCTGATCGGGGATGGTCGGCAACGGAAGGCTGCCGACAAGCCCTCGCGGCCAGTCGACCGGCGCAGTCGGAACCAGGGACAGCGAGGCCAGGTTGCCATAAAAATCGTCGAAAGACTCCGCTGTGATCCGATGGTGGAGCCGGCGCATCCGGAAACCCCAGCGGCCCAATCCGCCGGCAATACGGCCGACGCGATCGATTAGGGCTGCGAACATGGTTCGAGCATTCGCAGGCCAGCCGCCGATGTGTTTCCAGATGCGGTCGGCATCAAAATAACGGCCATAACCGAAAAAGAGCTCGTCACCGCCGTCTCCCGATAGGGCGACGGTGACATGCTGTCGTGCCATTTCGGAAACCAATATCGTCGGGATCTGGGAGGAATCGGCGAAGGGTTCGTCGTAGACAAGGGGTAGTCGAGGGACAATGTCGAGTGCACGCTCCGGCGACAGGCACAATTCCGTGTGCTCCGAACCGATGTGTTCGGCGACCTTTTTGGCATGGCGCGACTCGTCAAAGCGGTCCTCTCCAAAACCGATGGTAAATGTTCGGACCGGCCGGGTGGATTGCCGCTGCATTAGAGCGCTGATCAATGAAGAGTCAAGACCTCCAGAAAGGAGAACGCCAACTGGAACGTCGGCCTCCATACGCAAACCCACGGCATCGTCGAGCAGCCTATGCAAGGAATCGACCGCCTCCGATTCGTCGCCGGCGAAGGGTTGACAGATGCCTTCCCGGGCGACCTGGGGAAGGCACCAGTAAGCCTCGACGCTGGCGGAAAATTCATCCAGGCTCAAGGGAAGGCCGATTTTTTCGACTCCGAACTCGACATACGTGGCGGCGGGAAGCTTGTAAACACCATCGTAAATCGACAACGGTGCCGGAATGTACCCAAAACGGAGCAGCCATCCGAGAGCCTGCCGGTTGATGCTGGGGTTCCAAATCGGCAGGCATCGCAACGCCTTGAGCTCCGATGCGAACGCGAAGTTCGCGCCGATCCAGCCGAGATAGAGCGGTTTTTCACCCATCCGATCGCGTGCGAGAGTCAGCTTATTCTCGAGTCGATCCCAAACGGCAAAAGCGAACATTCCGTTGAGGCGTTTCAGAGTGGTCGGAACCCCCCACTGTTCGATCGCATTGAGAAGCACCTCGGTATCGGAGCGGCCGCGCCAGAGAACCGCGCGAGTCGTGTTCAGCTCATCACGCAACTCCCGGTGATTGAACACCTCGCCGTTGTAGGTGATCACGAACCGGCCGCTTGCCGAAGCCATGGGCTGATTGCCCAGGGCCGAAAGGTCCAGAATCGAAAGCCGCCGATGCGCCAGCCCTACTCCGACCGAGGCATCTGACCACGTGCCCGAAGCATCCGGTCCGCGGTGTTGCAGCGAACCTGCCATTGATGACAGGATCGTGGGCAAGTCAAACGGGGAGTGGCTTATTATTCCGGCAATGCCGCACATGAAGACAGCTCCGGGTTCTCTATGAAAATATGCTTTTTCTCATTCCGTTTTTCCGCTAAAACATAGATGCCAGCCGTCGTTAGGTCTTCTTGGGGCATCTTGCGGAAGCGGGCTGCCAGTTGTCCGCGATGGAGGCGAGATGAAAGTCGGGAACGATCTTCTAAGATAATTTGGAATTCCTTTTTGGCCAGCAAGCACAAGTGGGTGCTGCAGGGTTCTCGATTGAGCAGGTACGGCCGATTGCCTTGGATCAGGCGCCACAGCCCTTCGGGATAAAGCCAGTGGCCGTTCCACTCACGAGAAGTTCCATGGGATCTGAAATCTATCTGGTGCGACATGAGCCCATGAGGCTTTAACCAAGAACGGCAGGTTCGGTACAACTCGGGCAGGTTGGCGACATGTTCAAGGACGGCTTGAGAAAAAATAATATCCACACTGCCTGGAGGAATCGCGATTGATGCCGCAGAGGGATCGATGTACTGGATCAATGGGTCACCCCCGGCCGTTGCGGTAAGGCAATCAGAGATGGCTTGCAATCGCTTTGGGGCCAGGTTTCTTTCCATCGAATCAGCGTCAAGTATGCCTCCCGGAAACCTGAAATCGTCAATGCGCGGTTTGATCTCTGGGAATTCCATATTGTCGGGAATCGCTTCGCGATTCGCGAACAAGGAGATCAATTCCTCAAGGACTTTAACATTCTGCTGTGAGTTGGCATGCTGCGCCACATCGACCGCTATGTACCGGCCGGCTCCCGACAACAGTGCCGCCAATCCCGTACCTATAGAATCGCCCGGCCCCAGTTCGACCCAAAGCCCACTGAAAGGGGGCGGACGGTACGCATGAATTTTGACGAGATGGCGCATCCACACCGAATAACAATAACGCGCCGAATCGGTTCCCCGAGTCCTGGTGTCGAAAAGCCCGCCGAATCCAGGCAGCAGCGACAATCCGCCTTCAAAAACCGATTTGAAATTGTAAGCAACGATTGGCAGCATCGCGTTCCGATTTTCGCCCTGTCGAATAAAACACTATTTGAACGTTTGCAGGCGGTCCATTGCTCTACTGCAAAAGAATCTCCAGATAGCTTTTCGAGTTGGTTTCTAAGCTGAAGCGTTCCAGCCACCGGCTTGGATCGGCCGCAACAAATTTTCCCGTCAATGCGCGCATCATGGACGCAGCCATCGCCGGCACATCTTCCACGGGGCATAGCTGTCCGAACTCGCCCCTGGCCAATATTTCACGGGGACCGCTTGGACAATCCGTCGAAACGACTTTTGTGCCGCATGCAAGCGCTTCGACCAAGGCCCAGGGTAATCCCTCCCATCGAGAAGATAAAACAAAGAGGGATGCGTTCGCTAAAAAGGGGTATGGGTTGGCAATGAAACCGGGGAAATCCAAATCCCCAGTGATATCGAGGTCCATAGCGAGCCGCTCGAGCATCGGCCTATCCTCGCCTTCGCCCAAAATAATCAGTTTGGATGGGATTTGCCTTCGCACTTCGGCAAAAGCGCGGATGAGGGTTTCAAAGTTCTTCTGCCGGGTGAGTCGTCCCATGCCGACAATTACCGGAGTGCCACCACTCACCAGCCAAGGATGGGATACCGGTTCCTTCGACTTGACTCGCAGGTCGGAGGACACCACCGGGTTGTAGATGACCCGGATCGCCTGACGAGGCATGCCTGTCACGTTGGATAAATCGTCCGCCACTTCATTGGAAACCGCGACGATGGCATGAGCCGTCGGAAAGAAAAATCGCATCAGTAGCGGAATGAGAAACCGGTTATGCGCGGGAGAGTGTTGAAGTTCTTTGCTGAGATGACTCGCTTCACTTACCACACAACGAGTCTTGACTCTTGCGAGCTGGGTTGCCCAAATCGCAGCCATATTAGCGTTGGTCAGGGTCGCCAGCAGTGCATCAGGTTTTTTCGCGGACAGGTAGCGAACCAGAGCGGGAATGGCCTTCAAAGGGCGTGAAGCTCCCAGTTCGACGACATGGACATTGGCCGGCATCCTGTTCAGGTATGCGCCCTCGGCTCGCACCAGGAGCATGTCTACCTCGTGTCCTTCTTTTACGAATTCTGCTGCCAAGTTGAGCATTCTTTTTTCGGCTCCGCCTCCGGCCAGAGAAGGCACGAAAAGCGCCAAGCGAGCATTTCCGCCGGTGCAACATTTGGCGACGGGGTGGCGGTGAATGCCTCTGAAAGATGCTTTCTGGGCTCGAAATACGATGTGTTTTTCGCGGGTTAGCAACCCTGCCAGGACTAACGCGTTGCGGATGTGCCCGATAAGGGATTCCTTCCGCCCAACGGTGGCCTTGGCCATGAAAGCCCGTTCGTAACATTCCGCTTGTGAAAAGACGGTCTGCAAGAGGGAGGTCATGGTGGTTGTGCTGAACGATTGCAGGTGGCCAACCTTGTGGAAGACCTCCCCGCATCTTGGACATATGACAGCCCCGTCGGCTAAATTTTCCCGGCTCGGCACAGTGCCGAGAACCTGCCCGTGAGGTATGAGCACTCTACGAATTTCTCGCAACGCTCTCTGGGTCAATTCCTGCGTTAGATGTTCGAGCACCTCCGAGACCACCACGACGTCAAAAACATTGTCCGAAAAGGGCAAGTCTTCGATCTGCCCCGCAGTCAATCGGTATTCGTTTTTGTCCTGGTGTTTGTGAAGACTGCGCCAATCGGGGTCAATTGAAAATACGTGTACGCCTATTTGACGACAGAACTGTTCGAAGAGCCCCCCCCCGATGCCTACGTTCAAGACTTTTTGGCCATTCTTGAGATAGCGGGTCAGGTAGTGCAGGCGGAATGCCGAGCCTCGGAATGTATCGGGCGCCTCCGTTTGGTAGTAGGACCAAGCCTTCTGAAAGTTTGCTGGATTTGGCATTACGTATTCACTTCCCCGGCAGAGGTGGGCATCGTTGAAACCCGGCGGCGGAGGGCGGTGATAGACATAGCAGAAGCCATGGCGAATTCGGCAGCATATGTTGCCGCCACCGCCCCTCGCCAACTCCATACTGGTATCAGCAAAATGTTCAAGGCAATGTTGAACAACCCGCCGGCTGCAAGAATATTGACCGCATAATTTTGCCGGTCGCTACCAATCAGAAGGCTTTGCAAGAGAAGTCGAGGTAGCGAGAGGGCCGGAATCCAAGCAAGCCATTGGAGGATGGCTACCGCCTCGACATAATCGGTGCCGAGCAGAAACGGTAAGGCTCCGGCGGACCAATAAAGAAAAACCCCGGCGATGAGGCAATAAGCTAGCGGGACGGGAAGAATCCGGCAAGCAAGAACCAGCGCGGCATGAACGCCATTAATTCCCGTGAGGAAGAAACGCGGCATAACGGCGCTGACCAATGACAGGATGGGAATGGTGGCCAATTCCGCCACCCGATATCCGGCGGAATAAGCGCCTGCTGCCTCCATGGTCACCAAGCGTGCCAACATCGTCTTGTCAATGTCTGCATAAAGCTTGACCGCCGCAGATCCAATAGCAAAAACCCACCCTTCTTTGATAGCACCAAACGCTTCTTCCCAATTTAGCTTCGATGGAATCCCAAGGTCTTTTCGAACCTTTTTCCATGCATACAGCGCGGCTGCAAATGCAGTGACGACATAAATGATTGACCAGGCCCTCAAAAGTTCGGGTTCAGGTAAAACAGCCGCCAGGCAAAGCAATAAAAGGGCGCCCGCAAGCCTGGGCAGAACGGGCACAAGCGATAGATGAGCTGCACGGCCATGCCGCTCGTGGCCCTGATAGGCAGCAACGGCTGCTAATCCTATCGGCGCGAAGGATAGATCGGCCAAACCGATAAGTGCAACCACCGCGAAGGATACTCCAGCCGGTAATACGAACCAAGCAATTGGGATATATGCGGAAAAAAGGATCGGAACACTCATAGCAATGGCAGCCAGCGTTCGGGTCCAAGCGACGGCGAAACAATCGCGATTTCGGGCAATATTTCGCACCATAAGAATTTGGGTGCCGAAACCGCTCAAACACCCGAATGCGGTTGATAAGGCCAGGATGGCAGCAAATGCTCCGTAATCAGCCGCTCCAAGCACCCGGGCTACAACCAAAAAAACGACAGCCTGTGCCAAGGTGCGTAGCCCCATTCCGACAGTCATAGCCAGCGTTCCTTTTGCTAATCGGCCGGGGCGCCAAGCGTAAAGCTCGGATAGAAAGCTACGCAGAGGCAATTGAGAGCGATTCAAGCCGTCTTCAATCCATCTAGTTCATTAGATCTTGTTAAATATTCATTGGAAAGTTGGAGAGCTGGTCATTCCACCAATCCATTGATAGCCATTCAAATCGGTAACTGGGCAATATGATCTTGGCGATCCAGCGCAGCATATTGAACCGAACAAGATGGTTCTTGAGCGCCCCCACCCTCCCAACAGCCATTATCTATCACCTGTTATTCGTTCCGGCTCACTCTGCCCATTCTAAAAGAAAGCGTTCAGGACTCTTGGTTTTCCCAGATGGTTAACGTGGGCATCTTATTGAACTTATCTTTAAGAGTTTGATATTCTTCAAGACTCAGCACAAGCGAGCGGATTTTTCGTCTTGTGTAATGCTCTGTTTTCCTCCTAAGGTCATTGAGATGATAGTCATCAACGTTGCCCACCAGCAAAATATCTATGATGCCGGTGTCCCTCCCCTCCGCGTAATCGCCAATTAGATATGCCTTTTCTAATTTGCCTAAACGGTGAATAATCCCATCAATCACCTGATCGATCCCCATGACCTTGCGGACCATGGATCGAAGCTCCGGAAAGAGCGCGTGGTCGGTGTTTGCGCGATAGAAAACATTGCGGCCGTTTTTTTCAGCTTTGAGAAGCTGGGTCCGAGTGAGCTGGTTGAGCTCCTCCCTCACGGCATTGGTTGAGACGTTGAACTCTTTTGCCAATTCCCGCAGGTAGGAGCGTGCCTGAGGGTTCAGGAAAAAGCGCATCAGGAGCTTGACGCGGGTTTTTGAAGATATGAGACCGGAAAGCAGGTTGTCCAAGGCCATTCTCTTAATGAGTAGAAATTTTACTCATAATAGACCAAAAATATTCGCCTGTCAAAAATGCAAAAAACATGCGCAAGTATTGGCGGCAAAGCTTTCCTTGACAGAAGCGAGGTGATCCCCTATAGGACCTTTTCGGCTAACTATGCGAGAGACCGAACTATTTTAGCATATTGAATTCAAACGGGAACAGGCGAACGGCTCCAATAGCATCGACCTCTGACAGCCGCTTTGGTATGCTCGCCGCCAATGGGAGAAACGATATGAAACAAGCTTTTGACATCCAGCCCGCAGACGGAAAGCTCGGGATTCTCATTCCGGGGATGGGCGCCGTCGCCACGACGTTCATCGCCGGGGTTTTCGCCGTACGCAGGAACCTCGGCAAACCGATCGGCTCGCTCACCCAGATGGGAACCATCCGGCTCGGCAAGCGCACGGAAAAGCGCTGCCCCCGCATCAAAGATTTCGTGCCGTTGGCCGAGCTGCCGGACATCGAATTCGGCGGCTGGGATATCTTCGAGGACAACGCGTACCAGGCGGCCAGCAGCGCCCGCGTGCTGCAGCCGGAGCTGCTCGAGAAAATCCGCCCCGAGCTCGAGTCCATTCGGCCCATGCCGGCCGTGTTCGAGCAGGCTTTTGTCAAGCGGCTGAACGGCGTTAACGTGAAGCGCGGCCGGGACAAGATGGAGCTGGCCGAGCAGGTGCGCGCGGACATCCGCAGCTTCAAGCAAAGCCGGAACATCCAGCGCGTGGTCATGGTCTGGTGCGGCAGCACGGAGATCTACATCGAGAACGGCGCCGTGCATCAATCCATAGAGGCGTTCGAAAAGGGGTTAATCGAAAATCACCCGGCCATCGCCCCCAGCATGATTTATGCCTATGCCGCGCTTAGCGAAGGCGTGCCCTATGCCAACGGCGCACCGAATCTGACGGTCGACATCCCGGCGCTGCAGCAGCTGGCCAAGAAGAACCGGGTGCCGATCGGCGGAAAAGACCTCAAGACCGGGCAGACCCTGATGAAGACCATTCTGGCGCCCGGTCTGAAGGCGCGCATGCTCGGCCTGAGCGGCTGGTTTTCCAGCAACATCCTGGGCAACCGGGACGGCGAAGTGCTCGACGACCCGGAGTCCTTCAAGTCCAAGGAGATGAGCAAACTCGGCGTCCTGGATTACATCCTCCAGCCGGAGCTCTACCCCGACCTGTACAAGGATTTCTACCACAAGGTCCGCATTCACTACTACCCGCCGCGGGGCGACAACAAGGAGGGCTGGGACAACATCGACATTTTCGGCTGGCTCGGCTACCCCATGGAGATCAAGCTCGACTTCCTCTGCCGCGACAGCATCCTGGCGGCCCCGCTGGTGCTGGACCTTGCGCTGTTCATGGATCTTGCCGCGCGCGCCGGGATGAGCGGGATCCAGGAATGGCTGTCGTTTTACTTCAAGACGCCGATGGTGGGCGAAGGCCTGTACCCAGAGCACGACCTTTTCATCCAGTTGAAGAAGCTTAAAAATACGCTGCGCCATATGCAGGGGGAGGAGCTCATCACCCATCTCGGCCTCGACTACTACGGCGAATGATTCCACCCGCCGGCTGCGGCGGGCGGGCTTTCTCTTCGCCATCCGATTTCAATCCGTGCCCCTTCCATGAAATCAGGGCTGTTTGTCGCTCTCTGCCTGGGTTGGGCGGCTGATATGGCCGCGTTGGCCGCCATCGGACCGCTGGGGCGGCATGCCGCCCCGTCCATGGCTCTTTACGGCGGCGGCTTCATCCTGATGATGTTCATGGTCCGGTTTTTCCCGGAGCACCTAAAAACGTCTCAAGCTCTCGCTCTGATTATGGGGCTGGGCATCGCTGCCCGCAGCGCCTTTCTTTTCTTCCCGCCCAACACGGATATCTACCGCTACATCTGGGAAGGCGCGGTCCAGAACCACGGGTTCAACCCGTACCTGTTTCCTCCGGACGACCCGGCCCTGGCATTTCTGGCGCAAGGCGAGTTGAGCCGCATCTGGCAGGAACTCAATCACAAATCGTTTGCTGCCGTCTACCCGCCGGCAGCTATGCTGCTTTTCCGGCTGCTCGCTTGGATCAGCCCGACGCCGCTGCTTTTCAAGGCGGCATTTCTGATAGTGGATATCGGCGTCATGGCGGTCTTGGCGGCTCTCCTGCGGGCGCGCCGGCTGCTGGCCGCGCGGCTCTTGCTCTATGCCGGGAATCCCCTGGCGGTTGTCTTCGTCAGCGGGGAAGGGCACCTGGACGTGCTGCAGGTCTTCTTGCTGTTCGTCGGCCTCTTTTTGTGGGCCAACAGAAGCTCGACCGGCGGTTATCTTTTTCTTGGCTTGGCGGTGATGAGCAAATATCTGGCCGCTGCGGCGGTTCCTTTTTTCTGGAGGCGCCGCTGCGGATGGAGGCTCCTGGCGCTGTTCGCGCCCGCCGCTCTTTTCATCCCCTATCTATCAGCCGGCTGGTCCCTTTTTGAGTCTCTCGGAGTATTCACCACCCGGATGCAATACAACGATGTTATCACGCAAGTGTTGGGAGCGGCATTCGGCCCCTGGTGGCTGCCGGCGGCGGGGTTCCTTTTTATGCTGTGCCTGGGATGGGTGTGGCTGGTCGAAGACGATCGGCTGCGCGGCATTTATCTCGGGGTCGGCTGCCTGCTGGTCATGCTGCCGACGCTGCATCCCTGGTATCTCCTGATGATCGCCCCTTTCATGTGTTTTTTCCCGTCGGCTGCCTGGCTGTATTTGCAGGCGGCGGTTCTGTTCACGTTTCCGGTCCTGGGGCAGGAGTTTCAAACCGGCGTGTTCCGCGAGATTCCATGGCTCAAGCTGCCCGAGTATCTGCCCTTTTTCGCTCTGCTCGCCTGGGGCCTCTTCAAAAGAGGATCCGTGCTTCGGGTTCAACGCTACGATGCGCCGCAAACCATCTCGGTGATCACTCCGGCCCTTAACGAAGCCGAAAACATCGTCCGGCTTCTGACGGATTTAAAGGGCCGGCCCTGGATCAAGGAGATCATCGTTGCGGATGGAGGCTCGACGGACGCGACCGCGGCGGCCGCCAGGGAGTTCGGCGTGCCGGTCATCACCGGCGGCAGGGGCCGGGGGGTGCAGGTCCGAGCGGCTGCTCAGGCGGCCGGAGGCGACGTGCTCTTGATACTGCATGCCGACGCCTCGCTCCATCCGGGAGCGACGGAGCGGATCGTCGCGGCGCTCTCGGCCGATCGCGAAGCCGCTGGCGGATGGTTCGCGATGCAGTTCAGGGACTCCAGCCCCGGCCAGGCCCTCATCGCAACCCTCAATAATTTGAGAGGCGTGGCAACCGGCATCTCATTCGGCGATCAGGCCCAGTTCGTCCGGGCCGACGCGCTGAAGCGCATCGGCGGGTTTCCAGACCTCATGCTGATGGAGGATGTGGAGCTTTCCCTGCGCCTGAAGCCCGTGGGAGGTTGCGTTTGCTTGGGACCGGGAGTGACGGTCTCCGGGCGGCGCTGGCAGGCGGGAAAATTCACCCGAAATATCTGGACGGTGGGGTTGCTTTTCTTTCGGTATCTGTTGGAACGGCGGCTCGGGTGGAAGGCAGACGACAAATGGTATTACCGAAAGTATTACAGAGGCCTGGTATGAGTGGCTTGACAGTCACCGCAAAAATATATATCGGTATATATCACCTAAATGAGGGGTGTTTTTTTATGGGATCAACGGCAAAGATATTTAAGAATGGACGCTCTCAGGCCGTCAGGCTTCCAAAAGAGTTTCGCCTTAAAGGGTCTGAGGTTAAAATCCGCAAAGAAGGCGAGAAAGTCATTCTGGAACCCATCGAAAAGGCTCAGTGGCCGGCTGGATTCTGGGATATTTTTAAACCGGATCCGGAATTTGAAATTCCCCAGCCGAAACCAACAAAAGAATTTTATTTGGACTAGCTGAAGCTCTTATGTATCTGCTTGATACCAATATTATCAGCTATTGGATGCGTGGCCATCAACCGCTATTGGAAAGGATCAGAAGCCACAGTCCGAAGGATCTTTCGATTGCGGCGATCACATTGGCTGAAATCTATTACGGGATAGAGAAATCTTCTGTAAAAAAGAAAGAGCGACGCAAAAAGATTGAGCAAATACGATCAATTCTGGATCTGCATCCATTTGATGAATCGGCAGCGTCAAAATACGGAATCATTCGGGCAAAACTTGAAAAAAAGGGGTTGATAATAAGCGAAAGAGACCTTCAGATAGCATCCATCGCCTTAGCCAGGAGACTGTGTGTCGTCACGCACAATACCAAAGAGTTCTATCGCGTGGAAGAACTAAGCGTAGAGGATTGGGTAGAAGCATAGAAGCAGGCGGAGAATTGCTATCCTGTTCCCGTCGGGTCCATCAAACATTCACCAGATCGCCTCAACGTCCCGCGGGGCAAGGTTCCATTTGCGGCCGTAGACATGCATGCGGCGGGTCTCTCCGGCCCTGTCGTAGATTTTGCCTCCGGCGTGGAGCCATGCCAGCATGCCGCCTTCCAGGTTGAGCATGGTCATTCCGCGGGCCTTGAGCTTTTCGGCGAGAACCCCGCTGCGATAGCTGATGGTGCAATAGCCGATGACGACCTTGTCGCGGTAGCGTTCGGGGTGCTGCAAAAATTCTTGTTCGGTGACGGCGCCGGGCAGCATGGACACCTTCTGCTCTTTTTCCTCGCGAACGTCTACGAAAACCGCGCGGCCGGCACGAAGCAGTTCCATGGCCTCGGCCGGCGTAATGTCGGTCACGCCGGCGAAATTACGCTTGTAATCGCGGTACATCGCTTCAACCTTGAGGCGTTTTTCATCATCGCTCAACGCATCCTCCGCCTGAACCTGGACGCCAACCCCACCCGCAAGCGCCGACATTGCCGCAAGACATCCGGCGATCCATCCTATGAACCCAATCGGTTTCATCGAGTCACGCCACGGCCGCCGGCCGGAGCATTTCGGCCAAAGCCCGGAGGGCCAAAGAATATCCGGCTGCACCAAGCCCGAGGATCTGACCGGTGACCACCCCGGCCGTCAGGGAAGCGCTGCGGAAGGGCTCGCGCCGGTGGATGTTGGACAGGTGGACTTCGACCACGGGTATGTCCAGCGCGGCCAGAGCGTCCCGGATGGCGATGGAGGTGTGGGTGTACGCCGCGGCATTGATGATCAGGCCGTTGCAGAGCGTCGCGGCCTGCTGGATGCGGTCGACGATGGCGCCCTCGTGGTTGGACTGGAAGGTATCCACCGCAAGCCCCAGTTGCCTTCCCAGATCGGCCAGGTTGCGGTTGATTTCAGCCAGCGTGGTGCGGCCGTAGATTTCGGGCTCGCGGCGGCCCAGCAGGTTCAAATTCGGGCCGTGAATGACCAGAACGCATGGGGACGACGACGTCGGCGGGTGAGCCATAGCGCTCTCCTTATCGGTCCGCCAGTTTACGCAGAGTCAGAATGGTTTGGCGGTAATCCGGGCTCTGGAAAATTGCCGAGCCGGCCACGAAGACGTCCGCTCCGGCTGCGGCGATGTCGGCGATGGTCTGAGGACTGACGCCCCCGTCGACCTCGATCAGCGTGTTGAGGCCTCTTTCCGAGATCATCGTCCTCAGAAGGGCGATTTTGGCGATGCTGTTGGGGATGAAGCGCTGTCCGCCGAAACCCGGATTGACGCTCATCACCAATACAAAGTCCAGGTATTCGAGAATCCACCGAAGGGTTTCGACCGGCGTGGCGGGATTGAGCACGACCCCGGGCCGGGCCCCGGAATCCCGGATGAGCTGGACGGTGCGATTCAGATGCACGCACGTCTCCGCGTGCACGCTGATGAGCGTCGCGCCGGCTTTGGCGAAGTCTGAAATGTATCGATCCGGCTCGCTGATCATCAGGTGCACATCGATCGGAAGCCCCGTGGCCCTGCGGACGGCCTCGACCACCAGGGGCCCGAACGTGAGGTTGGGAACGAAATGGCCATCCATGATGTCGGCATGAATCCAATCGGCCCCAGCTGCTTCAACCGCCTGAATTTCGTCCTTAAGACGCGTAAAATCGGCAGACAGTAGCGATGGCGCGATCAGTTTCATGGTGTCCTTTCGATGGTCTTGAGGCAGCCGTTTGTGATTCGAGCATTCCGCCGGATTCTCATCCGTACCGCAAAGAAGCCATCCATATAGCTCAGACGAGGATAGGTTTGCAAGAATCCCTGCGCATCCACCAGCGGCCGGACGGGCTGCGGAAGGCCTTCGGCATCGCGGTCGATTCGGAAATTCCGGTTCCGGTCCAAAAACGCTCTCACCACCTCCAGGGTTTCTTCGGGTTCGGTGGAGCACACCGCATATACGATGGCGCCGTCGGGTTTCAACATCCCGGACACCCGCTCCAGCAGCCCGGCCTGAATCCGGTGGTAGCGCTGCAGATCCTGCTTGTGAGCGGACCACTTGATGTCCGGGTTGCGCCGCAGGGTGCCCAGGCCGGAGCAGGGCGCATCCAGCAGGATTCGATCGAACGGCCCCAGGCCGTTGCACGCGCCGGGCTGCATGAGGTCGGCCTCGCAGGCCGACGCCGATGAAAGCTGGAGGCGGCGCATTTCGTCCTTGAGCTGGGATAGCCGGGAAGCGCTCTGGTCCAGTGCGATCAGACGCCCTCGATCCTGCATGAGCTGGGCCATGTGGCCGGTTTTGCCGCCGCGGCCGGCGCAGGCGTCGAGAACAACCTCGCCCGGCTGGGGATCGAGCAGCATCGACACCAGCTGGGCCGCCTCATCCTGCACCTGGAACCAACCCTGATGAAAAGCCTCCAGATCGCGCAGAGCGACCGTGAGGCCGCGAACATGAACGGCATCGGGAGCCGTGCCGGCGGGAACTGTTTGGGCTGCGAACGGCTGAACGGCGGCGGCCAGTTCGTCGCGGCTCGTTTTCAGCGTGTTCGCCCGCAGCGTCAGGGGCGGCAGCTCATTGACGGCGGCGCACAAACCGGCAGCTGCCTCGACGCCGTAGCGCCCCACCCAGCGCGCGGCCAGCCATTCCGGGCAGGAGTACTCCGTGGACAAGGCGGCCACCGGATGGGTTTCCCGGTCGGGGAAAACCACGCCGGAATGCTCCCGAGCGGCCCGGCGCAGGACGGCGTTGACGAACGGAGCCACCCACGGCCCGGCCGCGGCCTTGGCGGATTCTACGGCGCTGTGGACGGCGGCCGACGCCGGAATCCGGGTGAGGAACAGGATCTGAAACAGCGCCAATCTCAGGATGATCCGCACCGCCGGGTCGATTTTGTGGAACGGCGTTTTGGAGAACCGGGATAGAATGAAGTCCAGACGGCCCTGCCACCTTAACACGCCGAAGACGAGTGCCTGCAGCAGATCCCGGTCCCTCGGATCCCGGATGACGCCGCTGCGGTCGATCTCGTCGAGCAGCGCCTCCAGCGTGCACCGGTCCTGGCTCAGTTTTTCCAGGAGCGTGGCCGCCGAGCGCCTCGCATCCGGGCTCCAGGGCTTGGATCCCAATCTTGTTGATATCCGCCGTGAGTTCATGAGATGGCCACCTGCCGGCATGGGGATGCTTGCTACCGTCGGTAGATGAGTTCGGTCGGAAGAGGGCGGCTGGGCCTCCGGTGGATAGGATTGGATCAGGCCAGGAAGTCTCCGGCGGCGAGTCGGCAGCCTCGAAGGAATTCGGATATCGGCAAGCGGCTGCCGGAGGCTTCCTGAATTTCGAGAATGGAAAGCGCCCCCTGGCCGGTCGCCACGGTCAGCTCATCGGCACGGCCCTTGAGTATGGTGCCCGGAGACGATTCGGCTGACATCCGGGCGGCCTCCGCCCGAAAGATCTTCAAGCGCCGGTTTCTCCAATAGGTGAACGCGCCGGGCCAGGGGTTCATGCCGCGGATGAAAGACTCGATCTGGTCAGCCGGCTTTCTCCAGTCGATCAGACCGTCGGTCTTTTTCAGCAAGGGCGCATAGGTGGCCAGCGCATGCTCTTGGGCAGTCCGGCGAACGGTCCCCTCCGAGAACGCATCCAGCGTCCGGCAAAGCAGGCCCGACCCCAACACCGCCAGGCGATCGTGGAGGGCCCCGGCAGTATCCGTGGGGGCCACGGGTTCCCTCGCCTGCATGAGAATATCGCCGGTGTCGAGGCCCTTGTCCATCATCATGGTCGTGACGCCGGATTCCCGTTCGCCGTTGATGACCGCCCAATGGATGGGCGCGGGGCCCCGGTATCGGGGGAGCAGCGACGCATGGACGTTGATGCAGCCCTGCCGGGGCATGCTCAGAACCGTTTCGGTGAGGATTTGGCCATAGGCGACCACGACGAAAAAGTCGGCTGCCGCTTCCTTGAGGACCCGCCGGATCTGGTCGTCCCGCAGATTCGGAGGCTGGATCACCGGTCGGTTCAGCCTGCTGGCGGCCTTCTTGACCGGTGGGGCGTCCAGTTTGCGCCCCCGACCCTTGGGTTTGTCCGGCCGGGTGACCACCAGCACGATGTCATGGCCGGCGCCGTGGAGGGCCTCGAGCGACGGCACGGAAAAGTCCGGCGTTCCCATGAAGACGATTCTAAAGCGCTGTTTCATTTTCGCGCAGTGCCTTCCTGACCCGGCGCTTGTACAGCTCGCGTTTCAGGGTGCTGATCCGGTCGATGAACAATTTCCCATTGAGATGGTCGATTTCATGCTGCAGCACGATGGCATGCAGCCCCTCCGCTTCGAGGCGCAGCGGCTTGCCCTCCCGGTCGTTGCCCTCCACCAGGATCCGCTCGAAACGCTTTACGTCGGCTCGGAAATCCGGGACGCTGAGGCAGCCTTCATTCTCCGAGATGAACTCGCCTTCACTGGAGACGATCCGCGGGTTGATCAGGACATGCAGGCCGCGCTTTTCATCACGGGAAGAAATATCGTAGATCAGGACGCTTCGGTCCCATCCGACTTGAATCGATGCCAAGCCGATACCCGGCGCCTGGTACATGGTCTCCGCCATGGCATCGATCATCTGCTGCACGTCGCCGTCGATGTTTTCGAGCGGCCGGGTCGGCAGAAGCAGGAACTTTTCAGGATATGTCAGGATCTTTAATGTGGCCATGTGATTATGATGAGGGCTCGTTTCCCTACTCAGGCGCGGCAGGTGACCCCGTTTTCCGTAAGCAGCTGCCGGGCGGTTTCCGTATCCTGGGCGATCTGCTCTTTCAGCGCCGCGAGGCTTGAGAACTTGATCTCATCGCGGATGCGCTTGATGAAATTCACTCGAATCTTCTGCCCGTAGATGATTTCCTTGAAGTCAAGGATATGCACTTCCACCGTGAATTGAAAGTCTTCGAAGGTCGGGCTGTATCCGATGTTGGCAACGCCCTGAAGCAGGCGGCCCTGGGTTTCCACCGTGACGGCGTAGATGCCGGCCTTGGGGCAGAGCTCGTCATCCAGTTTCAGGTTTGCCGTGGGGAATCCCAGCAGCTTGCCGCCGCGATCCCGGCCGGGCACCACGGTTCCCCGAATCTGGAAGTGCCGCCCCAGCATGCGGCAGGCCTGCTGCATTTCTCCCGCCTGCACCAGTTCGCGGATCGCGGTGCTGCTGATTCGTTCGACGGTTCCCTGAAGCGAGCGGATCATGCCCGTCACAATGACTTCAAATCCCAGCCGGGGCGCCAGGGAGTTCAGCAGGCTGATGTTCCCTTCCCGGTTCTTGCCGAAAGCATAGTCCTCGCCCACCACGATGGCTTTCATGCCGATTTTTCGAACCAGCAGGTCGGCAACGAAGCTTTGGGCGGAAATGGCCGCGAACTCAACCGTGAAGGGTATGGAAATGAGAACGTCGATGCCCGACCGCTCGATCAGCTCGACTTTTTGCTCGAACATCGTAATAAGGGGAGGGGAGTTGCCTTTCTTCAGAACCCTCAAGGGATGGGGCTCGAAAGTGATCGCGATGGAGGTGCCATCCATCGCATGCGAGCGTTCAATGACTTCATAAAAAAGGGCTTGATGGCCGATATGCACCCCGTCAAAATTTCCGATCGTAATGACGGCGCGCGTAAACGGGCGGGAGATATCGTTAAGGCTCCGAATGTGCTGCATCTTGCTCTTTTCCGTAACCCAATTATGTGCTTGACATGCAATGCGAAACCTTATAATTAATTCAACTCTTAGGGCAAATCAATCGTTTTGTGCCGAAGTGGCGGAACTGGTAGACGCGCTAGGTTCAGGGTCTAGTGAGGGTTCCCTCATGGGAGTTCGAGTCTCCCCTTCGGCACCATAATAAAATCAAGGGGTTAGGGGCTGAAACGAGGCTTCTGACCCCTTCGATTTTTTTCCAAGTGAATCGTAAAAAAATGGAGTGCTCAATATGGGTAAGGAGACCTATCGCGAGCTGCTTGAAGTGATGAAGAGCCGGGGTGGCCCCTATGCCGGTTTGGACATACCCGAGTTCTTCGAGCTGGTGGAAGCGCTTTTCGATCCCGAAGAGGCGGAAATCAACAATGCTCTGCAGCGAAAGCCGGCTCCCGTCAATGAGATCGCCGTCAAGGCCGGCCGAAGTTCCGAGGAGGTTTCAGAAATACTTGAACGAATGGCCGGCAGAGGATTGTGCGGAGTGTCCATGACCTCCGATGGCGCGCTCTACCGGGGATTGCCGTTCATGCCGGGGATCTTCGAGTTCATTTTCATCGGCGGCGGTGAATCCGAGCGCGAAACGACCGCCGCCCGTTTGATCCACGCATACAAGAAAGCTTATTCAGAGGCCAAGGGCGTCGAAAAGATCACCTATCCCCTCACACGGGTCATTCCCGTTGCCCGGACGATCAGGGCCGGCAATACCATTCACACCTACGACCAGGTCATGACTTATATCGACCAGTACGACGCTATCGGCGTGGGAGCATGCTATTGCCGCCAAGCCGCCAAATTGCGCGGTGAGGAGCTTCATGGAATGCCCGTCGGAGTCTGTATGTGGTTCGGTGAAATGGCCCAAAACATTACCGAGCGGTTGGGAGGAAGGCGGGTTACCAAAGAGGAAGCGCGGGAAATGGTGGAGCGCTGCGAAGAAGCCGGTCTGATCCACATGAGCCGCAACACGGCTGATGAAATCGATTTCATGTGCAACTGCGACCGTTGGCACTGTGAGGTGGTCGGCCAGGTGCTGAAACAGCCCCGACCAGGCCTTGTTTTCAACTCGGGGTTCAAGCCCAAGTTTGATGCGGAGCGCTGCGTTGCCTGCCAAACCTGCATCGAGAGGTGCCCGCCGGAGGCTTTGAGGATGGGCGAGGCAAATGTGCCCGTGGTCAATACGGATCGATGCTTCGGATGCGGGGTATGCGCTTCGGGATGCCCGGAGCGCGCCATCGCAATGGAGAACAAGCCGGGTTTTCCTGCCCCGCCCAAGACCGTCAAAGAACTGGCGACCGCATTGAAAAACAGCGCTCAGGGGCAAAATGGATGAGCACTGCTTGTTCGAATCCAGGGCGTTCAATGGCGCAAAAGTCAAAAGGCCGGGCCGTCATCCGCACCGCTGCCGTGCTTTCTCCGGTTTCCGCTCATTCGGTCGGCGCGATGTGAAGCCATCTTGGACGGCTCCCGTCTGACGAATCCAAATCCGGCCATGAACTCCGGAGGATCTTGAATCCAAGATCGGACTTCAACCGGTGCAAAGGAAGATCAGGCATGCCCTCCCCAAAACCCATCCTGTTGATTGCGCTAGGCGGCAACGCGCTCATTCAAAAGGGGCAAAAGGGTACCGCTGAGGAACAGCTCGAAAATCTAAGCTTTCCGATGCGGCAGATTGCCCGGCTGGCTGCGACCTACCGCATCGTCATTACCCACGGCAACGGCCCTCAGGTGGGCAACCTCCTGCTCCAGCAGGAAAGCTGCGAGCAGGTGCCCAAGATGCCGCTGGCAATCATCGGAGCGATGACTCAGGGCCAGATCGGCTACATGATCGAATCCTCTTTGGACACCGCCCTGATGGAAATCGGCATCGAAACCGAACAGTCCTTCTGCACCCTCATCACCTACGTGGTGGTCGATGAGCAGGACCCCGGGTTCGAAAATCCATCGAAACCGATCGGCCCGTTTTTGACAGAGGAGCAGGCGCTGAAACTCCCTTACAACCTGGTGAAAACCGACAAGGGTTATCGCCGAGTCGTCGCCTCCCCAAAACCGGTCACCATTGTTGAGCATCGAGAGATCAAGAGGCTGATCGATATGGATTTCATTGTGATTTGCGCCGGCGGCGGGGGCATTCCGGTGGTTCGAAGGGGCCGAAGGTTCAGCGGAGTGGAAGCCGTGATCGACAAGGATCTGGCCAGTGCGGTGCTGGCGCGGGAGATCCGAGCCGACCTTTTCATCATCGCAACCGACACAGAGGGTGCGGCGATTCACTGGGGCAAGCCCGGGCAGGCCTTTCTGAGAAAGGTGCCCTTGGCGGATATGCAGGCTTATGTTCGGGCCAAACACTTTCCCTCCGGTTCGATGGGCCCTAAGGTGCAGGCCATTCTGGAGTTTTTTCAAGCCACTCGCAACCGCGGAATCATCTGCCATCTGATGGACATTCAGAAGGCCGTCGCCGGCGAAGCCGGTACGGAGATCGTTTGACGCGATCATTCGCCTGTCGGTATGCTTCCGGATCAGCAAGGAGGGGTTCATGGCGCGAAGAAAAGTGAATGTGCTCATTATCGGAGCGGCTGGAAGGGATTTCCATAACTTCAACATGGTCTACCGAGACAACGCGGCGGCAAATGTGGTTGCGTTCACCGCGGCCCAGATCCCGAACATTGAAGGCCGGAGCTATCCGGCGGAACTGGCTGGCAGCCTCTATCCGAAGGGGATTCCGATTTACGCCGAGACCGATCTACCAGATTTAATCGCCTCGCTGGCTGTCGATGAATGCGTGTTTTCATACAGCGATGTGCCCAACCAACACGTCATGACGGTGGGGGCGATCTGCACGGCTGCCGGGGCGGATTTCAAGATCCTGGGAACCCGGCAGACTCAGCTCAAGAGCCGTAAACCGGTGGTATCGGTGGGCGCGGTCCGTACCGGCGCGGGTAAAAGCCAGACCTCCCGCAGAATTATCGAGATTCTGATGGCGAAAGGCCTGAAAGTCGTCGCGGTCCGGCATCCCATGCCCTACGGCAATCTGGCGGCGCAAAAGGTGCAGCGGTTCGCCGAGATCGCGGACCTGAAAAAGAACAACTGCACGGTCGAGGAAATGGAGGAATATGAGCCCCATGTCGTCCGCGGCAACGTGATCTACGCAGGGGTCGACTACCAAGCCATTCTGAGGGCCGCCGAGAACGATCCCAACGGTTGCGACGTCCTGGTTTGGGACGGGGGCAACAACGACTTTCCTTTTTTGGTATCCGACTTGCACTGTTGTGTCGTTGATCCGCACCGTGCCGGCCATGAACTGAGCTACTATCCGGGTGCGGCCAACCTGCGGAGCGCCGATGTAGCGGTGATCAACAAGATCGACAGCGCCAACTGGGCCGACGTCCAAACGGTGCGGCGGAACATCGCGGCCGTAAACCCGCACGCCATCGTTATTGAAGCAGCCTCCGCGCTGGCCGTGGACGACCCCGCGGTGGTGAAAGGCAAACGAGTACTCGTGGTGGAGGACGGCCCCACGCTGACCCATGGCGAAATGAAGTTCGGCGCCGGCGTCTTGGCGGCTCAAAAATTCGGAGCGGCCGGTTTCGTCGATCCGCGGCCCTATACCGTCGGGAGGATCTCCGAGACGTTCAGCATTTATCCGAACATCGGCGTGCTGTTGCCGGCGATGGGCTATGGGCGCAAACAGCTCAAAGATCTTGAGGCCACGATCCATCATACCCGGTGTGATGCCGTGCTCGTGGCCACGCCGATCGACCTCGGGCGGTTAATCAAGATCAACAAGCCTCATACGCGAGTTCACTACAACCTGCAGGAAATCGGCTCGCCGAATTTCGATGAGGTCCTTTCGGATTTCTGCAAGAGGCACAAAATGACGAAACGGATGCAATGTCCCAATTGATATGTTTTTTCTTGACAAATCACCGGATATGAAAATATAACTACTATACAGCTAAAATATAGTTACGTTATAGCTGGCAGCCGCGAATAATTATGGCAAAACAACCAGGTCCTCCCATACAGAACCGAATGGCCCCCGTGAAAAAAAATGCGAACCGGAGAGCAGCCAACGGAGATTCGGAAGGCGTTGGCAGGCTGCCCCTGGCCAAATTCAGGGTATTCGGGGAAGAGATGATCGAAAAAAAGGTGAGGTCAAGGGGAACGAATGGACGAGTCTATCTACCTCCGGATTGGGTGGGCAAGCTCGTCAAAATCATTCGCATCGATTGATGCGGGCGGGCTGCCGTCCGCATCCGCTCGATTGTTATTTTGATCAACCTGAATAACCATAACCTATTTCTGGGATCCGGCTGATTTAGAAGAGGAAAAAATGAGGTACGCAGAGACGGGGTATAATCTGGAAATCGATCTGTCCCGAGGAAACATCGAAAGGGTGCAAACCGACCCGAGATTAACCGAACTCTATCTGGGAGGGTTAGGCACCAACGCCAAACTGTTGTGGGATAGGGTGCCGCCCGAAGTCGAACCCTTTTCTCCTGAAAATCTGCTGATTTTCAGTGCCGGGCTTCTTTGCGGGACACCGGCCACTGGATGCAACCGCACCATCGTCTCCACCATTTCCCCGCAGACGCACCTGATGGCTTTTTCCATGATGGGCGGGTTCTGGGCGCCGGAGTTGAAGTATGCCGGATATGACAAAGTGATCCTGCGCGGGAAATCCCCCGACCTGGTGTATTTATGGATTCACAACGATAAAGTCGAGCTCCGTGACGCCTCGCATTTGCGGGGAAAGGGCGCCGGGGAAACTGCGGAACTTATTCGAACGGAATTAAAAGAGCCGCATGCCCAGGTGGCGGCAATCGGCATGGCCGGTGAAAACCGGGTTTTTTTTGCCTCCATTGAACAGGGCCGCTCCAGCGCCAGCCGGGGGGGCATCGGCGCCGTCATGGGGGACAAGGGTTTAAAGGCGATCGCCGTGCGCGGAACCAAGGATGTCCACGTCGCCCGGCCGGCCGAATTCATGGAGCTATGCAAAGAGGTATTGGACTATATTAAGTTTCGAAACGACAATCCGATCCCCGGAGTTATGGCGATATTGACCGGGCTCGGATCGCCGCAGGAGATGGCCGTCCATGACGAAAAATGGCACACCGAAAATTTCATGTGGGGCAATTCCCGCGTCCGCAGAAAAGATTTCTGGAACGAAGACGTCGCGAGGAAGTGGACCGAAACATTGGAGAGCGCGCGGACGCGGCTCATCAGCTGCTACAATTGTCCGATGAAATGCGGGGCCACGCTCTCGCTTCCCGGTCTGCCGACCTACATGATGAAATGCTTCTCGAAGCTCACCTACACCATGGCCGCCATGTCCGACCTGGACTTTGGATTGAGAATCGCGCAGCGGGCCACGGAGTACGGGGTGGATGGGTTCTCGACGCCGCAGGTGATGGCCTTCGCCTTGGAGCTGCACGAAGCGGGCATTTTGACCGACCAGGACGTGGCCGGAATGCCGGCCGGCAACGAGGAGCGGTTCTACTGGTTGCTGGACCGAATCGTCCGGCGCGAGGGGATCGGCGACGTATTGGCCAACGGCACCTACTGGGCGGCCAAGCAGATCGGCAAGGGCGCCGACGCCTTTGCCCACAACAACATCAAGAAGCATGAGCAGCTGCCGCTCAAACTCTCCATGCTGAACCCGATCTACTTCCTGATGTACGCGACCGGCGAGAAGATCAACATCACTCAGATCGAAGGGCAGTTTCCCCAGGCGCCGTTTCCCACGCGCGAGGAGCGGGAAGCGTTCGTGAAGGATTGGTTCCAGGTTCCGGACGACAAGTTCAAGCAGTATTTCCTGGACTGGGAGCCGCGCGGGGAAAAGTCCATGCCCTTCTACCCGACCGTCCAAATGTGCTGCGACATCGTCGACTGGCAGGAAAAAATGCATTACATCGACGACGCCCTCGGGATGTGCGCCGGGCTTTCGTCGTTTCCGCTCAAGCCTCCGTATCACATCCACAATTACCCGAAGTTCATCTCCGCCGGCGCCGGAATCGACATGGACGAGCCCAAACTCTCGCAGGCCGCCAAGCGGTATCGAACCCTGATCCGGGCCATCAATATCCGCCGAGGCATGCGGAGAAAAGACGATAAACCGCCGGAGAACCACTGGAAAAAGCGGTTCCCGGAGCTTGAGAAGGAACTTCTGGACACGTATTACGCATTCAAGGGATGGAACCACGATGGGATCCCCACTCTTGCGTCCCTGCATGAATTGGGCATGGACTATGTGGGCGAGGACTTCCTCAAACGAGGAATCTTGACGGACAAGGCCGACGAACTGCCCCCAGGGGCTCCGGCGGAACAATAGCAGCCATACGATGAAAAGGTGGTAGCCGCTATGGGCGAGAAAAAGAAGAAAATCATCAAAACCATCAAGGTCGATGTCGACAAGTGCAACGGTTGCCGGGCCTGCGAGATGATCTGCTCCGCCTTTCACTCCACGCCGAAATACAGCGGGAACAACCCGGCGCGGTCCCGCATCCGCGTGATCCGGGAGCCGCTGAAAGACATTTACGTGCCGGTGTATGCCGGCGAGAACGCCAAGGCCGAGTGCATGGGCCGTGACAAGTATGTGATCGACGGGAAGGAATACGAGGAGTGCGCCTTCTGCCGGGCTTCCTGCCCGTCCCGGGATGTTTTCAAGGAGCCCGACTCCGGTCTGCCGCTCAAGTGCGACATGTGCGAAAGCGATCCGACGCTGGAAAAACCCTTGTGCGTTCAGTGGTGCATGGTGGATGCCTTGACCTACGAGGAGCGGGAGGAGGAAGTCGAGGAAGAGGCGCCGCTGGAAGACGTGGAGACGGGGCTGGATGCCCTGGTGGCCAAGCATGGGCTGCAGAAGGTGCTGGATACCTTCGCGCGGATGTCCCAAAAAGGGGCCGAGCAAACGGGTGAAAACAAAGGCTGAGAAATCCCATGGAGAATGTAGCCGACTACAAGGAAATCGTCGATATCATCAAGGCCAAGGGCGGCGAAGCCTTTAAATATTGCTATCAATGCGGCAAATGCGACACCGTCTGTCCCTGGAACCGGGTTCGACGCTTCAGCATGCGCAAGATCGTGCGGGAGGCCACCTTCGGCCTGACCGAGATCGAAAGCGAAGACATCTGGCGGTGCACGACCTGCGGCCGATGCCCCCAGCAGTGCCCGAGAGACGTGAAACAGATCGATTCCGGGGTGGCCCTGCGGCGGGTGGCGACGGAATACGGGGTCTTTCCCAAGGCGGTCAAGGCGATCCGCACGGTCAGTGCGAGCTTGGCCGGCCACGGCAACCCGCTGAACGAAGAGCGGCAGAAAAGGGCCAACTGGGCTGAAGGGCTTGCGGTCAACACCTTTGCCGAAAGCATGGAGATCCTGTATTTTCCCGGCTGCTACCTCAGCTACGACCCCCGGCTGAAGAAAGTCGCCAGGGCCACGGCCAATATCCTCAACCGGGCCGGGGTGGCGTTCGGGATTCTGGGCACCCAGGAGAATTGCTGCGGTGAGAGCATCCGCAAGACGGGCGACGAGGAGCTGTTCAAGCGCTTGGCCCGGGAGAACATCAAAAACTTTATCGACCACGGCGTGAAGCGCATCCTCGTATCGTCCCCGCACTGCTACCACACCTTCAAGAACGAGTACCCCGAGTTCATGGTCCACTTCGAGGTGGTGCACATCGCGCAGTATCTCTTCGAATTGATCGAAGCGGGCCGAATCAAACTCAACCAGGCCTGCGGCAAGAAAGTGACCTACCACGATCCCTGCTACCTGGGCCGGCACAACGGGATTTACGACGAGCCCCGGGAGGCGTTGAAGAAAGTGCCGGGGTTGGAGCTGGCCGAGATGCCCGAGTCGCGCGTGGACAGCCTCTGCTGCGGCGGCGGCGGGGGCCGGATCTGGATGGAAACCGTAAAGGGCGAGCGGTTCTCCGACCTGCGGCTGGAGCAGGCCATGGGGGTCGGGGCTACGACGCTGGTGACCGCCTGCCCTTACTGCATTGCCAATTTCGAGGACAGCCGGCTGACGTTGAACGTCGGCGACCAGCTCGAGGTCAAGGACATCACGGAAGTCATCAGCGAAGCCATTTAAGCAATCGAAGTGCCCGGATGAGGTGATCGAACGTGGAAAACCAAGCAATCGAACAGCTTCGTAGGAGTCTCGGAGCCGGCAATTTCGGCGATGTCATGGTGGTGGGCGGCGGGGTCAGCGGCATTCAGACCTCTCTCGACCTGGCCGCGGCCGGTTTCAAGGTGTACCTGGTCGACAAGGCCCCCAGCATCGGTGGCCACATGGCCCAGCTGGACAAGACCTTTCCGACCAACGACTGCTCCATGTGAATTCTCGCGCCCAAACTGGTCGAGGTCGGCCGGCATCCGAATATCGAAGTCCTGACTTACACTGAAGTTGACCGCGTGGACGGGGAAGCGGGGAACTTCAAGGTCACATTGATCAAGAAACCCCGGTACATCATCGAAGACCGGTGCACGGGGTGCACGGTCTGTGCGGAGTACTGCCCGGTCAATTACCCCGATCCCTTCAACCGGGAGCTGTCGCCGAACAAGGCCGTGCACATATATTTTTCGCAGGCCATTCCGCTGGTCACCTATATCGACGAGAGCTGCCTGTATCTCAAGGAGAAGAAATGCCGGATCTGCGAGGCCGTGTGCAAGGCCAACGCCATCGATTTCAACCAGACGCCGGAGAAGGAGGAAATCAACGTCGGGGCGATCATTCTCTCTCCGGGGCTTGAGCCGTTCAACCCCAAACAGAGCCCGGAATACCGCTACGGGGAGTTCGCCAATGTCGTGACCAGCATGGACTTTGAGCGGCTGCTCTGCGCCACCGGCCCGTACCAGGGGGAGATCCTGCGCACGTCGGACCAGAAGCATCCTCATAAAATCGCCTGGATTCAGTGTGTCGGCTCCCGGCAGGTCATCCCCGGCGGCAACAGCTATTGCTCGGCCGTGTGCTGCACCTACACTCAGAAACAGGTGATCCTGACCAAGGACCATGACCCCGAAGCCGAGTGCACGATCTTCCACAACGACATTCGATCCCACGGGAAGGACTTCGAGCGGTTCTACGAAAGGGCCGAAAAACTTCCCGGAGTCCGGTTCATCCGCAGCTACGTTTCCATTGTGAAGGAAATTCCCGAAACCAAGAACGTCGCCATCCGTTATGCGACCGCCGAGGACGGCGTCAAAGAAGAAGAATTCGATATGGTGGTGCTGTCCGTCGGATTGAACCCGCCGGCGGATGTAGCGGGCTTCGCCCGCACCTACGGTATCGAGCTCGAGGCGCACGATTTCTGCAAGATCAGCCCGTTCAACCCCATGGCGACCAACCGGCCGGGGATTTTCGTCAGCGGCGCCTTCCAGGGCCCCGTCGACATTCCCGAATCGGTTTTCAGCGCCAGCGGCGCGGGCTCCCAATGCGGCGAACTGCTTGGCCACCGCCGGGGAAACCTGGCCAAGGAGAGGATATATCCGCCCGAGCGGGACGTCTCCAAAGAGGAGCCGCGAATCGGGGTCTTTGTCTGCCACTGCGGGGCGAACATCGGCAGGGTCGTCAATGTGCCCTCTACGGTCGACTATGCCCTGACCCTGCCGCATGTGGTCTATGCCAAGGAGCAGATTTTTTCCTGCGCGACGAATTCCGCCAAGGAAATAGCCGACATCGCCAAGGAAAAGGGGCTCAACCGGGTGGTGGTTGCGGCCTGCTCGCCCCGGACGCTCGAGCCGCTGTTCCGGGATACCCTGCGGGAAGCCGGAATCAACCCGTATTACTTCGAAATGGCGAACATCCGCGAGCACAACTCCTGGGTCCACTCCAAGGAAAAGGACGAGGCCACGCAGAAGGCTCGGGACATCATCCGGATGTCGGTTGCACGGGCCTGCCATCTGGAGCCGCTGCAGGAGTTCGATCTGCCGGTGAACAAGGCGGCGCTGGTCCTGGGCGGCGGCATCGCCGGCATGAACTGCGCGTTGTCCATCGCCAACCAGGGTCATGAAACCTACCTGGTGGAAAAGGAAAAAGAGCTCGGCGGCATCGCCCGCAGAATCCATTACACGCTGGAGGGGCTGGATGTGAACGCCTACCTCCGGGACCTGATCCGCAAGGTTTATCAGCACCCTGCGATTCACGTTTATACGCAGGCATCCATTACCGAGGCCACGGGTTACGTCGGCAACTTCGTGACCAAGGTGAAATCGGACCGCGGCGAGGCCGAGCTCAAGCACGGCGCCGCCGTCATTGCCATTGGGGCCGATGTCTACCAGCCGACCGAGTACCTCTATGGCCAAGATGAACGGGTGGTGACCCACCTGGAGCTGGAGGAGCGGATCGGCCGGAAGGATGAAAGCGTGCTCAACGCCGAGCGGCTGGTGATGATCCAGTGCGTGGGCTGCCGGCAGGAGGACCGCAACTACTGCAGTCGGATCTGCTGCAGCCAGTCCATCAAAAACGCGCTGAAGCTAAAAGAGATCAACCCCAAGCTGGACATCTATATCCTCTTCCGTGACATGCGCACCTTCGGCTTCAAGGAGGATTACTACCGGCGGGCGTCCGACCAGGATGTGAAATTCATCCGCTATGAGCCGCAGGAGAAGCCGCAGGTGGCTGCGGTCAACGAGGACGGCCGCAGCGTGCTGAGAGTCAGCCTTCCCGATTACATTCTCGGCCGGAGCCTGGTGATCGACGCCGACATCCTCGCTCTGGCCGCCGCCGTGGTTCCCGCGGCCTCCACTGCGGAGGTGGCCGGAAGGTTCAAGGTGAACTTGAGCCCGGACGGTTTCTTCAAGGAGGCCCACGTCAAACTCAGACCCGTCGAGTTCGGTACGGATGGCGTGTATCTCTGCGGGGCGGCCCACTATCCCAAGTTTATGTCGGAGACGATCAACCAGGCCTACGGCGCCGCGGGCCGCGCCCTGACGCTGCTCTCGCACGATACCGTCGTCGCCTCCGGCTCGGTCTGCGAGGTGAACGAGAAGAAGTGCATGGGGTGCGGGGCCTGCCTATCGGTTTGCACATACGGCGCGATCGAGTTCCGAGGTACCAAGCAGGGCCAGAAGGCCGTAGTCAATCCCGTTCTCTGCAAGGGGGACGGCCTCTGCAATGCCAAGTGCCCGACCGGGGCCATCATGCTGAAGCATTTTACCGATGACGAGCTTTTAAGCGAAATCGACGCGGCGTTTGAAAACGGAGCGCAGAAGCACGCTTAACCATATGACTGGAATCCCTGACAAGGGGGGCGAGGACGAATGAGCGCGGAATTTGGGTTCAAGCCGAACATCCTGGGGTTTGTGTGCCATTGGTGAGCGTACGGCGCCGCCGACATGGCTGGGGTCTCCAGACTACAATATTCGACCGAAATGCGCCTGATTCGCGTCATGTGTTCGGGGCGCGTCGACCTCTCATTCGTGCTGAGAGCCTTCGCGAACGGAGCCGACGGGGTCTTTATCGGCGGCTGCCGGCTGAACGAATGCAATTACACGACGCATGGGAATTACCATGCGCTCACCATGGTGCTGTTGTGCAGGAAAATTTTGGAGCGCATCGGGCTGAACCCCGAGCGGCTGCGGGTCGAATTCATGTCGGCCGGGGAGGGGATCCTCTTCGCCGAAGTCATGAACGAATTCAGCCGGAAGATCCAGGCGCTGGGGCCTCTCGGCCATGGTGAAGGAATGGATCCGGCCGATCTGAAATCCAAGGTTCAGGAAGCGGTCAAACTGGTACCCTACATCAAGATGGCCAAAAGCGACAAGCTGGCGCGGCATCTGAATCGAACCGACGAATACAGCGAGTTCTTCACACGTGAAGAGGTCGATGCGCTGTTCCGGGAAGTGGTTTCCTACCATATCGCTCCAGACAAGTGCCAGGCGTGCATGATCTGCCTCAAGAAGTGCCCGGTCGAGGCGATCGCGGGCGCCAAGAACCAGGTCCATGTCATCGACCAGGAGAAATGCATCAAATGCGGGACCTGCTTCGATGCCTGCCCCTCCCGGTTCGGAGCGGTGCAAAAGATCATCGGCGGGCCGGTTCCCCCTCCCATTCCCGCTGAGAAACGCAAGATCGTCAGAGCCGGCAGGGACAAACCGGCTGCCGGATGAAGGCGCGTGCGGCGGACATCGGAGTCGTGCGGGCCGAGACCATCGCTTTGGAACGAGGGCGTTGAGCACTGCCTCCTATCAAGTGATTCGGTGCAACCGCGAAGGATGCCGAACCGGTTCGCACGAATTGATCGCCGAGGAGCCCCTTTTGGTTCGAATCGAGGGCAAACCCTATTCGGTGGTGATGCGGACTCCCGGCGAAGAGATATTCCACGCGGCCGGCTTCTGCCTGGGGGAAGGGATTGCGGACTCCCCCGATGATTTCCTGACCCTTGGGTATTGCAAGGATCTGGACCCGAACGTCATCGATATCCGCCTCAAGCCCGAACGGCGGGAAAAGATCGGCGACCTCCTCGATCGAAGGGGGTTCGTCAGTCAGACCAGCTGCGGCATTTGCGGAAAGGAAATGGTCAAGGACTTATACCAAGTATTGACCCCGACCGCGACCGCCTTCCAGATCGAAATCGGCCAAGTCTACGCCTGCATCGACAAGCTTTCCGAACAACAGAAGTACTACCAACGAACCCGGGCCTCCCATGCGGCGCTGATCGTCGACCGGCAGCTGGAAACCATCGCCTTCGCCGAAGACGTCGGCCGGCACAACGCGCTGGACAAGGCGATCGGGAAGGCCTTCGTCGCGCGGAGGCTCGGCCAGGCCGCCATCGCGGTGATGTCTTCGAGAATCAGCTATGAACTCGTCCAAAAAACGGCCCGGGCGCATCTGCCGATCTTGATCAGCGTGTCGCGACCGACCGCGTTATCGATCGAAATGGGCAAGGCGCTCAACCTGACCCTGGCCTGCGCCGACAAGGGATCCGAACTGATCGTGCTCTGCGGCGAGCATCGCATCGTTTTCTGACCTTCCTCGAGCGGTTGTCTAGACTTTTCTGAACTCAAACCGTCCTGAATCCAGCCCCATATCAAGCCCGTTTGGCATCGAGGCTCCAGCATGAAAGTAAGAAAAAAATAAAAAAATAAAAATTATAAAACAATAATAAATATAACTTGCATTATAGTATTAATTCATTTAAGATTTAAATTATGGGGCAGCGAAAGACCTTTTCCACACGCATCGACGACGATCTTCTCAAGGCGCTGAAACATCTTGCGGTCGATACTGACAAATCGATCGGCGAGCTCCTGGAGGAGGCCATCGTGGAGCTGCTCCGCAAGTACT
Source organism: uncultured Desulfatibacillum sp. (assembly GCA_964427375.1). Lineage (GTDB taxonomy): Bacteria > Desulfobacterota > Desulfobacteria > Desulfobacterales > SpSt-501 > SpSt-501. Next base: position 158,611 of record CAYRUF010000001.1, on the reverse strand, counting down.
CCAAACCCAAAAAGTGAACAGGAGGCTGGCGATGCGGGCGAAAAAATGGAAGGCATGTGAAGAGTTTGACGAAAGCTGCGATCCGCCTGAATTTCAATGCGGCGACGGGATCACCATGGAATGCGTCTGCCCCAAATGCGGCATCACGCACCGCATGAAAATTCTTTGGGCTGGGCGCGGCAGGCCGAAAAAATTCTGCCAGGCCTGCAAGATGTATATCGCGACGCTGGAAACGGTGGAGCTGCCGTGCACGCCGGTGTCCATTGCCCGGATGGTGGGGTGAGCCGCCGGGTCATGAATCCGATCTTTCGAATCCATTCCGGCGATGCACGGCGATCAGGGTGATGTCGTCCGACTGAGGCGCGCGCCGAATATGGCCGAACAGGTCCGACTTGACGCGCTCGATCAACTCGGGGGCCGATGAAACCGGCCTCTGCAGCAGCGAGAAGAAACGTTCTTTCGTATAAAAAACACCACCCGGAGACATCGCCTCCGTAACCCCATCCGTATAGCCGACCAGCACATCGCCCGGTTCGACCCGGGCGGTGGCGCTGCGGTAACTGGACAACGAATCCATTCCCACCGAAGGTCCGGTAACCTTCAATACCGAGCGGGTACCCGCATTGCCGATAATCACCGGCGGGAGATGCCCGGCATTGACATACGCGAGCAGTCCGGTCTGGGGGTTGATGATTCCCAGGCAAAGCGTCGCGAACATGCCCTGATCGCCATGTTCATGAGAGATGTATTCATTGGTCGATGCAACCGCGCCCAAAGCGGTTGCAACCTCTGAATCGACTTCACCGGAGGCCGGCCGGCTGCCGCCGGAAATGGAAACTCCGCTCAGGCTGATCTTTCCGGTAAAAACCCGCAGCAGGCTGCGGATCAGCGCCATGAACAGGGCCGAGCCGATTCCCTTGTCGCAAACGTCGCCGATAACCAAGGCCAGCCATCCGTTCGGCAGCAAGAACGCATCGTAAAAGTCTCCGGAAACCTGGCGGGCCGGATGAAAGCAGGCGGCGATATCCCAGCCCCGGAGGCTGGGGAGCTCGCGCGGCAGAAAATCTTTTTGAATTTGTCTCCCCTTTTCCAGTTCCGCATCCAGTGCTCGAGAATATTCGTCGAGTTTTGAGTAGAGCTTGGCGCTCTCGAGGGCCACGCCGAGCTGGCCGGCCGTGACCTCCATGACGTCGACCGTGCCCTGGTGGAAGATTCCGGGCTGGGAATGCAGCAGGGTGAGTATGCCCAACAGTTCGTCGTCGCGGATGATCGGCACGGCCATGGCAGAGCGCACGGCGTAGGGCTGGTCGGGCAGGTTGAGCCAACGGTCGTCTTTTTCGGTGTCGCTAATCAGCCCGATCCGGCGGTGGCGCATCACCCAACCAGCGAGCCCTTCCCGCAGGACCGTGCCGGTGAGGTCCAGGCATTCTTTGGCCTGCCGCGGCCCGCGGGTCAGGATGCAGTCCCGGACCACGCCGTCCGGATCCAGCAGAAAAAGGCTGCCGGTTTCGGCCTTGGTCAGCTCAGCCGTGAGATCGAGCGTCTTCTGCAGAATGGCGGCCAGCATCGACTCCTTGGCCGAAGACTTCGCCAGGGACACGAATTCCCGCAGCAACCGGCTTTGGGCCAGCAGGGCCGTCTTCTTCCGCCTCAGACGCTCGATCTTGGCCTTCAGCTCAGCGGTGCGCTCCATGTCGAAAGCTTTCCGGCAGTGGGTGGTTTCAGCCCATCCATCGCATGACGGCGGGCAAGACCCTTCGGCGGGGTGGCTGCAGCAGGCCGGGCTGAACCGGCTTACTTCAAACCTGCGCGGCGCAGGGCATCGAAAACATTCTTTTTATAGGTTTCATCCTGCATGGCGGACATTTTTTCTTCAGCCGCCACGGAAAATTTCGGGTTGACCCGCATCACATTTTCGGCGGCCCAGAGCGCCTTTTCATGATGGCCGGACAATTCATAGGCGGCCGCAAGCCCTTGATACGCAAGGAGGTAGTCCGGGTTGCGTTCGAGCGTTTCGTTCCACAGAAGGATCGCCTTGTCGTATTGTTTGTTGCCGACGCAGGACCATGCGAGGTTGTTGACGATGTTCAGCGGCCGAAGGGGAGCAAGCCGCAGGGCGGTTTCAAGGTTCACGATGGACTCTTCGAACCGTCCCACATTTCTCAGGGCCATGCCCAGTGAAAGATAGCACCCCGCCTCGTTGGGGCTTAATCGGACGGCCTTCTCGCCGTATAAAATCGCGTGGTCCCAATCCTTTTTCAGCAGGCTGATCATGCTCATCAATGGATAGGGAGGGGGTTGGCCGGGGGTCAGGGCCATGCATTTGTCGGCCGCCTGCTCGGCCTCCTCAAGGGATTTCTCCGGCGATTGAGAGATGCGAAACCACACCTCGTCCGCATGAACGAACCCCAGCATTCGGTAGGCGGCCCCGAAACCGGGGTCGAGCTTGATCGCCTCTTCATACAGTTGGCGCGCCGTTGAAAGGTCTTGCGGGCTGCGGCGCTGGTGGTGGTACAACCCTTTGATGTAGAGTTCATACGCCTTGAGGTTGTTGGGCCTCGAGAATTTCAAACCCCCCGCGGCGCCGACGCTGAATTTGACATTTAAAAATGCCATCACCTCCATCGTTATCTCATCTTGAAGGGCGAAAAGATCCTCGAATTTGCGATCGAAGTGGTCGGCCCACAGGTGGTTCCCGGTGATCCCATCGATCAGCTGGACGTTGATGCGCATCCGGTCGGCATCGCGCTGCACGCTGCCCTCGAGCAGATAGCGCACCCCCAGCTGCTCGGCGATTTGCCGAGCCGTCATGGATTTCCCCTTGTAGGCGAAGCTGGAGGTGCGAGCGGTGACGTAAATGTCCGGCGACTGCGACAACCCGGTGATGAGCTGATCGGCCATGCCGTCGCTGAAATACTCTTGTTGGGGGTCACCCGTCATGTTCTGGAAAGCCAGCACGGCAATGGAGACTTTTCCGGGTTGGGTCAGGAGAGGCCGCTCGGGCATGCCGGCCATTTTAAGCCCTTCGATAAAACGATTCACGGGTTCCTGGTCTCTGTCTCCTCTCAAAGCGAATATTTTCTTGACCTGTTCCAAAGAATAGCCGGGGTCCACGCTGTGCAATTCGCCGATGGCCGCCCGTGCTTCCTCCATATTTCCCATCAGACTGCTGGTTGCAGCAACACCCACATAGCCGCCCGTATTCTTGGGTTCCAGCTGAGCGGCCTTTTTATACATTTCGAGGGCTTTTTCATATCGTTTTGCCTGGTGATAAATAGACCCGGCCGCTATGAGAAACGTGTACCGCGGAAGCGGGTTGAGACGGATGGCATTGTCCAGCAGGGGAAGAGCCGCTTCAACTTTCCCGGCGCGAGCCAGGACTTGAGCGGCCATTCGGTTTGTTTCAAAATTATTCGGGCTGAGGGGGGCGCCCTTCTCCGCCATCTCGACTGCCTTGCCGTATTCCTTCAAACGGATGTAGAGCAGGCCCAGTTGGCCGTAAGCGACACCGTTGGTGGGATCCAGAGAAATCGCTTTTTCGGCGAGTTCGATTCCAGCCCGGATCGACCGCTGCGCAGATTCCGTGGTCCCAAAGAATACGTCCGCGTCGTGTGCCACCGATAAGAGGAAATACCCCAAATGATAATCAGGGTCCAGGGCGATGGCCTCCTCCAATAGCCGCTTGGCCGCCAGATTGGAATCCCTCGTCCAGCGCCCCAATTGTTCGGCCGCCTCCAGCGTCTTGAGGTACGCGTCCAGGTTATGGGTCCCTCTTGCCGCCAAACGGGCACTTTCGCCGGCCGTCAAGCGGACCCTCAGCTCGGTCACGATCTTCAGGGTAATTTCATCCTGCAGCGAGAAGATGTCTCTTAGGTCACGATCGTACCTCTCCGCCCAGAGTTGATGCCCCGTCAGTGCGTCCACAAGTTGCGCGGATATGCGCACCCGATCGCCATCCCGCCGGACGCTTCCCTCCAAAACGTACCTGACACCCAACACTTGGCTGATGTGGCCGGCGGTGATCGACTTGCCTTTGTAAGTGAACGTCGAGTTGCGGGCGATGACGAAGATCTGAGACAGTTTTGACAGCGCCGTGATGATCTCATCAGTGATTCCGTCGCTGAAAAATTCTTGCTTCGGATCCTCGCTCAGGTTGGCAAACGGCATGACGGCGATGGAGGGCCTGTTCGGAAGCGGGAAGACCATTTTCTTGGGGTCGGCCTTTTCCACCGGTTGCGGGCTGGGGCGTAGGAAGAACTGCCAGAGTGCAAGGCCGGCAATGAATACCAATGCGCCTGCCAGGCCGACGGCTAAAGTCCTCCTCCGTGAGCCTTGCACCGTGTGCCGTGCCCCCTTTTGCTTCGTCACCCTCGGCTCCATGATAACCTTGTAGGCACCCACCGGCTTTGCGATGTTCTTCACCGTCTGATTGCCAAGGAACTCGTAGCCCAGCGGCAGCTTGCTCTCGATGTGGTCGAAAGCCGTTTTGGAGACGCAGATCCCGCCGGGCTCGGCCAGGGATTCAAGGCGGGCGGCGATGTTCACCCCGTCCCCGTAGATCCGCTCGCCATCCTCGATCACGTCCCCGAGGTTCACGCCGATGCGGAAGAGCATGCGGCGGTTCTCTGGCAGTTGGGCGTTGTGCGCGTGGAACTCTTTTTGCACGGCCACGGCGCACTGCACCGCGTCCACCACGCTGGCGAACTCGGCCAGCAGGTTGTCGCCGGGCGAGTCCACCACCCGGCCGCGGTGCTGCTTGATGAGATCGAAGAAGGCTTGTTTGTAGGCTTCGAGGGTGGCGACCGTTTCAACCTCGTCGTCTTGCATCAGACGGCTGTAACCGGCAACATCGGCGCTGAGGATGGCGGTAAGCCTGCGGTGGAAGCCTTTCTGTTGCATGGCGGCACCTCCATTCTTTGGAAGATTCACCACGTGGCGAAAGGAACGAGACCCGCCAAAAGAACAACATGATACTCAGATCGAGAAGGAGAGATGGAGAATTTATGGTATTTATTTATATCTCCATCGGTTGGGGACAATCAAGAACAAACTTAAGAACCTGCCGACCCGGAAGCGCTGTCAGGAGAATAGCAGCTCACTCCTGGGTTTCCCGCCAGCTGTTCGGCACCCTCACCGCCAAGACCTCCCCGCGAGCGCATTCCTCCGAATTCGAATACAGTTGGCACTCAAGCAAGGTCTTCTTGGGTCCGGCCTCGGCGACCCGGGCGCGCAGCGTCACCGGCATCTCGAGCGGGGTCGGGCGCAGATAGGCCACGTTGAGGTTGGCCGTGACGCACCAGATGTGGGGGGCGGACCCGATCGGTCGGCCTTCCATCCGATAGGCATTGGCGATGGCGGTGCAGACGCTGTGGCAGTCGATGAGGGTGGCGATGATGCCGCCGTTCAGGAATTGGGGCGGGCCCGCCGAATGGTGGCGTTCAGGCTGGTAGGTGCAGACCGATTCTTCCCCTTCCCAGTAGCTCTTGATCCGCAGTCCGCCGTGGTTGTGCGGCCCGCAGCCGTAGCAGAGGTTGTCGGGGATCATATCCTGGAACGCGATGGATGACATGTTAATTCCTTCCTTGGCGGGCTTTCTCGAAGCTCCTCAGCAATAATAATTCGGGAGTGGCTTCCAGCCACGATAATGTCGCGGCAAGATGCCGCTCCCACAAAATAAATTTTGAACTTTCCCGGAAGGCTGATTTCAGTATTTTTTAAGCCTATCCTTCCGCCAGCATGCGGGCGAAGCGGGTTCGGATGATCTCTTCGGCTTCGGCCATGATGCGATCCAGCAGCTCCCGACAAGTGGGGATGTCGCGGATCAGACCGATGGATTGGCCGGCAGCAATGGTTCCTTTTTCCATGTCGCCGTCCTCCATCATTTCCTTGCCCACCAAACCGGAGACATAGGGGATGAGGTCCTGGATTTGGGTGCTGCCGCGGCCTTCGATCTCGAGCACCTTGTCGGCGGCCCGGTTGTGCAACACGCGTTCGGTGTTGCGCAGGCTGCGCATGATCAGGCGGGTGTCGGTCTCGCTGCGCTGAACCAACGCCAGCTTGAGATTTGCGTGCACGGGCGCCTCGCGGGTGGCGACGAAGCGCGTGCCCATGTTCATGCCGTCCGCGCCCAGCGCCAGGGCCGCGACCAATCCGCGGCCGTCGGCGAAGCCGCCGGAGGCGATGATGGGGACCTTCACCGCATCGCGGACCAGCGGCACGAGGATCAGAGTCGTGACGTCGTCCTCGCCCGGGTGGCCGGCCGCCTCGAACCCGTCGATGCTGATGGCGTCGCAGCCGATCCTTTCCGCTTTGAGGGCGTGCCGCACCGACGTGCATTTGTGGATGACCCGGATGCCTCCGGACTTGATCTGCGGCATATAGGGCTCCGGGTTGCGGCCGGCGGTCTCGATGAATCGGATGCCCTCCTCGATGCATACGTTGATGAGCCTCGGGTAATCCGGCGGCCGCAGGGTCGGCAGAAACGTGAGGTTGACCCCGAAGGGCCGGTCGGTCATCGTTCGGCACTTGCGGATTTCGGCCCGGAACCGCTCGGGCTCGGGGAAGGTGAGAGCCGTCATGAAACCCATGCCGCCCGCGTTGGCTACCGCCGCTACAAGTTCGGCGGTGGCCACCCACATGAGCCCGCCCTGGACGATGGGCCGTTCGATGCCGAAGAATTCGGTGATCCGGGTTTTCAACATGAAGCCAGCCTCCAGGGGCGCTCCAGCGATCATCCGCGGCGCCGCATTTGACCGGTGGTCAGAAAGTGGTTGAGCATTTTTTCAAGATCCTCCATGCGCCGGCGGAAGGCAGGTTCGTCCAAGCCGCCAACCAAGTCCTTGCCCTCATCGTTCAGCCCGGTGACGACCTGGCGCCATTCGGCTTCGGTTTCTCCGGCAGCGGTTTCGTGCAGGCTGATCGTGTAGCGGATGGCCCTGAGCGGATTCACGCGCACGAATTCGATTAAAAGCGGCGGCTCATACCGGCTGACGACCCAGGTGTCCTCCGGACCGTCTGACGGGAAATCGGTTTTGAAGATGCAGTCCAGTTCGGCATGGCCGGACGCCGAATACACCATTCGGCATTTCCAGGTGTCGATCCAGTCGTATTCGCGCGTGGGGCAGAGCAGCGGGAAAACCTGGGCCGGCGCCGATGTGAGATGCATTTTAAACGATCGAACCAACCGGGCTCGGTTCAAGAGACACTCCCCTGGTTTCTGGCAGCTCAAAAGCCGCATGCCGGTCGGTGCATACGGCTCTTGAATCACGGTAAACGCCGGCGATGTGCGTTGCTACGATTTCCTATCCGGCTTGAACGCCCGGTTGAGGAGCGGATCCATAACGGCCTCGTAGCCGAGCAGGCTGGCGATGACCTGGCTCTCGGCATCCAGGAACGTGAAGTCGCCGCGCATTTTTTTCTCGGTGGCTTCGCGAACTTCCAGGACAACCTTGACGCCCTCCGCCGGGAAAGCCGTTCGGAACTGGCGGTAGGACGCGGCGTGGCTGGGCAGCGAAACGCAGCCGTGCTGCTCATAGCACCAGAGGCTCGCCATCTGGAAGGCCGAGTCGAGCACGAGCGGATCGCACAGCCATGTGTTGCGCAGCGGGGCAACGATCCACTGCACCGGCGCGGGAGCGCCGGTTACCTCCGCCACCATGCCGTCCGCGGTGCAGCATTGAACCCAGCGCAGCCCCTGGAGATGGCTGCCGTGAAAGAGGATTTTTTCGTAGATCTCAGATGCGGATCGCGGGTAATGGTTGCAGGATAATGCCGGCGGCAGCTGATAGACCGGAGGGGGGGAATAATTTTCGGTCAAGATGGCCCGCGCCCGCGAGTGCAGGATATCCTTTCCCTCGTTGACGCCGTTGCGCAGTTCGAGATCCACTTCTGAAAACCCGTTTCGCCTTCTGGCTTTTCCGGCCAGGACGCGGATCCGTTTTGGTTCAGCACCCAGGCGGATGCCGCTTAGAATACGCAGGCCTTCGATGCCGTGCAGCAGCATTCCGGGGTTTTCATGCAGCGCGCCGTGTCCGAACCACTCGGTCATGAGCGCCATGGGAACGACCGCCTTGCCGTCGATGACGTGCGACCGGAGCACCGGATGGTTTTCGACATTGATCTCACGCTCGAACAGCAGGGCCAACTCCGTCCGGCTCCCCTGGGCAACGGCCTCGGCCGGAAGGGGATTCAAGGTCCCGCCGATCACCACCTCGGCCGGGGCGTCGTCCCCGCGACCGAGTTCGCGCAGCAGCGAATGGGCGCCGTCGGAGGCCGGCAGGAGGGTCACTCCCTGGCGCTCGAACTCGCGCTTGATGGAGGGAGTAACCATGCCGCATTCCCACGGGCCCCAGTTGATGGCCACGACCCGGCAGCCGGGCCGGCGCTGGGATTCCGCCCAGGCCATCTTATTGAGGGCTTCGTTCGCCATGGCGTAATCCGCCTGGCCACGGTTTCCGATGCGAGCCGTGACCGATGAGAAGACGACGATTGCTTTCAGTTCGTCATCGCCGGCGGCGTCGATCAGCGCTCGGAATCCATTGAGCTTGGTGTCGAACACCCGTTCGAACTGCTCCATGCTCTTGTCGGCGATGAGGCGGTCTTCGATGACGCCGGCGCCGTGGATCAGTCCACGGATGGGCCCGAACTGAGCGCGCGCCTGATCAATTGCGGAGCGGACCTGCTCGGCATCGCGCACGTCGACCGCGTAGTAGGCGACCGGCGCACCGGTGGAGCGGATGGCATCGAGCGTCTGCGCCACTTCCCGGCTGGCCAGCAGCTGTTTCAGGCGGCGTTCGACCTCAGCCGGCCTGGCGGATGCCGCGGCGAACTCGGTTTGCAGCAGGGCCTTCTTGATGTCGGCCTCACTCGCCATGCCGCGCAGCCACTCCGGTTCGGGGGCCGGCTCGGGAGAGCGGCCCAACAGGATGAGGGCCGGGCGCACCCGGCGAGCCAGCTCCAGGGCGCAAACGGCCGTGATGCCGCGGGCCCCGCCGCTGACCACGACCGGGTCGCCGGCCTGCAGATTGGGCTCGCCGTCCGGATAGTCCTGGGAAACGAGCACCGGCGTGCGGCGGGAGGTCTCGGTGAGTCCGATTTCAACCGGACCGCGGTTCAGGACCTCCCGGATCAGCGCCCGGGCGGCGTTGCGCAGGTCCCTCCAGTCCGGAGAGAGGTCCACCGCATGACAGATCACTTCCGGCCATTCCGCCGCTGCGGTCTTGGCCAGCCCGGCCAGGGCGCCCTGAAGGGGGTTTGCGACCGGTCGCGCGTCGAAGCCGAAGGCTCCGTCCATGCGGGTGACCGTGGCGAAGAAAGCGGCCTGCTGCTTGGCCGATTCCAGCAGGTCGGCGGCCATGGCGCGGGTCAATTCAAACGCATTCTTGAGATCCGCCTCCAGGGTTTTTGACGCCGGGTTCTGGATGATAACGAGCCCGGCGGCCGGCGGTAGGTCCTTCTTGAATTTCAGGATGTCGGATGACACCAGGACGGCATGGACGCCCATGCTGCCGAGTTCGGACAGCAGGGCCTGTGAGAGCCCGGTGCGGTCGTCGGTCACGAATACCTTGCGGCCCTTGGGAAGGGAAACGGGTTCGGTCGCCAGCGCCGGGGCCGGCTGCATCGTCACGACCTGGCGCACGGCCAGCCGGGCGGCGGGAATCTCTGCGGTCCAGGCGCAGGCAGGTGCCGCCGCCGGCAGCAGGGTCGTTTGATCCGCATCGGCCGCTTTCGGTTTCGCGGTCAGGTGCTCGATGATCCGTCCGAGGGTCTTGAGACGGCCCATGTCTTCGGGGGCGACGGCCGGCAGGCCGGGCATTTTTTCTTCGAGGGCGGAGAGGATCTCCACGCGTTTGATGGAGTCGATGCCGAGGTCGGCCTCGATGTCCATGTCCAGCCCGAGCATCCCGGCGGGATAGCCGGTCAGCTCGCTGACGACATTCAGGAGCTCCTGAACGAGTGCCGGGCGGTCGGCGTCGGCCGCCGGCGCCGGATCCGCGGGGGTAGGCATTCCAGTCGCCGCGGGCGGGTTCTCCGGTCCGGGGCCGGAGAGGAAATCGATGATCTGGCCGAGGGTCTTGAGACGGCCCATGTCTTCGGGGGCGACGGCCGGCAGGCCGGGCATTTTTTCTTCGAGGGCGGAGAGGATCTCCACGCGTTTGATGGAGTCGATGCCGAGGTCGGCCTCGATGTCCATGTCCAGCCCGAGCATCCCGGCGGGATAGCCGGTCAGCTCGCCGACCACTTCCAGAAGCAAGGTCTTGATCCCAGCGCGGGATGCCGCGAGGGGATTCGGCGTCGGGGCGGCAACAGCAACCGCCGGAAGCGACATCGCCCCATCAGCGGGCGGAAGCGATGCGACGGGCGGAGCCGCCGCAGACGGGCTCATGCGCGCGGTCGGATTTGAAAGGACGGATGCCGGCGCCCCGGCTGCGGCAGTCGCAATCGACGGATTCGGCGCTTCGGCTCCGCCGGTCGGAAGGCCTGCCAGGCGGCTGGAGCTTTTGACCAGTTCAAGCAGCATCCGAGCGGCTTCGCTTTGGGTTTCAAGAAACTTCTCGTGGGCCTGGGCGGTCTGGAGCTGGATGGTCTGAATGGCCTTGAGCCCCTCCTGGACCGACCGCAGTGCGTCCGTGACGGTGTGCGTGTCGCCGTTGATGTTCTTTTCCATGATTTTCTGGCTACCGGATGGACTCCCCATGGAAAGGAGCGGGGCGGCCGGGATGGTTGGCCGGCCCTGCTCGGGGGTTTCGGGCATGGGGTGAGGTTGGTTGGCGCTGCCGGTTGGTGCCGGATGGCGGCGCTGCCGGTCCTGCGGTTCGGGCCTGCGAAAGTTGGCGCCGGTGACCGGGATGCGCATGCGGGGCGCTGCCGCCGGCGGCTGGGGGGATTCCCAGCTCTCCAGGCGGACCGGATAGCCCAGGGCCGCAAGATGGCAGAGCGCCCTCGCTAAGTCGGCGAGGCCCGAATGCCGGCCGCCCGACCCGTCCAGGGCGATCGCGTGGAACGGCCGATCCTTGAGGATCGCGGCGACCAGTCCGGTCAGGACGGCGCGGGGGCCGACTTCGACGAAGGTGCGGATCCCGGCCTCGTACATGGCCTCGATCTCGCCGACGAAATCGACCGGGCGCAGCATATGGCCGGCGAGCAAGGGGCCGGCCGTTTCAGGCGCTTCCGGATAGGGGCCGCCGGTGTTGTTCGAAAAGACCGGGATGGAACCCAGTCGAATGGAAACTTGGTGCAGCGCCTTCCGGAACTCCCGCTGCGCGCTTTCCATGAGCGGGCTGTGAAACGCGCCGCCGACCGGAAGCACCTTCGATGCATAGCCCCGTTGACGGCACAGCGCCGCGGCGGCCTCGATCGCTTCCCGTGGTCCGGACAGCACGGCTTGATCCGGGGCGTTGCGGTTGGCCAGAACCACCGCAAGGTTGGATCCGACGGTCCAGTCCGCCAACTCGTTGAGCGGCGCCCGCACCGCCAGCATGGCGCCCGGCGCGGCGTGAGCCATGGCGCGGCCCCTGGCCGCGGCAAGGTCCATGAAATCCGCTTCGGCGATGCGGCCCGCGGCGCAGAGCGCGGTCAATTCGCCGAAACTGTGACCGGCGGCGGCATCCGCTCGGACGCCGAACTCTTCCAGGATGCGCAGCAGGGCCAGGCTGACCGCGCCGATGGCCGGCTGCGCCGCATCCGTCGCCTGCAAGGCGGTTTCCGCCGCCTCCAGGTCGGCTGGGCCGGGGGGGTAGATCAGATCGCTCAAGGACGGTTGGAGCGGCGTGCGGCGCGCGGCGTCTTCCATGACCGACATGGCGGCCGGGAAGCGGCAGACCAGATCACGACCCATGCCCGGGTATTGGCTGCCCTGTCCGGGAAATAGGCAGGCCAGTTTGCCGCGTTCCATCGGACCGCCGAAGAACGCCTGGGGCAGCTTCAAAAAGTCGCTGCGGGTGTCGGACCGGAGCGTCTCCATGGTTTTCAGAAGATCGGCGCGGACCGGGGCCGGATCCTCGGCCACCTGAAGCAGCCGGAACGCGTGGCGCACATCGAATCGGGACCGGGTCGACGCGGCGGCCCGGGCCCAGTCGGATTCGGAAAGCGGGTCCGGCAGAGACCGGCTGAACGCGTCGATGGACTGCGCGAGGGCCTCGCGGCGATCGGCGGAGAAAGCCAGAATCTGCACCGAGCCGTCCCAGGCGATGCAGGGCTTATCCGGGCGGTGCTCCTCGAGCACCAGATGGAAGTTGCTGCCGCCGAACCCGAAGGCGCTGACTCCCGCGCGCCGGGGCCGGCCGTCGGCGGCCAGCCAGGGACGGGTGCGGGTGTTCAGATAGAACGGGGACGCCTCGAACTCCAGGGCCGGATCCGGCTCGTCGGCCTTGAGGGTGGGCGGCAGGACCTTGTGATAAAGGGCCAGTGCGGCCTTGACCAGGCCGGCGGCGCCGGCCGCGGCTTTGGTGTGACCGATCATGGATTTGACCGATCCCAGGGCGCAGCGTTTGCCGGCCCCGGCGGTCTTGCCCATGACCTGGCACAGTGCCTGGAATTCGACCTTGTCGCCCACGCGCGTGCCCGTGCCGTGTGCCTCAACCAGCCCGATGGTCTCCGGATCGATCCCGGCGTCCGCGTAGGCGCTTTCGAGGGCCTTGACCTGGCCCTCGATGCGCGGGGCGTAGATGCTCTGCGACCGGCCGTCGCTGGCGGAGCCGAGTCCGCGGATGACGGCATAGATGCGATGGCCGTCGCGTTCGGCGTCCGCCAGGCGCTTCAGCACCAGCAACCCGATGCCCTCGCCGAGCACCGTGCCGTCCGCATTTTTCGAAAACGGCCGCGCGTCCCCGGTGGGCGAGAGGATCTGGGTCTTGGCGAAGCACATGTGCATGAAGATGTCGTTCAGCGTATCCACCCCGCCGGTGATCACCAGATCGCTGCGGCCGGAAGCCAGCTCCAGCAGCGCGAGGTGCAGCGCGGCAAACGAACTGGCGCAGGCGGCGTCCACCACGCAGTTGGTCCCGCTCAGATCGAGGCGGTTGCTGATCCGGCCGGCCACGACGTTGCCCAGCAGCCCCGGGAAGGAACTCTCCTGCCAGGGCACATAGGAGTCGGCGATGCTCCGCATGATCCGCTCGCAGCGTTCATCATCGATGCCGGCCTGCTGCAACGCCTTCCGCCATTTGGGAAACCCGAGCCGGGAGCTCAGCGGGATGACCAACTCCTGGGTACCGGTGACCCCCAGGATGACGCTGGCGTGCCGGGGTTCGATCGGCAGTCCGGCATCCCGCAAGGCCTGCTTGGCTGCGGCGAGCGCCAGCAGCTGCGATGTATCGGTTGCCTCCAGGGAGGAGGGGGGAATGCCGAATTCGGAGGGATCAAAGTCGACGGGCGAAAGAAAGCCGCCCCGGGTGCAATAGACCCGATCGGGAGTCCGAGGGTCCGGGTCGAAATAGTCCTGTTTCGACCAGTGGGTCGCGGGAACTTCGGATATCGCATCCAACCCCTGAAATAAAAGCCGCCAGTAGGCGCTCAATCCGGATGACTTCGGAAAGAAGCAACTCATTCCGATGATGGCGACCGGGCAGGAATTTTCCCTCATGCTCACTCAAACGACCCAGTTCATGCAGGTATTGAAAATTACCGGCTGGGGGACGACCGTCGTTCGACGATTCGCCGGCCATAAAAACCAAATGATCTTTATAGTTAATCGCGGGATGAATTTCAAGATCAAGCTTCAAAAATCGGCCCGGCGTCAGGGCGATGCATCGATCCGCCGGCGGATTTCCGCCAATTCCATCGGCCGCACCGATCCGGCGCGGCCGGGAATGGCAAGCCCCTGGGCCCTCAGCCAGTGGGCACGGGTGACGACGGCGGCGCCATAAAGCAGGTTCATCGCGACCGCCACCGTCCGGCGGTTTTGCGGTGCTTCAAGGAAACTGCCTTTCACCCACTGGTTGAAGGCGCCGATGGCCGGCCCGCACCAGATCTGGTAGTCGACCCTGCGGGTGGGCTCGCCCTGGATGGCCCAGATGGACGATCGCCCGAGGTAGGAGCGGAACACCAGGGCCATTTTATGCTTGGGGTCCTGGGCCGCGCGTTCGACCTGTTTGGGGTCGCGCTGGATGAAGAACTGCCGGGTCTGCTCCCATTCCTGATCGAACGTGCAGCGGAAAAAATCGCGCTCCAGCGTTTCACGCTGTTTGGCGGGAATCTGATCGTAGCTGGGATACGCCGTATACAACTCGTAGAGCTTGGCAGCGCGGTAGGGGAACATCGTCCCGCGCTTGAGCACCTGGACCTTGACGCCGAGTTCGAACATGTCGGCCGCTGGCGCCATGGCGACGTCCGCCTGTCCGGCCTCCGCCAGCATCGCGCACACCGCTTCGGAGGTGCCGGCTTCGACGCAGCATTGGTTGACGGATCCCGTGAGCACAAAGGCCGCGCCGAGGGCGAAGGCGGCCGCGGTGGACTCCGGGGTGGCGATCCCGCCGGCGAGTCCGACACCGGGCGGCTGCTCGTAACCGTAAACGGCCGACAACTCGTCCCGCAGCGCCCGCATCGTCGGCAGCAGCGTGATGGCCGGCCGGTTGTCGGTATGGCCGCCGGAATCGGCCTCGGCCGTCAGATCGGCCGCCAGGGGAACCCGAGCGGCCAGGGCGGCTTCATCGGAGCGGATGAGCCCGAGCTCCACCAGACGGGCCAGGTGCTTGTCAGCGGGCGGGGATAGGAACCGGCGGGCGACTTCCACCCGGGATACCTTGGCGATGACTTGGTTGGGGCAGACGATGCGCCCATCGGCGGTGCGGTGAATGCCCTTGGCGCGGAAATATGCCAAGGGCAGGCCGGTTTCGACGTAGGCCGAAGCGCTGATCAGGCGCACGCCCCGTCTCAGGAAGAGATCGGCCAAGGCCATCTCCAGTTCGGAATTCCCGGGGCTGTGGATCAGGTTGACACCGAAGGGGATGGCCGGGGTTTCGCGCTGCAAGCGGTCGACCGCCGCCTCCACCTCCGATAGCATCAGGCCGCCCGCACCGAAGAAGCCCACCATGCCGGCCCGGCCCGCCTCGGTGACCATGCGCACGGACGTGATGCCGTTGGCCATTTCGCCCGCCACGTACGCATACCGCAGTCCATGGGCGGCCTTGAATGCGCGGTCGCCGAGCCCCTCGGGGTGAAGGGGCGGAACAAAGGCCCGCAGGGGCATTCCGCTGCCGGCCGCACGGGTGCCGAGGCACAGCTCGGCCGTTCCGCTTTGGCTGACGGCGAGCCCCTGGGGATGCTCGACCACATAGATCGGACGGGTCACATTCAGCAGGGCCTCGTGAATCGAGGAGTCGAACGGTTCCGGGGGGGATTCCTGCGGATGCCAGCAGCCGATGGTTGTCGAAGGGTTCAGATGGGTCATTCGGATTAATTTTGAGGCAGGCTCTCCCTGGGGAGGGCAATCCAAATTTGTCCGCCACACTTAGGTGAAAGCAGACGCTCTTGTCAAGAACATGTTCTTAAAATTTCATCCCCTGGGATGGAATTTGCGGTGCAATTCCTTGAGCCGGTCTTTGGTCACATGGGTGTAGATTTGAGTGGTTGAAATATCCGCATGCCCGAGCATGAGCTGCACCGCCCTCAGATCGGCCCCGCCCTCCAGAAGGTGGCTGGCAAAAGAGTGCCGCAGGCTGTGGGGGGTGACCGTTTGGATGAGCCCGGCCTTCGCGGCATGCTGGCGCAGCAGTTTCCAGAACGCCTGCCGGGTCATGGGCCGGCCCGTGCGCGCCACGAACAGGTAGGGGCTGGCCTGCTCCCCGGCCAGACGGCCGCGGCCGTGTTCGAGATAGAAAAGGATCTTTTCACGGGCGTACTGGCCGATCGGAACCAGCCGCTCCTTGGAGCCCTTGCCGAGGACGCGAACAAAGCCGGCATCCAGATGGATATCCTGGATTTTGAGGCGAACGAGTTCGGATACGCGCAGTCCGGCCGCATAAAGAACTTCCAACATGGCCGCATCCCGGATTCCCTGAGGGGAGCGGGCATCGGGTGCATTCAGCAGGCAGCGGACCTCCTCCACGCTGAGGACATCCGGAAGTTTTAATGTGGTTTTGGGGATGTCGAGCAGTTTGGCCGGATCCAGGGCGAGCCGCTTCTCCTGAACCAGAAAGCGGTAAAAACCCCTCAGGGCGACCAGGTGCCTCGCCCGCGAGCGCGCCCCGAGACCCTCCTGGCGCAGTTGGATCAGATGCTTCAACAGCAGGGCCGTGTCCTCCTCCGACACCTCCCGACGGCCGTTGCGGTCCATGAAATCCACAAATCGCAGCAGGTCGCGGCTGTAGGATTCAAGTGTGGCTGGCGAAAGACCTTTCTCCACTAGAAGGTAGTTGAGAAACCGGTCGATCAACGCCGTCATTTCCAGGGCGGGCGGGTTCATGGCGACTTGATGCGGCGCTTGTCTGCCGAAATCGACTCTCCCATTTTTTTGCGCTGTTTGGATTATACCACCGATCAGAGGCGTTTGGCCACATGGGATGGATTCGCCCGAAAAGGACTCTGAACACACTGATTCGGGTTCAGTCTACAAACTATTGACAACGGATTAAGTCAAATTTAAAAGCAGAAAACTATTTCAGTTGGACTGGAAATTCTATGCGTGACCACCGATGGCGTGGAACCCTAATCGAAGTGCCCGCTTCCAGCGATGGACGGGCGCTTTTAGTATGGAAAGGAGGAATTGCATGAATCTTCACCGCCCGAATGCCAATGACGCCCTGCAAACCGCCAACCGTTCCCGGAACGTGGCCCCCCAGTCTGGGATCTGCAGCCGCTGCATCGACGGCTGCCGCGGCAACTGCGACATGTTCCGAGCGACCTTCCGGGGGCGCGAGGTCCTCTACCCGGAGCCGTTCGGCAACGTCACCGCCGGGGCGGACAAGGACTACCCGGTGGACTACTCGCATCTGAACATCATGGGCTACGCGTTGGGGGCCAAGGGAGTTGCGGCCGACCCGGACCAGGCGACGTTTCCGAATGTGAACACGGAGACCCGCTTCGGCGCCGAACCCCAGGTCAAGATGAAGGTTCCGATCTTCACCGGCGCCCTGGGCAGCACCGACATCGCCCGCAAGAACTGGGAGCACTTTGCGGTCGGTGCGGCCATCAGCGGCATCAGCATCGTCTGCGGTGAGAACGTGTGCGGCATCGATCCCGGCCTCGAGTTGAACGACCAGGGAAAAGTCGTCAAATCGCCCGAGATGGATCGCCGGGTGCGCGAATACCGGCGCTTCCATGAGGGCTACGGCGACATCCTGGTGCAGATGAACGTGGAGGACACGCGTCTGGGGGTGGCCGAATACGCGATCGACCAGCTGGGGGTCGAGACCATCGAACTCAAATGGGGGCAGGGCGCCAAGTGCATCGGCGGCGAGATCAAGGTGAACTCCCTGACCCGCGCGCTGGAGCTCAAACAGCGCGGCTACATCGTCACCCCGGACCCGGAGCTTCCCGCGCACCAGGCCGCCTTCAAAGCCGGACCCCTGAAGCAGTTCGAGCGGCACTCGCGGCTGGGGTTCATCGATCAGGAGGGGTTCATGAAAGAGGTCGAGCGGCTGCGCCGGCTCGGCGCCCGGCGGGTCACGCTCAAGACCGGCGCCTATCCCATGCGCGAGCTCGCCATGGCGATCCGCTGGTCGAGCGATGCCGGCATCGATCTGCTGACCATCGACGGCGCACCGGGCGGCACCGGCATGAGCCCTTGGCGCATGATGGCCGAATGGGGCATTCCCTCGATCTACCTGCATGCCATGGCCTACGATCTCTGCGCCCGCCTGGAGGCGCGCGGGCTTCCGGTTCCGGACATCGCTTTTGCGGGCGGGTTTTCCGCCGAAGACCATGTCTTCAAGGCGCTGGCCCTGGGCGCTCCCTATTGCAAGGCGGTTTGCATGGGCCGGGCCCTGATGATCCCCGGCATGGTGGGCAAGAACGCGGAGAAGTGGCTGCGCGGCGAGGACGAGGGCCTTCCGAAAAGCGTTTCGCGCTACGGGATGACGAAAGAGGAAATCTTCATGAACTACGAGGTGCTCAAGGAGAAATACGGAAGCGAAGTGGACAAGTTCCCCCTGGGCGCCATCGGGATCTACAATGCGACCGACAAGATCCGGGTCGGCCTGCAGCAGCTGATGGCCGGCACGCGCAACTGGGCCGTGAAGCACATCCGCCGGCAGGACCTGTTCGCACTGACCGAGGAATGCGCCAAGGTGACGGGGTTGCCCTACGTGATGGAGGCCTTCCGGGAGGAGGCCCTGGCCGTCATCGACGCCTGAAGCCGAGACCGATTACCGCATAGATGCAAAGGAGACTTTCCATGCTGGATATATCGAGAGTACTGTCGTCGCGCGATCCGGGCGAAAAGGAGTTTCATCAAGCGGTTCGCGAGGTGCTCGAATCCGTATCGCCGGTGCTGGAGCGACACCCGGAGTACCGCCGCGAGGCGATCCTGGAGCGGCTGATCGAACCGGAGCGCGTCATTTTGTTCCGCGTGCCGTGGATGGACGACCATGGGCAGTCGCGCGTCCATCGCGGGTTCCGGGTGGAGATGAACAGCGCGATCGGCCCTTACAAGGGCGGCCTGCGGTTTCACCCGTCGGTCAATCTGAGCATTCTGAAATTCCTGGCTTTCGAACAGGTCTTCAAGAACTCGCTCACCACTCTGAACATGGGAGCCGGGCAGGGCGGTTCGGACTTCGACCCCAAGGGCAAATCCGACCACGAGGTCATGCGGTTCTGCCAGAGCTTCATCTCCGAGCTGTTCCGCCATATCGGGCCGTACACCGACATCCCCGAAGGCGACATCGGCGTGGGCGCCCGCGAGATCGGCTACCTCTTCGGCATGTACAAAAAGCTGCGCAACGAGTTCACGGGCGTTTTTACCGGCAAGAGCCTGGACTGGGGCGGGAGCCGGGTCCGGCGCGAGGCCACCGGCTACGGCCTGGTCTATTTTGCCGGCGAGATGCTCGCCACCCGCAACCAGAGCATCGCCGGCAAGGTCTGCCTGGTTTCCGGCGCCGGCAACGTGGCCCAGCACACCGCCGAGAAGCTCATCGAAATGGGCGCCCGGGTGGTCAGCCTGTCGGATTCTTCCGGCTACATCTACGATGAGGAAGGCATCGACCGCGGCAAGCTGGAATTCGTCAAACGCTTGAAAAACATCCGCCGGGCGCGGATCGAGGAATACGTCGACAAATACTCCCAGGCGGTCTTCGTGGAGCGGCAGTCGGGCCTCGACCATAACCCGCTCTGGAACCTGCGGGCGGACTGCGCCTTTCCGTGTGCCACGGAAAATGAAATCAACGCAAGGGATGCGGAGCATCTGACGGCCAACGGCGTCAGCCTGGTTGCCGAGGGGGCCACCATGCCCTCCACCCCCGAAGCGGTGAAGGTGTTCCTCGACAAACGAATCTTATATGCACCCGGCAAAGCCGCCAACGCCGGAGGCGTCGCCGTTTCCGGCCTGGAAATGGCGCAGAACAGCATGCGGCTGAACTGGTCGCGGGACGAGGTGGACAACCGCCTGAAGATGACCATGAAGCGCATCCACCGCACCTGCCTGGAAGCGGCGGCGGAATACGGCAGCCCCGGCAATTACCTGGCCGGAGCCAACATCGCCGGGTTCCTAAAAGTGGTCAACGCCATGTTGGACCAGGGGCTGGTTTAGGCGGGTCAATAGATGGCGATCCAGAGCAGCCGGGCGGGCTCCGGTCCCGGGTTTTCCCACTGCTGAGGCGTCTCACGGCCGAGGTAGACGGTGTCGCCGGCCTCGGCCGTGTGGGTGATGCCATCGATGGTGAGGCGGATGCTCCCGGACAGGACATAGCCGATTTCAGGTGCCTTGGCGTGCGTGAAATGGCCGGGCAGCAGCCGTTTCGGCGGGATCTCAAGAAGGTAGGGTTCAGCGGCGAGTCCGGTCTTCCCGGGGGTCAGCACCCAGGCGGAAAGATTCCCGGAGGGCGAGCCGGGAAGCTTGGCCGGCAGGGCTTCCGAACTTGCAAAGACCACTTTGCGGGCTTTCCGCGGAGATTCTCCCAACAGCGCGGCAACCTCCGTCGCTAAAATTTCGGCCATTCGATACAACGCCGGCAGCGACGGGAAAATGAAGTTGCTTTCAATCTGGGAAATGGTGCTCGGCGTGACGCCCACCCGGCGGGCCAGCTCGATCTGGGAAAAGCCTTTTTGCCGGCGCAGCGCCTTCAGGCGATCGCCCAGATCGTAGGGCCCGGAGGCACGGTCCTGGGATTCGAAGCGCACATCCGTTGCGCGGGTCAGGTAGGCCAGCGGCTTGTTCAGCGATGCCGTGGCCTGCCGCTCGGCTTTGATGATGGTCATGAAGGTCTTGCCGCGCTTGACCGACAGGTCCACGACCACCTGGGCGATCTGGCCGATGCTGGATTTCAGGCGCGGCGTGTGCGCCGCCTTTTCGATCAGCCAATAGGCGATGGTGTTGAGTTCGTATAGCCGCGGGCAGGCGCGCGAGTAAAAGCGGATCACCTGCTCTTCCCCTCCCCAAAGCTCCTGCATGCCCGTCAGGCTTTCGAAAATCAAACGCACATCGCTCCTGGCGGCATGGACCGCCTCATAAAGCACTTCCGAGAACGGCTTCGGCCGGTCGGGCCGGTCGATGCAAATCAACCGCGCTCGTTCGGCAGTCGATCGGCGCTGGTAAAACTGCAGGAAAACATCCGCCCCCGCCCCCTTGCCGTAAGTGAACCCATCCAGCACCGTCAGCACCGGCG
Organism: uncultured Desulfatibacillum sp.; assembly: GCA_964427375.1. Lineage (GTDB taxonomy): Bacteria > Desulfobacterota > Desulfobacteria > Desulfobacterales > SpSt-501 > SpSt-501. The sequence continues at coordinate 137,855 of CAYRUF010000001.1, read as the reverse complement.
AAGCCGACAGCCGGCCCAGTTTGTCCATGAGGTTCTTGGGCGAGCGATCGAAGCTCACGTAAATCACCGGCTGGCTCCGGCGATCCGCGGCTTCGATCAGGTTCAGGCAGAAAACCGGCGCGAGGCTGCCGGCATCGTCGTACCAAATGACGTTGTCCCCGATGAAAAGACCCCCCAGGATCTGGTCCAGCTGGGGAATTCCGGTGCTTTCCGGCGCCGGCTGAACAGCCGCGTTCACGTGGTGCCGCCTCCTGTCGAAAGGGGTGAACTCTTGGCAACCGTATGCGAATCACCCGGCTCTGTCAATCGATTCAGGCGGTTGCCGGCATGGTCAAGGCGTTTTCCCCCGCTTCCGGCCGGCGATATTTCTTTTGACAACTTTCCCCTTTTTTTACAGAATAATATCGTTATTGATCAATCAGACGGAGGATCCTTGAAGTTCAAGGCCGTTATTTTCGATCTGGACGGGACGCTTTTGAATACGCTGGATGATCTGGCGGATTCCATGAACAGCGTCCTGGAGCGCAATCACCTGCCCCCGCACCCCCCGGAGGCTTACAAGTATTTCGTCGGCGACGGAATCGACATGCTGGTGCAGCGGGCGCTTCCGTTTGAGGTCGCCGGGGACGACGAGCTGTTGCGGCTGATCCGGGAGATGAAGAGCGAATACGCCCGTCGGTGGCTCTGCCGGACCCGGCCTTATCCCGGCGTTCCGGAAATGCTGGATGCGTTTGCCGCCGCCGGGGCGGCGATGGCGGTCCTCTCCAATAAGCCCGACGACGCCAGCCAGGCCATCGTTCAGGCCTTGTTGCCGGACGTTCGTTTTCAGATGGTTTTGGGTGCGGCTCCCGAACGGCCCAAAAAGCCGGATCCCTCCGCGGCCTTGGAAATTGCCGCTCGCATGAATATTCCCGCATCCGAATTCCTGTTCATCGGGGATACGCCGATCGACATGCAGACGGCTTGCGCCGCCGGCATGTTCCCGTTGGGAGTGTTGTGGGGATTCCGGTCCGCCGAGCAGCTGATCGAGGCCGGCGCGCAGATGCTCGTGGCCCGCGCCGCTCATTTGATACCATGGATCGGTTCAGATGGATAACGAAATCAACCGCCTTTGTCGCCAAACCGCAGATCTCCAAGCCGAGAATTCCATGCTGCGGCGGAGTCTGGAGGCTTCCCCGGCGGAATCCACCCAAGCCGCCCTGCGCCTCAGCGAGGAGAAATTCCGCCTGGCATTCCAAACGAGTCCGGATTCGATCAATTTCAACCGGCTATCGGACGGAATGTATCTGGATATCAATGAGGGCTTTACGCAACTGACCGGATACACCCGCGAAGAGGCCATCGGACGAACGTCTATCGATCTCAATATTTGGTATGATGCGAAGGATCGGGAGCGACTGGTCCAGGCGCTCATCCGCCAAGGCTGCGTTGAGAACTTCGAGTCCAGGTTCCGCAGAAAAAACGGCCAGATCGGGATCGGCCTGATGTCGGCCCGAATCCTGACCATGAACCAGGAAAAGGTCATACTTTCGATTACCCGCGACATCACCGACCGCAAGAAAATGGAGGAGGCGCTGAAAAAAAGCGAGGAGCAGTATCGATCGATTTTTGAAAATGCCATCGAAGGCTTTTTCCAAAGTACGCCGGAGGGTCGATTCATCAGGGTCAACCGCGCCCTTGCCAAAATGTGCGGCTATGCCTCTCCGGAGGAGATGGTTTCGGCGGTTCGCGATATCGGGGAACAGCATTACGGGCGCAGGCAAGACCGAGAGCGGTTCCTTGCGCTGCTGAACGAAAAGGGAGCGGTGGAGCATTTCGAACACACGGCGCGGCGCAGGGATGGGACCACGTTTTGGGTTTCGGTGAGCGCCCGGGTCGTCCGGGACTCCAATCGGCGAATCCTCTATTATGAAGGATCGCATGTCGACATCGATGAGCGCAAGCGAGCCGAAGGGCGCCTGGTGGACGCCGAAGAACAGTATCGCTCTCTTTTCGACACCTCCACCAACGCGATCCTGATCCGAAACCGGGCCGGGGTCATCACCATGGTGAACCGGGCGGCCGCGGCCCTTTTGAACGCCGAGAAACCGAATGATCTCATCGGACGAAATTACCTCGATTTGGTGCACCCGGAGGACCGCCTCCTGTCGACCCAACGAATTGAAAAAATATTCCAGATGGCCTTGGCCCCCCCGGAGTCCGTCAAGAAGGAGCTGGAAGCCGTCCGCCCCCGGGAGCACCGCATGGTCACCCTGTCCGGAGGCATCATCGAGGTGGAATCCACCGGGGTGGCCTTCCCGTACAAGGGGGAGCTTTTCATCCAGGGCATTTTCCGGGATATCACCGAGCGCAAGCAGGCCGAAGAAAAACTGAAAGAAACGGAAAGGAAGTACCGCGAGCTGGCCGAATCGCTTCCCCAGGTCATATTCGAAATCGATTCGGCCGGAAATCTGATCTATCTGAATCGCACCGGATTTGATCTTTTCGGTTATTCCCCGGCGGACCTGGCCAACGGCTTTAATGTGATGGAGGCGTTCATCCCGGATGACCGCGAACGCGTCCTCCGCGATATCCTGACGAACATCCAGGGGCAGCGATTGGGGCGGCAGGAGTATACGGCCGTTAAGAAAGACGGCACCCGATTTCCGGTCGCGGTTCATGCGAACCGCATCCTGGCCGGCCAAACAGCAACCGGCCTCCGAGGCATTCTCATTGACCTGACGCCGACTCGAATTGCCGAGGAAGAGAAGAAGAAACTTGAAATTCAGCTTCAGCAGGCGCAGAAAATGGAAGCCATCGGCGCCTTGGCCGGCGGGATCGCCCACGATTTCAACAACATTCTGTCCGCCATCATCGGTTATACGGAACTCGCCATGCTCAGCGAGGGGGCCGAGCACGGTGCGGACGAATTGAAGGAGGCCCTGGCGGCGGCCAACCGCGCCAAGGATCTCGTCAAGCAGATCTTGGCCTTCAGCCGGCAGACGGAAGAGGAGCGTATGCCGGTCCGGGTCGCCCTGATCGTCAAGGAGGCCGTCAAATTCCTCCGCGCCACCATACCGTCCACCATCGACATCCGGGCGCGCATTGATGAAAAGTCCGGAGCGGTCCTGGCCAATTCCGTCGAACTTCACCAGATCGTCATGAACCTTTGCACGAACGCCCAGCATGCCTTGGGCGAACAAGCCGGCCGGATGGAAGTGGACGTGCAAAGCGCAGAAATCGGCGCCACGCAGGGAAATGAACGGATGGGGTTGCCGATCGGGTCCTATGTCAGGATCTCCGTCAGGGACAGCGGCAGTGGAATGCCTCCGGAGGTGATTGAACGGATTTTCGACCCTTATTTTACAACCAAGGAAAAAGGAGTCGGGACCGGCTTAGGTCTTGCTGTGGTTCATGGGATCGTGAAAAAGTATAACGGCGCCATTCAGGTCGAGAGCGAAGTGGGAAAGGGCACGGTGTTTCATGTTTATCTGCCCAAGGCGGAAGTCATGACACCTGCTCCGGCCGAATCGCCGAAGCCGATCATGGGCGGTTCGGAGAGAGTCCTGCTGGTCGATGACGAACCGATGCTGGCCGCCGTCGGTCAGCAGGCCCTGCAGCGGCTCGGATACGACGTGGTTTCGCGGACCAGCCCGATCGAAGCCCTGGAGCTTTTCAAGGCCAAACCCGGGCATTTCGATCTGGTGGTCACGGACCAGACCATGCCGGGCCTGACCGGAGATGCGCTGGCGCGGGAGCTGATGAGCATCCGGCCGGGGCTTCCGGTGATCATCTGCACCGGTTACAGCCAGATCATCGACGCCGAGCGGGCGGCGCAGATTGGAATCCGGTCGTTCGTCATGAAACCCATCCTGATCCACGAAATGGCCGCCGCCGTGAGAAAGGCGCTGGGCCGGGAATGAACCTCACGATAAACTGACCGGGGCCATGATGACGGAAAATGAATCCGAGGGCCTGCGCCGCCAGGTTCGAGAGCTGAAGGCGGAACTTGCCAGACTGAAACAAGGCGGTAGCGAAGCGGTTTATCGAAGCCTGTTCGAGGATAGTCATGCCGTCATGCTCCTCATCGACCCGGACACCGGCGCCATCCGGGACGCCAATTCCGCGGCGTGCGCTTATTACGGCTGGAGCCGGACGGAGCTCACCCAACTCAGAATTGATGAAATCCATACGCTGTCCCGGGAAGAGGTGTTCGCCCAAATGGATCTGGCCCGGGCGGGAACCCGGCGGAATTTCTTTTTCAAACACCGCCGGGCCGACGGCAGCATCAGAGATGTCGAGGTCTACAGCGGACCGCTGTCGATGAGGGGTCAGACGCTGCTTTATTCGATCATCCACGATGTGACCGACCGGGTGCTGGCGCAGCAGCAGCTGACCGAGAGCGAGCGGCGGCTGTCGACCTTGATGGCCAATCTGCCGGGAATGGCCTACCGCTGCCTCCACGACGAGGCCTGGACCATGAAATTCGTGAGCGGCGGCTGTTTCGCTCTGACCGGCTTTCCGCCGGAGCACCTGCTTGAAAACCACCGCATCCACTACGCCGACCTGATCCACCCCGAAGACCGGCAGGCGGTTCGGGACCAGGTCCGGTCCAGCCTGAATCGGCGCGCCCAATTCAACATCGCCTATCGCATCCGCTGTGCCGATGGAACCGAGAAGTGGGTCATGGAGATCGGGCAGGGGGTCTTTGCCGACACCGGCGAGGTTCTGGCGATCGAGGGCTTTATCACGGACATCACCGAGCGCATCCGCATGGAGGAAGAGAAGTCGAGGCTCGAAGACCAAAGCCAGCAGCTCCAGAAGGCCGAAAGCCTCGGCCGAATGGCTGGCGCCATCGCCCACCGGTTCAACAACCTGCCGGGCGTCGTGTTGGGAAATCTTGAAATGGCCGTGAGCGCCCACGAGCCCGGAGCGATCGCCGCCGAGAACGTGGCCGAGGCCATGCAGGCGGCGCGCCGGGCGGCTGAAGTGAGCGGCCTGATGCTGACCTATCTCGGCCAAACCCGAGCCCGGGCCGACGTGATCGATCTGGCCGAAACGTGCCGCCGGAGCATGCCGGCGCTCCGGGCGGCCATGCCGAACGATGTGCTTCTGGAGCCCGATTTCCCGCTGCAGGGGCCGGTCATCAAGGCCGGTGCCAGCCAGATCCAACAGGTCCTGACCCATCTCTGCACGAACGCCTGGGAGGCGATCGGCAGCAGCCGCGGCACCATTCGCCTGACCGTCAAGGCCGTTCCGGCCGAGGACATTCCCGCCGTCCAGCGGTTCCCCCTGGACTGGCAGCCGCAGGAAAACGTCTATGCCTGTCTGGAAGTGGCGGACTCCGGCTGCGGGATCGCCGGGAAAGACATCGAAAGGCTCTTCGATCCGTTTTTTTCCAGCAAGTTTACCGGCCGCGGCCTGGGACTGCCGGTCGTATTGGGGGTGATTAAAGCCTACCGCGGCGCGGTGGCGGTGGAAAGCAAACCCGGGAAGGGCAGCGTCTTCAGGGTCTATTTCCCGGCGGCATCCGACGTTCCCGCTCTTCGGCCAGACCCGGCCGACAAGAGCGTGAAAGCCGGCGGCGGCGGAGCGGTCCTGCTGGTGGAGGACGACGACATGCTGCGCAAGCTGGCTCATGCTATGCTCAAGGGCCTGGGGTTTGAGGTGATCGCAACCAGCGATGGGGCCGCGGCCGTCGAAGCATTTCAACAGCGCCCGGGCGAGATCCGCCTGGTGATCTGCGATCTGACCATGCCGGGCATGGATGGATGGGAAACCTTGGAGGCCTTGCGCAAACTGTCGCCGGACCTTCCGGTCATTTTGACCAGCGGCTTCGCCGAATCCCAGGTGATGGCCGGCGACCACTTCACCCTGCCGAACGCGTTCCTCGGCAAGCCTTTCGATCGCAATGAACTGATCGGCACCATCTCCCAGGCCCTGGCCGCTTCGGACCTCCCCCACCCATTCGGAGCTCCCCTCCTCAATGGGACCAGGGTAAAGTAGCGCCAGGCGCAGTTCATTGAGGACGGTTTGGCCTTCATGAATTCGGTGCGTGAGAAAGGGGAGGGCGGTCAGCCGGAGAAACCGCCTGGTGGTGGCAAGGTCATCCCGCTGTTTTCAAAAAGCGTCACAAAAACGTCACAGTCAACAAAAAGGGCTCACGGTGATTAGCCGTAAGCCCTTGATTTTGTTGGTAGCGGGGAGAGGATTTGAACCTCTGACCTTCGGGTTATGAGCCCGACGAGCTACCAGGCTGCTCCACCCCGCATCAAAATGGTGCAGACCCGTCTTTTAATCAGGGCGGCCGAAAAAGTCAAGCAATAACGCAAAAATAGTTGCAGGGGATGACGGTGCCGAAGGCAACAGTGGAACAGGAGAATGATCGCGGAAGGGTGGAGGAGGCGCACTCAAGTCCAGCGGGGATCATTCGCCGCACAATTCCTGAAGGCATTGGCGGATGCGGGTCCTGGCAGCAGTGGTGCAGCGGACAAGGACCGTCTTGCAGCGGCCGGCCTGGCCGGAGGTGATCTCCAGGCAGGACTTGGGCACGCCGAGGGCTTTGGCGAGCAGCGCGATGCAGGCCTGGTTGGCGGCGCCCTCGACCGGCGGAGCGGCGACTTTCAGCTTGAGGGCGTCGTCCTGCATGCCGAGAATCTGGTTGCGTGAGGATCTCGGCTGCACGCGGATTTTGAATGATAGGCCGGATGGGTGGTCTTGAATCGGCAGCATTTCATCTCGCTTGGCTGGGTAAGAAGCCTTCAACGGCCTATGCCGAAGCGATCAGCTTGCGGATGAACTCCGGCGGCCGCACCACCCGGCCGGTCCGGTCGACGAAGGCATGTTTGGTGAAGCCCTCGGCCAGCAGCGTCTCGCCGTCTTCGCGGAATATGCGGTAGTCGAATTTGATGCCGGCCTTGACGCCGAAGTCCACGCGCGTCTCGATCACGATGATCTCGTCGTAGCGGGCGGGGGCCGAATACTTGGCGCGGCACTCCGAAACCGGCAGGAAGAAGCCGTGCTCTTCGATGTCCCGGTAGGGCAATCCCCAGGCTCGGAACAGCTCGGTCCGTCCGATTTCGAACCACCGGAAGTAGTTGCCGTAGTAGGCCTGGCCCATGCGGTCGGTGTCGCCGTAGATGACCCGGCAGGTGGTGCGGTGGATCACGGGAATCAGCCTCCATTGCGCAGGATGCCTGCGATCATGGTTTTCAGTTCGGCGAAATCGGTCGCCACCGGGAAGGCCGGATACTCCCGGCGGACGTTGTCCGGCGGGCGGTAAAGAATGCCCTGGTCGGCGGCCGTGAGCATGCTGATGTCGTTGTAGGAATCGCCGACGCCGATCACGCGGTAGTTGAGGCCGCGCATCGCTTCGGCCACCTTGCGCTTGCCGTCCGCCTGGCGCAGGCGGTAGTCGGAGATGGTGCCGTCCGCGGCCACGCTGAGCGTGTTGCAGAGCAGGGTGGGATAGCCCAGCTTTTTCATCAAGGGGCCGGCGAATTCGACGAACGTGTCCGAAACCACCAGGATTTGAGTGACCGAGCGGATCCATTCCAGAAACTCCAGCGCGCCCTCGTGCGGGTCCATCGCGGCGATGACCGCCTGAATGTCGGGCAGCTTCAGCCCGCGGTCTTTCAGGATCTTCAAACGATGCTTCATCAGCACATCATAGTCGGAGATGTCCCGGGTGGTCAGGCGCAGTTCCTGGATGCCGGTCTTCTCGGCGAACTGGATCCAGATCTCGGGCAGAAAAATACCTTCCAGGTCGGAACACACCAAATGCATGCGGAACCACCTCCCTAATCTTGCAGGCCTTCGTCTTCGATTCGGATCAGCACCGGCTGGGCGGCGACCACATCCAGGGCGCTGATTTCGTTCAGAGCCTTTTTCACGTCCGACTCCAGGGCCCGATGCGACAGCATCACCACCGGCACGGCGCCATTGGTCTTGCGGCCCTTCTGGTGGACGGACTGGATGCTGATGCCGTGCGTCCCCAGGATTCCGGAAATGGACGAAAGCACCCCCGGCCGATCGAGCGCCGAGAAGCGAAAGTAGTAATGGGACGTGATCCGCTCGATGGGCAGGATGGGGATCGGGCGGATGCACTCCGGCTGGAAAGACAAGGCGGGCACCCGGCCGGCGGTCCCGCTCAAGAGATTGCGCGCCAGGTCCACGAGATCGCCGATCACGGCGCTCGCCGTCGGCATCATGCCGGCCCCGCGTCCGTAAAGCAGGATGTCGCCGGTCGCATCCCCGCTGACCGTTACAGCGTTGAGGGTGCCGTTCACATTGGAAAGCAGGTTGCCGAAAGGGATCATGGTGGGATGCACGCGGGCCTCCACGGCATCTTCCCGGTGCTTGCTGATGGCGAGCAGCTTGATGCGGTAGCCGAACTGCCCGGCGAACTCGATGTCCATGGGCGTGATGTGCGAGATCCCCTCGATGTAGACATCTTTCAGGTTGACCGGCATGCCGTAGGCCAGCGCGCTCAGAATGGCGATCTTGTGGGCCGTGTCGAAGCCTTCCACGTCCAAGGTGGGGTCGGCCTCGGCGTAGCCTTGACGCTGGGCGACCGCCAGGGCATCGGCGAACGTGCTGCCCTCGTCGGTGATCTTGGAGAGAATGTAGTTGCAGGTGCCGTTGAGGATTCCGGTCATGGCGGCGATGCGGTTGCCCACCAGCGATTCGCGCAGGGTCTTGATGATGGGCATGCACCCGCCGACGCTCGCTTCGAAGTAGATGTCCACCTTTCTTTCGGCGGCGGACCGGAAGATCTCGTTGCCGTGGGCGGCGAGCAGGGCCTTGTTGGCCGTCACGACGTGCCGGCCGTTGGCGATGGCCTTGAGGATCAGCTCCCGGGCGATGCCCTCGCCGCCGATCATTTCGACGATGATGTCGATGCCCGGCTCCTCCACGACCCGGCGGGCGTCGGCGACGAGCATGCCGTCCGGGAAGCGGATGCCGCGGTCGCGGGCGAGGTCGAGGTCGGCCACGCGCCGGAGGCTCAGGACCGCTCCCAGCCGGGAGGCGATCAATTCGCGCTGCTCCAGCAGCAGCTTGGCCACGCCGGTGCCGACCGTGCCGCAGCCGAGCAGGCCGATATGGATTTCGCGCATGGGTGACCCGCCTTTCTGTTACATGATTTTTCGGATGCCGCGTACGGCCTGGTTGATGCGCATGGGGTTTTCGATCAGCGCGAAGCGCACGAACTCATCCCCATACTCCCCGAACCCCAGTCCGGGCGAGACCGCCACCTGGGCTTCGCGGATGAGGAACTTGGAAAATTCGACCGAACCCATCTTGCGGTGCTTCTCCGGGATCCGGCCCCACACGAACATGGTGCCCTTGGGTTTGGCGATCTTCCAGCCGGCCCGGTTCAGCCCGCGGACCAGGGCATCCCGCCGCTCCTTGTAAACGGTGCGGATGTCCTTGACGCAGTCGTCGGGGCCGTTCAGGGCGATGATGGAGGCGATCTGGATCGGCTGAAACACGCCGTAGTCGAGATAGCTCTTGATCCGCTTCAGGGCCGCCACCGCTTCAGGGTTGCCGCAGCAAAAGCCCATGCGCCAGCCCGCCATGCTGTAGCTTTTCGAGAGCGAAAAAAACTCGACCCCGACGTCCTTGGCGCCCTTGGCCTGCAGGAAGCTCGGGGCCTGATAGCCGTCGAACACCAGATCGGCGTAGGCGAAATCATGGATCACCAGGATCTGGTGCTCCTTGGCATAATCCACCAACTTCTGGAAGAAATCCAGAGTGACCACTTCGGTCGTCGGGTTGTGCGGATAGCTGATGATGAGCATTTTGGGCCGCGGCCAGGTCTGCTTGGTGGCCGCCATCAGGTTTTCGAAGAAATCCTGTCCGGGCCCGAGCGGTATTCCGCGCACATCCCCGCCGGCGATGATCGCGGAGAACGGGTGGATCGGGTAGGTCGGATTGGGGGTGAACACCACGTCGCCCGGCCGGATGCTCACGAGCACGAGGTGCGACAACCCCTCCTTGACCCCGATGGTGACGATCGCCTCCGAATCCGGGTCGAGGTCCACGTCGAAACGGCGCTGGTACCATTTCGTTATGGCCAAACGCAGCTTGGTGATTCCCATGGAGGCAGAGTAGCGGTGGTTGTGGGGTTTGCGGGCGGCCTCCACCAGCTTGTCGACGATGTGCGCCGGCGTCCCGAGATCGGGGTTGCCCATGCCGAGATCGATGATGTCCCGTCCCTCGCGGCGGGCCTGCATCTTGATCTGGTTCACGGTGGCGAAGACATAAGGCGGTAGTCGGTCAAGCCTTGCGAATCGACTGCTCATGACGGCACCTCAGGATCGCGGAGTTCCGCCGGCAACCCGGCACTGGTTAAATACCTTTTGACTTTTAAGCCGATCGAGTCTAATTTTCAAGTGTTTTATGATGCTTGCGGACGAGAGGAGAAGGCGATGACCAAACCGATCTCTTACGCCGATGCGGGTGTGGATATTGAAAAAGCCAACACGCTGGTCAGCACGATCAGCCGGATCACGAAACAGACCAAGCGCCCGGGGGTCATCGGCGAGATCGGCGGGTTCGCCGGCCTTTTTTCCATAGAACGGGTGATCGCCGACATGCAGCATCCCGTTCTCGTCACTTCCACCGATGGGGTGGGCACCAAGCTGAAAATCGCTTTTATGCTGAACCAGCACGACACCATCGGCATCGACCTGGTGGCCATGTGTGTCAACGACATCCTGGTTCAGGGTGCGAAGCCTTTGTTTCTGCTTGATTATCTGGCCATGGGCCGGCTGGATAGCCAGCGGGTCGAAGCGATTCTCAGCGGAATCGCCGAAGGCTGCAAGCAGGCCAAGTGTTCTTTGATCGGCGGCGAAACCGCGGAAATGCCGGGGATGTACCAGGTCGACGAGTATGACTTGGCCGGGTTCGTCGTCGGGGTCGTCGACAACAGCCAGATCATCGACGGAACCGCCATCCGGCTCGGTCATCGGCTGATCGGCATCGGCTCGAGCGGCCTCCATAGCAACGGGTATTCTCTTGTTCGGAAAATCTGCTTCGATCACCTGAAAATGAAGCTGGACGCCTATGTTCCCGAGCTGGGGAAAACCCTGGGCGAAGAGCTGATCCTGCCGACGCGGATTTACGCCGACACCGTCCAGGGGCTTCTCCGGGACCTTCCGATTCACGGCCTGGCGCACATTACCGGCGGCGGGATCGTGGACAACATCGTGCGCATCATCCCCCAGGCTTTCAGCGTGCTCATCCGCAAGGGCAGCTGGAAGATTCCTCCGATCTTCGCCTTCCTTCAACAGGCCGGAAACGTTCCGGATTTCGAAATGCTGAGGACCTTCAACAACGGCATCGGCATGATCGCCGTGGTGCCGGAAAGCGCCGCTCCCGAGGTCATCGAACGGCTCACGGCCATGAACGAGCCCGCCTTTCTCATCGGCGAAATCATCGAGCGCCGGGAGGCCGGCGAAAGGCTGGTCTGGGGTTGATCGTTCTCGGCATCGAGTCCTCCTGCGATGAAACCGCGGCCGCACTGGTCCGTGACGGAAATCAGATTCTGGCGTCGGTGGTGGCCTCCCAGGAGGAGGTGCATCATCGCTTCGGCGGCGTCGTCCCCGAGCTGGCCTCCCGCCGCCACCTGGAATCCATCATCCCGGTCATGCGGCAGGCCCTCGGTCAGGCCGGTGTCGGTTTCCCCGACATCGGCGGGGTGGCGGCCACGCAGGGCCCCGGCCTGATCGGTTCGCTGCTGGTCGGTTTTTCATTCGCCAAGGCGCTGGCCTTTGCCCTCGAAATCCCCTGGGTGGGGGTCAACCACCTCGAGGGGCATGTCCACGCCCTCTTTCTTGAAGCACAACCGCCGCCGTGCCCTTTTGTCGCTCTCCTGGCATCCGGCGGGCATACCGGCCTTTACCACGTCAGCTCGCCGATGAGCATGGAACTGCTGGGCCAGACCCGGGATGACGCAGCGGGCGAGGCCTTCGACAAGGTGGCCAAGATGCTGGCGCTGGGGTACCCCGGCGGCGGGGTGATCGACCGGCTGTCCCGGCAGGGCAACCCGGATCGGATTCGATTTCCGCGATCCTACATGGAGAAAGACAGCTGCGATTTCAGCTTCAGCGGCATCAAGACGGCCGTCGGGCGATATCTCAGAGAGCATCCCGACCGAAGCCCCGAGCATGTGGCCGACATTGCCGCCGGGTTTCAGGAGGCGGTGGTCGATGTGCTCGTCCACAAGCTCATCCAAGCGGGCCGCATGACGGGATGCCGCCGCGTGGCCCTGGCGGGAGGTGTCGCCGCCAACAGCCGGCTGCGGGAGCGGTTGCGGCGGGATGCGGCTGCCGAGCGGATGGAGGTCTATTGGCCGTCCCTGCCGTTGTGCGGAGACAATGCGGCGATGGTGGCCGCCCTCGGCTATCGCCTGCTCGCCGCCGGCAAACGCGGCCGCCTTGCCGACGACGTGTTTTCCCGGGCGGGTTGAGAAGACTCGGCGTCCGAGGTTCCCGCCTTGCCAAGGAAGTCGTCATCCCAGGTAGTGTGATTTCATGGCCAGGATCCGGGCGGACGCCGCTTCGGCCGCGGCCCGACGTTTTTCAGATGTTCCGACTTTGCGGGCCATGACCGCGTGGGCCCGGCGCAGCTTCTTTTCGCTGCGGCAGATCAGAACCACGTCGATCTGGGCGCGGAGCACCTGCCGGATGGCGGCGTCGAACCCGAAATGGCGGGCGATGGCTCCCATTTCCAGATCATCCGTGAGGATCAGGCCGGCAAACCCCATGCGTTGGCGCAGCAGGTCGTGGGCGATGACGGGGGACAAGCTGGCCGGCCACTGAGGGTCCAGGCGCGGGTAGAGGATGTGGGAAAGCATGATTCCCGCCACCGGCTCGCCAATGGCCGCTTGAAAGGGGATCAGATCGTAGGCTTCCAGAGAACTCCGATCGGCGTCCAGACGGGGCAGATCGAAATGGGAGTCGAGGCGGGTGCGACCGATGCCCGGAAAATGCTTGGCCACCGCCATGATGCCGCCGGCCTGCAACCCTGCAATGACGGCCTGCCCCAGCCGGGCCACCTGCCGGGGGTCGGAGCCGAAGGCCCGCCGGGCCATGATGCTCTCAAACCCCTCCGGCGCCGCATCCAGGACGGGGGCCAGGTTCATATTGATGCCCACCCAGGCCAGCTCGAATGCGGTAATCCGGGCGAAGCGTTCCGCATCGGCGGCCGCCCTGATCGCCGGATTGCCCGGAAACTGCGTAAAGGGCGGACCGAGGCGGGCCACCGGGCCGCCCTCCTGGTCGATGGCGATGAACAGGGGCGGCAGACCGCAATCGCGCGCATAACGCTGAACCGCACCGCAGAGGCCGGCCAACTGTCGAGGGGATTCCACATTGCGCTTGAACAGGATCAGACCGCCGAGCTTCAGATCCGCGATCAAACCCCGAAGCGGTCGATCCAGATGCTTTCCTTCAAAACCAGCCATCAGCCGTTGTCCGGCCAACTGCTCCGCCGGCCAGGATTTAAAATCCATGGTTCGTCACCGCACCGTCGTTTCGGGTTGCCGCTTCCCATGTCCGGTATAGCCCTGCCGGCTTCAGGCCATATCACTAGGACCCGGTCGATTCAAGAAAGCGCGTCAGTTGGCGAGGCAGGTGGCCAGGGGAGACGGGACGGATCCGTGCTCCGCGAGGTATCGCGCCAGCTGTTGCACCAGCTGGTCCGCCTGGGTCTTCGGGAGGGGCGGCGAAAAGAGGTATCCCTGGCCGAGCTCGCAGCCCAGCTCCAGGAGGACGGCGTATTGCTCCGGGGTCTCGATGCCCTCCGCCACGACGGTCATGCCCAGCTTGTGGGCGAGCGACACAATGGCCTCGACGATGTTGCGGTTGCCTTCCGGCTTTTCATGGATGCCGGAAATGAAGCTGCGGTCGATTTTAAGGGTGTCGATCGGAAGCCGCTGCAGATAGCTCAGCGAGGAGTAGCCGGTGCCGAAGTCGTCAATGACCAGACGAATGCCGAAATCCTTGAGCCGTTGCGCCAGCCGCATGGTTTCCTCGGAATCCGCCATCAGCGCGGTTTCGGTGATTTCCAGTTTCAAGAGATGCGGGGGCAGCGAGGAGGCGTCCAGCGCGTCTTTCAGATCATTAAGGAGGCTCGCCTGGAGGAAATGGCGGCTGGAGATGTTGACGCTCACCGTAAGATCCAGATCCCTTTCCAGAAGCTCCTGCCAGCCCCGCAGGTCACGGCAGGCCTGTTCCACCGTGCAGCGGGTAATGGGGATGATCAGTCCGGTTTCCTCGGCGGTTGAGATGAACGACCCCGGGTATACCATGCCCAGTTCCGGATGGGGCCAGCGGATCAGGGCTTCGAAGCCCACCAGCGAGGCGGTATTCAGACGCACGATCGGCTGGTAGTGGTTCTGGAATTGGCCTCTGTGGATGGCCTTGCGCAGATCGGTCTCCTGTTGGAGCAGGTGCAGGGCTTTTTCGTGCAGGGTACGGTCGAAGACTTTGACCTGGCTCCGGCCGCTTTCCTTGGCGTGGTACATGGCGGCATCGGCGTCCCGAATAATGGCCTCCGGCTGGTCGTAGTCCTGGGTGTTCAGCACCACGCCGAAGCTGGCCGGAGCGAAGACCTCCTTGCCATGGATGCGGAACGGCTTGCGCAGGGCGATCTGAAGCCTTTCGGCGATGGCAACGGAATAATCGCTCGCATCGACATCTTCCAATAGAATAACGAACTCATCGCCCCCCAACCGCGCCAGGATGTCGGTCTCGCGCAGCGATTCGCGCAGGCGCTCGGCAAAAGCCACCAACAGGTCGTCGCCGGCGGTGTGGCCGAGGCTGTCGTTGACCAGTTTAAAGCGGTCGATATCCAGATAGATGACCGCAAAATGGTAGTCCGAACGTCGTTTGGTGCGCTTGATGGCCATGGTCAGGTGCTCCACGAACAGGGCCCGATTGGGCAGCCGGGTCAAGGTGTCGTGGAATGCCTGGAAGTAGATTTGGCGTTCGGCTTCTTTCAACTCGGAGATGTCGGTGAACGAAGCGACGCTCCCGTCCGTCTCAGGGATGGATGCAAACGTGATCAAGACATCCTTGCGGTTGTCCAGCTTGTCAATAAATTGACACCCGACGTATTTCCCACCGACAATCGGGAGAGTGCCCGGAGACGGGGGCTCCTCGCCGAACAGAGTGCGCTGGCCTTTTTCATCGATAAATTCCAGCCAGGACTTTCGGTTTTGGATTTCCCGGCGGCTGAATCCGGACATGGCCACGAACTGGGAGTTCGCCAGGGAGATGCGCATGTCTTTTTCAATCATGATGGTGGCGGCGCCGGTGTTTTCGAATATGGTGCGGTACTTCAGTTCCGAGCTGCGCAGTTCCTCGGTTCGGTCTCTGACTTTCTGCTCCAAGGTCTCATTCATCTCCTGCAGCGCCCGCTTGGAGCTGTTGATGTTGTTCACCAGCACCTGCGTGCAACCGCTGATCAGCAGGATCAAGCTGATGGTAATGAAGATGGTCAGATGACTGCCCTGGAGCAGAAATTCAAAATAGAAATAGAAAAGGGAGGCTCCCCCGCCGATAATGAGCAGGCCGGCTTTGTCTAGGAAAGTTGAACGACCGGTAGCCGCCACAGGACCTCGTCATGGATGCGTCAACTGCCAGGAATCTGAAACTATATCGTCACCATGCGTCTGGATCTTGAGTTCATTTCACCCAAAGAAAAAGGACAAAGCCGTCATGACTCTGTCCTCTTTCTTCGGCTTCCCACGATGCCGTTATTCTCGTGGGGAAATCTTCTCAAGCATTGGTTGTTGGAAGCCCGCCAGAAAAGATGCACGCACACCTGAGAAGCCTAAGCTGTCCAGCTGTAATTCAATATTCATGCCAGGCTGCTAAAATTTTAATTGCTTATAAATACAGATAATTACAGAGAACGCCGGCGCGGCGGCCGGTGCGGCGATACCCGTCCAGCGTCAAAAATCCGTTAGGGCGTTCTCACGTCGCCGTGCGGCTGCCGCTGCCGGGGCGCGCCGGAACCGGCCTGGTAAAGCTGAACGGCGCGGCTGTGGTCGGCCAGGCTGGTTGAAAAATAATGGGTGCCGTTGTTTTTGGACACGAAAAAAAGGTAGTCGGTTTGAGCCGGATACAGTGCGGCCTTCAAGGCTTCTTTTCCAGGGCTGGCGATCGGCCCGGGAGGCAGGCCGCGGATCAGGTATGTGTTGAAGGGGGTCGGCGTTTCAAGGTGTTTGCGGGTGAGATTGCCGTCGAAATCCGCGATGCCGTAGATGACCGTTGGGTCGGTCTCCAGCCGCATGCCGCGTTTGAGGCGGTTGTGGAACACGGAGGAGATCAAAGGCCGCTCCGAAGGATCACCGGTCTCCTTTTCAATGATGGATGCCAAAGTCACCGCCTCGTGCACGGTAAAACCGAGTTCCGCTGCACGCCGCTCCCATTCCGGTGAAAAGGCCGAGCGGAACGCCTGCAGCATAGCCGCGATGATGCCGTCCGGAGTGACCGTTCTGGGGAAAAAATAGGTTTCGGGGAACAGGTATCCTTCCAGAGATGGCGCGTCGATTCCCTGGGTTCGAGCATAGGCGGGATCCTTGGCGCGCTGAACAATGTCGGTGGCCGGAGCCAGCCCGGCTTTCTCGACCTGAGCGGCGATCTGCGATATGGTGAAGCCCTCCGGGACGGTCAGCCGGTGGAGGCGCACCCATCCTTTGGCCATCCGGTCCAGGATATCGCGCGGAGACATGGACGATGAGAGGATATATTCCCCGGCTTTCAGACGCCGGTCGTATCCTTCCAGGCGGGCCAGCATCCGGAATTTGAAAGCGCTGCTGATCAATTGGCGGTGCTGCAGCACTTCGGCTGTCGCCGCCAGCGGCTGCCCCGTGGGAATGATGAGGACGTGTTCGGCTTCGTCCGCGCCACCGGCCGACCGTGCGAACTCTTTAAGATCGGAATAAATCAGAAGGGTCGCGGCGGTCAGCAGGCCGAGCATGCCGGCGGTCAAGGCCGCCCAATTTTTCTTCATCGCATGGTCCCGTCATGCTTCGGTTGCACCGAAAATGCTGCCATAAAATAGTGCGAGCCGCTCCGGTTTGTCAAAGGCCTGTTTTCCTTGACTTCGGCAGACCCGGAGGATACGATCCACGAATCAGTTCATTTTTGATTCGGGCCGGCGATAGGAGCCGCCCGCCGATTCAAGGCCGCCGCTGAGCCGGCTGCAATTCTTGGATACCAATTTAACGTAGAAGGACAACCATCCATGGCCAAGCCCAAGCTGAAGCAGCATCACATCAACCGGGATTGGTGCAAGGGCTGCGGGATTTGTGTGGAGCTGTGCCCCAAGAACGTGCTCGAACTGGATGATCAGGACAAGGTGGTGGTGGTGCGGCCGCAGGATTGCATCTGCTGCCGGCTGTGCGAGCTGCGCTGTCCGGATTTCGCCATCGAAGTGGAGACTCAGGAGCAGGACTAAATGGGAAAGACCGTCAAATTTCTGCAGGGCAACGAAGCGTGCGTGGAAGCGGCCCTTTATGCCGGGCTCGATTTTTACGCCGGCTACCCGATCACCCCCTCGACGGAGATCGCCGAACATCTGGCCTATCGGCTGCCGCAGACCGGCGGCAAGTTTCTGCAGATGGAGGACGAGATCGCTTCGATCTGCGCGATCATCGGCGCTTCGCTCACGGGGCGAAAGGTGATGACCGCGACGAGCGGCCCCGGTTTTTCGCTGATGCAGGAAGCGCTGGGGTACGCGATCATGGCGGAGATCCCCTGCGTGATCGTGGATGTGCAGCGCGGCGGCCCGTCCACGGGCATTCCCACCCATGTCAGCCAGGGGGATGTGAATCAAGCGCGCTGGGGAACCCATGGAGACCACTCCATCATCGCCCTGACGGCCTCCAATCACCAGGATGTGTTTGCCATCACGGTGGAGGCCTTTAATCTTTCCGAAACCTACCGGACGCCGGTTATTCTGTTGTTCGACGAAGTCGTGGCGCATATGCGCGAGCGGCTGGTCATGCCCGAGCCCGGCGAGATCCAGCTCGTGGAGCGGCTGAAGACCTCCGTGAAGGAGGGGGTGGATTACCACCCCTACCTGCCGCGCGAAGACGGGCGGCTTCCGATGTCTGATTTCGGCGGCGTGCACCGGTACAATGTGACCGGGCTGGTGCATGACATGTGGGGCTTTCCCTCCACGGAGCCGCGCGTCGTGCATGCCCTGCTGCGGCATCTGGTGGACAAGCTCGAAAACCGCACCAACGAGCTGGCCCGTTTCAAGGAGTTTTTCCTGGAGGATGCCGAGATCATTCTGATCTCCTACGGCTCATCGGCGCGCTCGGCGCTGCACGTGGTCGAGGAGCGTCGCCAGCGGGGCGAGCGTCTGGGGCTGCTGGAGCTGCAGACCCTCTGGCCGTTTCCCCGGGACATCGTGCGCAATCGCTGCGCCAATGCCAAGGCGATCGTGGTCGTGGAGATGAACATGGGCCAGGTCATGCAATCGGTGAAATTGGCGGTGGAACATCCCAACCGGGTGTTTCTGGCCAACCGCATCGACAGCGTGTTCATCACGCCCGCGGACATCATCAACATTCTGCGAATCATTCAAGGCAAAGGGGTCTGATCGATGGCAGTCAAGGACTATCTGAGGGAACGGTTTTTTCCGCACCTGTGGTGCCCGGGGTGCGGGCACGGGGAAGTTCTCGGCGGCCTGATCCGGGCGATTGAGAACCTGGGCCTGTCCAAGAACGAAATCGTGATGGTTTCAGGGATCGGGTGCTCCTCGCGCATCACCGGTTATGTGGATTTTCACACCATGCACACCATTCACGGCCGGGCGCTGGCCTTCGCGACCGGCGTCAAGCTCGCCCGGCCGGAGCTTAAAATCATCGTCCCGATGGGGGATGGCGATGCCTTGGCGATCGGCGGCAACCACTTCATTCATGCGGCGCGACGCAATGTGGACATGACGGCGATCGTCATGAACAACCGCATCTACGGAATGACCGGCGGGCAGTTTTCACCGCTGTCGGGGTCCAACATCAGCGCCTCTACGGCTCCCTATCGGACCATCGACAAAAGCTTCGACGTGGTGGAGCTGTCCCGGGCGGCCGGGGCGACGTTTGTGGCCCGCGCCACGAGCTATCACGCCCAGCAGATGACGGAGGTCATCGAAAAAGCCATCCGGCACAAGGGGTTTTCGGTCGTCGAAGTGCTGACCCAGTGCCCGACGTATTTCGGCCGCAAGAACAAGATCGGCGATGCCCCGGAGATGATCAAATGGTTCAAGGACCACACCACTCCGATCGGATCGAAGGCCAAACAGGAACACCCGGAGCTCATCGAGCGCGGCATCTTCGTCCAGCAGGAGGGGCCGGAGTACTGTGAGGAGTATCAGAAAATCGTCGAGCGGGCGATGAAAGGGCGCAGATGATGGAACGGTGCAGACTGGTGTTTTCAGGTTCGGGGGGTCAGGGGGTCATCACGGCCGCCATCATTCTCGCGGAAGCGGCGGTCTTGTGCGAGGGGCTGAATGCGGTCCAGTCGCAGTCTTACGGCGCCGAGGCCCGGGGCGGTGCGACGCGCTCCGATGTGATCATTGCGGACACGCCGATCTACTACCCGAAAGTGCTTCAGCCGAATGTGCTGGTGTGCCTCACCCAGGAAGCCTACAATCGGTTTTCCGCCATCATCCGTCCGGGCGGGCTCCTGATCACCGACAGCCGCTACGTCAAGATCCAGCGCAAGGTGGATGCCCTGCAGCGGGAGCTTCCCATCTACCGCACGGTCATGGAGCAGATCGGCAAGCCCATCGTCTTCAATATCTGCATGCTCGGCGCGCTGATTGCACTCACCGATGTCGTCCAACCCGCATCCATCATCAAAGTCCTGGAGACCCGCGTTCCCGCCGATTTTCTGGAAATGAACCAGAAGGCCCTGCAGCTGGGGATGGAGTTGGCCGGCGCCGCCAAAGCGTGAGGGGCAGCCACGGGCGTGCCGCGTTCGGCGGATGCATTCATGGGTTCAGCCCCATGAGTCGATCACGGCCGGCCCGATGCCCCCCTCGATCATAGCCGTCTTCATCCCTCCACCCTCCAGTCATTTCCGTCAACTGGATTCCAGTAGCCGGCGCGCGTGCGTATTCGGAAGCCCGGCCGCCCGGATTTTGGCGGCCGCCGGGTGACTCCCGTGAACGTCTGAGAATACGGCCAACCGCATGGTGTTTGTCAGCCGTTGACGCTATCGGACCATAGCGATGTACCATGACCAGAGTTCGGGTCCGATGAACAGATAGGCGATGGCGCCCACCGCCAGGAAGGGGCCGAACGGGACCGCCAGCTTCATATCGCCCCGGCGGCGGCAGATCAAGGCCATTCCGGCCAGGGTGCCGGTAAGGGAGGCGACGAAAATCGTGAAAAGAACGCCTTTCCAACCCATGAACGCACCGATCATGGCGAGCAACTTGATGTCCCCGCCGCCCATGCCCTCGCGCTGCGTGAGCAGCTGGTACCCCCAGGCCACCAGAAAAAGACTGCCGCCTCCCGCCAGGATGCCGATCAGCGATTCGGACGGGGATATCAGTCCGGGGGCGAAGCTGGCGGCCAGACCGATCGGAATGCCCGGCAAGGTGATCGCGTCGGGGATGATCCGATGATCCAGGTCGATGAAGGTGATGACGAGCAGCGCGGCGATCAGCGCGAACATCCATGCGGCCTGCCAGCCGAGGCCGAACCGGGCGACCGCCATGGCAGCGAACATTCCGCTCAGAATCTCCACCAGCGGATAGCGCATCGGGATCCGCACGCCGCAATCTCGGCAGCGGCCTCGCAGGATCAGATAGCTCAGCACGGGGATGTTGTCGCGGGCGCGGATCGGATGGCCGCACTGCGGACACTGGGACCGGGGACGAACGATGGACCGCGCTGCCGGCAGCCGGTAGATGCAAACATTGAGAAAACTCCCGATGGCCATGCCGAAGATGAAACCGACCCACTCCATGCGTGCTCCCGTGTCGTTGGGCTTGACCGGTGGCGTTTTTTCGCCTAGAAGGCATTGTCCGCCAGCGGACGACAGCGTTTCGATTGTCAAATTGGAAATATGGGTTATATTTAACATTTGGCATTATAAGCTGATTTCGGATATTTGCCTACCAAAAAATTCCCGCACAAAGGCTTCCCGAACGGCGTATCTCCCGAGGGTGTGGCAGGAGCAAGCATGGCAGAGGCAGACCGCGACGACTTGATCAGTATCATTGAAGAGGATGACAAAACCACTGAAATTCCCACGAACCTCCCGCTGCTTCCCGTCCGGGATGTGGTGATTTTTTCGGACATGCTGCTGCCGCTGTTCGTCGGACGTGAGAAATCCGTGCGCTCCGTCGAAGACGCCGTCAACGGGAACGGGTTCGTTTTTCTGGCGACCCAGAAGGACCCGACCGTTGAGAACCCGTCCCAGGACGATATCTACCGTACCGGCACCGTCGGGCGGGTGCTGCGCATGCTCAAGCTGCCCGACGGCCGCGTAAAGGTGCTCGTGCAGGGATTGACCAAGGGAAACATCGCCAAGTTCGTGCGCAAACGATCGCCGTACCGAGTCCAGATCGATCTGCTTCCCGAGGAGCCGGTGGAGAAGGTGACGCTGGAAGTGGAAGCGCTCATGCGCAACGTTCGCGAGCAGTCCGAGAAGATTCTGGCGCTGCGGGGCGAAATCAACCCCGATATCATCTCGATCCTTCAAAACGTCGACGATCCCGGAAAACTGGCGGATCTGGTGGCTTCGAATCTGCGGCTGAAGATCGAAGACGCCCAATCCTTGCTGGAGATTCTCGAGCCGGTCGCGCGCTTGAAGCGCATCAACGATCTGCTGTCGCGGGAGCTGGAGCTCTCCGCGATGCAGGCCAAGATTCAGTCCGAGGTCAAGGATGAGATTTCGAAAAGCCAGCGCGACTACTACCTCCGGGAGCAGGTGCGCGCCATCTACCGCGAACTGGGCGAGCACGACGAGCGCTCGACGGAAATCGACGAGTACCAGCGCAAGATCAAGAAAGCCCGGATGTCCGCGGCGGCCAACGAAGAAGCGCTCAAGCAGCTCAAGCGGCTGGAGCAGATGCATCCGGACTCGGCCGAATCCAATGTCATTCGATCCTACCTCGACTGGCTGGTCGAGATGCCCTGGAGCAAATGGTCGGCGGACGTCATCGATATCCGCAAGGCCCGGCAGATCCTGGATCGGGAGCACTTCGGGCTGGCGACGGTCAAAGACCGCATCCTCGAATACCTCAGCGTGCGCAAGCTCAACCCCCGCATGAAAGGGCCGATTTTGTGCTTCGTGG
The DNA here is from genome assembly GCA_964427375.1 of uncultured Desulfatibacillum sp. Lineage (GTDB taxonomy): Bacteria > Desulfobacterota > Desulfobacteria > Desulfobacterales > SpSt-501 > SpSt-501. Next base: position 115,547 of record CAYRUF010000001.1, on the reverse strand, counting down.
GCCCGCCGGGGGTGGGGAAAACCTCGCTGGGGCAGGCCATCGCGCGCGCGGTCAAACGCAAGTTCGTGCGCATTTCGCTCGGGGGGATCCGTGACGAAGCCGAAATTCGAGGCCATCGGCGCACGTACATCGGCGCCCTGCCGGGTCGGATCCTGCAGGGACTTAAGCAGTGCGGCACGAGCAATCCCGTTTTCATGATGGACGAGATCGACAAGCTGGGATCGGACTTCCGGGGCGATCCGTCCTCCGCGCTGCTGGAGGCGCTGGACCCGGAGCAGAACTTCGCGTTCAGCGATCATTACCTGAACCTGCCCTTCGACCTGTCGCGCGTTATGTTCATTCTGACGGCCAACCTCACCGACACCATTCCCTCGGCGCTGCTGGATCGCATGGAGGTCATATCCCTGTCGGGTTACACCGAAGAGGAAAAAGTCGAAATTGCCCGCCGCCACCTGATCCCGCGTCAAATTCGTGAGAGCGGATTGAAGATGAAGCAGGTCGCCATCAGCGATCGAGCCCTGCGGCAGATCATTGCGGAATATACCTCCGAAGCCGGTGTGCGCAATCTGGATCGCGAAATCGGCAACATCTGCCGAAAGGTCGCTCGTCGCATCGCCGAAGGCCAGCTCCAGCCGGCCGGCATCACCCAGCAAAGTCTGGCCAAGTACCTCGGTCCCGCCAAATTCATTCCGGAAATGGATCAGGAGGCCAGTCAGATGGGACTGGCTACGGGACTGGCCTGGACTCAGGCCGGCGGCGAAGTGCTTTATGTCGAGGCCTCGCTGATGAAGGGCAAGGGCGATCTCATCATTACGGGACAGCTGGGAGAGGTGATGCAGGAATCCGCCAGGGCGGCCGTGACCTTCGCGCGCGGCTATCTCAAACAGGCGCGCATCAAGCAAAGCGGCCTGGATACGCAGGACGTTCACATTCACGTCCCGGCGGGAGCCATTCCGAAAGACGGTCCTTCGGCGGGGATCGCGATGGCGACGGCACTGGTGTCCGTTCTGAGCGGGAATGCGGTGCGAAATGACGTCGCGATGACGGGAGAGGTTACGCTGCGGGGGCGGGTGCTGCCGATCGGGGGCCTCAAGGAAAAAGCCCTCGGCGCGGTGCGGGCCGGCATCAAGGCCGTGATCATTCCCAAAAAAAATGTGAAAGATCTCGTGGAAATCCCCCCGAATCTGAAGCGCCGCCTCAAATTTATCCCGGTGAAAACCATGGAGGAGGTGCTGGAAAACGCTTTGGAACATCCGAAGCGGGACCGGCGGCCCCCAGCCCGGGGCAAGTCCGAAAGGCACTGAGCGGATCGGCGGGGCCGGCATCGCGGAGGATCGGGGTGAATTTGAAATGAAACCGGAATGGCGGATCCTGGCCGTTGACACGGCCACCCGTTGCTGCAGCGCGGCTGTGCAGGTCGGGGAGCGGCTGGCCGCTGAAACGGCCGTGCGGTCGGAGCGCACGCATTCCGAACATCTGATCGGGATGATCCAAGCGGTGCTGAAATCAGCGGGTCTGAAGATGCAGGCGATCAACGGAATGGCGGTGTCCATCGGCCCCGGCTCGTTCACGGGCCTGCGCATCGGAATCAGCACGATCCAGGGATTGGCGCTGGCGGGCGGCATACCGTGTGTGGGGGTTTCGAGCCTGGAGGCGTTGGCCGGCGCCGCCCTGCCGTGGCCCCAGGGCATCTGCGCGCTCATGGACGCGCGCCAGGGCGAAGTCTATGCCGGACGCTACCGCGAACGCAGCGGCGGCCTGGAGCAACTGGCACCGGAGCAGGTGCTTCCGCTGGAAGCCCTGTTGCGAACCCTCGATGGGCCGCATCTTTTCATCGGCGATGGAGCCGAACGCTATCAGGACCGCATTCAAACCAGCTTGGGGGACCTGGCGCGGTTTGCCCCGCCGGAGCGCAATTTCCCCCGCGCCGGAACGCTGGCACGCCTGGCCCAACCGCGCCTGGCGGTGGGAGCAGGGGCCCTTGATGCGAGCCTGCTCGTTCCGAGTTATCTGCGGCAATCGGACGCCGAACTGCGCTTGCGCGGCTCACCGGGCGTTCATAAGGCGGCGGATGCCCAATATATCCATTAGTTTTTATTGACAAAACCAAATAGATCAACTAATTAAAACATTTTTGGCCAAAACAAGACACACAAGCTTTGAAGCCGCCGAACATGGATGAATTTATCTGGTCGGATCCGGTAAGCCGCTGGGCGTTTCCCGTAGCCAAGGCCGGTTACCCGCTGTTATTCGGGGCCGCATTTGTGACGCTGGTGTTGGCGTTGCTGGCGCTGACCCCTCTGGCGTTGGCCGGCCTGATCGGCACTTTGTGCATCGCCGGTTTTTTCAGGGACCCCGATCGGCTGATCCCCAACCGCCCGGGGGCGGTGGTCTCGCCGGCCGACGGGCGCGTGATTGCCATAGGGCGGACCAAGGGGCATCCGTTTTTCGACGACGACGTCGTCAAATTCAGCATCTTCATGTCGGTTTTCAATGTGCACGTCAATCGCATTCCGGTCGAGGGGCGGATTTATCGGATCCGGTATCAACCGGGGAAGTTCGTTGCGGCCGACCGGGCGGAGGCATCGATGCGCAATGAACACAACGCCGTCTTCATCGAGACCGATGCGGGGAGGCGGCTGGCTGTGGTTCAGGTCGCCGGGTTGATCGCCCGCCGCATCATCTGCCAGGTGCAATGCGACGAAACCGTTCGCCGAGGCCAGCGCTTCGGCATGATCTGCTTTGGATCGCGTCTGGATGTTTACCTGCCTCCGGACGTGATCCCGGCGGTGTCGGTGGGGGACCGGGTTCAAGCGGGGACCTCCATTCTCGGCAGTTTCCCGGATGCCGGCGCCCATCGCGAATGAATCATGAGGCGAAGACGACCGCCGTCGCATCGGAATTGCCGGGCAGCCGTGCCGCCCGCTGAAGCGCAGGCGGAGCAACCTGCGGCGGGCTAGGATGGTCAGGAGGGATAAAATGGGATCGAAGCAGTTTCACGTGGCCGTGGTTGGCGCGACCGGGGCGGTCGGCAACCAGATGATCGCCTGCCTGGAGGAGATGAGCTTTCCGGTCAAGCGTCTGAGCCTGCTGGCGTCGGCGCGCTCCGTCGGGAGGACGTTGAAGTTCCGGGGGGACGCCATCGGCGTCGAGGAGCTGACCGAGCGGTCGTTCAAGGGCATCGACATCGCGCTTTTTTCGGCCGGCGGCGGCACCAGCGAGAAATTTGCTCCGTATGCCGCTCAGGACGGTTGCGTCGTGATCGACAACTCGAGCGCCTGGCGTATGGACCCCCTGGTTCCGCTCGTGGTGCCCGAGGTCAATCCGCACGCCGTGGCCCAGTATGCCCAGAAGGGCATCATCGCCAATCCCAACTGCTCGACGATTCAAATGGTGGTCGCCTTGAACCCGATCCACCAGAAATTCGGCATTCGACGCATTGTGGTGTCCACTTATCAATCCGTGTCGGGCACCGGCAAGAAGGCCATTGATGAATTGTTCAACCAGACCCGGGCCATGATCAACTTCCTGCCCGTCGAGCGGTCGGTCTATCCGCACCGGATTGCGTTCAACTGCCTGCCGCACATCGACCGGTTCCTGGACAACGGCTATACCAAGGAAGAAATGAAAATGGTCCATGAAACCCGCAAAATTATGGAAGCCCCGGCGCTGGCCGTCACGGCCACCACGGTGCGGGTGCCCGTTTTTTTCAGCCACAGTGAGTCGGTCAATGTGGAAACCGAACGGCCCTGTCCGCCGGAGGCGGTGCGGCAAATTTTAGCTTCGGCCCCCGGGGTGCGGGTGGTCGACGATCCTTCCCAGAACCGCTATCCGCTGGCGACCGACGCCGCCGGACAGGATCTGACCCTGGTCGGGCGCATTCGCCGGGATGAATCCGTTCCGAACGGCATCAACCTGTGGATCGTCGCGGACAATATCCGCAAGGGGGCCGCCACCAACGCCGTTCAGATCGGCCAGATCCTGGCGCAGACGTATTTGTAGTCCGGCCGCGCGGCCGTTACGCGAGACTGACACCTGACATCAGGAGTGCAACCTTGGAACGAATCCCCGTTACTCCGGAAGGCTACGCAGCCATCCGGCGAGAACTTGAGAATCTCAAGCGCGTCGAGCGCCCCGAAAACATTCGAGCCATCGAGGAAGCGCGGTCCCACGGCGACCTGAGCGAGAACGCGGAATACGCCGCGGCCAAGGACCGGCAAGGGTTTATCGAAGGCCGCATCAGCGAGTTGGAGTACAAACTGGCCTGCCTGGAGGTCATTCACCCCGACAACCTGCCCAAGGACCGAGCGGTGTTCGGGAGCCGCGTGCGGCTGGAAAACCTGGAAACCGGGCAGGATGTGGAGTATCAGCTGGTCGGCCCCGACGAGTCGGATGTCGGAAACGGGCGCATCTCCATCGCCTCCCCGTTGGGCCGGGCCATTCTGGGACGGAAGCCCGGCGATGAGTTATTAATCGATGTGCCGGGCGGCAAACGCGCCTACGAGCTGGTCGAAATCTGTTAGACCCCCATTCAGGATATGGAGGATGCAACGTGGCACGGATTACGGTGGAAGATTGCCTAAAAAAAGTTCCCAATCGCTTTCAGCTGGTCAACATGGTGGCCCGGCGCGTGCGGCAGATTCGCGAGGGTTCCGACTATCTGGTCAGCTCTCCCAAGAACGAGGATGTCGTCATTTCCCTGAGAGAGATCGCTGCCGGGCGCATCGTATCACGGGGGCCTGCGCCCGACGAGGACTAGCGGGCGGTTGCGCGGCTCAGGCTATGCATACCAGGCGCTGAACCGCGCTATCGGCAAGGCCATCCACGATTATGACATGATCCGGGACGGGGATCGAATCCTCGTGGGGCTATCGGGAGGAGCCGACAGCGTCGCGCTCCTGTGGATGCTGGCCGAGCGCCGGAGGCGCGTGCGCGTCGCCTACCATCTGGAGGCGGCCACCATCGACCCGGGTTTCGGCGGCGGCGCCGTCGAAGCGATGCGGCCGCTTTGCGAACGGCTGGAGGTGCGGCTGCGGACCGAAGTGACCGATTTCGGTGTGATCAGCCACGGCCCGCTCAATCGCGAAAACCCCTGTTTTCTGTGCGCCCGCCTGCGCCGCAAGCGGCTTTTTGAAATGGCAGCGGAGCTGGATTGCCGAACGCTGGCGCTCGGCCACCACCGGGACGACGTGATCGAAACGCTTTTCCTGAATATCTGCTATTCGGGCGAAATCAGCACGATGCGGCCGGCCCAGGACCTTTTCGACGGTCGTTTCCGGGTGATTCGGCCGATGGCCTACGCCGACGGACAGCTGATCCGACGTTTCGTGCGCGAATGGGACCTGCCGGTCACCGCCAATCCGTGTCCGTCGGCCGGTAGGTCTCGGCGGGCCGCCATCAAGGACCTCCTCGAACAGCTTTACCGCAGCAACCGCAAGATCAAGGGCAACATCTTCAGAGCCATGCGCCATGTCAAGCCGGAGTACCTGTTGAAGTGAGCATGCGGGACGTTCAAAGCGACCGGGATTTTCGCAACATCCCGATCAACCAGGTGGGCATCAAGAACCTGCGCTACCCCATTCGGGTGCGGGACCGGCGGGATGGGTACCAGCACACGGTGGCCACGTTCAACATGTTTGTTGACCTGCCCCATGAATACAAGGGCACCCACATGAGCCGGTTCGTGGAGATGCTGCACAGCCTGAAGCCGGAGGTCTCGCTCCAACGCTTTTCCATCATTCTGGACCACATGAAAAAATTCTTGAACGCCGCTTCCGCTCATCTGGAGATGGCGTTTCCCTACTTCATCGAAAAAAAAGCCCCGATCAGCCTGGCGACCGGACTGATGGACTACGCCTGCCGGATCGTGGGATCGAGCGACGCCTCCGGCAAGGTGGATCTCATGTCCGAGGTCGTGGTGCCCGTCACCTCGGTGTGCCCCTGTTCGAAGGAGATCAGCGATTTCGGCGCTCACAATCAGCGCGGAGAGGTCCGGCTGCGGTTGCGGTTCAAGAAATTCATCTGGCTGGAGGATATGATCGAGCTGGTGGAATCCACGGCGTCGAGCGACGTATACTCGGTTCTCAAGCGGGTCGATGAAAAATGCGTCACCGAGCGGGCCTTCCAGAACCCCAAGTTCGTGGAGGATATCGTCCGCGACATCGCCATGCGGCTGGTCGCAGACCCCAACATCACCTGGTTTTCGGTCAGCGCCGAAAATTTCGAATCCATCCACAACCACAGCGCCTACGCGCATATCATCTCCGGATAGAGCCGGCCGCGCGGAGGCCGTCCGCGCGTCGGACGGCCGTCTGGATCAGCTTTCGAGAATCAGCGTCACCGGCCCGTCGTTGACGAGCGCCACCGCCATAAGGGCCTGGAAACGTCCGGTCTGGACGGGCACGCCCAGCGCCTGCGTTTGCCGAACGAAGCGCTCGTAAAGCCCGGCTGCCGGGGCCGGCTCGGCGGCGTCGATGAAGGACGGCCGGCGGCCCCGGCGGCAGTCGCCCAGCAGGGTGAACTGGGACACGATCAGCATTTCCCCGCCGACGTCGAGCAGCGAGCGGTTCAGCTTTCCATCGGCGTCTTCAAAAATCCGCAAATGAGCGATCTTGCCGGCCAGGTAATCCGCGTCCGCCGGACGGTCGGTCCGGGCCACTCCCAGCAGGACCAGTAGTCCGTTTCCAATCCGGCTGATGGTTTCATTCTGAACCCGGACCGACGCCTCACGAACCCGCTGAACCACGGCGCGCATGCTTCCTCCGACTGTCTGGCGGGTCTTTCCCCGCATTCTTCTGAAAGTGGACCGCCCCGCGGCGGCCCGGAATCTCTCCGTTTGGATGAGCGGGGTTAGATCCGCGGTTTCTTCAACAGCTGTTCGAACGGAAGGTGAAACGGCCGGGGCGACGGACGCCGAACCGGCGGGGACGGCGGTCGACCGGAGGATCCGGCGGCGGGACGGCGGGCAGGCTCCCGGCGTTTCGGAGCGGTTTTCATCGAAAGAGCCAATCGGCCACGCTCGGCGTCCACGGACAGCACCATCACCTCCACTTTCTGGTGCACCCTGACCACCTCCAACGGGTTCTTCACGAAGCGATCCGACAGCTCGCTGATGTGGACGAGGCCGTCCGCATGCACGCCGACGTCCACGAAGGCGCCGAAGGCGGTGACGTTGGTTACCACGCCGGGCAGCCGCATCCCCGGAGACAGATCCGTGAGGTCGGCGACATGACGCGCAAAGGCAAAGAGTTCGAAGTCGCGGCGCGGATCCCGTCCGGGCTTCTCCAGTTCGCACCGGATATCCTGCAGGGTCGGCAGCCCTCGGGTCGGGGTGACGTAGCGGGCGAGGTCGATCTTCGAGCGCAGGCCCGCGTCGGACAGGAGGCTGGATACGCTGCATCCCAGATCGGACGCCATGGCTTGAACCACCGGATAGCACTCCGGATGGACGGCGCTGCCGTCCAGCGGGTTCTCGCCGCCGCGGATCCGCAGAAAGCCGGCGCATTGCTCGAACGCCTTCGGACCGAGCCGCGGAACGTCCAGCAGTTCCGAGCGGGATCGAAACGGGCCGCGCTCGTGGCGGTAGGCCAGAATATTCTGCGCCAGCTGGGGTCCGAGCCCGGAGACGTAGGTCAGCAGCTCCAGACTGGCTTGGTTTAAATCCACGCCGACGCGATTGACGCAGCTGACCACCACGTCGTCGAGGGCCCTCCGGAGGTCCGCGGGCTCGACATCGTGCTGATATTGGCCGACGCCGATGGATTTGGGATCTATTTTAACCAGCTCCGCCAAGGGGTCCTGGAGACGCCGGCCAATGGAAACGGTTCCGCGCACGGTCAGGTCGAGATCCGGAAACTCCCGACGGGCTGCCTCCGAGGCCGAATAGACGGAAGCACCGCTTTCGTCCACCTGGACCACGGCGAGGTCGGCCGGCAGCGGAAGGCTTCTAAAAAATTGTTCGGTTTCGCGCCCGGCCGTGCCGTTGCCGACGGCGACCACTTCGATGCGGAATTGCTCGACCAACCGCAAAACCGCCTGGGCGGCTTCGCTGCGCTGGCGGTCGGAGCCGTGCGGGAAAACGGCGGTATGGTGCTGCAAACGGCCCTGTTCGTCCAGACACGCCAATTTGCATCCGGTCCGGAAGCCGGGATCGACGGCCAGCACGCGGCGCGGCCCGAGCGGCGGGGCCAGGAGGAGCTCCCGGAGGTTTTCGGAAAAGACCCGGATGGCCTCCGTCTCGGCGCGCTCCTTGACCGCCAGCCGCAGTTCGGTTTCCAGGGAGCGGCTGAGCAGGCGCCGGTAGGCGTCGTGCACCGCGGCGCGGACCCATTCGGAATCCGCGCCCGTCCCAGTGACGAACATCGCATCGAGAAGCGCCAGCGCTCCGGCCTCCGGCGGCAGCCAGGAGAGGCTCAGCACCTCCTCGCGCTCACCGCGACGCATGGCGAGCACGCGGTGGGACGGTGCGCTGGCGGCCGGCTCCCGCCAGTCGAAATAATCCCGAAACTTGGCCCCGGTCGCTTCCATTCCGGATGAGACCTGGCTGACGATCTGCGCGTTTTTCCAGAAATAGTCGCGCAGGCAGGCGCGGGCCGCCGCGTCTTCGTTGATCATCTCCGCGATGATGTCCCTGGCGCCGGCCAGAGCGTCCGCGATGGTGTCCACTCCTTTTTCGGGGTCCACAAAACCGGCGGCGGCGATTTCCGGAATGGCGCCCTGCTGTGCGAAGATCGTGCGGGCCAGCGGCTCGAGCCCCTTCTCGCGGGCCGCCAGGGCCCGGGACCGCCGTTTCGGCCGGAACGGCAGATAGAGATCCTCGAGAACGGCCATGGTTTCGGCGGCCGCCACGGCCGCCTGCAGCTCATCGGTGAGGTGGCCGTTCTGAGCCAGCGACTTCAGAATCGCGGCGCGGCGGTCGTTGAGCTCGCGCAACTGGCCCAGCCGATCGCGGATCGCGCCGACGGCGACTTCATCCAGGCTTCCGGTCGCCTCCTTGCGGTAGCGCGCGATGAACGGAATGGTGGCGCCTTCGTCCAGCAAGGCGGCCACGGCCTGCACCTGGGAGGGCCGGATGGAGAGCTGCTGAGCCACATCATCGATCGAATCGATGGTCATAAAGCTCCTTCAGAGGGGGTTGCGGCGATGACCGGGTCTTTGGGATTGCAACGGAGCTGCTCCTTTATCCGTGCCGGCCGGGAAAGTCAACCCGGGCAGCGCCGGACGCGCCAGCGGCGGAGGGAGGCGATGGATGCGCCGGAAATCGCTCAAGCGGAGGACGGTTCGGGCCGATAACCATTCCAGGCCGTTTTCGGGCCGACCATCGATGCATCAGACGGTGTCCGTGGAATGAACTGGAGCTCCTGGCCCTTTCCCAAACGCCGCCCCCAGACCCGGCTGCAACGCAAATTGCAGCTGGCCTTCGGGCTTTTTTTCTTCCTGCCCGTGGGAGGCTTTGTCTTTTTCAGCCAGCGCTACGGCATCCTGGGAGACGAGGTTGTTCCCTACTTTCTCCTGGGATTCCTGGTGTGCGCGTACATCGGCTACGCCATCCTCAAGAATCTGTTTGAGCGCATCGCGGTGCTGTCGGATTCCATCCGGTTGCCGCCGGTACCGAGCGCCGGCGCGGACGGTTCGACCCTACCCGACGACGAGCTGTACGCGATCGCCCAGTCTTTTCAGTCCATTCGCACCCGCTTCGGCCAGACCGTCCAGCAGCTCGAAAAGAAATCCGCCGGCATTTCGGTGCTCAAGGACCTGTCTGAGCTCTGCTATGTCACCTTCGACGCCGAAGAGATCCTCTACGTCATGCTCGAGCGCGCGCTGCTGCTGGCCAGCTCGGACATCGGTTCGGTGCTGACCTTCGATCCGGCCGATCCGAAGGCGTTTCGCGTCAAAGCCACCATCGGTCTGGGCGAACATGTCAAGGCCGGGGACCGCATCGATTTCGACTCCAGCATCGCCAAATATGCCGTTATCAACAAGTCTCCGCTGGTGGTGGAAAACATTGAAACGGACAAACGTTTCGGCCGTTCCAATCTCCCCCATTACGGTTCGAAGTCGTTCGTATGCATGCCGATCAAGACCAGCAAGGCCATCATCGGCGTGCTCACGATTTCCAGCAGCGATGCCCAGCGGAAGTACACTCCGGAAGACAGCGAGTTGTTGACGCCGCTGCTGAGCAACGCCGCCTTCACGTTTGAAAACCTGCGTCTGCTGAGGGAGAACGACCGGGCCGGGGTTTGTTTGCGGACCGTCGACCGAATGGTCAAACTGTTGAATTCCAGTCTTCGGGACGGGGATTTGATGCATACGGTGCTGCACGAGCTGCACGGGGTCGTTCCGTTCGAGGCGGCCGGTATTCTCGTGAAGGATGAAGCCAAAGCCAAGACCGTCCTCGTCAAAGAGTGGGTCAGCTTCTCGACCGGAGCGGTTTTGAAACACTCCGAGCATATCTACGAGGGTTCCATCATCGAGAAGGCGCTGCAACAGGAAGCCGGCATGATTTTGGACGCTGCGCCCGAAGAGCCGACACCATTGGATCTGGCGCTTTTCCCGCCCCGCCGCGCCGGCAGCTGTTGCTTGGTTCCGCTCCGAACCGGAGGCCGGATGGTGGGCGCGCTGGTGATGGTCGGCCCGAGCGCCGAGGCGTTTCGGGAGGCCCAGAACCTCGTCAGCTGGATCGCCGGGGGGCTGGCGTTGGCCGTGGATCGCAATCGACTGCTGGGAGCCGTGCATAAACGCACCCAGGAGCTGGAAACGATTCGTCAAGTCGGCGGCGCACTGGCGTCATCCACGTTCGACATGAACAAGGTCCTGCAGTACACCATGGACATGATTCGGGAGGTGGTCAATGTCGAGGCCGGATCGCTGTTGTTTTTGGAGGGCGATGAACTGGAGGTGGCCGTGGCCTTCAACGGCAGCCTGCCCGCCCTTCAGACCTTCCGGCTCAAGCTGGGGCAGGGCATCGCCGGCCATGCGGCGGCTCGCGGCGAGGCCGTCATCGTCAACGACACCGAAACCTCCATGCAGTTTTTTCCGGTGATTGACGAGGTGTCCGGGTTCCGGACGCGTTCGGCGCTGTGTGTTCCGATGATCTCCCAGGGTCGCGTGATCGGCGTCATCGAAGTGCTCAATAAAGTGTCCGGGCACTTTGACGCCAACGACCGCGATCTGCTGCAAGCCATTGCGGCCTCGGTCAGCATCGCCTTGGAGAATGCGCGCTTGTACAAGAAAACGGTGGCAGCCGCCGAACACGAGCGCGATGTGCGCCGGCTCTTTCAGACCTTCGTGCCGAAGGAAGTCGTCGACAAAATCATCCATGGCCTGGAAGGCGGCAAGCCGGTGATCGAGGAAGTGAAAACCATCACCCTGTTGAACATCGACATTCGCGGTTTTTCGCGGACCGCTCAGCAGATCGGCCCCCCCAAGACGGTGGCGCTGTTGAACCGTTTCTTCGAGGCGATGGGCGACCTGGTGTTCAAGCACCACGGGATCGTTGACAAGTATATCGGTGACGGATTTTTAGCCATTTTTGGAGCGCCGGTCTCCAGCGTGGCCGATCCGGACAACGCCCTGCGGGCCGCGCTGGATATGAAGCGCGCGCTGGCGGGGTTGAACCGGCGCCTGAGCCGCGATTTAGGTCAAACCATCGAGATGGGGATCAGCGTTCATACCGGGGAAGTGGTCGCCGGCAACATCGGTTTTGAGAAAAAAATGGATTATACCGTGATCGGCGATGCCGTGAATGCGGTGTTTCGGCTGCAGGGCCTCGCCAAGGCTTTTCCAAACGGGATTCTGATCAGCGACGCCACGCTGCGGTCGGTGCGCGCTCGCCCCGTTGTCCATGCCGTTTCGCTGCCGGCGGAATTCCCGACGGATCTCGGCGGTCTGAAGGTCTACGAACTGCTCGAACTTGACAAACCTGCCTGATGCCTTTAGGCTTTTCATCCTCGATGCCTATTTCCAATCTCCCTCGGAGAAGACATGTCAAGCATCTATGCGGGTTCCCTGAAGGGACATTTCCTGGTGGCCATGCCCGGGCTGGTCGATCCGAATTTTTCGCAAACCGTCACCTGTATTTGCGAACACAATGAGCAGGGAGCCATGGGGATCGTGGTCAATCGGGTCCATGAAAACCTCTTCATTCAGGATATCTTTGACGAGTTGTCGATCCAGGCAGCAGCGGCGGCCGACGCCGTTCCGGTTCATGCCGGCGGGCCGGTGCACGGCGGCGAGCTGTTCATCCTGCACGGCTGGCCGTTTGATTGGGAGGCATCCTTGATGGTCACGCCGTCGCTGGCGCTCACCAACACCCGCGACGTTCTGGAAGCGATTGCCGCTCAGCGCGGGCCGAAGGCCTTCCTGGTCAGTCTGGGTTGCGCCGGATGGGGGCCGGGTCAGCTGGAGGCCGAGATAAAGGAAAACGCCTGGCTGACGCATCCGGTGTTTGAAGACCCCATTTTCGTTCTGCCGGTGGCGGCCCGCTGGGAGGAGACGTTGCGGCGGATCGGTGTCAACCCGGCCATGTTATCGGACATCGCCGGTCACGCCTGAAGCCTGCGTCAGTCTTTGTCGGCTTCTTTGGTTTTGGGCTTTTTTTTCTTGAGGCAGGCCTTGTCCCTGCGGACAAACGCACAGAGCTTGGGATTGTAGTATTCCTTGCAGTTCAGCGGGTTGTAGAGAGGGCATTCAGGATGTTTCTCGGACATACACCGACATTCCCCTTGCGGTCGATGATGGCTCCTCGTCGATGCGCCGATAGTCGACAGGGGTGCCGCCGCCTCTTGACGACGTGGCTGCATCCATATCACATCTAACCCATCCTTACAAGGCGATTGCGAAACACGATGCGCCCCCGGGCTGCCGGATGATGGGGCACGACGGAAACGACGGTGGATGACGGCCATGGATCATTACGGATCGCATAAACACAGCGTGCTGCAGATCAATCAGGATATCCGGGGGCTCTTTCGGGCCGCTCGATCGATCCCCGGCCTGGCGGACGTCAGCTTCGGCGATTGGGAGCAGACGTGCGCCGCTTTGCCCGAGCGGCTGAACGAACCCATGATCCGGGTCGGGGTGGTCGGGGCCATCAAGTCCGGCAAGAGTACCTTCTTAAACGCCTGGCTCAGGGGCGATTTTCTGAAGCGCGGCGCGGGCGTCGTAACATCCATTGTGACTCGGGTGCGGGCGGGGGATCGCCTGAAGGCCACGCTGTACTATAAATCCTGGGACGATGTGAACGCCGATATGCAGCAGGCGCTGGTGCTGTTTCCCTCGCTGCACTGGCGGTCCACGGGGGATCGCTTCGACATCCGCCGTGAACCGGAGCGTGCGGAGCTTCAGCAGGCTTTGAACGCGCTGAACGCCGACCTGCGGATTTCCGAGGACGCCCGCAATCATAACATGGTGCTGCTGTCCTGCTACTTGAGGGGGTATGACGCCGTCCGGTCGTTTTTGACCGACCATCCGGCCACCCGGCATTACGAGGCCGAACGATTCATGGAGCACTGGAAGTTCACGGGGAATGAATCGCTGGCCGTCTACCTGCGCGACATCCAGCTCGAAATCCGTTCCGAGGCCCTGGGCGGCAACATCGAAATCGCGGACTGCCAGGGCAGCGACTCCTCCAACCCGCTGCATCTGGCTATGGTTCAAGACTACCTGCGGTCGGCTCATCTGCTGGTATACGTGATCAGCAGCCGCACCGGCCTGCGGCGCGCGGACATCCATTTTCTCAACATGATCAAGAAGATGGGTATCCTCGACAACATCCTCTTTGTGGTGAACAGCGATTTCAGCGAACATCCGTCGCTCGACGATTTGAAGGCGCTGGTGGATCGGGTCTCCGACGAACTGGCGCTCATCCGGCCCCGGCCGGAGGTCTATGCTTTTTCCGCTCTCTTCAACCTGTTCGGCGCTCTGGATGGCCATCTGACGGAGCGAGACCGGCGGCGGCTGGATCATTGGAAAGCCGAGGCGGATTTGGTGGGTTTTTCGGACCAGGAAAGCCGGCGGTTCACCAACGTCTTAAACCGGATTTTAGAGGGCCAGCAGTACCGGCTCATGCTGCAGAACCCCATTGAACGGCTCAGCGGCATCGCCGCCGGCATGACCCACTGGATCGGGGTCAACCGGGATGTCATCTCGCGCGATGCCGCGAGCGCCCGCACGATCGCTGAGCGTCTTCGCCGCCACCAACAGCGGTTCGGCCAGATTCTCGCCGCCCTGAAAAGTTCACTGTCCGGAGTGGGGCCCGCGATCAAGCAGGATGTTGCGGGGGACGTCAATCGCTTTTTGGCGCCGGCCTCCGGCGAGATCATGGCGTCCATCAACGACTTTATCGCCGGCTATCGGCTGGCGCCGGACAGCTATGCGGACCGATTGCGCCAATTCGGATTTTTCCAGACGCTGTATCAGGTGTTTCAGGTGTTCAAACAAGCGCTGGATGGATTCATTGCCGAGCACATCAACCCGGAGATCATCCGGTTTATCGCCGCCGAAGAGAGCAAGATCCGGAGCGCGCTGGAGTCCATTGCGACACCCTATCAAAGTCTGATCGCCGATGCGCATGCGGAGTTCTGCAGCCTGATGGCCGACCTGGGCATTTCGATCGAAACCACCGGCCCCGAAAGCATCGGGATGCCCAGCGTGGAAGCCCTGCTGCGCCACACGGGACTCAGCGTCCCGCCGCTGGCGACGGCCATCGGCTATACCGCCCGCATCCGAACCGAGGCGGTCCTGCGCCGGGGGTTCTACCGGACGGTGAGCGGTTTCAAGAAAATCATGAAAAAACCGGTCCAGCGGGGGGAAGACGACGTGCGGGCGATCCAGGAGGCCATGCGGGTGATCCAGCGCGAGACCCGCCAGTCGCTGGCGTTTCACCTGAAGGATTATCAGGAGAACCTCAAGTTCCGGTATCTGTTTCGTTTGGCCGAAACCGTGGCCCAGCGCTTCGAACAGGCGGTCGTCCAACAGCTCCAGGCCTATTCCACCGATTTTGGAATGCTGGCCGAACGGCTGGGCACCCGGCAGGTCGACCGGGAAAGCGCCGCCGCTCGGCTGGCCGACATGCACGCGCGCGGTCGAAAGATCGGCGAGGACCTCGCCCGGCTGAAAGCGGGGCTTTCCGGAGCGGCCGACACCCGCGCATGAACGGGCCGGGGTTCAGCCGCCCATTTGCGACAGGCGCGCGCGCGCGAAATCGATTCCAGGATCCATGCTCAGCGCCAGCTGATAGCAGTTCCTGGCCTTGGCGGCCTGCCCCAGCGCTTGGTAGTTGACCCCGAGATTGGCATAGTCGATGGCGGAACTGGGGTCCAGTTCGATCACCCGCCGAAACGCCGCGACCGCCTCCTCATGTTCCCCCCGTTTGTAATGGCAATACCCGATCAGGTTGTGAATATCCGTGCGGTCCGGATCGATTTCCAGCCCCTGGCGCAGCCATCCGAGCGCCTCGTCAAAGCGGCCGATGGTTTTCAAGGCGACTCCCATGTAGCTATAGATGCTGGCCGCCTCCGCCGGATCGGGGTTGAGTTCCAGCGCGCGTCGGAAATGCGCCAGCGCCGATTCCGAATCGGTCGCCCGCAGCCGGGTCAGGCCGAGATAGAATTGAATGAAATACTTCCCCGGCAGCACCGCATCGATGTGTTCCAGCGCCGCAGCGGCCTCGGGGACCGGCAGTGTTTCGGCGGCGTGCTTGGCCGCGAACAGGAGCACGCTGGTGCTCCGCGACCGTTCCCGGAAATGGGCGCCCGGAACGATGGTGTAGTATGCCGGCACCTGGATGACCGGGTGTTGGGTCTCGATCAGGAAAACCTCGAGCCCGCGTCGGGCCAAAGCCTGGACGCAGCGTTCGACTTCCACGCGGATGTTGGGGCTGGATAGGTCCGGCAGGCTGGACAGATCGACGCTGGGGCCGGGATCGGTCACATAGCGCGCATCCGTCAGATGCCGGAATTTGGGAAGCCCGCTGGCAACGTAATTGGCGCCGCTGTTGAAATCGCCGGCCAGCTGGGCCACCTCGGTCAGCGCCCGGCTCAACGCTTTTTCCGGGCTCGGTGTGGTCCCGGCGGTCCAGACGATTTCGCTGGTGTCCGGATGGGTTTGGGGATCATATGCCAGCACGCCGACGGTGGGGATTCCGGTATCGAGGGTGAAATCGGACAGATGCAGGCGGATGCCGCACTGACGGTATCGATTCAGCATGTCGACCACCAGAGGGTCCCGCGCGGATTCGGGATGGATCGACGGAACGCGGCGTCGTTCATGGCTGATGATGGATGACACGTGGCGTTCCACGATTTCGCAGATGCCCTGCAGAACGGCCTCCTCCCGGCAGTTGCCGGCGGAGGACCCATTGAACTCGTTGATGGCGAAAAACCAATCGAAGGGGACCATGACGGCCTGGCCCCGGGTCAAGTTGAAAGCCGGGGTCCATTTGAAGGAAAGAGATTCGAAGATCCGTTGGGCGTGGGGCAGGTCGTCCGAATCATCGTGGACCGAACGGGCGATCATCTCGAAGGGGATCGCGGGCTCGCGGAGGGCCGTCCGGGGGGCGTGGTTGAAATGGGCCGGGTCTTGCACGAAACTGAACAGGCTGAAGCGTTCGGCCAGCTCCATCACCGCGCTCGCCTCGGCCTGCGGCGGGGTGGCTCCCTTTCCCATTTGTTTGCGCGTACCGATGACGCGCTGAGCATCCCGGCCGCAGCGGCTCAGATAAACGGGGATACCCAATCGGCCGTTATCAATCCGAACCGTCTCTTGGAGCAGATCCAGTCCTGCCGTTTTGAGCCTTTCGCGAAACCGACGGAGGGTTTCTTCGGGCGGGATGATCTTGTCCTGATCGCGGGTAACGGTTTTAAAGGCATCCGTCAACCTCAGCTCCTGCATCACGAGCTCCTTTCACAAACGGGGTGAGCGCCGGGGGATGTCGGCGCGGCGACCGGGTTCAGCCAAGCCAAAGCTGAAAATTTATTGTTTTTCGTTGACCGGTTAGAAATACTTTGTTAAAAAGAAAATTTGTGTGGGGATGTAGCTCAGCTGGGAGAGCGCGGCGTTCGCAACGCCGAGGTCAGGGGTTCGATCCCCCTCATCTCCACTTTCCGATGGAACACCCCGTCCGGAATGAAATTGCTTAGGTTCGCTGATATAGCACAGGGGCGTGGAAATAGAAACTGGTTTTGTCGGCAGTGCGCGGGCCGCCCTGCCGCCAAATTCCATATCGGGTGGTCTTGCCAGGGCCGCCCGAATTTTTTAGCAGAAGCCAGCGCGGCGCTGGCGGGCGTCTGAACGGCATCGAACCCGAAAAGGCAGCCAACCTCCATGAATCGCAAAGCCGAATTGGAACGAAAAACCCGGGAAACCGCCATTCGCATCAGTTTGGATTTGGACGGCGGTGGCGCTCCCCAGGTCGGCACCGGGATCGCGTTCTTCGACCACATGTTGACGCTCTTTGGAACGCATGGCTTTGTCGACATGACGCTCCACGCCCAAGGCGACCTGGCCGTCGACGCCCATCACACGGTCGAGGATGTCGGCATCGTGTTGGGGGACGCGATTCAAACCGCCTTGGGCGATCGGCATGGGATTCGCCGGTACGGGTATGCGGTGACGCCCATGGATGATGCGTTGGCCGCGGTTGCCGTCGATTTGTCGCGGCGTCCATACTTGGTTTTTCAGGTTCCGCCCGGCGAGGCGGCGGGCGGGCCGTTCCATCGCAGCCTGGCCAAGGAATTTTTTCGGGCAATCGCCAACCATGCCGGAATGAATCTTCACATCACCGTGCCTTACGGGGAAAACGAGCATCATATCCTGGAGGCCGTCTTTAAATCCTTCGGGCGTGCGCTTAGACAGGCCGTAAGCATGGATGAGCGCATCTGCGGTGTGCGTTCATCCAAGGGCATGCTTTAAGACGATTTTCCGTCCACCCGTTCTGTTCAAACGTGACGACGTTGCCATGCTGATCATTCCCGCCATCGACTTAAAGGACGGCCAGTGCGTTCGGTTGCTTCAGGGTCGAATGCAGGATGAGACCGTCTACTCGAACGACCCGGAGGCGGTCGCCCGGCGCTGGGTGGGCGCCGGAGCGGAAATGCTGCATGTCGTGGATCTGGATGCTGCCGTTCAGGGAACGCCGTGCAACCAAAAGCAGATCGGCACGATCATCCGGGCTGCCGGTGTTCCGGTGCAGGTCGGCGGCGGGATGCGCGACATCGCGACGGTGGCTGCGGGCTTGGAAGCGGGCGCCCAGCGCGTAATCATCGGCACGGGCGCCATCGAAAACCCGGCGTTCGTCCGGGAAGCCTGCCGAACCTATGCGGGCCGGATTGCCGCGGCCATCGATGCTCGCCAGGGTCGGGTGGCGATTCGAGGCTGGACCCAAACCACGGAGACCCTGGCGGTGGATCTGGCCCGCCGGCTGGAGGACGCCGGGGTATGCGCGATCATATTTACGGACATTCAGCGGGATGGGATGCAGGTCGGTCCGGGCATCGAAGAAACCCGCAAACTGGCCGCAGCGGTTCATATTCCGGTGATCGCCTCCGGCGGAGTGGGGACGCTCGATCATATCCGTCGCCTGATGGAACTGGAAGCGGTCGGCGTGACGGGCGTCATCACGGGCCAGGCGCTTTATACCGGAGCCTTGCGCTTGGAAGAGGCCCTGGCGTTGAGCCGGTCCTCGGCGGCGGCGGCCCGTGTCTGAGGGCGGAGGACGTTCGTTGGCGGGTTACATCCCCGAAGACAAGATTGCCGAGGTTCGGCATGCAGCGGACATCGTCGACGTCATCGCCGAAACGGTTCTGTTGAAGAAGAGCGGAAAGAATTTTTCCGGGCTGTGCCCGTTTCATGCCGAAAAGACGCCGTCGTTTACGGTGAGCCCCGAGAAACAAATTTTTCACTGCTTCGGGTGTGGCGCGGGCGGCAATGTCTTCAGCTTCATCATGAAGCGGGACGGTATCGGTTTTGCCGATGCCGTTCGGCGTCTGGCCGCGCGGAGCGGGGTGGAGATTCCGGAACGACCCGTATCTCCCCGCGCCAGACGCCAGATGAGCGAACAGGCCATTCTATTGGAGGTGAACCGGCTGGCCGCGGATTATTTCCGACAGGCGCTTCGGCAACCGCCTGCGGGCCAAGCGGCGATGGACTATCTCGCCCGGCGCGGGGTGACGCACGCGACCATCGAAAAGTTCGAGCTGGGCTACGCCCCCAAGGGCTGGGACCATCTGCTGAGGCACATGACCCGCAAGAAATTTTCGCCGGCCTTGCTCGAAAAAGCGGGACTGGCGATTCCGCGCCGGGAAGGCACCGGTTTTTACGATCGTTTTCGAGACCGCATCATTTTCCCGATTCTGGATGAAAATGCCAGAGTGGTCGGATTCGGGGGACGGGTGCTGGACAGCTCCACCCCGAAGTATCTCAATTCTCCGGAGACGCTCGTTTACACCAAGCGCCGCGTGCTTTATGGTCTGAACCATGCCAAGGACGCCTGCCGTGCGTCGGGATCGGTGTTCATCGTCGAAGGCTATCTGGATTTGATCGCGCTGCACCAGTACGGGGTCACCAACGCGGTCGCCACCCTGGGGACCGCATTGACCTCCGATCAAATCCGCCTGCTGACGCGATATGCCGGCCGGATGGTGCTGGTCTACGACTCGGATGAAGCCGGCATTCGTTCGGCTCGGCGCTGCATTGACCTGTTCTGGAAGGAGCATGTGGATTTTAGGCGCGGCGACGTGTTTAGCGAGGAGCGCGCCGATACCCACATCCTCGTCTTGCCGGAGGGGCACGACCCGGACTCGTTCTTGACGGCGCACGGCGTGGATGCGTTCCGGCGTCTGGCCCAGAGCGCCCCCGGCGTGATGACGTTTGTCATGGAGCAAGCCGTCCAGCGGCATGGGTTGAGCACCGAAGGCAAGATCCGGATCGTGTCGGAGCTGCAGTCCTATCTGGCCGCTATCAACGATCGCGTCGCCCGGGCGCTTTACGTCAAGCAGCTGTCCGAGCGCATCCGTCTGGACGAATCGGCTATCCTGGAGCGGCTGCAGGCCCTCAGCAGCCCCCGCACCGGGCCGGGACCCGGCGTCGGAATGGCCTCGGGCGGCGGCCCAAGGGCGGGCGAACTCCATGAGCCGTTCGAGCGGCGCATCATCGCCATGATGCTTCAGTTCCCGGAGATCATTGCGGAAATCATCCAGAATGGGGTTTTGGAGGCTTTTTCGCATCCCGTTCTGAAATCAGCCGGGGAGGCCATTTTGCGGCATCGCTATGAAGCGGTTGGGCAGCTTCCGGAGCTATTGGCTGGAATCGAAGAAGGGACGCTTAAAGAAACCCTGGTGGCGCTGGCGATGACCGAAGAGCACTGGACCCGCAGCGGGTGCAGCGCCTTCTTGCGGCGGTTCATGGAAACCCGGCAGAAACAGCTGAGCGGGGGTTCGATGCAGGCTGCGATCGAGGCGGCCGAACGGGAGCACGACGAGGCTGAAGTGATGCGGCTTTTGAGCGAAAAACAGAAAATGGCCGTGCGGCGCGAGAAGCAGAAAATGTCGGTGTTGCGAAAAAAATAGTGCAGGCCACTTCGGAGGATTCGGGGAGACACCACGACATGTCCAAGAAACCGGTAAACTCAAAAGAAACCCCACAGAAAGCCGCCAAACGCCGGGCGGCCCCTAAAAAGGCGGTCGCAGCGAAGGGCCCCAAGCCTTCCAAGCGTCCGGCCGGACCGGGTCCTGACGGGGACGGCGGCAAAGCGCCGGTTAACAAAAAGGCGATTCAGGAGCTGTTGACCAAAGGCAAGAAACAGGGGTTTCTGACCTACGATGAAATCAACGAGCTGCTGCCGGAGGACATGCTTTCCCCCGAACAGATCGACGATACCTTGATGTTGTTCGATGACAACGGTATCGAGGTGGTGGACGAGAAGCAAAACAAGAAAATCGTGAAGCTGAAAAGCGTTTCCGAGAGTAAAATCGTCAGCGAGGAGGTGGATGGCGGCGATTACGGATCCGTGACCGACCCGGTCAAGATGTATTTGCGCGAAATGGGGATGGTCACCCTGCTCAGCCGCGAGGGCGAAGTGGAAATCGCCAAAAAGATCGAGGCGGGCGAGCAGGAAGTTCTGCGCGCGCTGCTGGAATCGACCATCGGGGTGGAGGCCATCATCGACCTGGGAGATAAAATCGAAAGCGGCAGCCTGCGGCCGAAGCACGTATTGAGGGATATCGACGAGGGCGACACGTACAACGACGAGGTGCTTCAGACCGAAAAATTTCTCGAAACCATCCGCCAAATCAAGACCCTTCACCAGCAAAATCGAGATCAGCGGGAAAAGGCATTTGTTGCGGCGGGCGACGCCGATGAGCTGCGCAGGGCCAAGCGTAACCAGCAGCGGCTGATATCCGATATCTTCAATCTCTTGAAGGACTGGCGGCTGGAGGCCAGCGTGATCGAAGAAATCGAGGGCCAGATCCAGCAAGAAATCGAATGGTCCGAATCCATGACGAAAAAGGTGGCCAAACACGCGGACAAACTCGGCGCCTCCGTCAAAGAGCTGCGGGATCATCTCACGTCCAAGACCGCCTTTTTGAAATGGGCCGCCGGTCGCAGCGATGCAACAAGGGATGAACTCGCCGGAGCCTTCATGGACATCCGCCAGGTTATCGAGAAGCATAGCGCGCGGGAGATTGAGATCTGCGCCAACAGCCGTGCCCTGAAACGCATTATGACCAGCGTGGAAGAGGGACGCCTGAAGGCGAAGCTGGCGAAGAGCGAGCTGACGAAGGCCAACCTGCGGCTGGTGGTCAGTATCGCCAAAAAATACACCAATCGCGGGCTGCAGTTTCTGGACTTGATCCAGGAGGGCAACATCGGCCTGATGAAAGCCGTGGATAAATTCGAGTACCGTCGCGGCTACAAGTTCAGCACCTACGCCACCTGGTGGATCCGGCAGGCCATTACCCGGGCGATCGCCGACCAGGCGCGGACCATTCGCATCCCCGTCCACATGATCGAAACCATCAACAAGCTGATTCGCACCTCGCGTTACCTGGTGCAGGAGCAAGGGCGCGAGCCCACCCCCGAGGAGATTGCCGAGAAAATGGAGATCCCCCTGGAAAAGGTCCGCAAGGTGTTGAAAATCGCGCGGGAGCCCATTTCGTTGGAGACTCCCATCGGCGAGGAGGAGGACAGCCATCTGGGGGATTTCATCGAGGACAAGAAATTCATGCTTCCATCGGAAGCCGCCGTCAGCATGAATTTGGCCGAGCAAACCCGCAAGGTGCTGGCCACCCTGACGCCGCGCGAGGAAAAGGTGCTGCGGATGCGATTCGGCATCGGCGAGAAAGCCGATCATACCCTGGAGGAGGTTGGCCAGGACTTTGCGGTGACCCGTGAGCGTATTCGACAAATCGAAGCCAAGGCCCTGCGCAAACTCCGCCATCCGACTCGCAGCCGCAAACTGAAGCATTTCATTGAAACGTAATCCGCCGGGATCGGACGGCGGCGGAGACCGGCGGCGAAGCGCGAATCTTGACAAACCGGCGACCAGCCGTTAAACAGGTGGCGGCGGCAGGCCGTGGGGGCCCATAGCTCAGCTGGCAGAGCCACCGGCTCATAACCGGTCGGTCCCTGGTTCGATCCCAGGTGGGCCCATCGCTCTGCGCCGGCCCGTCAGACGGATGTAGTTGAGATGATTCGATGCGAGGCGCGGGTTGATCCAATCCGCGCCTTCTTTCATGCCGGCCATCTGCCAGCCGGTGGATTTCCGAACCCGCGAAGTTGAGCCGCATGCCATGCCGTTGCTGCTTGCCGACATCCTGAGCGTGCTGGAGCGCATGGCGCCCCCTGCGCTGGCCGAAGCATGGGACCATGTGGGTCTTCAGATCGGCGATCCGCACCAACGCGTCGACTCGGTGTGGGTGGCATTGGATCCCGGGCCGGAGGTGGTGGCCGCGGCCTGCCGTTGCCAGGCGGATCTGCTCATCACGCATCACCCCCTCTTTTTCCGGCCGATTCAGCGGATCGAGATCAACACGCCGATCGGAACCGTCATCGAGCAGGCGGTGCGGCACCGCCTGGCGATCTATTGCATGCATACCAACCTGGATGCCGCTGCAGATGGGCTCAACGATCTGCTCGCGCGCCGCCTGGGTCTGCGACGGCTGAGGCCGTTGAAGCCCCCGGTGGACATCCCGGGACAACGGCATCCGGGCATCGGCCGGATCGGTACGCTGGTGCGGACCATGCGTCTTTCGGACCTGGCGCAGCTGGTGAAACAGCGGCTGGGGGCTGGGGCGGTGCGCATGGCCGGCGATCCGGCCTTGCGCGTTAAACGCGTGGCGCTGGTAGCCGGAAGCGGCGGCAGCGCCGTTGGAGCATTTTTGCGTGCGGAGGCGGATGCCTTCATCAGCGGTGATCTGCGTTACCATGAGGTGCGTGAGATTGAATACGCCCGGCGCGGCGTGGTGGATGTCGGGCATTTCCATTCCGAACACTTGATGGCCGATGCGATCGCACAACGCCTCAGACGGGCCTTCGGCCCCCGCCGCCCGCCGGTACGGGTGCAAGCGTGTTCGCTGGAAAAAGACCCATTCTCGGTGGTTTGACTCCGCTGCCGAAACGTTGCCGCGCGGTGGGGGTATTTCACTCGATAACCCCTGCAACCAAGGAGGACGGCGCCTATGCCCAGCGACATCCGGCAGCAGATATCCATGCTGGTCCAACTCCAGGATGTTGAGCTCAAAATCCACCGAACCCAGCTGGATTTGAACCAGGTGGAGGGCCGCACCGCCGAACTGGACGCTCGGCTCAACGAATTCATTTCTGCGGTCGACTCCGGCAATGCGGATGTTCAAGAGCTCACCAAGCGCCTTCGGGCGCTTGAATCCGACCTGCAGATGAATCAGGGACGAATCGCGAAGAGCCAGGAAAAGCTGCGCTCCGTGAAAACCAACAAGGAATACCAGTCCGGGCTCAAAGAGATCGACGACCTGGGTGTGATCGGCTCCAAGATCGAAGATGAGATCCTGGCGGGCATGGAACAGGTGGAGGCGGCCCACAACCGGGTGAAAGAGCATCAGCAACGATTGAATACCCAATCCGGTTTGATCCGCAGCGAAAAGGAAAGCGTCCTGCAGGATGCGGAGCTGGCCCGGCAGCGGCTGGAGGAATTGACGGCCGAGGCGGCTGCGCTGGCCGGCCGGATTTCGCCGGAGGCCCTGGCCCTTTACCGGCGGGTCAAATCCAAGAAGGCCAATGGGGTGGCCATTTGTTCGGTGTCCGCATCCGTCTGCGGCGGCTGCCATGTGAACATCCCGCCTCAGATGTACAACGAACTGCAGCGGGTCGATCGCTTGAAGAATTGCCCGAACTGTGAGAGGATCATTTACTGGGACGAAGAGCAGAGCCGGTCGGAGTAAGTCAGACGATCGCCGGTCCCATCTGACCGGAGGAAAGTCCGAACACCGCAGGGCAGGGTGCTCCATAACGTGGAGTCGCGGCGACGCGAAGGAAAGTGCAACAGAAAGCAAACCGCCTTCGGATGCCGGCCATTCCGGGCCGGCCTTCGGAGGCAAGGGTGAAACGGTGCGGTAAGAGCGCACCAGTTCCCCGGGCGACCGGGGAAGCTCGGCAAACCCCACCCGGTGCAAGACCAAATAGAGGGGCGTTTGAGGGTGGCCCGCCCAAGCCCCCGGGTCGGTTGCACGAGGTGCCGGGCAACCGGCATCCATAGAGGAATGATCGTCGCCTGCAAAGGGGCAACCCGATGCAGGAACAGAATTCGGCTTACGATTTGCTCCGGCCGGCTTGGGCTCATCCCGCCAACAGCAACGAACCACCATGGCGAACTAAAATGTTCGCCGGCGGATGGCTTTCATCCATCAGGATCGCATGGACCCGCTTTCATCAACCCACCCGGAAACCGCCGGACGGGCGCACGACTCTAAATTTTCCGAGAAAATAGGAATTTTTTCGCATGATTTTTTAAAGTGCACGGTTTATCTGGCCGGGCAGTCCTCGAGTCAAGCCCGTTTTACGCAGAAATTCTATTCGACGCTGGCTTCATCCTCCACGCTGCTGGAAGACTTTCTCGATTATCACGGTGCGAAGAACAACCGGGACTGGTACCTGTTTCGCGAATTGACCGCCGGCATGCGTCATATCGGTTTGGCATCCAACTTTCAGAAGCATATCTCCAACCGATTGCGGTATTACGATCTGCCGGACAGCGCGGATTTCGAACGCGAGGGGGAAGCCAGCCTGCGGTTTCTCAACCAATGCCTCCAGAAGATGGCGCCGATGGCGTTGAATGAGGCCCGGCGGCTGGGGGTGCGGCTTCCCGAGCAGCGTTTTGAAGATGCCGATTTCCCCAGCATTCAGACGACCGACCTGCTGGCCTACGACATCGACGATGAGAACCGCCATCAACAGAAACAGAATATCGTCAAGATCGCCAGCGAATTTCTCAACCTGGTGAAGAACTTCGATCAGATCAAGTTCTACGAGCGATACAGCTATCCGGAGATTCTGGGGATCGTTCCCGACAAAGTGAATGAAGTTGAAGTGCGGCGCTACGAGATGCTGGTTCACAACCTGCAATCCTCCTTCGACACTTACGTGATTCATGGAGGGTTTCGATTTGGGAACCGCAAGCTCAAGCAACTGCGCGGTTTTTTCTCCGTGGTGTTCCACCTCCTGCAGATGGTCGGCCGGCTGCTGCATTTTTACGAACGGCACCTGCATGAGGCCGGATACAAAAACACCTATAAGCGGGTCCAGGATGAGCTGGCCATGGTCGTCCCCCCCGAACGCCTGCTCGACTGCACGATCAACTACGGCCTTTACTATGTCTGCCATTTCCTCGCGCTGGGCAAAGAGCACGCCCGGGTGATCCTCAATGAAAACATTGAGCGCGGGCTGATTCGCGTCGGGGTTCCTCAGAAGCTCGGTTTCCACGCTCGGCCCAGCCTGCTGGTGGCCAAGATCGTTCAATACTACGGGGGGCAGGTCGAACTCGTCGTTGGGGACGACCGGTTTGACGCCAGCAGCGTGCTGGACATCCAATGGGCGGGCGGCAAGATTCAGAAGGAAAACTTCAAGGAAGTGGTCTTCGAGGGCGATGCCCGCACGCTCAGGGACATAGAAATCCTGGCCGCTGTCAATTACGGTGAAGATTTAATGGGCAAGGGGGTCCCCCTGCCGAAAGAGCTCAAATACCTGAGGTAAAGGGGAGTCCGTCCGCCGGTTGGCCGCCGAAGCCGGTTCGGAGCCTGCGGCCGGCCGTATTCCATTGGGCGCAGACATGGTTTACGCCATTATTGTCGCAGGGGGGCGGGGCTCCCGGCTGGCCGGGCCCATCGCCAAGCAATACTGCCAGTTGGCCGGCGTGCCGATCCTCACCCGCACCCTGCGGGTCTTTGACGGTTGTCCCGCCGTCGATCGGCTGGTCGTGGTGGTTCCGGCAGCAGACATCGATTTTGTGCGCGCAACCATTTTGGGCCCTGCCGCACTGCGCAAGGACGTGGTCGTGGTCGCTGGCGGGGCGCAACGCCAGGATTCGGTGTGGAACGGTCTGGCGGCGGTTGCTCCGAAGACGGCGCTGGTGGTGATCCACGACGCCGTCCGGCCGCTGGTGACGTGCGAAACGATCACGGCCTGCACCGATGCCGCCCGGCGCCATGGCGCCTGCATTGTTGGGCTGCCGGTCTGGGATACGCTCAAGCGCATATCAGATTCCGGTTGTATCGAAGCCACCCTGCCGCGGGAGCGCGTGTGGATGGCCCAGACTCCCCAGGCGTTCCGTGTGGACCTGCTGCGCGCCGCCCATGAACGCGCCCGACGGGAAGCGGTGCTGGGAACCGACGACGCCAGCTTGATCGAGCGCAACGGTGGCGCCGTTCACATGGTGCCCGGCAGTCCCAGCAACATCAAGATCACCACGGCGGAAGATCTGGCCCTGGCCGAGGCGCTGATAGCTCTGGCAGAGGCAGGCCCCCATCGCATGCGGCGGTGACGGCCGCCGTGGCGCATTGACACCTTCCGACAGCGTTTTTAAATTTATCCCTCTAAACTGAAAATTACAGAGACCGCCCGACGCGGATCGGCGACCGGGCAGCAGGAGGTAAGAACATGCCAAGCGTGAAAGGCACGGGCGATCCGGCCCGGGACATGGCCGGCGAGGTCTATCTGCGGCAGCTACGCCAGACATTCGAGCAGCTGCCCAACGACATGCCGCTGCTGTTGTTCGTCGAGAAGGGCTCCGACGATGTGTTCGCCCAGGCCACCCGCCAGGTGATTCGTGCGTTCCGCGAACTGAGCCCCCGGATCACGTTGAAAGAATACGATCTGTCCCACGAACTCGCCCGCCGCTACCAGGTCACCCGCTCGCCGACCCTGCTGGTCGCTCCCGGAAAATACGACATCCGATGGCTGGGAGCCCCGATGGGCGAGGAAGCGCGGACGCTGCTCGAGATCTTGATTCTGACCGGCCTGGGAAAAAGCAACCTGAGCGAACAGTCGGCTAAAGTGATCCGGCGCATCGATTCGCCGCGCCGGGTCAAAGTGTTCGTCAGCCCCACCTGTCCGTATTGTCCGCAGCAGGCGGTCAACGCCGTAAAAGCGGCCATTGAACTGCCGGAGCAGGTGTCGCTGGAGATCATCGATATCCAATGTGAACCCGAGCTGGCCAACCAGTATGCCGCCCAGAGCGTCCCGCAGACCTTTGCCAACGACATCCTGATCGGCCAGGGCGCCCAGCCTGAGGAGGTCTTCGCCCTGTCGCTCCAGAAATTGGAGCCGCAGACCTTGTTCATTCCGGAAAGCGATGCGGAGGAGGTGGAAACCGACCTGCTCATCGTCGGCGGCGGTCCGGCCGGCCTGACAGCGGGAATCTATGCCGTGCGCAGCGGTTTGAAGACCGCGATCGTCGAACGCCAGGCGCTGGGCGGGCAGGTGGCCACCACGCCGATCGTCGAAAACTACCCAGGGTTCACGTCCGTGGGCGGCAAGACGCTGGTCGACATCCTAGTGAGCCATGCGCTCCAATACGTCCAGATTTTTCCGGGGGAGGGGGTGCTGGATGTGCACTACGGGTCCCCGATCGCCGTACAGACCAGCCG
Source organism: uncultured Desulfatibacillum sp. (assembly GCA_964427375.1). Classification (GTDB taxonomy): domain Bacteria; phylum Desulfobacterota; class Desulfobacteria; order Desulfobacterales; family SpSt-501; genus SpSt-501. Next base: position 87,435 of record CAYRUF010000001.1, on the reverse strand, counting down.
TCGCAAGTTTTTGACCAAGACCGTTCTGCTGGCCACCGGTGCCAGCCACCGCCTGCTCAACGTGCCCGGAGAGGCGCGGCTCGCCGGCCGCGGGGTGAGCTATTGCAGTACGTGCGACGGCCCGCTGTTCAAGGGCAAGCAGGTCGCGATGGTCGGCGGGGGCAACAGCGCCGTAACGGAGGCCCTGCATCTTTTCCACATGGGAGTCAAGGTCAGCTTGATCCATCGCCGCGATACCTTAAGGGCCCAGGAGGTTCTGGTTCGACAGCTCACCGAAAACCGGATTCCCGTCCTCTGGAATACGGAGGTCAGGGAAATCCGGGGGGAGGATCGGGTGCGGGAGCTGGTGCTGTTCGATAAAGCCAGCCGGAAGACCTCGACCCTTCCGGCCGACGGCGTCTTTATCGCCATCGGCTACGAGCCGGCCGTGGAGCTGGCCGTAAAAATGGGGCTCGATCTGACGGAGGACGGCTATATCAAGCAGGACGGCCGTCATCGCACCAGCCGCCCGGGCATCTACACGGCGGGGGATGTCGAGGGGGGCTATAAACAAATCGTGACCGCTTCCGGACAAGGGGCCGAAGCCGCCATGACCATATTCGAGGATCTGATCAACCCATACTGGCTGCACACCAGGAAAGCGCTGCCGTGAGGCCGCTGCGACGAGATCCGCCGGAAAGATAGCTCTGCGCCATCGGCCCTAAATCGCATTCAGCCGTTCAGCCGCCGCGTTGAGCGTCTCTTCCCTTTTGGCGAAGCAGAAGCGCAAAACCTTGTGGTCGTCGCCGCGGTGGTAGAAAACCGATGGCGGGATGGCAGCGACGCCGTATTCCATGGTCAGGCGTCTGGCGAATTGCATTTCCGGTTCGTCCGAAATCTGACTGTAATCCAGCAGCTGGTAATAGGTGCCGCGGCAGGGCAGGGGGCGGAACCTGGAATGGCGGATCAGATCCAGGAGCCGGTCGCGTTTCGCCTGATAGAACGACGGCAGGCTCAGATACCGCTGCCGGTCTTCCATGAATTCGGCATACGCGTACTGGATGGGGGTGTTGACCGCAAAAACCATGTACTGGTGAATCTTGCGGAACTCCTCGGAAAGCGGGCGGGGAGCGAGGCAATATCCGATTTTCCAGCCGGTGGTGTGGTAGGTCTTGGCGAACGAATTGACCACGAAGCTGCGTTGTCTCAGTTCGGGATGGCGCGCCATGCTTTGGTGGCTTAACCCGTCGAACACCATGTGTTCATACACCTCATCGCTGAGAATCAGCACCGGGGTGGGGCGCAGGATCTCTGCCAGGATCTCCAGATCCGGCGCACGGAGAACGGCACCGCTGGGATTGTGGGGGAAATTCAGTATGATCAAACGCGTTTTCGCAGTGATCAATCGCCGAAAGGCATTCCAGTCGATCCGGAAGGAGGGAAAATCCAACGTGGCAAAAACCGGTACGCCGCCGTTCAATCGAACGATGGGGGCATAGCAGTCATAGGCCGGCTCCACGAGGATGACCTCATCGCCGGGATGGACCGTCGCCGTCACGGCCGTGTAAAGGGCTTGGGTGCCGCCGGTGGTGATCGTGATTTCCGTGGCCGGATCATAGACAGCGCCATACAGCTCGCGGGTCTTCGCGGCGATAGCCTCCCGCAGTGCGCCGACGCCCTGCATGGGGGCATATTGGTTATGGCCCGAACGGATGTACTTGGCGACCAGATCCTTCAACTCCGCATGGGTATCAAAGTCTGGAAAACCTTGGGAGAGGTTGATCGCGCCGTGCTGAAGGGCCAAGCGCGTCATTTCGGAGAAGATGGTTAGACCGATTTCCGGAAGCTTGGACGTGATGACCATGGCTGTTTGAATACTCCGGGCCAAATGAAGAATGGATGGATGGATCCGCAACACGCTGCGACGTTAAAGGCATCTGTAAATAGGGGAAAAGACGATGGCTGTCAATACGGAGCCGGCTCAGCCGGGCGGCCGGCCGTTTCGGGTGGGTGGGTTGAGATGATGGAGCGGCGCAGCATCCGTGCCAATTCGATGGGATTCCTGGATGCGACGAGGGGGAATCTTTATCCGGACCGGCCGCGGGTGGCGGTCGGAGCGATCGTCTTTAAGGATGAGCGTATCCTGCTGGTCCAGCGGGGCCAGCCGCCGGCCGAAGGCTACTGGGCCATTCCCGGCGGCAGTGTCGAAATCGGCGAAAGCCTCCAGCAGGCCGCCCAACGCGAGATTTTGGAAGAAACCGGTGTGCACATCCACGCACGCGAGCCGGTGTTCACGTTTGACATGATCGAAACCGACCCGGACGGAGGCGTCCGGTTTCATTATGTCGTGGTGGACCTGATGGCGGATTACATGGAAGGAACCCCGCGTCCGGCCGGCGACGCCGCCGATGCGCGCTGGGTATCTGCCGGAGAATTGCCCCGGCTGAAGGTCAGTCCGGCCACCCGCGATCTGCTCAGGAAACGATTCCATTTCGGGGTTTGAACGTTCCGGCGGGGTGTCCGCCGTGGCTCATTCCTGGCCGAGTTCGATCTCAACCCGGCGATTCTGTTGCCGGCCTTCTGCGGTGTCGTTGGATGCAATGGGGTTCTTGGGGCCCAATCCCACCGCGATCAGATTCGCCGCATTGACTCCCTTTCCGGCCAGATAGCTCTTGATTGAGTTCGCCCGAAACTGGGACACGCTGACGTTGTAGGTGATGGATCCGATCGAATCCGTGTACCCCCGAATGCTGGCCTTCGCATCCCGGTTCGACTTAAGAAAGAGCGCGATCTGATCCAGCGCCGCGAGAGCCTGGGGGGTGAGATCGTTGGAATTGTACGGAAAGAAGATGATCACCCGTCCGCGGGCAAAAGGGTTGACGGCCAGGGCTTCGGAGCTAACCGCCTCCGGTGAGCTTCCTGAGCCTGCGACGGCAACGGGCGGAATCGGCTTGGAAGGGGGTTGGCCATCCGCAAGCGCGTCGCCTTCCGCGGCCGCCGGGGGTTCGTCCGCCGCCGGTGCCGGGGATCGGCCCTTGTAGGTCTGCGGCGCAATGTCTTCCAGCGACCACCGCTGGGATTCCGGAGACCGGTATTGGTAAATCATCAGGCTGGTGAAGCCCAAGAGGAGCAGGAAGACCAGTGCCGTCGGCAGTTTCCAGCTGATGGTTCGAGTCGAAACAGCCGGTGCCGCCGCCATCGATGCGGATGGAATCGGAAAGCTGCCGGAGGGGTTGACCCCGGCCGCCGCGGAGGGGTCCGGCAGGCGCAGTTCCTTTTCACAATCCAGGATGATTTTTTGGCTGATGACGTTTACTCCCCCGGCGTACCCCGTCAGCAGCGCATGGTCGCAAATGATGTTAATCAGGCGCGGGTAGCCGCGCGAGAAGGCATGAATCTGCTGAATCGCCTCCGGCGTAAAAATCTCCCGGCGCGTTCCGGCGACCTTCAAACGGTGTCGAATGTAGAGCGGAGTTTCGGTTTCCAGCAGCGGTTCAATGTGGTGGCTCACCGTGATCCGTTGACGGACCGCTTTGCTGCGCTCGTCCAACAGGACCCGATTGAACTCGGTTTGTCCGACGAAAAAGATGTTGATCAGCTTGCGGTTTTCGAGCTCGATATTCGACAGCAATCGGACCTGCTCGAGCATCTCCACGGTCAGCCGCTGCGCCTCGTCGATGATCATCAGCACTTTCTGGCGGGTGGAATACGCTTTGAGCAGGAACTGCTTGAACTCGATGAGAAAGTCCCCCTTGGATGTGAAGCGGCGGTTCATGTGGAATTCGGCCGCCAAGAAATTAAAGAAGTCGATGGCCTCCATGCCAGGATCCGGGATGGTCGCTACGATCGCCGCCACGTCGATGGTTTGGACCAGCAGCTTGATCAGGGCGGTCTTGCCGGTGCCGACATCGCCGGTGAGCAACAGGAAGCCCTTGTCCTCTTGAATGCCATACTTGAGGGTTGCCAGCGCTTCGGTGTGCTTTTCCCCCAGCCACAGAAATTTGGGATCCGTGGTGATTTGAAAGGGCTTATGCGTTAGCTGATAAAATGAGAGGTACATGCAGTGCCCTTCATCAGGAGATGAATCGAAGCATCCCGTTCCAGGAAGACGCGACGGCCATCTTCGGCCGCGTGCCGTTATCGACTCCGTATGAATCCCCGCCCGTAATAAAGATAGATGGCGATCCACAGAATGAAAAACAAGACCAGATAAGCGGTCCGTTGACGGACGAGTTTGTCTCGGCGCGAGTCGATGAGGTTGACCGAGTTCTTGAGTTCGCGCTTGACAATATCGAGCTCTTCCAACAAGCCGTCCACGTTGGCCGTCTCTGAATAAGAAACCAGCCTTTTGGATTTGTTCTCGAAATCGCGCACGCTGTAAGCGTCGAACATGATTTTCTGCTTTTCCGTCAGATAGGATACTTCGTGGATCTCCTTTGCCAGCTCCGCACAGTAAAACTTGCGGTATGGATTCTTCTTCGGCGCTTCGCCCAACTGTCGCGTCCTCTGCTCGATCCGGCCGTTCAGTTCGGCAGAAATCTCGCCTAGAATCTTGTCCAGATCCCTGATGGTGCTGTGGTTCTTGAGCAGGTCTTCGCCGGAAAAGGCGGATATGAAGAAGATGAGTAGTCCGGCCGTTAAGCAGCTGGCGACAATCCGGAAAACAATGAGAAGATCCCGGTTGAAGGTGGGCATTTACCGCCTATCCTTTCACAGCACGGTGCCGACGATTCAGAGCTGAATATAACTGTCTCAAATTACATAACAAAATATTGGCGATCTTATCGAAAAGCCTGCCGCATGTCAATACGGGGCGCCCTCACCGGAAGCCCGCCAGCGGAACGAAGGGTTTCAGCGAGCCGTTCCGGCTTTCTGGGCACTTTTTTTCAGGTTCTGGCGGATCTGATTGACGTCGTTGGAATCTCCCATATTCTGTTCCACCCAATCGGCCGGCTGGTCGAAATCGCGTGCCAGTGCATCGACGGCTTCCTGGAAGCTGTCGTGTCGGGCATTCGGGCCGGTCATGTATTTCGGGGCGCGCCGCGGATTATAAAACTCGATGGCTGCTTCGGGGGCAGCGGCCGGGTTGGCGCTTGCTGCGGCGGATTCCGAAATACGCATGGCTAGGGTTTCGCGTACGTCGCTCAGGTCGTTGCTGTCGCCCAGGTTTTCCTCGATCCAAGAGGCCGGGCGGTTGAATTCTTCTGATAGCGCCAGGACCGCCTCCCGAAAGGTATCATGCCGGCGAGTTTCACTGGTCCAGTATTTTTGGGGCCGCCGCGGGTCGTAAAACGCGATGCCCTCTGGCTTTGAGGAGGATACGGGCCGAGGGGATACCGGCGAAGCGGCTTGCGGCGTTGGTGCCGGCAAGGATGGCGTTGCGGGGGCCGGTGGAGGGGCGGCCTCCTCGACCTTCTTCGCATCGAGCTCGGGTTCGACCGATCGGCCTTTTTCGAGGCGCGCCACATCGGATTTTCGATAAACCAGCAGTCCGCCATCATATTCGCAGTGGACTTCGTCGCCTTTTTCCAAGGCGTTGCCTTCGCATACCGTGCGCATGCCGTCCTTGAAATAAATCGTGTCCCCGGCCTGGACCCAATCACCTCCGGCCATGGCCAACCGCCATCCGATCCAGGCGGTGATGACCAACAGCAGGCGTTGCCTTTTTTGCCAGCCGGCGCTTATATCCTTAAATGAAAATAACATGTTGCAAAACACCCCTTTGACGTCCGCTGAATCCATAAGGTTTCAGCATAACCGGTTTTTAAGACGAACAAAAGAACTTTAAGGCGGCACACCGCAGCATGGGCGGGGAAGGCCGGAAAGGAAAGAAGAGACAGAACGGAAGGATCAGTTAGGCCCCTTGAGAGCGTCTTTGACGGTTCTCAATAGCTCTTGCCGGTTGATGGGTTTCGACAGCGTATACGCCGCCCCCAGTTTCTTGGCTCCTCGCAGATATCCCTCCGGACGGTTCAATCCTCCGCCGGACATTGCAATGATTTTGGCCGAGGCGAACTCCTTCTTCAGCTCAAGGATCATGCCAATTCCGTCCTTGTTCGGCATGATCAAATCCGTGATGACCAGATCCGTCGGTTGCTCACGAAAACATCGAATTCCTTCGATGCCGTCCGAGGCTTCGGCCACCGAATAGCCGGCGCGCTCCAGAATGAGTCGAATCATGGAGCGGATAGGGGCTTCATCATCAATAATCAAGATATGTTCCATTTTCGTCTGGTCTGGCCTGCGAATCGTCAATCCAAGCTCATCCGGCTACTATAGATATTACACCACAATTTGGGCCAGGTTTCAACCCGGGAACGAGTGCCATTGAACGTGTCGGCCAGCCCGGTTTACGGGCGGCCCGGCCGGCGGGCCCCCACCCAACGGATTTTCTTCAGATTTCAGGAAAGTTGCCGAATATAGAACCATGCACCGGATGATTGGTTCAGTGCTGCCCGGAGAATGGTGATGGCTGTCCAAGCGTCGAATGCAGATTGCCGGCAACCATATGATGCCAGCCATGCCATCGGCATGACGATCGGCAACGCAACCATCTTGAAAGAGTTGGCCCGCGGAAACATGGGCATCGTTTTCATCGCGTATCAACAGCGTTTGAAGCGACGCATTGCGGTGAAAGTGCTTCCGAAATGCCTTTGGACGGACGATTCCATCCGTCTCTTCGAGCAGGAAGCCGAGGCCGTCGCCGGGCTGTCGCATCCGAACATCGTGCCGGTCTATGACATTGGCGAGAATGAATTTTTCCGGTATTTTACCATGCAATTGATTGATGGGACGTCTCTGGCGGAGGTTCTGGGCAAGATCGCGAAGAACCCACTACCATCCCGTCGCATCCTCCCCGTCAAGACGGCTCTTTCGATTCTCAGGCAGCTTCTGGAAGCTCTGGAGTATGCCCATCGTCGGGGAGTCATTCATCTCGACCTCAAGCCTGAGAACATTCTGCTCTGCACCCCCGCCCATATACCGATCATCACCGATTTCGGGATATCGAGAATGGTCGGCCGTCCGAACGGCGCCAGCCCGGTGCTTCGCGGGAGCCCTCTCTACATGGCTCCTGAGCAAATCACCATGGCCGAAACCGATGCGCGCGCCGATGTCTATGCCGCCGGCGTGCTGCTTTTCAGGCTGTTGGTTGAAAAGCTGCCGTTGGTGGCCTGTTCGTCATACGAAGATCTGCTTCGAAGAAAAGCCGGCGGCCACCTCATTTTCAGCCGCACCCCCTCTCAAGTCAATCCGCGGCTCCATTCGGATATTGACGATATCGTGGCGATGGCCATATCGGCGGATCCTCATCAACGCTTTGCGACGTGCGGCCATTTTCTATGTGCCCTGCGCCGTTATGAACGGAAACATATCGAATACGAAAAATGATCAAATTGCGTTCCCTTCGCAAGGGCCACCACAAGGCCGGTAAGACGTTCGTGCTCATGTTTAACCGCGTTTCCATGTATGGCCCGGCCCATCCCTATTCGGTCCAGGCGGTGGAAGAGTTTTATCGCTCCATCTGCGATCTGCTCAAAACGGTATCGCCGGTGGTACTGCTGTACAGTCGAGGCCAGTTTTTTCTTGAGGATGAACCGCTGGATCCGAGCCTGAATTATGTCAAGATGTCATCTCACTTCAAAAACACCAGAGTGACATCGATTGCCTGGCTCCAAGATGTTCCGAAACGTGAAGTGGAGGATTTCATCAGGGTATTTCTGGACAGCCGCACCTATCCGACGGCCGACCAGATGAAAACCGCGATCGGCTCGCTTGGGATCATGCATATTCGCGTCAATCATGTCTCCTACCAGAAGGTGACCGAGGATGATCAAATCGTTTCAAAAGCGGCGGTCGTCCATACCGAGACGCTCAGCGGCGAATTGAATGCCTCGCGGCAGTACCAGCAAGCATTGGGCATGATTGCGGGAAAGCTGCTCATGGAGGAGGTCGATCAGGGGCTGTCGCTGCAACAGCTGTTGATCGACCCGGCGGCATTTTCAAGACAATTGGTCGCCCGGGTGCAAGCGGATCAGGCCCAGGAGGCGGGCGCCGATCGAAAGCCGTCGGGTTCCATCACCGCGCATCTCGCCGCGCTTGGCCGTGAAATCCGAAACGGGTTGTCCGACCGCTCGACGCCCAGCCTTGCGGAGCTGGCCGCTGCACTGGTTAAAATGAAATCCGAAATCCAGACGGCCATTCGCACCCAAGCGCCTCCCGGGATCTGGCCGGACCCGGCCGAGGAGATTCGACAACAGGCCGACGACCTATCGGATACCGTCATTCTGGAATTGATCAAGAAAGAGTATGATCGCGGCAAAACCCCCATCGACCGCTTGGCGTTCGTGCTGCGACGAATCGTCGCGTCGGAACAAGAACTGCGACGGCTGTTGCCGAAAATGAGAGATGGTCTCGCCGCGGAAGGCATGCCCCTTTCGGATTTCTGGGAATTAATCAAGCGGCTGGGTCAGGATAGCCAGAATGTTCAACTGGCCGAATGGTTGAATCTGGGCGCCGAGGCGATCGGATTGGACGGGGCCGATCTGGCAAACCGGTGGAAAGCGGATCCTCGCGGTCTGGCGCGGTTCTTATATCTCGCCACCGAGATCGAGCGGCAGGCCGGAAGCACCCAGCCGTTGTGCGATATCCTGGTCGACGCGATTGAGCGCCTGGGCCCGAAGATGCTGGAAGCCCGGTCCGGTCTGGAGGAGGACAACGACGAACGACTTCGAGCTCTGGCGCTTTTTTTCAACACCCGGATGGTCGAGGGCCTTCGCGGCGAGGGAATCGACCCCCAACTAGTCCATCAGGTGGAAGCGCGCTTGAGAGACCGCCTGGAGGCCAGCGTCGAGGCGATCCGCGCCGAGCTGGCTGCATCCCGTTCCTCGCTGGAGAACCTGAACCCGATCCAGCCGACCCTGCTGCAACGTCTTGAAGAAGGGTTGGCCGAAGACCAGGAGTTGAAGAAGATTCTCAAGGCGGTGCGCGCCGATACCGGCGGGCAGCGGCTGGATGAAAACGATTTTCAACAGATTTTCGAGCGGATTCAAAACATACAGCAAAAGGCGAAATCAAGCGACCGGGCGATCCATGAGATTGCGTTCAGCCCTGATATCACCTTCGTGCTGCTGCAAAAGGAAATCTCGCGTTCGGCCCGATATGGGACGGATTTAAGCGGAATCACCTTTTCCATTTTGCCGGTGGGCGCCGCGCACGCGGGTCCAGATCCTTCCACCGTGCCGCCGGAGGTGACGACCGCGTTTTTGGCGGAAATCCAGCAGCAGCTGCGCAATGCCGATTGGATCGGAACCATGCGCCACCACCTTTTCATTGCCATACTGCCGATGACCACCGTCAAAGAGGCGCACCTAACCGCGCGACGCCTGTTGAAACGCCTCAACTCCAGGCCGGTCGACGGATCGGGCCGGGTGTTTCCAGCTAAAATCGCCGGATCGGTGATTCATTACGACCCTAAAACCATCGCCAATGCGGATATGTTCATTCGCTGCGCCAGCGGCGAACATGCGGAGATGATCCACCGGCTGCGCCACCTGCAGGAATTCATGTAGGCCGGGCATGGGTCGCGCGAACCCGGCGGCGGCGGAGGACGCAACGGCTGGATGCAGCTGGTGAAACCATTTGAAGGCGTGAGGAGCGAAACATGGCTGTGTTATCACTGCGCTACAGCGGCAAGGAGTTGCGCAGCTACCCGATTGGCTTGGGGGATGCATTTGTCATCGGCCGACATCCGGTCAATGACATTGTTATCGACAATTTGGCGGTGTCCTTCCAGCATGCCAAGATAGAATCCATCGCCGACGAATTCCTGTTGATCGATTTGAAAAGTGAAAACGGATCGTTCGTCAATCATCAGCGCATCAAAGCGCATTGGCTGGCCGACGGCGACGAGATCAGCATCGGAAAACACACGCTGGTGTTTTCCAATCCGAAAGGCGGCAGCAGCGCCGAGCACTTCTCCACATCAATTATCAAGACCATGCAGATCGACACGGAGAAAGTCCGTGCGCTGCTGAAACAAAGCCAGGCGGCCGGTCGATGCCAAGCGCATGCCGGCAAGGAGGCGCCGGTTGCGAATCCAGAAGACCGGAGGGCGAAACTGGTTGTGCTTTCCGGAGAAAGACAAGAACTGGTATTGGGCAACCGGCCGGTGCGGATCGGCAAATCATCGGATGCCGATATCCGTGTCGGGGGGTTCGGGGTCAGTCCGACGGCTGCGGTGATCAACCGCCTGGAAGACGGCTGGTATCTCAGCTACGTGGGAGGGCTGGCCCGGGTCCGGGTCAACCGGGAAGCGATCAAGACCAGTGTCAAATTGAATCGGCTGGATGTCATCCGTTTGAGAAAAACCACGATCCAATTCCTGGCTGCGGCCGGTGACGATGCATCCGGCAAGACCGCTCCAGCTTGATCCGGCGTGCGCTACCGGAGGGGAAAGCCTGCTGGGGGGAGCGTATTCGCCTCGCCGATGCTGTCGGGTTCTTAAATCGTGGTGGCCAGCGACAACTCGTCATCGGACGGCAGCAGGGGACCACCGGGTGCATCTTCCGCGAAGGCATACCATTCTTCACGGCACATGGTTTTTAGAACGCAGTTGAACATGAGCAGCAGCAGCTCATGGGCGTTCAATCGGGGCGCCTTCGTGCCTTCCAGCGCGGCGATGATCTGGGATTTGCGCTCCATCAGCGCCTTGAGCATCGCCACATGGCTCAGGAAGCGTTCGGTGTCCTGCAGCGCCTCCAGCGCCGATGGGTCGAGCTGCATTTTGGTCCGAAGGGCTTTCAGAATCCGGCAAACCCGCTGGTGTGAGGACTTATGCAGCTGTTCGCGGCTTTCACGGGAAGAGAAATGCGTTTGGCCGTCGATCAGTTGGCGGGTCGATGCACGGAGGGATCCCATGTCGTGCTGGAGGACTTGAACGAACAGCGCTTTCACGGTGTTCGGCAGGTCGACTTCCACCGATCGCAACGCGGTTTCATGAGCCTTTGCTTTGGCTCGAAATTCGGTCGCCGCGCTGCGCCAGAACCGGCGGCTGACCTCTTCCATGAGGGGCTCCAGGGGGGCGCGCTGGCGCATCGCTTCGGAGACCCGGTTCTTTATGTCGCCGAACAATTTGGCCGTGCGGTCGAAGAGAAGGCCTCCGGTGACGGTGTTGAAGACCATCACCAACACCGCATACCAGTCCTGAAAGTGCAGAACCCACGCGGGGTCCGAAAAGCATGCCTGCAAGGTTGAGTTGGGAAACAAATGCGAGGGCGTAGCGTAGTAAGGGGTCCCTCCCAACAGGGGTTGTTTGATTTTGGCGCCTTCGGCCGCACAGAGATGGACGGCCGTTTCCACATCGATGAAGCCCAAAGAATAATCCGCGGCCGATCGCAGGAAGGCCGGGTAGTTCTGCGGGTCACCGGCTACCAGAAGATTGTCAGGCTTCAGGTCCCGCATGGCCACCTTCTTTTCGCTGAGCCAGGCGAGCAGGTCCAGCAGATTGGCGACGATGCCGGAAATAATTTGCCGGTTCTGTTCCAGGCAGAGCCGCGCCGTAAAGGACCGGATGGTCGCGAGATAGGCCGCCACGGCGTCCCGATATTTCTCAAACCAGCGATCGAAGATGGACGAAACCTCGCCGGCGATCGGCCCGGAAAGGGTCGAATCGGGTTCGCCGATGTCTTTCTTTTCAAGAAAATTCAGAAACCAGACCTGGGTGCGGTATGGAGTTACGACGGCGGACTTTCCGGCATTTTTCAATAACTGTCGCACTTCGGCTTCGCACTGGTGATAGAGATCCCGAATTTCAAAACCGACCGATTCGTTTTGTTCGCCATAGCGTTCTTTGAATTTCGCCGGGTAGCGGATCAGGTCGGCCGTCGAGTTGATTTCGGCCCGAATCGGATCCGCCAGATCGTGAAGGTGGTCGATGATATGGCTCAGAAAGTAGTACCGCGAGAGGTCCATGAAAAAAACAAACGTGCCGTTGATCTTCAAATAGTTTTGGTAGGCCGGCGTTTTGCGCAGCCAGGCAAAGTATTTCTCTTCGAGCAGATCCGGGGCGGAGCCGGGTTGGGACGGCAGTTGATGGATCCGGCTCAGAATGGCGGATACTCCGGGGACGATGCACTCCTTCGGGCTCAGCCGTTCGACGATGTGCCTTTCTTTTTTAATGCTGGCGACATAATCTTCGAAATCGATGATCGGTTTGGGAGGGATTTTGACCACCAAATGCTGGTCAAAGATGACATAATAGCATTTGCTTTTGCTCCCGCTGTCCTCGCCCAGCGGACCCAGCGTCATTCGCCGCCGGATCCATTCGCCGCCGTTTTTAACCCGCAGATCGTAGATCTGGTTGGTTCCGGCGGAGGCGGAGGGCAACTGGACAAAATCCGTCGGTGTCTCTGGGCCAAATCCAAGCTGCTGGCGGTATAAACCCAAAAAAAAGCGCACCACATCGGCGCGATTGGGCATTTCCGCGCCGGCTTCCCGGACCGGGGCGGCCAGACGAACCGGTTTCTTTTTATTCGACCGCTGACGGACCCAGCGCACCGTCGGCACCAATCCGATCGGAAACGCCAGCGCGCCGATCAGAAACCAATGAACGTAGCCTGGGGGATGCGTCAGCCCCAGGGTGCGCTGGGCCGCTGCTTTAAGGCGATCGACGGACCGGTCCGTAAAACTCGTCAGCTGATCACCGGTCGTGCGCAGCCAGATCGAGAGACTCTGCTTTTCGATGGACTGGATGTCCGCCAGACTGACAAAGTGGATCTCCTTGTCATTTTCGTAAAACAGATCGGCCCCGGACTCCCAAACCCGGTTCACGGGAATGATGCGGCCGTTTTTTAATTGGATGATATTGCGATTCAACTGGTCTTTGGCCAGAAGCCCCGCCGCAACGCCGGCGAGCGCCAAGACGCCTAGAAGGATTTTCCATTTTCGCATAGAATCTTCCCTGGATAGTTTGGGAGGAAACCGGGCTCCTTAATATACCATCGGTATCGCCGTCGGATCCTTGAGGATTATTTCAGGCAAGACCGTGCATCCATGCGGCTCGGGCTGGTGCGGTTTCGTGAGATCGGGCGGATCCGCCTGCCATGGCATTGACCCTCTCCCGGCATTCATTGTATGGTATCGGCGTCGGTCAACGCTTTGGGCCACCGCCGTTTACAACACGCATGCCAACCACTTTTGCCGCTGAAAGAACCCTGGGTCGACTGGGAAAATGGCTTCGACTCATGGGGTTTGACACTCTGTTGGAAAGCGAATACCCCAAAGGGGCGTTCATCCGGAGCATCGGGCCGGATCGCGTTTTTCTGACCCGCACGCAACGATTGGCCGGCTCTCATGGGGGCGTGAAAACGATCTTCATCCGGGCCAACGACCCCGAGGAACAACTCGTCGAGTTGATCCGGTGCGCCGTCATCCGATCGGAGGATATCCAGGCCTTTACACGCTGCACGGCCTGCAACGAGCCGATCGTGGCTGTTGCCAGGCAGGCCGTTCGCGGCTTGGCACCAGATTATATCTGGAATACCCAGGCGAATTTCAGCACCTGCCCGAAATGCGGCCGGGTGTATTGGAGGGGAACTCATACCGACCGGGCGATGAAACGGCTTAAAGAAATCTTCAGAAAGGCATCCGGCATGCAGAAGTAACTCATTTAAAAAATATGTTGAACGAGCATGTTAATCATCATTGTCTGATTAAAAACATTAATGAATTTTCAACGCAAAGTCATCGCATTGGAATCCCGCTTGCGCAGCTGCCGCAATGTCGTTACGCTCGGCGTGCATACCAATTTCAATGAGTATCCGCCCGATGACCAGGACGAGATCCGCAAGGCGCCCATCATTTACTATCCGACCACGTTCTACGCGGATTTGTTCAACTCGATCGGCAAACGCACCTTTCCCAGCTACCATACCTACAAGTGCGTGCAGGACAAAATCAAGCAAACGGCTCTTTTCGATCTGCTCGGCATTCCGCATCCGCGCACCCGTGTTTTCTACGGCAAACGTCAAAAACGGGCCATAACCCGCTATTTCGAATTTCCTTTTATCGCTAAGATCGCTCGCGGATCGGCTCGCGGGAGGGGTGTTTTTTTGATCCGCGACCGCGAAAGTCTGGAGCGCTACAGCGAGCACCATTCGGTCGCATATATCCAGGACTATCTTCCCTGCGACCGCGATATGCGGATTGTCGTCATCGGCCGCCGCATCGTGCATGCCTACTGGCGCATCGCACCGGAGGGGGACTTCCGTTCGAATGTATCGCTGGGGGCGCGCATCTGCCTGGATCCGGTGCCCGAGGCGGCGCTGCAGCTCGCCGAGCACACGGCCCAGGCCTGCGGGTGGGATGATGTCGGCATCGACATTTGCCGGTGGAACGGCGGATTCTATGTGCTGGAAGCCAATATGAAATACGGCAAAGAGGGATTTCGAAAAGCCGGGATTGATTATCCCCGGATGATGGAGGCGATGATTGAACGCCATGAAATCTGAACCGCCGGATTTGAAGTCGATCCGTGTGCTGCTTGACCGGAACGAGGAGCAGAACCTATCCCCCTTTGCCACGCCCAACTCGCGTGCCGTCCGGCGACAGGCGGAAGCGCTGCTGACCGAAGGATATCGCCAGGCGTTTTCGGTGGATGTGGACCGGATCCTTCATTCGCGGGCCTACACCCGATACATCGACAAGACCCAGGTCTTTTATTTAATCCGCAACGATCACATCACCCATCGGGTGCTGCATGTTCAGCTGGTTTCAAAGATCGGCCGGTCGATCGGCCGGTTTTTAGGCCTGAATGAAGACCTCATCGAGGCGATCGCCCTGGGCCACGATATCGGCCACACGCCGTTCGGACATGACGGCGAGCGTTTCCTCTCCGAGCTCTGCCGGGAGCACGGCATCGGTTCGTTCCATCACAATGTTCAAAGCGTTCACTTTTTGGATTGCGTCGAGCGCAAGGGCAGGGGATGGAACCTGAGCCTGCAGACTCTGGACGGAATCTTGTGCCACGACGGCGAGGTTCACACCCGCGAGCTGGCGCCCCGCCGGAACAAGACGTTTGGCGACCTGCAGGCGGAAATGGCGGCCAAGGTCAGCCGAATCGGAACGGAACTGATCCCCATGACTTTGGAGGGGTGTGTCGTTCGCATGGTCGACACCGTCGCCTACATCGGCCGCGACATCGAAGACGCCATTCGCCTGGGTCTGATCGAACGCTCCGACCTGCCCGCCTCGAGCGCGGCGGTGCTGGGGGATACCAACGGAACCATCGTCTTCCGTCTGGCGACCGACCTGATCCGGGCCAGCCATGGAAAGGATTTGGTGGCCTTCAGCCCGGAGGTTTCCGAGGCCCTCAAGCAACTCAAACAATTCAACCTCGATCGCATTTACTTGAATCCCCGCATGAAGCCCCACAGTGCGTTGCTCCGGGACCTGTTCAAGCGTCTGTTTAATCGCTTTCTCGAAGATCTGGAAATGCAGCGGTCGGACTCGGTCATTTTCCAGAGATTTTTGAACGGCATGTCCGACGACTACCTCGGTCGGCATGGGCCGGCCGAGGTGGTGCGGGATTTCATCGCCGGCATGACGGATCGCTATTTTCTGGATCTCTGCCCCGAGGAGATGCGGCCCGGATACCTGCCGGCCGAAACTGGCGCGGGATGAATGAAGCTGCGCAAATCATCTTCGCACCTTCGCAGGCGCTGTCGCTAACAAGATGGTCGAACCGAGAACCTATCGCACCCGCGTCACGAGCGGGCATCTGACGGCCTTCGAGGTTACCGTGAAGGAAACCGACCTTCACGTGCAGGCGCAAAGTGATTTGAGCGTCCAGACCCGGGACCTGATTCTGGAGCAGCGGGGCTATTTGGAGGCCTACATCCGACAGCATCCGGAATTCGTTGCGACGCTGGATCCCTGGCCGCTGACCGGCCCGGCCCCGAACATTGTGCAGGACATGATCGCCGCTGGCCATGCCGCCGGCGTGGGCCCCATGGCGGCGGTGGCCGGTGCCGTGGCCGAACATGTGGGCCGCGGGCTTCTGGCCTATACCGACGAGGTGATCATCGAAAACGGAGGAGACATCTTTCTTCAGACCGGCGAGGCGGTGACGGTGGCCCTATTGGCCGGCACCTCGCCGCTCAGCCTGCGGATCGGCCTGCGCACCGGTGGAAGAGGCGATCCGATCGCCGTATGTACGTCATCGGGTACGGTGGGGCACTCCCTCAGCTTCGGCCGTGCGGATGCCGTTTGTGTTCTGTCGCCCTCCGGTGCACTGGCGGATGCCGCGGCCACAGCGATTGGCAACCGGGTTCGTTCCAAACAGGACATACCGGCCGGAATCGAGTTCGCCCAACGAATCAGCGGCCTTCGCGGGGTGGTCATCGTTGCGGCTGACAGAATGGGTGCCTGGGGAGCCGTGGAAGTGATTGTTTTGGATCGAAAAAAAGGTTGAGTTTTCGGGGCAAACCGATTAAATACGGAAGTGTATGCTAACCTTCCGGTAATTATGGTAAAAAGTTGTTGACCCGAGAGCCGCCCGCAATCAGCAGGCGAAAACGACCCGGAAAAAGGCACTGAGCATGAAGACCATGTGGGCACCCTGGAGGATCGAGTACATTCTCGGCGCCAAGGAAAAAGGCTGCGTATTCTGCAAGGCGCTTTCCGAAAGTGATGAACTGACGCTTTACAAGGGAAAAAGCACCCTGGTGGTCATGAACAAATTCCCGTATATCAACGGGCATTTGCTGGTCGCCCCCGTGCGGCATCTAGCGACCCTGAGCGAGCTTAACCAGGCGGAGATGGGAGTTCTTCTGGCCACCGTCGAACAATCCGTCGCCGTTCTCAAGAACGTCATGCATCCGGAGGGATTCAACATCGGCCTGAACCTCGGACGGGTTGCCGGAGCGGGGATCGAAGAGCACCTTCATTTCCATATTGTTCCGCGCTGGTCCGGAGACACCAATGCGCTCGCCGTATTTGCCGATGTGCGGGTGATCCCGCAGCATCTCCAGGAAACCTTCGCGCTTCTGAAGCCTCATTTTCAGACCATCGACCTTCAGCTTACTCCGAATGCCGAACCAGCGGCCTCCGGTTCTAAGGCGGCCAACCCCCCGAACCATCAAGAGGGCCCGGCGCGCGCCGCCCGGCAAGGTTAGCGCGTGTTGGGTTGTACCGATTGTCATCGATTCGCCGTTTCTCTTTTTCGAAGGGCTCCGGCACCAGCGAATGGAGGGCCGTAGATGAAAAAATCGAAGCTGTTTGTCTGGATCCTGATCGTGGGTGCGATCGCTCTGCTGGTCTTTCAGAACGAGGGATACTTCATGGAAACCCAGCAGGTTCTGAGATTGAATCTCAAGGTATTTCCGGAATACCAGTCGCCGAACCTGCCGCTCGTGGCCTATCACCTGTTGTTTTTTGTTTTTGGTCTGATCGTGGCGTATCTGTTCGGCGCCTTAGACCGCTGGCGTCGTCGCAAGACCATCTCGCGGCTCACGGCCGAAATCGCCGCACAACGCCAGGAAATGGAAACGCTGAGGTCCGAACTGTCCCAACTGAAGGGCGAAGCGGCGCCCGGTCCGGTCGAAACCTCCGTCACGTCGCCGGTTGCTCCCCGTTGAAGTGCCGTCCGATTCGGCTTCCGGCCGCTTTCATTCGTTCATGACGATCGCGAAATCGACTCCCATGCTTCAGCAGTACCTGGCCATCAAGGGCGACTACCCGGATGCCATCCTCTTTTACCGCATGGGGGATTTCTATGAGATGTTTCTCGAAGATGCCGAACTCGCCTCCGGGATCCTTGAAATCACCCTGACCTCCCGCAACAAGAACGACCCCTCACCGATCCCCATGTGCGGGGTTCCATACCGGGCCGCATCCGGCTACATCGCCCGGCTGATTGAACGGGGATACAAGGTGGCGGTCTGCGACCAGGTGGAGGATGCAGCGGCCGCCAGGGGACTGGTCCGCCGTGAAGTCGTGCGCGTCATCACCCCCGGCATGATCATCGACGAGGAATTTCTAGATGCGCGTACGAACAATTTTATTCTGTCCGTTTTCCAGGCCCACGGGGTGAGCGGGTTGGCCTATCTGGACATATCCACCGGGACGTTTCGAGTCGCGGAATCCCCCGATCCGTCCCAGGTTCTGGACGAGGCGCGGCGGCTGAGTCCGCGTGAAATCCTGCTGCCCGAAAGCGCCCGCAGGAACTCCGGTGAGGCTTGGATTCAACGCATGCCCGCGCTCTTCGCGGATACGGCCATCACCTTCATCGAAGACCCGGCGTTCGACTACCGCCGCGGCTACGACCGGCTGACCGAACAGCTGGGCACGCTGACGCTGGAGGGTTTCGGCTGCGAATCCTTTACCGCCGGAGTGAGTGCAGCCGGGGCCCTGGTCTTCTATGTCGGCGAAACCCAGAAACAGAAAACCGCCCATTTGCAGCGGCTGGAGACCTACTGGCTGGACCGCTGCCTGGTGGTGGACGAAGTCAGCCGCCAAAACCTCGAGTTGGTTCGCAACA
Organism: uncultured Desulfatibacillum sp.; assembly: GCA_964427375.1. Classification (GTDB taxonomy): domain Bacteria; phylum Desulfobacterota; class Desulfobacteria; order Desulfobacterales; family SpSt-501; genus SpSt-501. The sequence goes on along the minus strand of CAYRUF010000001.1, from coordinate 68,921 downwards.
TCCGCACCGGCACCCGCCGCGGAACCCTGCTGAGCGTGCTCGATCACACCCGCACCGCCATGGGCGCGCGGCTTCTGGCTGAATGGCTGCGCCGACCACTGCGCGAGGCCAGCGAAATCGAAATGCGACTGGCGGCTGTCGCCGAAGCCAGGGAGCGCGACGGGCTGCGCCGGGAGCTGCGGGAGCGCCTGAAAGAGGTCCATGACCTGGAGCGGCTCGGCAGCAAGACGGTGATGGGACAGGCGCACGCGCGCGATCTGGTGGCGTTGAGACGTTCGCTGCAGGCGCTGCCGTCCCTCTGGTCCGCCCTCATCGGCTTCAGCTCGGAAGCCTATCGACCGGCCGAAACGATCGATGACCTCGCGACCCTGGCGGACCTGATTCAGCGCGCCATCCGTGAGGATGCACCGTTGACGCTGCACGAGGGCGGGCTGATCAAACCCGGTTTCCATCCGGAACTCGACGAGCTGGTGCGCATCAGCTCGGATGCCAAGGGTTACCTGGCTCAACTGGAAGTGCGCGAGAAGGAGCGCACCGGGATCACCGCCCTCAAGGTGAGTTTCAACAAGGTGTTCGGCTATTACATCGAAGTGCCCAAAAGCCGGGCGGGTGCAGCGCCCTCGCATTATGTCCGCAAACAGACGCTGGTGAACGCCGAGCGTTTCGTCACCGACGAGCTCAAGCAGTTCGAAGCGAAGGTCATGGGCGCCGAGGAGCAGCGGGCCGCCCTCGAACACCGGCTGTTTCAGGAGGTCCGGGACGAGGTCGTGCGGCATCATCCCAAAATTCTCGCGGTCGCCCGCTTTCTGGCCCGGCTGGACTGTCTGTTGAACCTGGCGGAGGTGGCCGCTCAAAACGGCTACTGCCGTCCGCAGATTTTAGAGGACGGCGCCATCCGGATCGAAGACGGCCGGCACCCGGTGGTTGAGAAGATGATCACCGCAGAACGCTTCGTGCCGAATACCGTCGAAATGGACAACGACTCCCAGCAGGTCCTGATCATCACCGGACCCAACATGGCCGGCAAGTCCACCGTCCTGCGCCAAGTGGCCCTGTCGGTCATTATGGCCCAGATGGGCAGCTTCGTTCCGGCGCGCAAGGCCGACATCGGCATCGTCGACCGGATTTTCACGCGCGTCGGCGCGTTAGACAATCTGTCTCAGGGACAGAGCACCTTCATGGTGGAGATGCAGGAGACCGCCAACATCCTGCACAACGCCACTGAACGCAGTCTGGTGGTCATGGACGAGATCGGCCGCGGGACCAGCACCTTCGATGGATTGAGCATCGCCTGGGCCGTTGCCGAATACCTGCACGACTTGCGCCAAAAGGGGGTCAAGACCCTTTTCGCGACCCACTATCATGAGCTGACCGCGTTGGCCGGCCGCAAGCCGCGGGTCACCAACTTCAATATCGCCGTCCGGGAGTGGAACGACGAGATCATTTTTCTGCGCAAGCTGGTGCCCGGCGGCACCAATCGCAGCTATGGAATCCAGGTTGCGCGGCTGGCGGGGATCCCGGCCGAGGTGATCGCACGCGCCAAGAAAATTCTTCTGAGCATCGAGAACGGGGAGCACGGATTCGCATGGCCGGACCGATCGCCCAAGACCGTCCGATCATCACCGTTGCAGCTCGACCTCTTTCGGCCTCCGGAGAGCCAGGTGATCGAAAAGCTGCGCGAGCTGGATATCAGCCGGACCTCGCCGCTGGAAGCCTTGAACTTGTTGAATCGGCTGCAGGCGATGGCCTTCATGGAGGGCGGCGCCGGTGCGCTGTCTGAAAAAAATTAGGCGGATTCCTATGGAAAACTTTAATTTTTTGCGATAAACTGTCTTAATTCGCCTGCGGATCGTCGACGTGGTTCATGATGCATAGATCGCTCTGCTTCGTTTTAATCAGCCTCTTATTAATTATCGGGCTCCATGGCGCCGCCTGCGGCGCCGGACCAGGGGTCAGCGATGCGTTTTTCGACGCCGAGGCCTGCACCCGCGAGCTGCGAAAAAGCCCGCAGAAGACCAGGGTCCGATCGAACTGGACCCAGTGCATCGACAAGTTTCAGGCCGTCTACCGTCAAGACCCCAAAGGCCCCTGGGCGCCGGCCAGCCTATTCCACAGCGGCCTGCTGTATTCGGATCTGCACCGGACCTCGCGGAACGATGCCGATAAAAAAGCCGCGGCAGAGCTGTTCGAGCAGCTCCAGAAAAAATTTCCGGACAGCGGGTACCGCGACCGAGCCGGCGCCGAGCTTCAACGACTGAACGCCGGACCGGCGGCAATCAAAGAAGAACCGCCGGCGAAAGAGATTTCCCGAGGGACTCCGGTTGCGGCCGCAAAGGAAAAGCCCAAGAAGCCCGCCGAGACGAAAACCGGTTCTCCGGCGGCCGGCGCCGCCCCGGGCGCCGCGAGTCAGCTGATCAAGGCGGACGCCTGCTTCCAGAAGCTGCGCGGCAGCCAGCCCACCGAAAACACCCGCCGCGAATGGATGCTGTGCATCGGCCGCTTCCACAATGCGTACCTGGAAGACCCGTCCGGCCCGACCGCTGCTCAGGCGCTTTACCTGGAGGGGATCCTCTATCAGGATCTGCACAAGCGTCTCAAATTCGACTCGGATCTGCGCGCTGCCCGCGAGAACTTCGAGAAGGTCTCAAAAGAATTCCCGGAAAGCCCGTTTGCGGCCAAGGCCTCTCAGGAGCTGAAGGCCATGCGGCCGTCCCGCCCCCCGGCTGAAGCCGTGGCGCGCAAACCCCTGCCGCCGCCGGTGACGAGCATTCCGACCGAACCGGCCGCCCCGGTTCCGCCGGAGATCGTTGCCGAACCCGTCAAGCCGACCGAGGGCGAAGAGGGGCTTGCGGTCGTGCAGGACCTGCGGCACTGGTCGAACCCGAATTACACCCGGGTCGTGGTCTACGTCGATCGCGAAACCGACTTCACGCACCGGCTGTTGAAAAAAGACCCGGCCATCGAAAAGCCGCCGCGCCTTTATGTGGACCTGAGCAGCAGCACGCTGGGCGGCGGCAAGCAGAAGACCATCCCGATCAACGACGACCTGCTCAGCGACGCCCGCGCGGCCCGATACACGCTGGACTCCGTGCGGGTGGTGGTGGACATCAAATCCTTCGAGACGTACAAGGTTTTTTCCCTGCGCGATCCGTTCCGCATCGTCATCGATGTATGGGGGCGCAACGGCACGGGGGCCATCGCCGCGGACCCGGGCGAGGACGCCGCCCTGCCGCCGACGGGTTCGGCGGTCGAACGCAGCCGGAAGGTTCCGCGCGGCGCCCTGGCCCGACAGCTCGCGTTGGGGGTTCGGCGCATCGTCGTCGACCCCGGCCACGGCGGCAAGGATTTCGGCGCTCCCGGCTTCATCCCGGGGGTCCATGAAAAAGATGTGGTGCTGGAGATCGCCAAACGGGTGGCCCGCAAGATTCGCGAGGACATGAACCTCGAGGCCATCCTCACCCGATCCGACGACCGCTACCTGACCCTGGAGGAGCGCACGGCCTTCGCCAACACCCGCGGCGCCGACCTGTTTGTCTCCATCCACACCAACGCCTCGCGCGACCCGCGCGCCTACGGGACCGAGACGTATTTCCTGAACCTCGCCACCGACGACGAATCCATCCGCGTGGCCGCCATGGAGAACGCCACGTCCACCAAGAACATCAGCGATCTGCATTCCATTCTCAACGATCTGCTCAAAAACGCCAAGATCAACGAATCCAGCCGCATGGCCGAAATGGTGCAATCCGCATTGATTAAAAACCTGAATCGCCGGGGCTACGACCGCGTCAAAGACAAAGGGGTGAAGCAGGCGCCGTTTTATGTGTTGCTGGGCGCCCGCATGCCCTCGATCCTGGTCGAGACCGCGTTCATCAGCAACCGCGAAGAATGCCGCCTGCTGACCACCGCCAGCTATCAGGAGCACTTGGCCGAATCGATCGTTCAGGGACTGCGCGGCTACATCCGGGAAATCCATCCGACGGCCTTCAGCGAGCCTGCGCCGGGGTCATCGGGCTAATACCCAAGCCAGACGGAATCAACGGACTCGAGGAAGGAGAGCCATGGCCTACGAAAACATTCTCTTCCAGGTGGATCAGGGGATTGCCACGATCACCTTCAACCGGCCCAAGGCCCTGAATGCCTTGAACCAGGCCCTGCTGGCGGAGCTGTCCGGGGCGCTGGACGAGATTGCCGCGGACGAAGGTGTCCGGGTGCTCGTTCTGACCGGCGCCGGCGAAAAAGCCTTTGTGGCCGGAGCGGACATCACCGAACTGGCCACTTTTACGGCGCTTCAGGCCAAAGTGTTTTCGCGCGCCGGCCATGCCATCATCGCGAAGCTGCAAGAGCTGCCGATCGCCGTGATCGCCGCGGTGAACGGATTCGCGCTGGGGGGCGGCAGCGAAATCGCGCTGGCCTGCGATTTCATTTATGCCGCCGATAACGCGAAATTCGGCCTGCCCGAGATCAACCTCGGGCTCATTCCAGGCTTCGGCGGCACCCAGCGGCTGCCGCGGCTGATCGGCGCCAGCCGGGCCAAGGAGCTGATCTTCACCGGCCAAATGATCAGCGCGGCCGAGGCCCTGCAAATCGGCCTGGTCAACAAGGTCGTTCCTTCCGCCGACTTGATGGCAGAAGTGCTGAAGACCGCCCGCGGCATCGCCGGCAAGGGCCGGGTATCGCTGCGGGAGGCCAAACAGGCGGTCAACCGCGGTCTGAACACCGATCTCGCCACCGGCTGCAGTATTGAAGTTGATGCCTTCGCGCTGACCCTGGCGAGCGTCGACGCCAAAGAGGGCACCGCGGCGTTCCTGGAAAAACGCAAGGCGGTGTTTACAGGGAAGCTGAAAGGGTAAGGGAAGGGTTCGGGAGGCAGGGTTCAGGAAATAAGCTGGCCGTGGTTTTAGCGGTCCTGAACCCCGAACCCTGACCCCTTTTTCTAAAGGCTGTCGATATGGATGCGCCCACGAAATCCACGCTCCAACTCGTCTGGGGGCTGATGCTGGTGATGGCCGGGCTGGGGCTGCTTTTCCGCATCCCCGAGGTGATGCCCCAGGTCCGGCAGATCGAATCCTTTTCCGGAGCCATCGGGTTCATCTATTTCTGCATGTATTTTATGGCCGTCTTCCTGATCGCCGGGGGAGGCCGCAAGATCTACCTCAATCTTCGCCATTTCAAATCGGACGGCTCGCCGCCGAAGTGAGCCTTCGCCGGATATCGCGTCTATTTTTCGACGGCCTCCATGAACCGGCGCAGCTGGGCCTCATAATGGCTGCGGTCGCCCTCGGCGCGGGCCAACGCGCGCCGGCCGGCCTCCACCGCCCGCTCGTAGTCTTCGTTCAAAAAATAGCATTCCGCCAGCGTGTCCAGAATGTAAGCGGACTCGTCCAGCCGGGCCGCCTGGCGGGCGAGCGCCAGCGCCAGGACCGGGTCGCGCAGGCGCTCGTCCGGGCTGGTGGCGAGGAGCCAGGCCAGGTTGTTGAGCACCTGCGGCTGGTCCGGCATCAGCGCCAGCGATTTTTCATAAGCCTGTTTGACCTCGGCGAAGTTCTGGCGACGGTAGTGCAGGTCGCCCAGCAGGCCGTAAAGGCGGTGGTTTTCGGGAGCGCGCTCGATTTCGCGCAGGATGATGGCGGCGATGAGATGGTCCCCCAATTTGGCGCCCATCGCCCCCATGTTGAGCTGATAGCCGAATACGGCCAGCAGCGCCAGCCCGGCCAGGTAAAGGCCGATGGCGCGGCGGACGCGGGTGTCGTGGCGGCGGATCCAGCTGCGGTCCTGTTCGCATTTTTTCAGGAAATCGATGCGCTGGCGGATGCTGAAGTGGTGCCAGTTGGGACGGTCGGCCGGCTGGCCGCTGCTCAGGGAGATCTTGTGAAAGGTCGAAACCAGGGCGGCGGCGCTGCCAAACAGCGAGAAGACGTAGCCGTCCGCCTGTCGCTCGAAGTTGCGCATGAAAAAACCGAACACATATCGGAAATAAATGAGAAAGACACAGATGATCGCCGCGCTGAAGACGATGGAGGTCATCATTCCGGGGTTGGCGCCGTGGCGATGCGCGAGCCTCCAAGCGGGTTCAATGAAAATCAGGGCGTACACGGTGATATAAAAGGTGACATATGAAAGGACCAGATAGCCCGTAAAGAACAACAGATAGAACAACAGGTGCTTTTTCTTAATGTGGCCGATCTCGTGGCCGATCACGGCGTCGATCTCCTCCGGAGCGAGCAGATTGAGCAGGGATGGGGTTACCAGGATATAGCGAAAATGTCGGACCAGACCCATCACCCCGGCGGTGATCATTTTGCCGCCGAACAGGGGCCAGTACAAGATGTCCCGGTAAGCCATACCGGCCCTTCGGCACAGCTGCTCGATGCGTTCGCGCTGCCAGCCGGGGTTCATCGGTCGACAGCGCCAAAACGTCTTGATCATAAGCGGGCCTGCCACGGCGACGATGGCCAGAAAGGATGAAAAATAGACGGTCTGGCCTTCGGTGGTGTCCAGGAAGGCCTTCAGGCCCGGGAGCGGCAGGGTCTGGATCAGGTCGGCCACCCCCGACAGCAGCAGCCAGGGCAGCAGAATGGGGGCTGAAAACGAAATATTGGACCCGACATACTCCCAACGCGAAAAATGCGGATGATATAGTTCATAGTAGGCGTCATAGGCGCAGCCCCAGACCACGCCGAGATAGCCCATGAAAAGGATCAGAAAGATGAATGCCTGCAGGGTCGGCCACCGGCTGAAGAGCGGCAGGTGGGTCAGGTACGCGGGCAGGTTGAGCGCGTAGATGTCCAGTGCGAAGATCGCCACGGCCAGAATCGAGCTGCGCAGCTGGGTCGCGTGGAAGCGCTGGTCCAGCCGCGCGAAGTCCGCCTGCCCGGCCAGGCGCACGATGCGGCGGAACATGGCGCGGGTGAGCCCGGCAAATGCCAACGCCAGCCCGCCGAACAGGAGGAGGCTTGCCGTGCCGCCGAAGGTCGGGTCTTCGGGGGGCTGGTAGGTCAGGTAAATCAGCAGAACCAGGATGAAATAGATGAAGTTTCCGTACATGATCGCTCAGGGCTCCGGCGGAGCCGCCCGAAAAAAGCGCTCTTTTTCGCTGTAGATGCACCCGCAGTATTTCTGGCGGTAAAGCCCGATGCGCCGGGATTCGGCGACGCCCTGTTTCCATGCGGTCCGGAAATCGCGGTAATGAAACGAAACGCCCAGGGTGCGCCCGACGGATTCGCCGATTTCACGGATGCGGTCGTGCTTCTGATAGCGGCTGTAGAGCAGGGTGGTGGAGAAGGCGTCGAAGTTGCCCTGCCGCGCCAGAGCGGCGGTGGCCTCCAGCCTCAGACGGTAGCAGATGAGGCAGCGCTCGTCTTCGTGATACACGACCTCGCGGATGAACCCCTCCAGGTCGTAGCCCGGCTGCCAGATCATCTCCAGGCCGATCCGGCCGGCATAGTCCTGCAGGGTGTCCTGGCGGCGCCGGCACTCGGAATAGGGGTGAATGTTATGGCCGTAGAAGAAGCCGGTCACCGCCGCCCCGGCCGAGCGCAGCTCGGCCACCGGTACGATCGAGCAGGGAGCGCAGCAGACGTGCAGCAGGAGCCTCATGGTCGTTCTCCGAAAATCGCCGTGCCGATGCGCACGAGCGTCGCGCCCTCGGCGATGGCGGCCTCGAAATCCCCGGTCATGCCCATGGACAGCTCCGGCAGGCCGAAGGGTCCCAGCTGCTCCGCAGCGATGCGGTCGCGCAGCCGGCGCAACGCGGCGAAGAAGGGGCGCACTTTCTCGGGCGCGTTGAAATAGGGCGGCATGGTCATGAGCCCCCTCACCGCGATGTGCTCGAGCTCCGCCGCCCGCCGGATGAGCGGCAGAGCCTCCGCGGGAGCCACCCCCGACTTGGACGCTTCCCCGGCGACGTTGACTTGGATCAGGACGTACTGGATCTTGTTGATTTTTTGCGCGCAGCGGTCAAGTTCGAGGGCCAGGCGGTAGGAGTCCACGGTGTGGATGAGATCGAACATCCGGACGGCAAATTTGGCCTTGTTGGTCTGGAGGTGGCCGATGAAGTGCCACGCCACCGGGACCCCCGGGAGGGCGGCGTATTTGTCGCGGGCCTCCTGAATGTAGTTTTCGCCGATGTCGGACACGCCGGCCGCGACGGCATCCCGGATGGCGGCGGGCGGAAAGGTCTTGCTGGCCGCCACGAGCCGGATATCGCCGGCCGATCGTCCCGCCGCCGTCGCTGCGGAGCGGATGCGGGCCATCACGGCGGCCAGTCGTTCCCCAATGGTATTCATGAGCCGGTCGCTGCGCTTTCGTCGTGCGGGCCCGCGGCCAGCGGATGCGGTCGGTCGAACCCGATCACCTGCTCGCGGATCAGGAATTCGACCACTTCGCACACCGGCAGACCGACCACATTGGTATACGACCCGTTGATGCGTTTCACTAAAAAAGTGCCGATGCCCTGAATGGCGTACGCCCCGGCTTTGTCGAAAGGCTCGCCGGTACGGATGTACCATTCGATTTCATCGTCCGTCAGGGTTTTAAATAGAACCTCCGTGCGCACGACGTCTGAAAACAGACGATTGCCGGTCAGCCGGCCGATGCAATAGCCGGTCAATACCTGATGCATCCGGCCGCTGAGTCGGCGCAGCATATCGCGGGCCTGCGCGGTTGAGGCCGGTTTGCCCAGGATGCGGCCTTCGGCCACCACCACGGTGTCCGCCCCGATTACCCAGCTGTCGGGGTGCATACGAGCGATGTCCATGGCTTTGGCCTGGGCCAGCTCGCGAACATAATCATCCGGGGTCTCGGCTTTAACCGAAGCTTCATCCAGTCGACTCGGAATAACGGCAAACTGCAGGCCGGCCCTTTCGAGCAGGTAACGGCGCCGCGGCGACTGCGATGCCAAGATGATTTTGGTTTTGAGTTCAGGCAGTTTCACAGGTTTTGTTTAACAAATGGCATGGTGTTTGACAAGGCTGTTCCCAAGCCGTAAAAAAGCGTTCAACTTCGAGGCGAACAGCCGTCCCGGGCGGAGGCACATGCGAGAATACTGGATCATCGGCGGCGGAACCCACGGCCGGCGGGCCGCCGAAACCCTCGGCCGTGCGCATCCAGCAGCCGAGATCCTCATCGTGGAGAAGGATTCCCTTCGGTGCCGAGAGCTTAAAGCCGACGGCTTCCAGGTTTTGGAAGGCGACGGGATCGATTTTCTAAAGAGCCGCCTCGTGAGCCCCTTTCAAAGGCCATGGATCGTAGCGGCCGCTCCGATTCATGTGGCCTATGAATGGTTGCGGGCATCTCTGCCCGGCAACACCCGCATAAAGCCGCAGGCGCTGCCGGCGGGGCTGGCCGAACTGCTCCCCAATGCCGTGCCCGGCCGCAAGGGCCAGTGGGTTGCCAGCAACGCCGATTTCATCTGCCCGCCAGACTGCCCGGAATCCGGGAACGTCTGCTCGTTCACCGGCCGAAAGCGGCCGCGAAGCATGCATGCCTTCATCCGGCGCATTCATGCCCCGGGCGTCAAGATTCTGGTTGTGCGAAGCTACCAGTTGGCGCCGGGTGTTGGCGGTTTGCGCCCCCGTGACCTCTTCGAAACCCTTCGTCAAATCCAGCCCTCCCGGGCCCTTTTTTGGTTGGCCACCGCCTGCAAGTGCCACGCGGTGTTGAATTCATTCATTGTGATATCAAGTCGTTAAAAAAATAACAGGTCTGCCGGACGGCAGTACTTGGATGTTCTTTTCACGGGCTTTCGCTTCGGCGGCGGCACCAGACCGGCCGGCTGGTTTCGATTTTGCATCAAAGGCGTTACAGCTTTTAATCGAATACAGGGGCCGTTTTAAAATTGACCGACAGCGCCTTCAACATTCTGGCCGTAGACGACGAGCCGCTTCTGCTGGACATCTACAAGGAAATCCTCGAATCCACTCATCTGAGAATGGTTGGTTTCTCCGGCGTTGGATCGGTTGCTGGGCGCGCCGCCCCGCGCTTCAGCGTGACCTGCCGCAGCCATGCTCGGGGAGCGCTTGAAGCGGTCGAGCAGTCGTTTGCAACCGGAACGGCGTATTCAGCCATTTTTTTGGACGTGAACATGCCGCCGGGGCCTTCCGGAATCTGGGCGGCCGAAAAAATCCTCAAGGTCGATCCGGCCGCCAACATCGTGCTGGTTACCGGGTACATCGGCAGCGATTCCGACAACCTGCCGCGGCACTTGAATTTCTGCGATCGGCTGCTGTTCCTGCAGAAACCGTTTCACCCTCAGGAAATCGTGCAGTGCGCTTCGGCCTTGAGCGCCAAGTGGCAGGCCGAGCAGCGTCTGTTGTCTCTGAACGTCGAACTTGAAAACATGGTTCACCAGCGCACCGAGGCGCTCCTGCGCAGCAACGAGCAGCTGCGCCGGGAGGTCGACCACCGCCGGAATGTTCAGCGTGAGCTCCAGCAGAGTCTGGATCACCTGAAAAAAATCATCGGCGGCAGCGTCATGGCGATCGCCATGACGGTCGAGAAGCGCGACCCCTACACGTATGGCCACCAGCAGCGGGTCGCGGAACTGGCGCGGGCGATCGGCGTCGAGATGGGGCTTTCGCCGGATCAAGTCGAAGGGCTCGCCATCGCCTCCGCCATCCACGACATCGGGAAGATTTCGCTGCCGGCCGAGATCCTGACCAAACCATCCCACCTGAGCAGCCTGGAGATGGGCCTGGTCCAGGCCCACTCGCAGGCCGGCTACGACATTCTCAAAAGCGTGGACTTTCCCTGGCCGGTCGCTCAAATCGTTCTGCAGCACCACGAGCGCCTGAACGGAACCGGATATCCCCAGGGGCTGTCCGGCGAGGGCATCCTGAAGGAAGCCCGGATCGTCGGTGTCGCCGATGTGGTCGAGACCATGTCCTCGCATCGCCCGTACCGGCCGTCCATGGGCGTGGACAAAGCCCTCGAGGAGATTTCCGCCAAGAAAGGCATCCTTTACGACCCCGAGGCGGTGGATGCCTGCCTCACTTTAATCGAAGGGAAGCATTTCGAATTTGCCTGCCCGGTTTTCGCTTGAAACCATCTTGAGTTTTAGCTATTTTCCACAGCATCCGGCTCCGAGCGCTCAGCTTGAGCCTGCCGTGCCTGGGTGGCGGAACTGGTAGACGCAAGGGACTTAAAATCCCTTGGAACTATGTCCCGTGCCGGTTCGATTCCGGCCCTAGGCACCACCATAAAATCGTTGTAGGTGAAGCCCCCTCCAGGCCTTCGTGACCTCGATCCCTTCTTGAGGAAGCGCGTTTGGAACCCCAAGGTATAAATGCGCCTGGTCGGCGGTTATTTGGTTCTCAGAGCAGCATGTAGGCGACTTGGGCCACGGCCACCTGCTTGCCAGCCTCGTCGAACAGGTCGACGGCCACCGGACAAAGCGTGCGGCCGAATTTGATGACCTTGGCCCGGGCGGTCACGTCGGTCAGGCAGGGGGCCAGGAAGCGGATGTTCATGTCGGTGGTGGTCAGGCGCGTGTCCGGCCCGGTGCGGGTCAGGATGGCAAAGCAGGCCGTGCTGTCGGCGGTGGTCATCAGCAGGCCGCCGTGAAACGACGCATATACGCCGTCGTAATCATGGCGGCGCGGCACGCGGGCTTCGCAGAAGCCGTCGCCGAAGCGCATGATTTGAAGGTCCAGGGTCGCGACGATGGGGATTCGTTGAATTCGGGCGAGAAGGGCGCTTTCCAGTTCGCGATCCATCCGGCCTCCCTTTCGCGCCGCTATCGCAGCAAACCGCGCGCGACGATGGTTTTTTCGACTTCCTTGGTCCCTTCGTAGATTTCAAGGATCTTGGCGTCGCGGTAAAGCCGCTGCACTTTGTACTCGTCGATGTAGCCGTAGCCGCCGTGCATCTGCAGGGCTTCGTCGGCGCAGTAAACCGCGGTCTGGCCGGAGAACCACTTGGCCATAGCCACCAGCCCGTGATCGAGCTTGCCGCGATCGGCACCCCAGGCTGCTTCGTAGTAAAGATTGCGCGAGGCGCGGATGCGGGTGGCCATTTCGGCGATCTTGAACTGGGTGGCCTGAAACGCGGCCAGCGGCTGCCCGAACTGGACCCGGCTCTTGACGTGGCGCACGGCCTCCTCCAGAGCTGCGCGGGAGAGCCCCACGGCTTGGGCGCAGACGTGCAGGCGGGTGTGGTTGAAGAACGCCATCAGCTGGGAAAAGCCTTCGCCTTCGACGCCGACCAGGTTTTCGGCCGGAACGCGCAGGTCCTTCAACACCAGCTCGGCCGTGTCCGAAGCCCGGATCCCGAGCTTGCCGTGGATCTTGATGGCCTGGTAGCCCGGAGCGGAGGTGGGCACCAGAATAAAGCTGTGGCGCTTGTGGCGCGAGCGGTTCTCCGGGTCGGTCAGGCAGAAGACGTTGATGTAGGCGGCGGTGGTGCCGTTCGTGGCGAACATCTTGGAGCCGTTGATGACCCACTCGTTTCCGTCTCGCACCGCGGTGGTGGCGGCCATGGTGACGTCGCTGCCGGCATCCGGCTCGGTGATGGCCGTGCCGATGATGGCCTGGCCCTCCGCCAGCTCGGGCAGGACGGCTTTCTTCTGGTCTTCGCTGCCGAACATCTGGATCAGCTCGGCCCCGAAGGTGGCCGACAGAATCGCAGCGCCGATGCCCGGCTCGACGGCCCAGAACTCCTCGTTGATGAGGCAGTGCTCCAGGAATCCGTAGCCGAGCCCGCCGTATTTCTTGTCGATGAAGACCCCCACAAAGCCGAGCTCGCAGGCTTTTTTCCAGAGGCCGAGGTCGAACTTCTCCTCGCGGTCGAATTCGCGGGCACGCTCCGGGAACTCTTTGAGTGCGAAACTGCGGGCCGCCCGGACGATGTCCTGCTGTTCCTTATTGAGTGCAAAGTCCATATGGTGTCCTCTCGATCGGTTGGATCAGCCTTTGTCCCTTAGGGTCCGCTTCAGGATTTTGCCGGTCGCGCTCTTGGGCAGTTCCGACACGAAGTCCACCCGGGCCGGAGCTTTGTAGGCGGCCATGTGGCTGCGGCAATAGGCAATGACTTCCTCGGCGGTGGCCCGAGCGCCCTCTTTCAGCACGATCGCCGCCGCGGCCGTTTCACTGCAGATTTCCCCCCATCGGCCCGCTGGCAGTTCCCGGTCGTCCGCGTCCAGGATGCGGATTTCGGTGTTCTCGATCGGCGTGCCGACGCTGCCGAACTTGTGGCGGAAGTCGCGGCTGTTGCGGGCAAAGGGCGAGCATTCGGTCAACCCGCAGCCTTGCATCGGCCGCGGCCGACACCGTTGGGCGGCGAGTGCGCTGGCCAGGCGGTCGATGCGCGCATTCAAGTCCCGATAGGTCAGTGTGGATCCCTCAAACAAGATGGCGGGTTTGTCGGGGAAGAATTTTGCGGCGCGTTCGACATGATGGGCGATGTTCATCGTCTATTCTCCAATCCGATACTCGGGCCGAGGGCTTACACTTCCTTGCGGCGTTTCTCTTCATCGCGGATTTCGCGGCGCAGCAGCTTGCCGACCTTGGACTTGGGAAGCATGTCGCGGAACTCGATGTAGTGCGGTATTTTGTAGGGGGCGAGCGTGTTGCGGCACCACTTGATGAGGTCGTAGCCGCTGATGCCCTTGACGTCCTGCTTGAGCACGACGTAGGCCTTGATGCGTTCGCCGACCTTCGCGTCCGGTACGCCCACCACGCAGGTCGCCATGACGGCCGGGTGCTCCTGGAGCACGGACTCGACCTCCGAGGCCGAGATCCGATAGCCCTTGTGTTTGATGGTGTCCACCGTGCGGTCCACGAAGTAGAGATTGCCCTCCGCATCCATGGACATGATGTCGGAGGTGCGGTACCAGGTTTCGCCGTCGATGCGGACGAACGCGGCGGCGGTTTCCTCCGGCTTGTTGAGGTAGGCCTTCACCATGTGGGGTGCGGATACCAGCAATTCTCCGGGCTCCCCGATCCCGACCTCCTCAAGCGCGATCGGATCGACGAGCTTGACCTTCTTGCTGGGAACCACCCTTCCCACGCTTTTCGGGGGGTTGTCGCGGTCCACCGGGCACATGGCCACCCCGCCGCAGGTCTCGGTGGCGCCATAGCCCTGGCGGATGGGATGGCCGAACTTCTCCTGCCAGCGCCGGCCCAGGTCCGTCGGCAGAACGTCGCCGCCGCTGAAGCAGTATTGCAGCGAGCTGAGGTCGTACTGGCTCAGACGCGAATGCTCCAGGATCATGCGGTAGAGGGCCGGAACGCCGATCATGGTCCGGGCGCGGAAGCGCTGGATGGCGTCAAAGGCCGCATCGAGGTTGATGCGCGGCTGGATGATCAGGGATCCGCCGACCAAAAGAGTGGCGAGGCTGCAAGTTTGGCCCAGCACGTGGAAGAGCGGGGCGTTGCCCATGACCACGTTGTCCTCGGGGGCGAAGAGCGGCGCGCTGATGCGGATCTGTTCATCGGCGGACACCAGGAAGAAGGCATGCGAAATGGGCACTCCCTTGGGAAACTTGGTGGTTCCGCCGGTATAAAGGATTTCGGCCGTGTCGCTGCCGCCGGGCCCATGGGTTTCCGGAAGCGGCTTGCCGACGGAGCCCGTGATCAGGCGACGGAAGGCGTGCGCGCTCCCGCCCCGCTCCGTCCGGCCCCGCGGCACCACATCAAAGAGGTAACCGAACGCGCGCTTCCAGGCGGGCAGCAGGTCGGCCATGTTGGAAAAGATCACCCGCTTCAGCCCCGTCTCGGGCAAGGCGCTGCGGACATACCCGAAGTTGGTGTCGGCACATACGATGGTTTCGGCACCGCTGTCGTTGGCGATGTAGGTGATGTCGTGCGGCGTGTAAATCGGAGTGATCGGAACGACCACCGCTCCGAGACGTTGGACCCCCAGCCAGGCCACCACCCACTGGATGCCGTTGGGGATGTATAGCATCACCTTCTGTCCGGCCGTCACCCCCAGGCCGGCCAGGGCGGCGGCAAAGGCCTCGGCCAGTTGTCGGACGCGTCGATACGAGAACCGGCTGCCGAGATAAACCACGGCCGGGTGGTCCTTGCGCCGTTCGGCCGTCTCGGCGAACACCGAGTAGATCGATGAAGTGCTTAAATCCGGCATAACAAACTTTATATCCCAAAGTAGGCGGACTTGATTTCCGGGTTTTCCATCAGCTGCACGCCGGTCCCCGCCAGCGCGAGCATTCCGTTTTCGACCACATACCCCCGGTCGATCACGGGGAGCACGGGGCGCGCGAACTGCTCGCTCAATAACACCGTGATGCCGTAGTGCTTTTTCAAATTGACCACCGCCTCCATAACGGCCTGCTGCATGAGGGGGCTCAGGCCGAGCAGGGGCTCATCCAGCAGCAGCAGCTTGGGCTGCACCACCAGCGCCATGCCGATGGCGAGCATCTGCTGCTCCCCGCCGCTCATGAAGCCGGCCTTGCGGGCTTTGAGCCGAGCCAGGGGCGGAAACAGCTCGAAGACGTAGGCCATGGTTTTCTTAACCTCCATGCGCGGCCGCAAATACCCTGCAATCCTCAGGTTTTCCAGGACGCTGCTCTCGGGGAATATCGGATGGCGCTCGCGCGAGAGCACGATGCCCTTCTTGACCCGCTCGCTGGGCGGGCACTCCGTGATGTCCTCACCGTTCAGGATCACGTTTCCATAAAGCGTGATCCGTTCGCCGCCGCGGCGCTTCTCCTTGGTGCGCATGTCGATGATCAGCCCCGACAGCGCGTTCATCAGAGTGGTTTTGCCGGCGCTGTTGGATCCGATCACGCCGACGATCTCACCGGTGTGCACTTCCAGACTCAGGCCGTTGATGGCCAGTGCATTCTCGAAGAACACCATCAGCTCCCGCACCTCGAGCAGCGGCCGGGCAGAGGGTTGGGTCATGTTCACGCCTCGACTCCCAGGTAAGCCTTTTT
Source organism: uncultured Desulfatibacillum sp. (assembly GCA_964427375.1). Taxonomy (GTDB): domain Bacteria; phylum Desulfobacterota; class Desulfobacteria; order Desulfobacterales; family SpSt-501; genus SpSt-501. Next base: position 53,029 of record CAYRUF010000001.1, on the reverse strand, counting down.
CACCGCATCGCTGGCCATGACATCCTCCGCCCGCCCCTCGGCGATCTTCTGGCCGAAGTTGAGCACCACCACCCGGTCGGCGATCCGGAACAGCTCCTTCAGGCGATGTTCGATCATGATGATGCTCTTGCCCTCCTGGCGCAGCCGTTCGATGATCGGAACGATGCTGGCCACCTCGGCCAGGCTCAGGCCGGAAAAGAGCTCGTCGAGAATGATCACATCCGGTTTGAGGGCGATCGCTTTGGCGAGCTCCAGGCGTTTGAGATAGCCCTGCGGCAGGACGGCCGCGCTCTTGTAGGCCACCTGGGCGTCCCGCTCGAAGCCGACCTCCTCCAGCAGGTCGAGTGCGACGGCATCGCGGTCGCCGTAGCGGCCGCCGGTCATCTGCTTGACCCGCGGCGAGCAAAGCGGAATGATCATGTTCTTGTAGGCCGGCAGCTGGTAAAACGGCTTGACCATCTGGAAGGTGCGCGAAATGCCGAGCCGCACGATGGCGTAGGGCGGCAGCCCGCTGATGGTGCGGCCCCGATAGACCACCTCACCGCTCGACGGCTTGACGAAACCGGTAATCAGGTTCACGGCCGTGGTCTTGCCGGATCCGTTCGGCCCGATGAGCCCCAGCAGCTCCCCCTCGGCCAGTTCGAAGCTGAGGTCGTTGATGGCGAGGATCCCGCCGAAGTTCTTATAGAGTGCCTGGAGCGCGAGCAGGGGGCCGGCGGCCATCACTGCACCTCCACCCAGCGCTCAAACTGATGGTATTTGCGCTGGATGTAATGGAAGATGCCCTCCGGCAGGGCTACAATGAACACCACCAGGAAAATCCCGTAAAAAACGATGCGCAGCCCGCCGATGCCGCGCAGCAGCTCCGAAAGCGGCACCAGGATCACCGCGCCGACCGTGGCGCCGGCCAGAGTGCCGGGGCCGCCGACCACGGCGGCCGCAATCGGCAGAATGGAGTAGTCCAGCGCAAACACCGGCATTCCGACGAACATGTAGACGTGGGTCATAAAAGCACCGGTCAAGGCCGCGAGGCTGCTGGCGATAAAAAGCGCCTGAGCCTTGAACCAGTAGATGTTGATGCCGGCGTTGATGACCGAGCGGTCGTTGTCCTTGATCGCCTTGAGCACCAGGCCGTAGTCGGAATCCAGCATGCGGCGGAAGCCGAAAAGCGCGGCCAGGAGCGCCCCCACGATCAGGTACAGCTCGATCCACTTGGACGGCAGCGGGGCAATGCCGCTCAGCCCCTCGGTGCCCCCGAAAATTTTGGTGGCCTCGACGATGCGCACGAGCATCAGGGGGATGATCAGGGTCACCATGGAAAAATACACCCCGCGCAGCCGCAATACCGGCAGCAGGCAGAGCGTGCTCAGAAGCCCTCCCAGCAGCGCGGCCACCGGCAGGGCCAGCAGGGGAGGCCATCCGCAGGCATGGGTCAGGACCCCCGAACAGTAGGCCCCCAGGCCGAAGAACAGGGCCTGCCCCAGGGAAATCATGCCGGACTGAGCCAGAATGTCCCAGCTGATCGCCAATAGGGCGAACGCAGCCACCGAGAGCAGCACCTTCTGCCAGTAGTTGTCCAAAACCAGGGGCAGGATCAGAAAACCCAGGACGGGAATCAGCCGGGGGGCCAGCAAATAAAGCATCTCGCGCCACGAGCATAAAGCGAAAACGTCCCCCGCGCGAACCCTGATCCCCCGTTCGATGCGCTCTTTGCGTCGTTCCAACGCGCTCAGATCCTTTCCTCCAGTTCTTTCTGCCGGCCGAAAAGGCCGGAGGGCTTGAAGCCCAGGACGAGAAGAATGGCGGCCAGGCTCACGATCATGGTCCAGTGCGAGCTCACGTAGGTATCGGTGAACCGTTCGGCAAACCCGATGAGGAAGCTGGCCACGATGACGCCGCCCGTGCTGCCAAGCCCGCCGATGATGCACACGGCCAGGGCCTTGATCAGCACGTCGTAGCCTTCGCTGGGCGAGATGCTGCCGAGCGGGATGATGACGGTCGCCGCCAGTGCGGCCAGGCCGCAGCCGAGCGAGACGCTCAACATGGCGATGCGGTCCGACTCGATTCCCAGAGTCAGCGCGGTGCGTTCGTCTTGGGCGATCCCGCGAAAAGCGAGGCCCAGGCGCGTGTAATGGGTGAACGCCCACAGGCCTGCCACGAGCAGGGCGGCTACGGCCGTGACCAGGATCCGCTGCCAGTCGATCATGGTTTCGCCGATCATGATGCTGTCATCGACGAGCACCGGCAGCGTATATTCGAAGCCCACGAAGCCCAGGTAGTGAAACAGCTCCAGAATCGCCAGCCCGATACCGAAGGTGGCGATCACCTCCGAAAGCGCCTGCCCGCGCACGCGCAGGAGGACGAAGCGGTACATCAGGGCTCCCAGCGCCATCGTGGCCGGGATCGATGTGCAGACCGCCAGCCAGTAAGGCCACTCCAGCAGGTGGAACAGGGTCCAGCTCAGATAGGCGGAAAAAATGTACATGGCGCCGTAGGCAAAGTTTGCCACGCCGCTGATGCCGAAGGTCAGGTTGAAGCCGATCGCCATCACGGCCAGAACCGCGCTGTTGAGCAGGCCATAGAGGATGGTTCCCAGGAACATTCGGCGAATCCCTGCCTATTTGGCGGACTTGAGGCCTTTGGGAAGCTGGATCTTGGATTCCGCCAGAGACTCCGGGAAGACGATCCGGCGTTTGCCGTCGTCGGTCCATTGAAAGACCGCGGCGACCGCTGTTTCCCTGGGGTCGAACCCGTAGATGACCTGGTTACCCTCATCGAAACGGATGCGGCCCATGATCCCCGTCCGGTCGGTCTTTTTGATCTGGGCGACAACGGCATCGGGGTCGAGGCTGCCGGCGCGCTCGATGGCCTCCGCCAAAATGTAGACGGATTCGTAAGCCGGCGCCGGGCCGTGTCCGGCCTGCAGTTCCTTGCCGTAAAGCTTCTTGTACTTGTTGTAGAATTCGACCGACTTGGGCAGTTTGTCGCTGGCGATGGCGCTGCCCATTTCGAAGACGCAGTTGATGGCGCCCCCGATTTTCGCATCGAAGCTTTTCCAGGCGTCCGTGCCCGCCAGCGGGGATATGAAACCGGCCATGAGTGCCGGCACGCCCATGGATTTCCACTGTTTGACGAGGATGCCGCTCTGAGGCATGTCGAAAATCGGCATGATCACCTGCGCGCCCCTGGAGCGGGCCTTCATCAGGGCGGAGGAGAAATCCGACGTGCCGGTCGGATAGGCTTCCTGCTCCAGGACCTCCCACCCGGCTTTTTCAAAATAGCTTTTCTTGACCCCGTCGGCGGTGGCCCTGGCCCAGGCGACATCCTGATGCATGATGTAGACCTTTGTGAACCCGAACTCCTGGTTGATCGCCGCCATGGTTCCCACCAGATATTTGACCAGGTACACGGCATTCAGGCAATTTCGGAAAATATATTGGTACTTTCCCGGGTCCTCTTTGACCTTGGCCTCGGAGGCCGGGGTCATAGCGATGGTCCCGATCATCGGGGTCTTGTATTTCGAGATCAGATCCATGCCGGCTACAAGCGCCTCGGAACGAAAGGGTCCTACCACAATGCCGACCGGCTTCTTTTCGAGTATGTTTTTTTCGATGCCGAGCAGGGCTTCCGGTACGGGCACCCCGGGAGCGGCGTCGCGGATATCCATGGAGGAGACCTCCAGCAACCGCTTCTGACCACCCACGGTCACCCCGCCTTTGGCGTTGATTTCACTGACGGCCATCTGCACAACCTTGTGGGATTCCTTGCCTTCGAGGAACCCGAGCGATGTCGGCACGCCGATGACGATCGGTTCGGCCGCTGAGGAATGTTCGGCAACCAGCAGAGTCGCCAACACGGCAATGATAGCCAGATAAAAGCAGATCGGTCTGTTTTTCATGGACGGGGCCTCCTTGGCGATTTTGCCCGACAGGGTTTAGTGATGTCTCTTATAGCTATTTAGCAGCTATAAAATAACCTCGTTGAAGTCAAGTGAATTATTCCCGTATGGATATCAAAAAGGATAAAAAAACCGTTTATTGAATTTCGGAGGGGTAATCGTTGGCGCCGGGCTCGAATTGGCTGAAGATGATAACCATCGGTTTTCATCAGAGATGAGCTTTGATGTCGTTTTTGGCATTTTTTTTGCTGCCATTCTTGAGCCTGAAAAAACCATTTTTCCAAAAAAAAACTTGACACTGAATGGGGTGCCGGACTAAAAAACAGCGCCTGTCAATAATGCCGTTGAGGATCCGGGAATTAACGGCGCAAAGGCGGGTAGGCAGAAATAGCTTCCACCCATAGAGAAGCGGAAGATTGGTTCCGCAGAATGTGCCGGGAGGAATAGGGCGCAAGGCAAGCGCCGGAAAAAGTTCGGGACGATCAACGAGGTCTGGAAAATTGCATCATCCACACAACGCATCGCCGTACGAACATCGTTGCAATAAATGGAATGAGCTGTTCAGGAGCGGGGGCCTGTTGCTGGCTGCCTGCTTCCTGTTTTTGCATGGTTTTGCATCCGAGCCTTGGGCCGCGCGGCAACGGGCTGCCGAATCCGGCGCTTCCAGCTGTGCCGTCGCCCAACCCGACCCTGCCCAGGTCAAACCCAAACCCAAACCCAAACCCCAATCCACCCCTCCGGCGGCTGCAAAATCCAAAAGCAGCGCCCCAACCAAGAAAAAGGCGAAGCCGGTGGCTGCCAAACCGTTGGTTTCGGCTGCAACCAAAACCAAGGCCGAAGCCATCACTTCCGAGATCTCGCCGGCGCTGCCGGAGAACCTCGAAAACGAAATCGCCAAGTTCTTCGGCCTGCGTTACCGCTTTGGCGGCGAAGGGCAAAGCGGATTTGATTGCTCGGGCTTGATCCGGCAAGTCTACTCCGAAGTATTCGGCATCAACCTTCCGCGCAGCTCCAGCGAGCAGAGCCGGCTGGGCGGCCTCGAGTCCGTCGGCAGGGACGATCTCAAGACCGGCGACCTGGTGTTTTTCGGCCCCGGCCGCAAATCCGTGAATCACGTCGGGATGTATCTGGCCGGCGGCCACTTCCTGCATGCCTCGCGTTCGGAAGGCGTTACCATCTCGCGGTTGGATGAAGACTATTGGAAGTCGCGTTACATGTTCTCCAAGCGTGCCCGCGGGCTGGAGCTGCAGGATGAGCCTGATGAAGCAACGGACCTGACCCGGGCGCTGGTTCAGGATTCCTTCAACTTTACCCTTGACCTCGGGGATGCCCCGGAGCGCTTCAGCTACCTGGAAGCCGGCATCCAGATCAACGATTCGCTTGAGTTTCTGCTGAGCGGTTTCTTCTTGAATGCGCTCGAGGCCGGCGATATCCCGCCGGATCCGGATTCGTCGGCTGCGATCCAGACGAGCAGCTTGACCGATGCCGACGGGGGGTTCCGGCTGGCAGCGATTCTATCCCCGCTGGAATGGATCAAATTGATACCGTCCGTAACCCAGGTGGACGACGATAAGGCCCCAAAAAGCCGCGATCGCGACTATCAGAAATTCGGTCTCGAAACCTGGATGATTCTCCCGGCCTCGCGGGTTGCCGTTTTCATGGCGGCTCACGCCAAGAACCAGGAAGACTTTTTCGAACGGCCGCTCGGGGTTTCGCCGGATTGGCAGACCATGGATTTCGCCCTCGGTTTACACTATCATCTGTCCGAATCCCTCCGGTTCTCGCTCTATGGAACCCAAGCCTTCAATCCGGATCTCCGGCCGAACGAAGATGCCGGAAGGCGCGGCACGTCGGTTGATGACGTTTCCTTTGAGCTGAACATCCGCTTCTAGAGAGGCCGCCCTAAGCCCCTGCGGCAGTCCCGCCGGTCATTCCATGGCACGAGTATCGCCGGTAATGAACGGCGTGCAGCGCACGGCAACGCTTCCCTTCTTGACCCAGATGCGAATCATGGTCAGGGTGTTGCCCTCCATATCCACCACGCTGGGGAGTTCCTCGACGCAAGCGATATCGCCTTTTTCGAACTCGAAGTAAAACGTATTGGTGCTGTAAGGATCGGCCACCAGGATGATGCGCTCGGGGTCATAGGGGTGTTTCCGCGGGCTGCCGGTGAAGGACACGTTTTCCACGCGCAGAGTGCGGAGGTCTTTGGGTTTGCGGTAGGCCTGAATCTGAAACGCTGCGGACTCCTGCGGATAATTCGGCTTCTGCATGCTTTGCTCCTGTTTTCGATCGGCGGCCTTTGAATTCTAAGGAAAAGGTGTTAAAGGTGCACCCATCCAAGCCAGCGGGGTTTTAAGGTTGATCATGGCTACCATATTAATGTCCGGCGGTGGGTCATGCAAGCGCTGAACAGCTTTCAGGCGAAGCACCTGCGGGCCCTGGCCCACCGCCTCAAGCCGGTGGTGCTGGTGGGGCAGAAAGGCGTCAGCCCATCCCTTCTCGAATCCATCCAGGAGGCGCTCAACGCCCATGAGCTCATCAAGATCAAGTTCATCGATTTCAGGGACCGCCGGATGAAGGCGGATTGCCTGGCCGAAATCGAACGGCGCACCGGCAGCTGCCGGGCCGGCCTGATCGGGCACACGGCCATTCTGTATCGGCCCCACCCGATTCCGGATAAACGCAAAATCGTGATCCCGTCCAGGGGAATGTGACGGCGGCCCTTTCCGGCGCATCCGCTTCTGGTCATCATGGAATTGCAGGGCCGGGGTTTTCGGCCCTGACCCGCAGGATCAACCGCATTCCGGGCTGAATTTGCCTTTTGGGGTCCAGGCGGTTCCACGAGCGCACATCCGAAACCGTTACGCCGTGCTGCACGGCGATCCCTGAAAGCGTGTCTCCCTCCTTAACCAGATAGCTGATTTCGCGCGACTGGGCCTCCGCCTGAGCCATCCGTTGGGAGAGGCGGTCGTGGAACCCATCGCCGGCGCTCTTGGGGATCAGCAGATGATGACGGCCGGGGGCCAAGCGGAACCCGCGAATGTCGGGGTTGAGATCCTTGATCATCTTGACGTCCGTGTTCGCGGCCTGCGCGATGGCCAGCACCGGCGTCTCCCGGACGGTATCCAAAGCGATCCGTTCGAACGGCGTCGGGGGATAGATATCCTCCGGCTCCAGGCGGAAGCCGTACCTTTCGGGATGCTCTAAAATCAGCTTGGCGGCGAGAATCCGGAAGACATAGCGCTGAGTCTCCAGCGGCAGGTAGAGCCGGTAATAGTCCCGGACGTTCTGCTGGATGATGTCGCTGCGCAGGCCGTTTTCGCCCATGTTGTAGGCGGCGACGGCCAGGGTCCAGGAGCCGAAGATCTGCCGCAGTTCCTTTAGGTAGGCAAGCGCCGCTTCCGTGGAAGCGAACAGGCTGCGGCGTTCGTCTTTTTCGGAATCCACCCGGAGGCCGTATTTGCGTCCGGTGGGCTCAATGAACTGCCAGTACCCCATGGCGCCCTTGGAAGAACCGGCATGCGGCCTCAGGGAGCTTTCGGCTACGGCCACGTACTTGAGATCCGGCGGCAGCCCGTGCGCGCGCAGCGCCGCTTCAATGGGCGCCAGCGTTTGCCGGGAGCGTTTGATCCAAAGAATGACCTGATGGGGGTCGGCCAGCACCGACAGCATCTCGCGCTCCATGCGCTCCCGCACGTCGGGGTCTTCCAGGGGAACCCGCTCGCCGCAGTAATCCAGCGGACCCTTGACGCGGGCGGCGGCGATGAGCGCGGAAAAATCGAGCGCCGGCTCGGCGGCGGCCGGCGGGGCCAGCAGCAGGGCGATAACCGGCGCCGCCAGCAGGGCGATCAGCAGGCGCGGATAGAGGTTGGACATGCGCCAACTCCTTTTCCGGAGCGGATCAGGAACGAAGGGCGGAGTAAAGGGTCCATCCCCCCACCAGAACAAAAAAAATGCCGGCTCCGACTTTGATCGCGGTCGGAGAAATGAAGCGGCTGATACCGGCACCCAGCAGCACGGCCATCAGCGAACTCAGCACCAGTGCGCCCGCAGAGCCCAGAAATACCGAGAGCCGGTTGTCATCGCAGTCGGCGGAAAAGCAGAAGGTGGCCAACTGGGTCTTGTCCCCGAGTTCGGCCAGGAACACCAGCCCGAAGGTGGTCAGCAGCAGTTTGATATCCATCGTTTTCCCTTTCGGCGTTCAGAATGCAGCCGAGGTCCGGGAGTCATCGGCCGTTTTCACAAGGCTCGCATGAACTCCGGTTTGAGCGAGACTTCCCCGGCCAGGGCCCGGTCGATCAATCCCAGGGCGGCGGCCTTGTCCTTCGGCAGGCGGGCCTTGATCGGCAGGTAGTTGGACGCGTGGTTGGCATGGAAAAGCCCCTGGGACAGGTGGGTTTCCGCCAGCATGGTGCGCAACTCCGCGAGCATCTCCGCCGGCCTGATCAACGTGAATACGCCGGCTTGCCAATCCCGGTAAAGCGGGGTGCCGGGGATGAGCATCAGGCTGAGCGCGCCGACATAGTCCGGGTCGATGGCGGTCAGCACCCGGCCGGTCTCGCGGGCATGGCGCTGTGAACGGCCGCGGCCGGCGATCCCGAGCAGCACCGTGACCGACAGCTTGAATCCGGCTTCCCGGGCCTTGCGGCCCATGGCGATCATCTCAGACGAATCCGCGCCTTTGTGGATGTTGTGCAGCGTCTCGTCGTCTCCGGTCTCGATGCCCATGTAGACGATGCCCAGCCCCAGCCGGCGAAGCTCCCTCAGCTCGTCGAGGCTTTTGCGCTGGAGGCTTTTGGCGTTGGCGTAGGCGCCCACCCGGGTGACCCACGGCAGCTCGCTGCGGATGGCCTCCAGGATTCGGAGCAGACGCGCCTGCGGGACGATGAGCGCATCGCCGTCGCACAGGAAGACGCGCCGCTGGCGCCGGCAGGCTGCCGCGGCGAAGGCGATGTCTTCCATGATGACGGCGTCGGACTTGATCCGAAAGCGCTCGCCGGCGTAGGTTCCGCAGAACGTGCAGGAGTTGCGGGAGCACCCGACGGTAATCTGCAGCAGAATGCTGTTGGCCTCGCTGGGGGGCCGGATGATCGTTCCCTCGTAATGCATGGCTCATTCCGGGCTGGCAGCCGAGGCAGCAAACTCGGCCGCCGGGTTTTTAAGTTTGAAAGAGGGCGCCTCCCTGGAGCGACTTCGCCGCTCTTCGCGAATCGGCGCGCGGCCCGTCATTGATTGCCGAATCCGTTTTGGCCGCCGCAGTCGGGGCATTCCCAGGTGATGCCGTTGCAGGTCATCCCCCAGAGATTCTGCTGCATGCAGGCCTGACAGATCCGGAAACCGCACCGACAGGACCAGCAGAAGGGAAAGACGTTTCGGCAGCAGTGGCAGGTGACCGCACGGCCCGGCCGGTGCTTCATCCGATAGGCTGAATTATATTCCGAGGCGGGCATGTTCATGCTTGATGCAGCGATTCATCACCACATCGATGCCGGCGGCGGTGAGCAGCGCCGCCGCTTCCTGGTTTTCGATCCCCTCCTGCATCCAGAACAACCTGGGTTTCAGCCGCAGGGCTTCGCGGGCGTGCGGCAGCACTTGATCCGAGCTGCGGAAAACATCGATGATGTCCACGGTCCCCGGGATATCGTCCAACGAAGCATAGGCTTTCTCGCCGAGGATCTCCGCCTGCGCCGGACGCACGGGCAGCACGCGGTAGCCGTGCTGCTGGAGATAGGCGGCCACCTGATGGGAATCCCGGTCGGGCTTGGGGCTCAGGCCGACGACGGCCACGGTGTTTGAGTTCGCGAGACAGGCTTTGAGATCCTCGTCCGCGCTGAGGATTCGCCCGGTTTTCATCGAGTGCCTCCTGGTTGCCCGGCCATGCGGGGGATGGTATAACCACCCGCGCCGGCGCTCCGTTTATTGTGGTGAATCTTAAATCACGGGCCACACGGTGTCAACCGCACCGCGGCTTTACCATCCGGCACCTTTCAGGGCGCGGCGGGCGCACGCAGCCCGAAACCCTTCTCAACCTGCGGGAGATGGATCGCATGCAGCCAGACCAGACGGCTTTTCTCATCGACGGCTCCGCTTACATCCACCGTGCCTATCATGCCATTCCGGGGCTGGCCAATTCCCAGGGGCTCCCCACCAATGCGGCTTTCGGCTTCACCCGCATGCTGATCAAACTCATGGACGAGCGCCGGCCGGGATATGCCGCCATGTTTTTCGACAGCCCGGGGCCGACGTTTCGGCACGGGCTCTTCCGAGACTACAAGGCGAACCGTCCGCCGATGCCCGAGGATATGGCCGTCCAGATCCCTTACATCAAACAGATCACCGCCGCCTACCGGCTGCCGGTATTCGAGATGTCCGGATACGAAGCGGACGATCTGATCGGCACGCTCTGCCGGAGTCTGGAAGGGCAGGGGTGGGCGGTGGTGATGGTCACCGGCGACAAGGATTTCATTCAGCTGGTCAGCGCCCAAGCCAGCCTCTGGGATCCGATGAAAGACGCCACGACCGACCTGGTCCGGGTGCGCCAAACCATGGGAATCGAACCGCGGCAGGTCGTCGACGTCATGGGGTTGTCGGGGGATCCGGCGGACAACATCCCCGGCGTTCCGGGGATCGGCCCGAAAACCGCGCTGGAACTCATCCGGACCTTCGGCAGCCTGGAGGGTCTTTATGCCCAGTTGGACCATCTGCCGCGCAAGAAGCAGCAGGAAAACCTTCAACGCTTTCGAGAGCAGGCCTTCTTGAGCCGCGAGCTGGCGACCATCCGCACCGATGCCCCGCTCTTGCTGGAGACCCAGGCTCTGCAGGTGCAGGCCCCCGACGTCCAGGCGCTGTCCGGCCTGTTCCGGACACTCGAGTTCCGCCAGCTGCAGCAGGCCTTGCCGCCTGCCGGCGCCCGGCGTTCCAAGGATTACCGGCCGATCCTCGATGCCGCCGGGCTGGCCGCGCTGCTGGAGCAGCTGCGATCGGCCGGGCGCTTCGCGATCGACACCGAGACGACGTCGCCGGACCCCATGCGCGCCCAGCTGGTCGGCCTTTCGTTCGCCACCGAGGCCGACCGGGCGGTCTATATTCCGTGCGGCCACCGTTACCTCGGAGCCCCGCAGCAGCTGGACCGATCGTTGGTCCTGGACCAGTTGCGGCCGATCCTCGAGGACCCCAAAGCCCGAAAAATCGGCCAGAACATCAAATACGACTGGATGGTTCTGGCCCGGCACGGGGTGAACCTGCAGGGCGCTGTGTTCGACACCATGCTCGCCTCCTATCTCCTGGATCCCTCCAAACGCGCCCATAACCTGGATCAGATCGCCCTGGATTACCTCGATCACCAAACCACCCGCTTCGAGGAATTGGTCGGCAAGCGCAAGGGCGCCGCCACCTTCGCCGAGGTGCCGTTGGCGGAGGCGGTGTCCTATGCCTGCGAGGATGCCGATGTCACCCTGATGGCCTACGAGCGGCTCGCTTCCCGGCTGGAGGAGGTCGGGCTCATGCCGTTGATGGAAACGGTGGAGATGCCGCTGGTGCCGGTGCTGCTGCGGATGGAGATGCGCGGCATCGCGGTGGACATCGATCGGCTCCGTCAGCTGTCCAAGTCCCTGGAGCACCAGCTTGAAGCGCTGGAGGCCGGCATCCATGCGATGGCCGGAGAACGTTTCAATATCCACTCCAGCCAGCAGTTGGGGTACATTCTATTCGAGAAGTTCAGGCTGCCGGCCCAGAAGAAAACCAAGAAAAAGACGGCCTATTCCACGGATGTGGACGTGCTGACCGCGCTGGCCGGACTGCATGAGCTTCCGGCCATGATTTTAAAGCACCGCACGCTCGCCAAGCTCAAATCCACATACGCCGATGCCCTCATCGAGCTGGTGCATCCCGACACCGGACGCATTCACACCTCCTATCACCAGACCGTGACGGCCACGGGCCGGCTGTCCAGCTCGGACCCGAACCTGCAGAACATCCCCATCCGCACGGAGGAGGGGCTCGAAATCCGGCGGGCGTTCGTGCCGCGCAGCGGATGGCGGCTGCTGTCGGCGGACTATTCGCAGATCGAGTTGCGCATCCTGGCGCACTGTTCGGAGGATGCTACCCTCATCCGTTCGTTCCGCGAGGACGAGGACATCCACACCCGCACGGCGTCGGAGGTCTTTCAAGTGGAGAGCGACCGGGTCAACGCCGAGCTGCGGCGTCAAGCCAAGGCCATCAACTTCGGCATTATCTATGGAATGAGCGCCTTCGGGCTGGCGCGTCAGCTGGAAATCAGCCAGACGATGGCAAAGACCTATATCGACAGCTATTTTAATCGCTATCCGGGCGTCAAACGCTTTCTGGAGCATACGATGGAGGAGGCGCGGCGGACCCGACGCACGAACACCCTGCTCGGCCGGATCCGCCTGCTTCCGGATATCACCCATTCCAATTCCATTATTCGCCAGGCCGCCGAGCGCACGGCGATTAATACTCCGATTCAGGGTTCGGCGGCGGATCTGATCAAGGTGGCGATGATCCGGATCGATGAGGCCCTGGCGCGGGAAGGGTTTCGGGCCGCCATGCTGCTCACGGTGCACGATGAGCTCGTGTTCGAGCTGCCGCCGGATGAAGTCGATGCCGTCGCTCGCCGGGTCCGCGAGATCATGGAGGGCATCTGGGAGCTGAAGGTGCCGCTGAAGGTCAACGTGGCCGTCGGCAGCAATTGGGCGGAGGCCCATTGACAAAGGAGACGCCAGCAGCGGGGGGCTGAGTCAAAACTGGCCTCAACGTCGGCTGACGCCGGCCTTCGGCCCGGCGGCCGGAGTCTTGGCTTCCGGGGCGGGAGCCGGCAGTTTTTCCGCTGGGGGGATGCTGCTTTTGACGGTTTCGTCCACGGTGCGATAGATGGCTTGAAACGCTTCCGGAAAACCATTGGGCGACAGCCGCCCGCACTCGATGAATTTGACCACGATTTCCTTGGCGGCTTTGAGGATGTTCTCGTCGATGGATGCCATGGGGGGCTCCTGCAGGCTGAGGTGGCGTGTGGAGTTTGCGCTAACAAATCCCACCAAGCCTGTCAAGCCGGCTTGGCCGGCTCGATGTGGCGATGGCCGGGGCGGGTTTGACATCGTCAACCGCATCCATTATGTAAAATGGGTTCGATGGGCCCTGGTGGGCCGAGGGCGTTCATACCAACTTCACTGTGGCAGCGATGATGGCACTTCAGCAGATCTGGTTGCGTCGATGGCATGCGGGCCTGAGCCTTTTGCTGGCCCTCGGAATTCTGGTGTTGCATTCCGGCTGCACCACCCTCAGGGATACCGCCCGGAGCACCGCCCGAGCCGTGTCCGATACCTCCCGGAAGGTGACCGGCGCCTTCACGGCGGCCGGCACCGACATCCGGCATAAAATCGTTCTGATCGGCGTCGACAGCCAACCGGCGGCGAATCCTTCTTTTTTTCCCGGCGTCTTCCAAAAGGCCCTTGCGGCGAACCTGAAAAACGACTGTCCGCAGTGCATCGTTGATGCAGCGGTCGGAGACATTCTCAAATCACCGCCCCGGCTGGCTTCCGGACCGATTGACGGCTATGCCCTGGCTCTCATCGGCCGTCCGCGGGGGGTAAATTATTTCGTCGTCGGAACGCTGACTGACAGCCGATTGACGGATGAGAAGACGGGCTTCTGGCTGTGGAAGGACACGCGCTACAAGATTCGCGCCGTACTGCGGGTGGAAGTGATCGATTCGGCCACCGGCACCAAGGCCCTGGACGAAACCCTGTCCGGCGAGACGGTCATCGATGAACTTCGCCACCAGGAGCTATTGGACGGCGGCCCGCTGCCGTTCACCGAAATCGAGCCGATCCTGAATCAACTGCTGCCGGAGGCCGGCTACCGGATATGCGCCGCGATCCGTTCGCAGCCATGGCAGGGTTTTATCGTGGCTGCCGAGGGGCCCCGGATTGCGATTTCCTCCGGCAGCGCCGTGGGGCTGTCTCACGGCCGGATGCTGCAGGTTTACGGCGGCGGCCGAGTGGTCGAAAGCAACGACGGCCGGCGTTTCATCCGGCCGGGAGACCGCCTGGGGGAGGCCCGCATTTCCTCGGTATCCGCCGATGAGGCCGAAGCGGTCCTCAGCCAGCCGATCCAGCCGGATCCGGGCGGTACGGTCCGGTTGAAATGATCGCCGGGTTCCCGGCGCGGCGACCGGCCGTTTCCCCCCGGCTTTGAAAAGCGTCTATCAGGTTCAGTGCATCGGCAATGGAGCCGATGCGGCTCGCCGACTGCCGCAGGCCGGAGCTGCCGCGCAACCCCTTCCCAAACCAGGCCAGCCGCGACCGCATGAGCCCTGCGGCCCGCGCTTCGCCAAAGCACGATACCGACAGCAGAACAAAGCGGCGCATGATCTCGATGCGCCGGTTGAAATCCCGGATCGGCAGGGGCTGCCCCGCCAACCGGCAGGTTACTTCCCTGAAGATGTCCGGGTCGCCGATGGCGCGCCGGCCGATCATGACGGCGTCGCAGCCGGTTTCGGCCATCATCCGCAGCGCATCATCGGCCCGCCGAATGTCCCCGTTGCCGATGACCGGAATGTGCAGACGCTGCTTGAGCGCGGTGATGAGGGTCCAGTCGGCCTGTCCGCTGAACTTCTGAGCGGCCGTCCGGGGATGAAGGGTCAGCGCGTCGACGCCGCAGGCCTCGGCCCGCTCTCCGATGGCGAACGCATCCCGGCCGGTCCGGTCCCAGCCGGTTCTGATTTTGATCGTTAGCGGGATCTTCACCGCGCGGCGCACCGCCCGCAGAATGGCTTCGGCGCGCTGCGGCTCCCGCATGAGCGCCATGCCGGCTCCGGCCCGCACAATCTTGCGCACGGCGCAGCCGAAGTTGAGATCGACCACATCGGCCCCAAAGGCCTCCGCGATGGCCGCCGCCTCGGCCATGACCGCCGGTTCGGCGCCGAAGATCTGCACGGCCAGCGGTTTTTCCTGCGGCTGGCTGCGCAGCAGGTCAAAAGTGGGCGCGGCACCGTGAACCAGTCCGTCGGCGCTGACCATTTCGGTCGTAACCATTCCGCATCCGGCTTCCCGCGCCAGCAGACGGAAGGGCAGGTTGGAGATACCGGCCAGGGGCGCGAGCACCGTGGGGGTGTCCAGATGCAGGCCCCCGATTTTCATTTACGGCCCCGGGTTCGCATAGCAATAGAGGCAGCCGTGCGGGCAGCGGTGCCGGTCGTAGGAGCCGATGTCCGTCGATAGACGGCAGCCGCAGCCCGCCGATCGACGCTGGCCGGGGTCCGGCCGCAGGGAAAGCCGGCCGCCGTAGAGGCGCATCAACCGATCGTTCGGAATGCAGGCGGCCGGCGCAATGGCGGCATCGACCGGCAGGGCGGCCAGGGTTTCGGTTTCGCAGCAGGTGAACAGCGCGATGCCCAGCGCGGAAAGATGGCGCTCCAGGTCGAGCAAAATTTCCACGCGACGGCTCAGGCCCGGTTCAATCAATTGAAAGCCGGAATGGCGGGCCGCCCGCCGTGCGATCTTGGGATAGAGGTCCAGAAAACTGGTGGTGCAGCGTCGGATGCCGGCGGCGGCGGCGGCCTCCGCAATCTGCTCGAGGTCGCCGAGATTGTCGCGGAGGACGCTGCCGTTCCAGCGGTAGTGGCAGATCGGATCCAGCCGCCAGCTGACGGTCTGCGGGCCGAACCGGTCGCAGAGCCGGCGCAGCTGCTCCAGGCGCAGGGGCAGCCCCGGCAGATTCGGTTCCAGCAGTCGGTCCTCGGAGTTGATGGTGAACTGGAAATAAAGGTGGTATCCCATCCGCTGCAAGTGGTCGCCCCATCCGGCATCCAGGAAGGGTCCGAAGTTCTTGGACCAGAAGACGATGGTGTGAACCGGCGGGGCGGTCGCCGGGACCCGTTTAACCTGCCGGTTGTAAGGGTTTACGACCTCGAATTCGCCCTGGGCGATGCCGGCCATGAACCAGGGCATGAAGAAAGCCGGAATATCCGAGCGGCGGGACGCCGATATGACGAGGGCCTCGGGCTTCATGGGGGTGGCGTTTCAGTCCATCGACCGATCGGGACCCCGGCGGGCCCCGCCGAACCGGGCCGCGGGATTGCCGCACGGTCCGGCGGCCGGAGTGTCGGCCGGTCTGCTGCGTCTATTTGTCTTTCTTGATTTCGGCGAACGATATCACCTTGGCTCCGTTGGATTCCCTGGGCGGCCCTGCGGGCGCGACTCCGGCGGATGGCTGGTAGGGGCTGACGACTTTCTCCAGCCGCATGCGCTTGCCGTTCATGGTAAACGGCGCGCCGTCGATGTAGGCATCCCTCAGGATCCAGGTGGCGACCTGCACCGGCACCTGAAGCATCAGCAGCGTCACGTGATACCAGCCGGGTTTGTGGTCCGGCTCCACGGCTTCGATGCGCGCAAAGGAGAGGGGCTTGTCCTCATAGTGGATGAGAACGAGGTCTTTTTCACCGGTCCGGTTTTCCATGTCCTGCTGGGTCGTCCTATGGGCGCTATCAGGCTGCCGTGCCGGCCCCATCCGGAATGCATTTCCGGCGGCCGACCGCCACATCGTGGATCGGAATCAAGATATCGGCCATGCGGCGGATTTTTTGGATCGAGTCATAGGCGTCGGCCAGGTTGAGGTGCACGCCGGGGGCCACCGCCGGTCCCTGCGCCGGAAAGTTTTTATCGTTGCAGCAGAACCCCGTGATGATCGCCCGACCGCTGGCGGTGTTGACGGCGACGGACTGGCCGCCCACGGTGTGGCCGGGCGAGAAGATGACATCGATGCCCTCGGCGATGGACGCATCGCCTTCCACCGTGAGCACCTCCAGCCCGTCCAGGATGTCCGGGTAATAGCGGTGGTCCACCGGATGAGGGTTCTTGAGAAATTCGAGTTCGGCTTTCTGCACGATGATCTTCGCGTTCGGGCATTTGCCGTCGTTTTCGCAGTGGTCGTTGTGCAGGTGCGTGTGAATGATGAGATCGATCGCCTCGGGCGTCAAGCCCACCTCCGCCAGCGCCGCTTCGAACTCCATCACGGCCAGCCCGCATCTCTCCGCGACATCGGCCGGAACGACGAATTCGGAGAGCCCCGTGTCCACCAGAATGTTCTGGTCGCCGCCTTTCAGAAAAAAGGCGTAAATGGGCAGGTAGATCCGCTTGCCGTAATCCCGCAGATAGGTCATGACCCCCTGGTCGGTTTCGTTGATTCCCACCACCAGCGGGTGGATCGTGTATTCGCGCATGCGACGCTCCGCCTCAAGTTTTTTGCATTTGAGCCGATAGGGTTATAAACTAGTTTCAGATCACCTGCAAAGAGGGAGTTCAATCATGAGACGTACGTCCGCTCTGACGATCTGCTTTTTCGGCTGGCTGGTCGTGGTTGTTGCAGCTGCGAGTTCGATGGCCGCTGCCGCCGGTCCATCCTCAGCCAAAACCTCCCAGACGGCGGCGGCATCCGCCGAGCACCGGGATCCCAACTATTGGTTTCAAAAAGGGGCCCTTTGCGCCACTTACGGCAACAATCAGGCGGCCGTCGCCTATTTCGGCAAGGCCATCGCTCTGGACCCCGGCCACAGCGGGGCCCACTTCTCCCAGGGGGTTTCCTATGGGCAGCTGGGCAATTACACCCGGGCTCTTGCCGCCATCAACCGGGCCATCGAAATGAGACCTCAGAACGGACTCTACTACTACGGACGCGCCCGCGTCTATCTGTTGTCCGGCGAGAAGGAAAACGCAATGGCCGATTTCCGCAAGGCCGCCGATCTGGGCGACGAGGACGCCCGGATTTACCTGAAAACCACGCCTTGAGAGGCTCTGCCGGCGCCGGCTGTCAAAAAAGCTACGGAATGATCACCCCTTCGGATTTCTTGCCGTCGATTTTGATCGTCAGCGGCCGGGGCAGCCGCACGTGCCGGATGTAAGCCGTGGAGGCCTCCGCCGGCTGAGCCTTCAGCCAGTTCCAATCGACGAAATCCGTCCCGTTGCCCGACGCGGTCAGATAGCTGATGTCGAGCGACGTGATGTTGTGAAAGAAATGGGACCCCTGGGAAGGATCGGCCTTCAGCGCTTCGGTGGCGGTTTCCACCACAGCCCTCACGGCGGATATGTCCGTCCACTTCACCGGGATGCCCAGCCAGCGGTCGGCGGAGCCCCAGCGGCCGGGTCCGATCAGCAGATAGCGGCGATTGGCGTCGGCCAGGCGTCGGTTCAGCCGGCCCACCTCGGCGGCGATCTCGACGGTGCGCGTCACATCGAAGGCCTCGGGATCGACAAAGATGATATCCTCGATATCTTGAATCTGTCCGTTGCCCAACGCCATCGACGAGAAGCAGATGGCCCGCTGCCGATCCTCCTTGCTGAGTTCCACGTTCAGCTTCTGACGGGCCACCGCCATCGGCCGAATCTGCAGCAGGTCAAAAACCGGCCGGGCGCCGGCGGCCAGGTTCACGGCAAATTCGATTTCGACCGGGCAGCCCATGCCTCGGCGCCCGATTTCCAGGAGGTCCACCAGGACTTCCGGGAGCGGTAGCTCGCGATATTTCAGGATGCCGGCGAACGTCACCACCGGCAGGCCGCCGCTTTGCAGGCCGTCGCGGATACGATGCTCCTGAGGATAATAGGTGCTGGACAGCATGCGCACCGCCGGGCAGTCGGGGTGGTCGTCCACGGCCAAGCGCTCCAGGTTCGGGTCGTCTTCGGGCCCGAGGTCCTCCTGGAAATCCTTCATTCTCAGGGCATAAAAAAACCGCTGAGAATTCTTGAGGATGTCATCGACCGTAGAAAATTGAGGCATGAACTGAGGATACCGCGGCGAGAATCGCAGCGAGGTTCCGCCCTCGACCACCATTTTCCCCAGGCCCAGAGCGATGTGGGTGATGCCTTCCTCGGGTTTCATATGAGCAATCGGATAAAAGTTGTAGGACTGAACCACTCCGGCCAAGGCCGGGAAGTAATACTCACGATAGGCCTCGCCGGCCAGATGCTGGATGGCCACCGCCATCTTTTCCTCTTCGATCCGGTGGAAGGTGCTCTTGGCGAAGGACTTGGGGCTTTCATAAAAAGTGGATGCGTACACCATCTTGACGGCCGTCACCAACCGCGCCAGACGCCGGGTCCGATCGGGATGGTTGTTGGGCAGCATGTAGGTTCGGTAGATTCCGGCAAACGGCTGAAACTGGGCATCCTCCAGCATGCTGGAGGAACGCACCGCCAGAGGGCAGGTGGTGTGGTCGATCACCAGCTCCAGCTGGCGGGTCAACCATTCCGGAAAACGTGCGTTCAAAAACGCAGCGGCGATCTCGCCGTCCGAGGCTTCCCGGGTGCTGTACTCCTGAAGGTTATTGTCGGCGATGAAGGCATCGAACCCTTCGGTGCTGATGGCGATCGTCCGGGGGACGCGGACGTCGAGGCCGGGGTATTTTCGCTGCAGCTCCGGGTGCTCCTTAAGCAGCATCGCTGCAAAGGCAAGGCCGCGGGCCTTGCCGCCCAGTGAACCGCGCCCGATTTTAACGAAATCCGCATCCGGATCGAACCGGTCGCGCGCCATCTCCGTGATGATGCCGCGCTGGATCCCCTTGCGGCGCTCATGAATGCAGCGGACGAGGTAGCTTTTCAGCTCCTGCGTACTGGCGAAATCACTGACCCGCACCGGTTTCAGCTTCGAGGCCAGCATGACCTCCGAGCGCGCCATGAACCAGCTGGAGAAATGGTTGCGGCCGGCATGATAGTCCACGGAGGCATCCGGAATGGTCGGCAGAATCTTCTCCATGGCTCTGAGATTGGACGCCCGGGCGATTTCCTGGCCGTCCGGGAGCCGGAAGACGAAGTCGCCGAAGCCCAGATACTGCATGAAGAAGTTGTGGATTTCCGCGTTGAGCGTCGGAGAGTTCTTGTTGACGAACACCGCGGGGATCCGTCCGGCCCGGATGCGGTTGGCCTCTTCCGAGCTGAGGTTCAGCAGCGGCAGGTCCGGGTTTTCGGCGCGGATCGTAGACAGCAGGGTAAAGCCGGCGTTTTCATCCAACGCCCCGTTGCGCGGAAAACGCACATCGGACAGCACGCCCAGCAGGTACGGTTGATAGCGTCGATACAGGTCCAGCGCCTCCTCGTAGGTTTCGGCGACCAGAATTTTCGGCCGCGCACGCATGCGGAAAATGCGGTGTTCGTCGTTGACCGATTCTTCCATGGCGGCCTGGGTCTGCGTTACGATTTCTTTGTACAGGATCGGCAGCAAGGAGGAATAGTGGACCGGCGAGTCCTCGACCACGATGATGACCCGCACCTTGGCTCGATCGGTGTCGAAGGCCACGTTCATCCGGTCTTCGAGGTTTTTGATCAGGGCCAGCAGCAGATCGATGTTGCCCTGCCAGACATAGACCCGGTCGATCGACTCGCGGTCGGCGGGCTTGTGGTCGAGCAAGTGCTGGCCGGTCTTGTGGACGAGCAGAAACACGGGCAGGTCCGGAAAACTTTGTCGGATGGTGCGTCCCAGGACATAGGCATCGGTGTCGTCCACCAGCGGCATGGTGATCACGAGGTCGAATTTTTTGCGGTGCAGGGCCTCGAGCGCTTCCTGGGAGGTGGACGCCCACGTGAGCATGGGCGGGCGGGAAAGATTCAGACCGCGGTACTCGTGGATGATCCGTTCCGCCAGCCGGCCTTCCTCTTCCATGATGAAGGCCTCATAGGGACTGCTGACGAGCAGGATGTCGGTGACCTTGCGCGCCATCAGTTCATGGAAGATCTTGAAAGACAGGTCAAAGTCGTCACGGCCGGCCATGGCGGGCACCTGATCCGGTTGCATGGGCATGCCTCCCCCCAACGAGTAGCTCCTCTGGGCCTATCTATAGGCGCAGACTGCTGGAATTTCAAGAAGCGGGCGAGGGCGCGCTGCGGCGGTCGCCGCAACACCTTCCCTGCCAGGTATCGCGGCGCTCCAGCGCGATCCGGATGGCGGCCAGTGTCGCGCGTTTGTCCCGGCACCAGTCCGGCGCGGTCAGCTCCTCGGGGTGCGGGTCGCCGGTCAGCCGTTGGATGACCACCCGCGCGGGCAGGCGTTCGAGAACATCCACTACCAGATCCGCGTATTCCTCCCGTTCCAGACAGCGGTAGCGCCCGGCTGAGTACTGCGCTTCCAGGGGTGTGCCTCTAACGACGTAAAGGCTGTGGATTTTGACACCGTCGACCTCCGCGGCCGCCAGCGTCGCGGCCGTGAATTGCATGTCGGCGCGGGTTTCGTTGGGCAGCCCCAAAATGATGTGCGCGCAGACGGGCAGACCCCGGGCGCGGGTCGCCGCTACCGCGTCCAGGAAACACGCCGCGTCATGCCCGCGGTTGATCCGGGCGAGGGTCGCGTCGCGGGCGGACTGCAGGCCGTACTCGACCCATACGAGATGCCGGCGGGCATATTCCTGCAGCAGGGCCAGGACCGGCTCGGACACGCAGTCCGGCCGGGTCCCGATGGATAGGCCCACGACGCCATCCACGGCCAGGGCCTCATCGTAAAGGGCCCTTAAATGCGGTACGGGTGCATGCGTGTTGGAGAAGGCCTGGAAATAGGCGATGAACTTGCGCGCCCGGTAGCGCCGGGCCATGGCGGCCTTGCCGGCCTCCAGCTGGTCGGTGATCGACAGCCCGCGGGCATGGGCCCCGGTGCCCGAGCCGCGCGGGTTGCAGTAGATGCACCCGCCGGTGGCGACGGTGCCGTCTCGGTTCGGGCAGCTGAGGCCGGCGTCGACCGTGATCTTCTGGACCCGGCAGCCGAAGGTGGCGCGCAGGTGGGAGTTGAGGTCTGTAAAACGCGTTTGCATGGCGCATCGGCATCGCTTGACCCGCTAAACCGGCGTCGCTATAATCGGATCGTTTTTTGCAGGCCGCGAAAAATAAGCGTTGGTTTGGGTTCCGACCCGTTGACGTGCAACCGGCCCCACTCATTCAAGACGTTTAGCACACCTCGGCCCAACCGCGCAAACAACGTCAGCACCCGCATAGGGTTACATGTCCTCCTCCACCAGCACGTACGATGTCATCGTGGTCGGTGCCGGCCACGCGGGCTGCGAGGCCGCGCTGGCCGCCGCCCGGATGGGATGCCGCGTGCTGCTGACGGCCATCGACCTCGACAAGCTCGCCGCCATGCCCTGCAGCCCGTCGATCGGCGGAATGGCCAAGGGCCACCTGGTGAAAGAAATCGATGCGCTGGGCGGCGAAATGGCCAAGATCGCCGATCAGACCGCCATTCAGTACCGCACGCTCAACACCAAAAAAGGGCCGGCGGTCCAGGCGTCGCGCAGCCAGAACGACAAGCAGCGCTACCACACGGCCATGAAGCGGGTCGTCGAAATGCAACCCGGATTGGACCTCAAGCAGGCCCTCATCGAACGGTTGCGCATCGAAGGCAACCGGGTGGCGGGGGTTGAGGATCACACCGGCTTCGGGTATGCCGCCCGGGCGGTCGTGCTCGCGACCGGCACCTTTATGAGCGGGCTGGTGCACATCGGCTTCCGATCGATCCCGGCGGGCCGGGCCGGGGAGTTCGCCTCCTACGGCCTTCCGGCGCATTTGCGCGAGCTGGGGTTCACGCTGGGACGGCTGAAGACCGGCACCCCGCCGCGCCTCAAACGCGCCAGCATCGATTTCACGCGCTTCACCGCCCAAGGCGGCGACGAACGCCCCGTGCCCTTTTCTTCATTTTCAGGCGAGCCCGTTTTGCCCCAGCTGCCGAGCTTCATCGGCTACACCGGGGAGCGGACGCATGCCATCGTGCGCCGCAATCTCTCGCGTTCGGCGTTGTACGGCGGCGTCATTACCGGCATCTCGGCGCGCTACTGCCCGTCCTTCGAGGATAAGATCGTCAAGTTTCCGGAAAAGGATCGGCATCAGATCATCCTCGAGCCGGAGGGCATCGACACCGAGGAGATCTATGCCAGCGGCCTGGGCAACAGCCTCCCGCTCGAGGTGCAGATCGAGGTGGTGCGTTCGGTGCCGGGGCTGGAGTGCGCTGAAATCGTGCGGCCGGCCTACGCCATCGAGTACGATTACGTCAATCCGGTTCAGCTCCGCAGCACGCTGGAAACCCAGCGCCTGAAAGGCCTGTACCTCGCGGGCCAGATCAACGGCACTTCGGGCTATGAGGAAGCGGCCGCCCAAGGACTGTGGGCGGGCATCAACGCCGCCTGCCAAGTCCAGGGCCGACCGGCGTTTGTGCTGGACCGTTCCCAGGCCTACATGGGCGTCATGGTCGATGACCTGGTGACGCGAGGCACCCGCGAGCCCTACCGCATCTTCACCTCCCGCGCCGAGTACCGGCTCATCCTCCGCGAAGACAATGCCGATCTGCGCCTGATGGAACTCGGACATGAGTTGGGGCTGATCCGTGCGGACGCCGCCGATGAGCTGCGCCGCCGCCGGGAGCAAATCGCCGCGGAAATCCAGCGCGTGCGGGGCACGGTGGTGCGCCCCACGCCGATGGTGAACGCCTACTTGGAGGAGCGGGGATCCAAACCGATTCAACAGGGGGTCCATCTGGATCAGCTGGTGAAGCGGGCTGAGCTCGGTTATGACGCAGTGGAACACCTGGAGCCGGCGCCCGAGCCGCTGGCCGCCTCCGCGGCCCGGCAGGTTGAAATCGAGATCAAATACGAAGGCTACATTCAAAAACAGGTCAAGGAAATCGAGAAATTCAAGCACCTCGAAAAAATCCGCATCCCCGACGATTTCGATTTTCGCACGGTGCACGGGCTTTCAAATGAACTCAAGAACAAGCTGGCCGAAGTTCGGCCGACCTGTCTCGGGCAAACCGCGCGCATCGACGGAATCACCCCCGCAGCGCTTTCGGTGCTGATGGTGGCATTGAAGGCCCGGGGGCGGTGACGGGACCGCGCCGTTCCGGTTCGCCCCTCCCAAAGCGGCGGCAAGGCCGATGCGGGCCGCGGGCATCCGGGTCGGGGTTCCGCCGGGAGCGCTTTTGGCGCTTGACAGTTGCGGCTTCTTTTCTTACTTTCAGCCACAACAATTTTGCTGCAATAACGGAGAATTAAGCTCATGGCAGACGATTACTATAAAATTCTCGGGGTAGCCCGTACCGCCACCGACGCGGAGATCAAGAAAGCCTACCGCAAACTTGCCATGAAGTACCATCCTGACCATGCCAAAGGAGACAAGTCGGCCGAAGAAAGGTTCAAGAAGATCAGCGAGGCCTATGCGGTTCTCAGCGACAAGCAGAAGCGCCAGGAATACGATACCTTCGGATCGGAAGGGTTCCACCAGCGGTTTTCAAAGGAAGACATTTTCCGCGGGTTCGACATCAATGACATTTTAAGGGAATTCGGCTTCGGCGGAGGTGATTTTTTCGGGCAACCGGGCGGAGGCGCCCGGTTCACTTTTGGAAGCCAATCCCCGTTCGGCGGGAGAGGGCGGCCGCAGACCCAGCGCATGCCGGGAAGCGATATCGTTTACGAGCTTCCCCTGACGCTGGCCGAGGTCGCCGCCGGGACGACCAAGCAGATTACGATTCAGAACCAGGGCGTGCCTGAACGAATTACGGTAAAAATACCCAAAGGTATGACGACCGGCAAGAAGCTGCGGCTGGCAGGCAAGGGGAACCCGGGGGCATACGGCGGCCCGCGCGGAGATCTTTATATTCAGGCGAAATTACTCGACGATCCGGTGTTCAGTGTCGAAGGTCAGGATCTGGTCACCTACAAAGAAATCAAACTCACGGATGCCATGCTGGGGGCAGCGATTGCCGTTCCGACGCTGGATGACAAACAATACAATTTGAAAATTCCGCCCGGGGTCAAGAACGGCACCCGAATGCGCCTGGCCGGGCACGGCCTGCCTTCGATGAAGGGGTCCCGACGGGGCGACCTTTATGTCAGCATACACATTCAAATTCCCAAGCATCTAACCGCCGAACAGAAGGCCCTGGTTGAAAAACTGGCCGAGACCGGGCTGTAGCGAACGGGGGCAGCGGGTCGGTTGGTTCCGGGATATACGGTTATCTAATTGTAATAACTATTAAAAAAAGTAATTCCCGCCTCTTTTCCCACCTGCGCCGCATTTGACTTAGTATGCATTTCGCGATAAAGTTTTCCATATAAGCGGCGATAATTAAAATCGTGGCAAGCATGCAGCATATTTGCCTTTAAATTTTGGATGATGCCTGAGCTGACCCCGATCCTGTCCGCGGCTGAGCTCCGCCGGCTGGTGTTCGACTTGGCCCAGCGAATCGAGGCGGATTACCGGGGCCGGGATCTCGTCTTGATTGGGGTTCTGAAGGGGTCTTTCGTTTTCCTATCAGACCTCATCCGCGAGCTTCGTATGCCCGTGAAGGTCGACTTCGTGCAGGCCTCCAGCTACGGCGACGGCACCGAATCGTCGGGGCGCATTCGGCTTTCAAAAGGCATCGGTCTGGATATCCGCAGCCAGGATGTCCTGATGGTGGAAGATATCGTCGACACCGGTTTGACGGTCCGATGGATCATGGACTATTTAAATTCGCTGCAACCGCGCAGCCTTGCGGTCTGCGCCCTGATCAACAAACCGGGACGGCGGGAAGTGGATGTGCCGATCGCCTACGCAGGGTATGTGGCGGGTGACGGGTTCTTGGTCGGATACGGGTTGGATTACGCCGAACAGTACCGCCAGTTGCCGGGTGTCTACCAGCTCAGCCTGTGAGGCGAATGCCTGCGGCGATGGACCGGCCGGGGTTGGGCCCGGCCGTCTGCGAGCCGGCTTATTGATCCAGCTTTAAAAACCTTAACCGACGGGGTCCAGCCATGATCGTAATGTGCGAGGGATGTGAAACCAATTTCCAGGTGGATGAGCGCTTGATCCAACCCACGGGATCGAAAGTGCGGTGTTCAAAGTGCCGCCACGTCTTTGTCGCTTATTCTCCGGCTGCCGTAACCGTGCCGGAAGAGCCCTTGATTCTCAGCGAAGAATTGCCGGCGACCGCTTCGGATGAAACTTCGGCGGATCTGCCGGACATCGGTCCCGAACTGGAGGCGCTTTTCGCCGGCGACGTTGCGGCGGAAGCGGATGCTTCGGCCGACCAGGAGCCGGAGCTGATCGATGTGGAGGATCTGCTGGTCGAGGATTCGCCGCCGGCGGCGCCGCTGTCGGACGAGGCCCCGGAAGACGATCTGAAGCTGGACCTGGACTTGGACTTCGACGAGGACGTGGGGGTCAAAGAGGCTTCGACAGAGCTTTCCGCTGGAACCCTCTCCCGCGATGCGCTGGAACCCGATTCCGGAACCGATCTCGCATCGGCCCAGGAGGCCGCATCCGCAGACGAAGCGCTTGCCAGTCTCGACGATCTTGGAATCCAGCTGGACAACCTGGAACCTTTGGACGACGAGGTGATGCCGGCTGCCGGCCAAAGCGCTGAACCCAGCGAGGCCGAACCGTCGGAGCTGGAGTTGGATCTCAACGCGTTGATGGCCGAAAGCACGGAGGATCTGCCATCGGAGCCTGCTGCGGCCGTGACGGAGGAAGCGTCGCCCGCTGAGACGACCATCTTCCCGGAGGAATCTGCCGCGGCAGAAAGCACTGCCGCAGCGCCGCCCGCGAACGAAACCGAGCTGGATCTATCCGACCTGGAAGCCATGCTCGAGGGCAGTTTGCCGGACACGGAAACGAAAAGCAGCGCCGGCGATGAGCTGCATCTGGACCTGGATACGGGCGGCCCAGGCGTCGATGAGGGTGAACAGACCGGAGATATGGAAGAACTGGACCTGACCGCCATTACCGGCGAGCCCCTCCCCGCGGAAGGTTCGGCCGACACGGCCGACAAGTTGCCGACCGAAATCGATTTCGCACTCGATCTCGAGGAGGGCCCGGAACCCACCCCTGTTGCGGCTGAATCCGACGAAACCCGGGACGATGAGCTGGATTTTTCCGACATCACCCATATTTTGGAGGAGCCGCCGCTCGAGCCTGACAAAGCCCCTGAAGAAGCGTCGCTGGAGCTTGACCTGCTTCCGGGCGAGGACTCGACGCCGGCCGAGCCCCCTAGCCCACCTGCGGCCGAATCACCGGAGGGGCTCTTGCTGGATCTTGAAAGCCTGCTGGAGGACGAAGAAGGGGCTGAAGCGCCGGTCGAACCGAAACCCGCCCAGGCAGCCGAGGAGCTCGACCTGGATTTTGCGGTTGGGCCTGCCCCGGCAGCGGCGGACGATCTGGAAATTGAGATCGAATCGGTACCCGTCGAAGCCGGACAAGACGTGTCCGAAGAGGCCGTGGCTGCGGTGGCCCAGTTGGCTGAAACACCCGCAGCGGCAACGGATCATTTGGCAGCCGAAAAGGCCGCCGATATTGGAATGGATGGCGCCACCGACGTCCTGGATATGGAGCCCGCCACCGCAGCAGCCATGGCTGCGGAAGCGGCAAGGCCCTCGGGCCTGCGCAACTATCTGCTGATAGCGGCCGGACTGGTGGCGCTGGTGATCGCCGCTATTCTGGTCCCGCGCAGCCTTGGAATAAATATACCGCTGTTGAGCGACCTCGAAATTCCATTCATCGGAAAGATCTTTAAGCCCGAACCCGAGGATATTGCCGGCAACCTCAAAATGGCGCCGGTGGCTGAAAATCTAACCGCCGAATTCATCGACCATCCCGGGGCCGGCCGGCTGTGTGTCATCAAGGGACAGGTCCGCAACAACTATGACCATCCCCGCAGCGCCATCCAGGTGACCGCGAAGCTCTACACGAAGGACAAGACTCTGGCTAAAACCGCAACGGTCTTCGCCGGCAACGTTCTGTCGAACCCGGAACTCGCCGCCCAGGATATGGCCACGATTGCCGCGCGCTTGAAAAACAAGGAAGGAGCCAACAACACGAACGTGGGGGTTAAACCCGGACGGACGGTTCCCTTCATGGCCGTGTTCGACAATCTGCCCAACAACCTGGACGAGTATTCCGTCGAGGTGGCGGGATCGACGAAGTAGCTGGAACGAATCGACATTCCATCCAGAGCCGGGCGGCGCGAGGCATGCTGCCCGGCTTTTTTCTGTCTTGACAATTCCAGTGCTTTAGCACAAAATGGGCAACTTCGGCGATGTAGCTCAGTTGGTCAGAGCATGCGGCTCATATCCGCAGTGTCCGGGGTTCAAATCCCTGCATCGCCACCATCTGCATTTCATAACCTGCTGAATTTTCAGCAGGTTTTTTTATGGTTTTTGCCCCGCCAAGACCTCAACTCCACTGCCCTCCAACTGCGGTCGATCAAGGCCTTCCAACCTCTTATGCCCATTGTACGCAGACAAGACTGGATGTCATGAAATATAACCGCTCGGGTACCGATAAATGGTAGGTTGCGCTCCTGACGGCGGTCGATGCGGGTTCCGAGCCGCTCGGATGCCAGCTCTTGCAAACATGCACGCTCGAAGCTATAAACGATGCTGGGCGCGACACATCCTACTCAAAGTCGAGCAGCGACTGGGCGCTTATCGGATCTCATCGTCCGTGCGGGAGTTTCATCACCGATGATCAGCGGATTCGAAAAGATCGTGGAGGAACGGATTCGCCGAGCCATGGAGAAAGGCGAGTTCGAAGACCTGCCGGGCGCCGGCGAGCCGCTGGCGCTCGAGGACGACAGCCACCTCCCCGAAGACCTGCGCCTGGCGTATAAAATCCTGAAGAACGCCGAATGTCTGCCGCCGGAGATCGAGGTGCGCAAAGACATCGAAAAGACCGAAGACCTTCTGCGTGCCTTGCCCGATACGGCTGAAAAATACCAGCTGCTGAAAAAGCTGAACTTTTTGATCCTCAAATTGAATGCCATGCGCCAGACCTCCATCGCCAACGAGATTCCACAGCATTATGCAGGCAAGATCGTTTCACGGCTGGAGAAGAGGAAACAGACCAAATAGACCAGAGCCCGGGGCCATCTGACGTGACGAAAAAGCTAAGAATCGCTCTGCTGTCCGGCGGCATCTCCTCCGAGCGCGAGGTATCGATCAACAGCGGCAACCAGGTTTACGAAGCCCTGGACAAGTCGAAATACGACATCCTGCGCTACGATCCCAAAACCGATCTGCCTCGTCTGGTCAGCGATGCCGCCGGCATCGACGCCGCGCTGATTATCCTGCACGGAGCTTTTGGCGAAGACGGCACCGTACAGGGGCTACTCGACCTGCTCGACATTCCCTACCAGGGTTCGGGGGTTCTCGGCAGTGCGGCCGCCATGAACAAACTGGCCGCCAAGCGGCTTTACGAACAGGCCGGATTGCCGATACCGGATTACGTAGTGGCCCGCCGCGCCGAAGGGATCGACCCGGAGGGTCTGGTGAATCGGCTGGGGCTGCCGCTGGTCATCAAACCCGTGGTCGGAGGCTCCAGCGTGGGGATCACCGTTGTGCGCCGCCCCGAAGACCTCCCCGGGGCGGTTGAGACCGGTTGGGGGCATGACCCGGCGGTGCTGATCGAAGCCTACATCCAGGGCATCGAAATCACCGGCGGGGTGATCGGCAACGACCGGCTTGAAGCGCTTCCGCTCATCGAGATTATTCCGGATCCCAACCGCGAGTTTTTCGATTACACCGCCAAATACACGCCGGGGGTCACCGAGGAGATTTGTCCGGCGCGGATCGATCCGGAGCTGACCGCCGCGGCCCAGCGACTGGCGCTCGAAGCCCATCGAACGCTGTTCTGCCGCGGGTACAGCCGCACCGACATGATGGTGCGGGGCCGGGAGATTTTCATCCTCGAAACCAACACCATCCCCGGCATGACGGCGACCAGTCTGCTCCCCCGGGCCGCGCGCACGGCCGGGCTGAGCTTCGCCCGGCTGCTGGACCGTCTGATCGAATTGAGCCTGGAGGGTCGGTGTCGAAACGGGTGCGGCCATGATCATCCGCAGCGCTAGGGAGCTCGACCGGCGCTTCGACCAGCTGGCAAAGGGGGACGTGGTCATCGGCCCCGTGCCGGCATCGTACCTGCGTCCCGCGCTCGTGGCGGATCTCATGGAACGCGGCGTGCGCTGCGTGCCGGCGCTGCTCAGTCAGCTGATCAGCCGCAGCAAGTGCGCCCAGGCCCTCCTGCTGCGGCCATGGATGGCGCCGCACACTCTGGTCATCGCCCGGCGCGCGGAGCTCATGGAGGCCGTCGGCTACTGCGCCCGCAACCGGATCGGGCCGGTCGTCACCAAACAAGAGGGCATGCATTGCGGCCATGGGATCCGCCGATGGGACCATGCGGAGGCCCTTTACAACACCGTGGCGTTCAATCCGGCCGATTATCCGTTCGTGCTGCAGCCCTTCCTTGAGGACGTCACGGACATCCGCGTCATCGTGGCAGGCGATTACCTGGAGGCATACGTGCGCGAGAATGACTTTAATTTTCGGGCCAACCTCGCCGCCGGCGGGACCGGCCGTCCGCTCGAAATGGATCCTGCCGCGGCGCGCCTTTGCAGAGCGGTGATGGAGCGCGGCCGGTTTCCGTATGCCCACATCGATCTGCATCTGACCTCCGAGGGGCATTGCTGGCTGTCCGAAATCGCATTGGACGGCGGCATCGCCGCCGCGCGCATTGACCGGCCGGAGTTGCAGCGCCGCAAGCAGGAGATCCTGGAGCAACTCGCGCAAGCGGAAGCCGATGCGAGCTGAACGTTCATCATCAATAGGAGGAGCCTCATGAAAGTTCTGGTCGTCGGCAGCGGCGGCAGAGAGCATGCCCTGGTCTGGAAGATTGTCCAAAGCCCGCGGGTAAAGAAGGTGTATTGCGCTCCCGGCAACTCCGGGATCGCAGAACTGGCCGAGTGCGTTCCGATACCGGCGGGAGACATTCCGGCACTGCTGGATTTCGCCCGCCGGCAGAAGATCGATCTCACGGTGGTCGGGCCCGAGGGACCCCTGTCCGAGGGCATCGTCGACCTTTTTCGGAAGGAAGGGCTCCGGATTTTCGGGGCCACCCGCCGGGCCGCCGAAATCGAATCGAGCAAATCGTTCGCCAAGGAATTGATGACCCAGTACGGGATCCCCACGGCGCGGGGCCGCAGCTTCCGAAGCGTTGAGCAGGCTCGACGCTACCTGCGGAAGACGGGCGCTCCGGTGGTGGTCAAAGCGGATGGGTTGGCCGCCGGGAAAGGTGTCATCGTCTGCGCCTCGGAAGCGGAAGCCCAGGAGGCGCTCGAACGGGTCATGGTGCGGCGCGAGTTCGGCGATGCCGGCAGGCAGGTGGTCATCGAAGAATGCCTCATCGGCGAAGAGGCTTCTTTTCTGGCGTTTACCGACGGCAAAACCGTTCTGGCCATGCCGTCCTCCCAGGATCACAAGGCGATTTACGATGACGACCAAGGCCCCAACACCGGCGGAATGGGAGCCTACTCGCCGGCCCCGGTGGTCGATCGCCTCATCCATAAACGGGTCATGAACGAGATTATGATCCCCACGGTCAAGGCCATGGCAGCCGAAGGGCGGACCTATCAGGGCGTGCTCTACGCCGGACTCATGATCGAGCGCGACCAGATCAAAGTGCTCGAATTCAACGGACGCTTCGGCGACCCGGAGGCCCAGCCGCTGCTGATGCGGATCCGAGGCGACATCGTGCCGATCATGGAGGCCGTGATCGACGGCCGGCTCGATCAGTGCGCGCTCGACATCGACGAGCGCGCTTCGGTTTGCGTGGTCATGGCATCGGACGGCTACCCCGGGAAATACCGAAAAGGCCTGCCCATCAAGGGGCTCGACGCCGCCAAACGCATGAAGGACGTTGTGGTTTTCCACGCCGGCACCGCCCGCAAGGATAAGACCGTGGTCACGGACGGCGGCCGCGTGCTGGGGGTGACCGCCCTGGGCGATACGGTCGCCGACGCCATCGAGAAGGCCTACCAGGCGGCCGGCCGGATCACCTGGGAGGGTGCTTACTACCGCAAGGACATCGGCCGCAAGGCCATCGACCGCATGAGCCGCAAACCGGCGGTGGGCATCGTCATGGGCAGCGATTCGGATCTGCCGGTGATGGAGGAGGCGGCGGCCATGCTGAAGAAGTTCGGCATTGCCTTTGAAATGACGGTGGCCTCGGCCCACCGCAGTCCGCAGCGCGCCTTGGCCTTTGCGGCGGATGCCCGCAGCCGGGGAATGCAGGTCATCATCGCCGGCGCCGGGCACGCGGCGCATCTGGCCGGGGTGCTGGCCGCGCACACCAGTCTGCCGGTCATCGGCGTGCCGATCGATTCGTCCAGCCTGCAGGGGTTGGACGCCCTGCTCTCCACGGTGCAGATGCCTCCGGGCATCCCCGTCGCCACCATGGCCCTGGGCAAGCCCGGGGCCCGCAACGCCGGCATTCTGGCGGCCCAGATGCTGGCCCTCGCCGATCCGGAGCTGGCCGGACGCATCGACCGCCTGAAGAAGGAGATGGCATCCGACGTTGAGCGCAAAGCCGAAAAGCTCAAGGACTACCGTTAAGCCCCTGCGCGTGAACCCGCGCTCGCCCGAGCCGGAGGCCATCGCCCGGGCGCAGGAGGTGATCCGCGCCGGAGGGGTGGTGTGTTTCCCGACGCGCTGCCTTTACGGCTTAGGAGCGGACGCGCTCGACAGCGGCGCCGTTGAGCGCGTCTTTGAGGTCAAGCAGCGGCCGGCCGACATGCCGCTGCTGGTCCTGATCGGCCGCAGCGCCCAATTGGCGGAGCTGGCCGAGCGCGTTCCGCCCATGGCGCAACTGCTCATGGATCGGTTTTGGCCGGGCCGGCTCACCCTGGTGTTGGACGCCAGGCCGGTCATTCCGGCGCGGCTCACGGCCGGAACCGGCAAAATCGGAATCCGCCTCGCCGCGCACCCCGTGGCCAGGGCATTGGTCGAGGCCTTGGGCCGGCCGATAACCGGAACCAGCGCCAATCTCTCGGGCGCGAGCGGCTGCCGGCAGATCGCGGACCTCGATCCGCAGATCGCTCGGCAGGTGGATCTCATTCTCGATGGAGGACCGCTCAAAGGGGGCGTGGGATCGACGGTGGTGGACGTGACCGGCGAGAATCCGGCAGTCATCCGAGAGGGCGAAATCTCGAAACCGGAGATCCTGGCGGCGATCAAATCGATACGGTGAGGCGCCTAGGCAGCCCTTTTGGAGCAATATGCCCGTGCGCCTTCTGTGTTGACAACTCTCCGCTGTTTTCTTATAAGCCGAAGCATGCCGGAGTGGTGAAATTGGTAGACGCAGAGGACTCAAAATCCTCCGGGGGCAACCTCATGCCGGTTCAAGTCCGGCCTCCGGCACCAAATAAAATCAAGGGGTTAACCTTCATGGGGTTGACCCCTTTTTTTCTGGAAAAAGGCAAATTGTGCCCAAATTGTGCCCGCGGAGCGAATCGAGGTAGTTGGCGTGCCTGGCGGCGGCCATCTTCAGGTCCTCGTCGCTGACGATGTTGTAGCGGTCGAAGACGGAGCGGGTTTTGTGGCCGGAAATCATCATGGCAACACGCTCCGGAACCCCGGCGCGGACCATGTTGCGCACGGCCGTTCTGCGGAAATCATGGAACAGGCGCCGGCCGATGCCGGCCTTCTTACAGGCCGAGTTCCACCAGCCCCGGTAATCACCGATCGGGCTTTTGCCGTCCCTACCCGGAAAAACCAGAGGGCTCAGCTTGCCGCTGCGCTTGCGGCTCTCCCACTGCTTGTTGATGACATCCTGCAGCTCAGCGTCCATGAATAAGGTCCGCCCCTCCTGGTTCTTCGTTTCGCCGGGCTCCAATCGAACGATGCCCTCTTTGCGGTCGACCCGCTCCCACGTAAGGTTGGTGATTTCCGAAAACCTCCAACCGGTCTTGTAGCCGAAGGTGACGAAACCCCTCATGCAGTCGGGCAGGGCATCTCGAAATGCCAGAAAGTCGCTGTGCTCGAAGAAGCCCTTGCGGACATTGTTCTCGCGCAGCATCGGGATATACGGCATCCGTTCCACTTTCGGCGGCGTCTGCCGGAAGCCGAGATTGAGCATCCTCTTAAGCGCAGACAGGTCCCGGTTGATGGTCGCGTTGGCCGCCTCCTCCCCCAACCGCGCTTCGACGTACTCGTTGATCCGGCTGGTCACGATCTGAGTGGCTTTGTAGTTCTCGAAGAATTTCTTGAGGTGGTTCACACTCCTTTCGGCTCGTGCGAGCGATCTTTTCTGGTTGATCCGGTAGTCCCGCAGAAAGTCCTCGGCCAGTTCCTCAAAGGTGACCTTTTCGAAAAGGATGCTCGGCATTTTCCCCTGAGCGATCTCGCCTTCGCGGCGCTCCAGGAGTTTCTGGGCCACCATCTTTTTGGTGGTCTTGGTGCTTTCCCGGTAGTACTTGCCGTTGCGGTAATACTTGATCCACCAGACGTTTCCTCTTTGATAGATCATTCCCATAAGACCCTCCATCCTGTATCTTGACGGGCACAAGATGGGGCGAAGAGCCTTCCCGGCCTTTCACCAGCGAGGTCCGGGAAGGACATCTTTGCAGTTTTGTGTTTATCCCAAATAGTAAGTTACATCAACACGCCCTATCCGTTTTCAATCTTCTTTTGGTAGATCATCACGCGGCGGCCAATTTTGTTGGTAAAAATGCACCAGAATAATCTACACGTGAGACAGAGGCTACCGGCCGCTGACCAATTCTGTGGTTCGCCAACTTCGGAATTTTCCTGGATCTCGATCCGCTTGCTCATATCGATTGAAGAAATTATTTCAGTTTTTTTGCAATGCGGACAATACGTTCCTACAGCTGCATCCTCGTCTGAGGTTATGATGGCTCCCTCAACAAGATCAACGGACCCGTCCATTCGGATCAGGATACCCGTAGCTTTTTTCGTCGTTTTCATTTTTCCCCCTTTATCCTGTTGAATTAATTTTTTGATTTGTTGCTCTGAATGAAAGCCTCAACGTCCTTGTGATCGATCAGCATCTTGCGACCGACCTGAACGTAGGCGAGATGACCAGCCCAGATCTGGCTACGCCAGTACCAGGGCGTTACCCCGAAATAGGCCACCAACTCTTTGATCGAGTAGAGCCGTTTCGCGGGCACAGTTTGGGCACACCTGCTTTCAACCATTTGAAGTTACCTCCTTTTTTATCCTCCCAAAGGATTCACAATCCCTTGGTCTTCGAGTTGTGGGGCTCAGGGCATGAGAGCCGAAGCTCCCATGCCCTGAGGTTGGTGGGTTAGCCCTGGTTGGCCGCTTCGAGGTCTTCCTCATCGGTGCCGGTGTCCTGGCTACCGGGGTTGAGGATCGCAGCCTTCACCTTGGCGCTCATGTTTCCGAAGACCTCAGGCTCTGGTTTCCGAGTTTCGGGAGCCTCGCCTTCGTAATCGTCCGCAGCCAAGGTTTTCTCAGCGTACTTTGCCATGCCCTCAGCCGGCTGCTTCTGGCTTTCACCGGGAGCGATGCCGAGCTTCTGCATGATCACGGCTTTGTATTGAGGCTCGCGCTCGTATCTGTGTAGAAATATTCCCATGTGTGTTTACTGAATGCTATGGGGCTCAGCAAAAACGATGATCCAGTAATTTTGGATGTAAACTGGATTCGATAAAAATATTAGAGTCTTACCGGATAAGTGGGAAGCTGCTCGTTGGAATGGAAATTGCTTGATGACGAGGCGTGCTATTGCAGAAGCTTTACGTTCGGCCGTTTGTCTGATATTCTGAAGAAACTCAATAAAATAGGTTCCATCGCATAATCTGAGCTAAAGCGGTTTACGGGGTTGGAAAGATCTCATGTCCATCGCAGAAGGCGATCACCCGCGTTTGGTTGGGAGTACCGCTGGCTAAAGGATCCTCAAGGCCGGTAGAGGCGCAGGGCTGGTAATGCCCCAGCGCTTTTCCGGCTTTTTTTGTGCGTTCGGGTGTCAGGCGTCTGCGGTGGCAGCGCCGGCCATGCATGCCTGGCCGATAACAATAAATCAAATTATTTCTGAATGATGAAGGCCCATCCTCGGTGTAACCGAGAGGGCGGAGCTTTAGGACGACCCCATCGGCCGCTTCACCGAACTGATCCAACCAATAAAACCAATCGAACGTTTTTTTATTCCTCGCAGCCATCAAAACCATCTAAACCGTCAAAACACTCAAAACTGATTTGAAACCCAAAACCATCCAACTGATCGCAGCGGCCCGGCCGAATTTCATGAAAATCGCGCCGCTGTATCATGCGCTCAAGAAGACAGACTGGGCCGAACCGGTCATCGTCCACACCGGCCAACACTACGACCTCAACATGTCGGAGGCCTTCTTCCGAGACCTCATGCTGCCCGAGCCGCACCACCACCTGGGGGTGGGCAGCGGAACCCATGCCGAGCAGACCGGGAAGGTGATGATCGCCTATGAAAAACTCCTGACGGCGCAACGGCCGGATCTCGTCGTGGTGGTGGGGGACGTGAACTCGACGGTCGCCTGCACGCTTGCGGCGGTGAAACTGGGGGTTAAGACGGCGCACCTGGAGGCCGGGCTGCGGTCCTTCGACCGCAGCATGCCCGAGGAGATCAACCGCATCGTCACCGATTCGATCGCGGACCTCCTCTGGACGCCCTCGCCGGACGGGGATGCGAACCTGCTGCGGGAGGGGATCGCACCGGAGAAGATCGAGCGGGTCGGCAACATCATGATCGACTCGCTTGAGATGATGCGGCCCCGGATCATGGCCGAAAATGCGGTCGCGAAATACGGCATCCGCAAAGGCTCTTACGGCGTCGTGACCCTGCACCGGCCTTCGAACGTCGACAGCCCGGAAACTCTCAAGAGTCTTTGCGACGCCCTGCAGGGCATCGCGCTCGACCTCCCTCTGGTCTTCCCGGTGCACCCGCG
Organism: uncultured Desulfatibacillum sp.; assembly: GCA_964427375.1. Classification (GTDB taxonomy): domain Bacteria; phylum Desulfobacterota; class Desulfobacteria; order Desulfobacterales; family SpSt-501; genus SpSt-501. Next base: position 16,383 of record CAYRUF010000001.1, on the reverse strand, counting down.
CACGCGCAAGAATTTGGAGGCATTCGGTCTTTACGCGGGGCTGGCCGCCGCACCCGGCATGAATCTGGACGACCCGGTAAGCTACATCCCGTTCATGAACCTGGTGTTCAACTGCCGACTGGTGATCACCGACTCGGGAGGCATCCAGGAGGAGACAACATATCTCGGCATTCCGTGCCTGACATTGCGGCCCAACACTGAGCGGCCGATCACTGTGACTGAGGGAACCAATCGGCTGTGCAGGCCGGAGGACATCGAGAAACAGGCATCTGCTGTCCTTGGAAGAAAGATCAAGGGCAATCCGCCACTGCTGTGGGATGGAAAAACTGCGAGACGCGTTGTAGAGTCGGCAAGGCGCTTATTTTTTCGGGAGAGGGGAGAATGTTGTAATTGCTGATTTGTTTCGAAATTCCATTTTAATTATGCCATGAGGCAAGCACCCTGCGCAAGGAGCCTTTTTAAAATACAATTGTTCAATTTGAGGACGTTTGAAAATGCCAGCTACGTCTAAAAATTTATTTATGCGATAGCCATTCAAATGTAACATAATGAAATATTCCCTTATCATACTTACGCTATTAGTTTTTAATTTTCTAACTGGATTTACAAAATTGGTAAACTTCTCTTATGCCCAAGTGCATGAGGAAGCCAGCAGCCCCAATTGGTCAATAGATAATAAAGGAAATTACAAACCATCTTTTTTTCCAGTTGGTGTTTACATCTACGGAAATGAAGAAGAGCTGACTTCCTTGGCATCGAAAAGGAATTTAAGCTACGAACAGTGGCTTGAAGAGACATTTAAGGATTTAAAAAGACATAACTGCAACAGTGTTTACATTGCAAATCTTTCCAATAATCCAAAAGGATTTAGAAAAGCTGTTCTATCTGCAGAAAGAAACAATCTATATGTCTTCGCACAGCTCACAGCTTCGATGTATTTGCGCCCTTCTTTAGGAATTGATCATTATAAAAATGTAACTTTAAAAGCTGTAGAAAAATTCATTCCCCAATATCACGATTTACCGGCTATTGTAGCATGGATGCCAAAAGAAGAGCCTTCAACTTCTGAGGTGCCATTATTGGCTAACTATAGAAAATATATTAAACAATTAGACAAAAACCGTGCGATTTTTACCTTGCATAACACTGCTGAACCCTTTGAGAAAGACATTGAAAATCTTCCTGAATGGTTTGGCTTTGACCGCTATCGATTCAAAACAATGATAGGTAAGTACGGAATGCTGGTTTCGACCCCCAAAGATATGGTATCTCGCCTTTGTAGTGAATTAGATCTATTTTATTCATTAGCCTCCCAACGAAGAAGACCCCTAATTTATGTAATGCAAGGATTTGCAACAGATTGGCTGGGGACTAAAGAGCAGCTTCTTAAGTTCACAAAAGGAAAACTCCCGACAAAAAGAAGCGGATGGGTGCAAATAGAGAATGATCTATGGTTTGGATGGACGAAATATCCTGTTCCAAAGTTTGGCATGCGTTTACAATGTTGGCTCGGAGTCCTTGAAGGCGCTAAGGGACTTCTCGTTTACCGATACAACCCGCAGGGTGAAGATATTGGAAAAAGAAAAGTTGCATTAATAGGACATGATGGATCAGAGACTCAGCAATGGAAAGAGTTTGGAGAGACCATAGCAGTTTTAAATCCTTTGTTTCCTTTATTCCTGTCTTGGACGAAGGAGGCCTCATATGTGATTCAGTCAAATAATCCAGATGTTCTTGTTAGTTCATTTGTTGATAAGATAAGCAACCAAAGATACGTAGTAATAGTAAATTCCAAAATTGCAGAATGGGATAACAATTCGCCAGCGCTCGTAGGAAGTAATACAGAATTGCATTTTGATTTTCATGGGTTGCAAGGGTTGCGTGAAGCTGGAGATTTAAAAGCGCGGTTTACCATAATAAGTGGCTATTACATAAAGGACCTTATCACCAATCAGATAGTAGAGGTTGACAAGGAGAATTCCTTTGAACTTAGCCTTCCTCCCGGTGGAGGAAGAGTCTTGCAAATCCATAATTAAATTTTAAAGGGCTTATCCATCTAAAATTTTCCATTAAGTAAATTTATTGTCGCCTTCGGGGATTGGGAGAAAAGCCCTCGCCTTCAGGCGAAGACTTCAGTAAGCTTGCGGTATGGAACACTACCGCCGATCGAGCCACACTGTTTATGATCTGAAATTTCACTTGGTCTTGATCACCAAATACCGCAAGCCGGTTTTGACGGGTGAAGTCGCTATCCGGATGCGGGAGTTGGTGAGAGATGTTTGCAAGGCGCGAGACGTAGAGATTCTCAAGGGCCTCATTTCGCGGGAGCATGTGCATATTTTTGTGTCGGTTCCCCCGCAGCTTTCGATCAGCGAGCTGATGAAGTCGATCAAGGGGCGCACGTCGCGGAAGATTCTGATGGAGTTCAAGACGTTGAACCGTCAGTTTTGGGGGCGGCACTTTTGGGCCCGAGGCTACTTTGTGGCCAGCTCGGGGAATATCACAGATGAGATGGTGATGCAGTATATCGAGCAGGAAGGCCACGAACCTCCGGACGCTGACTTTAAGATCGATGGGGACCCGTAAGCTTCAGTCGGCTTTCAGCCGACACCAAAGTCACCGGCTTTAGCCGGTGTTGTGGTTTACTCTTAACACAAAATTGATAAAAAATATGCAGGTTAGATAACCAGCGAAATAATGGAAAAGACTGCTGAATGAAAATCTCAATAATTTTTGGAACTCGACCAGAGGCTATTAAATTAGCACCGGTTATTCTTGCGCTTCGAGAATTTAAAACTTGTGAATTCAATGTATGCGTGACCGCTCAGCACCGAGAAATGCTTGATCAAGTGCTATCGGTATTTAAAATTAAACCAGATGTAGACCTTCAGCTTATGAGACCAGACCAGAGCCTATCTAGCTTGACTGCCAATGCCGTTAATGCCCTCGACGGGTATCTTGAAGAGTACCGGCCGGACCTCATACTAGTTCAGGGAGACACAACTACGGTATTTGCTGCTTCGTTAGTAGGATTTTACCACCATATCCCGGTTGGGCATGTGGAGGCTGGACTGCGGTCTGGTAACATGAAATCTCCTTGGCCTGAGGAGGCTAACAGGGTTTTAACGACCAGGCTTGCCTCGCTTCATTTCGCGCCAACAGAAAAGGCCAGGAAGAACCTCCTTGCAGAAGGAATACCGGAGAGCAAAATCTTTGTAACAGGCAATACGGTCGTCGATGCATTATCTTTAGCTTCTGAGATCGTGCGAAAGAACCCTCCAGAGATTCCCGGAATCGACAAAAGAGTTCTCTGTGCTGAAACTGGTTCGGTCATCGTGCTTATCACCGGCCACCGAAGGGAGAATTTTGGGTCGGGTTTCGAATCAATTTGCAAGGCTATTCGGGACTTAGCTAATTCATTTCCAGATACCCATTTTATTTACCCAGTGCATCTCAATCCAAATGTACGCCGTCCTGTCGAGGATATTCTTAATAACCATTCTATGGGCGATGCATCATTGCCCAATGTACACCTGATAGAACCTTTGGCCTATCTCTCTTTCGTTTCTCTTATGAACCGAGCGAAAGTCATACTTACTGACTCTGGAGGCATTCAGGAGGAGGCACCAAGTCTCGGGAAGCCGGTTTTGGTGATGCGTGATACAACCGAACGTCCTGAAGTTATTGCAGCGGGAACTGCAAAGCTGGTAGGCACCGATTACGGTAGTATCGTCACAGAAGTAAGCCGACTCTTAAACGATGAGGAAGCCTACCGCAAAATGGCGTATATTCATTTTCCGTACGGTGATGGTAAGGCCTCCCAGCGCATAGTGGATCTATCAGCGAGATATCTTAGGGGGGAGTTAATTACGGCCTCCAATTAAGAACCTTAAAAACTAATAATATTTGACTTTAATGATTATGAATTTAGCCTATAAATTTTTCAAATTTAGCCCGGCAATTTTGAAACTTTATCTGCAGCGGTTAAATCACTCTCCAATGATTGGCAGGCTGGCTCGTGGCTCATTTTGGTCGTTTTTAGGTGCCGCACTTTCCAAGGTTCTATTTCTTGCATCAAATATATTGGTTGCCAGAATGTTAGATGTGGAAGGTTTCGGGAAACTCGGTATCTTACAGAGCACTATTGGAATGTTTGGAATTTTCGCTGGATTTGGTCTTGGGGTCACAGCTACCAAGCATGTGGCTGAGTTTCGATCGAAAGATCCTAAAAAAGCTGGTCGAATTCTTGTTCTTTCAGGCATAGTAGCACTTGGTACAGGAAGTGTTATGGCTTTGGTCCTGGTAACAGCAGCTCCTTGGCTTGCCAGCAAAACATTAGCAGCCCCTGAGTTGAGTGGGCTCATTAAAATTGGTGCAGCTCTGCTGTTTCTTAGCGCCATGAACGGAGCTCAAACCGGAGCTCTTGCAGGATTTGAAGCCTTCAAGTCGATCGCAAAAGTGAATTTCATAGCCGGTGTGCTAAACTTTCCAATCATGGTAGGAGGAGTTTTTTTTGCAGGCCTTACAGGGGCAGCCTGGGCGCTAGTGGCGAGCATGGGAGTAAATTGGATTCTGAGTAATTTAGCTATACGTCTTGAAGCAAATAAGGCAAGCGTACCGTTGATGGTCAAGGGTTGTTGGCGTGAAGCTAGAATACTCTTAAAGTTCAGCCTGCCAGCTGCTCTGTCAGGAATAATGGTTGGGCCCATAAAATGGATCTGTATTGCAATGCTTGTTAACCAGCCGGGAGGCTATGTGGAAATGGGGATATATAATGCAGCTTTTGTTTTTCATCCTGTTCTTCTATTTCTGGGTAACACCGTCGGCAGACCTTTACTGCCAATGGTTACTTATGAAAAAGAAAAATCTTATGATAAATTAGCTAAAATCAATATGTTTTTAACATGGGGGCTTTCCCTTGCGCCTGCGATTGTTTTGCTTACTTTTCCAGAAGTTGTTCAGTTAGCGTTTGGAGAACAATTCAAAAATCAAGCGTTTAGTAATACATTTTGTTTGATAATACTTTACACTTCGATAGTAATATTTAAGCAGGGATTATCGAGACTTCTTGTAGTGCATAGTTTTATGTGGTATGGTTTTTTGGACAATCTTTTTTGGGGTGTGCTTGCTATATCTGCTGCAGCGATGTTAGTTCCATGGGGCGCTGAAGGACTTGCAGCAGCGTTTACTATTGCTTACATAATTAACACTATCATATTTTTGCCATTCTACGAACGGATGCGTTTAATTCCAAGAAAGACGATAGTCTCGAAAGAAGCTGCATTAATTTGGCTTAGCATTATTTCTTTAGTAATTATAAATCTGTTGAATTGTAATATTTTTATAAGAATAGTTTTTTCAGCATTTATCACTTTTGTTGTAGTGACCTATTTCAGAAAACTAATTCGTCGTCAGATAAGTTAACACCTCTATTTGATTACCGATAATTGACAATATTTTATTGTCGCCTTCGGGGATTGGGAGAAAAACCCTCGCCTTCAGGCGAAGACTTCAGTAAGCTTGCGGTATGGAACACTACCGCCGATCGAGCCACACTGTTTATGATCTGAAATTTCACTTGGTCTTGATCACCAAATACCGCAAGCCGGTTTTGACGGGTGAAGTCGCTATCCGGATGCGGGAGTTGGTGAGAGATGTTTGCAAGGCGCGAGACGTAGAGATTCTCAAGGGCCTCATTTCGCGGGAGCATGTGCATATTTTTGTGTCGGTTCCCCCGCAGCTTTCGATCAGCGAGCTGATGAAGTCGATCAAGGGGCGCACGTCGCGGAAGATTCTGATGGAGTTCAAGACGTTGAACCGTCAGTTTTGGGGGCGGCACTTTTGGGCCCGAGGCTACTTTGTGGCCAGCTCGGGGAATATCACAGATGAGATGGTGATGCAGTATATCGAGCAGCAAGGCCACGAACCTCCGGACGCTGACTTTAAGATCGATGGGGACCCGTAAGCTTTAGTCGGCTTTCAGCCGACACCAAAGCCACCGGCTTTAGCCGGTGTTGTGGTTTATTTCGATGATTTACAAGCTTAAATGTGATTAGACCTTTTTTTAAGCTTTTTGGAGTATTTCTTTATGAGTTATTCAAAAAAACCTGACATTCTTCTATTGAGCAGCATGACAATTCCACATTATGGCGGTTTATCAACACACTTATTATTGCTTCTAAACTCATTAAATAAAGTTGGATTTAATGTTGAGTTGTCTCATGTAGGAGGCTTCGACAATTATTTGGCTAAAAGTATAACAGTTGCAATGTCTTTGCTTAAGTTGAGAAATAGATTAGAGGAAAGTTATTCACAAAAATGCAAATTTTTAGAAAATTCAATTAAGAAATTTAAAGGAGGCATTTTAATTCTTCATGCCCATAATATTATCGCGTCTGTTGCTGCCATTGGTAAAGGTTCACCTATCATAAGCACGATTCACGGACCTATGTATGAGCACGCCCGCGAATCCGGGGTTAAATCAGCTAAGACCTTAGCCTTAGTGAAGGAATATGAAAAAAGATGCTTCGACCATTCGGATTTTTTTATTGCAGTTGACCATGGACAAAAGGAGCTCCTTGTTCAAAAAGGAGTACCAGAAAATAAAATTAAAGTGATTCCCAACGCTGTGGACGTAGATTCATTAGTGCGCATCTCAATTTCTAACGAACCAATGTTTAAGGGCAACTATTTCATTATGTCCAGGCGACTTGTACATAAGAACGGACCGCTTATAGCGATTCGAGCTTTTTTGAGCTGGGTTGGGAAAAGAGATTTTTATTTGATAGTGGCAGGTGACGGTCGGCTCAGAGATCAGGTTCAAGAGCTTGTGACTTCACATAAGTATGGTAATAAAGTAATACTTGTTGGATCATTGAATCATGAAAAACTTTTGCCATTGACACGCCAAGCCAGGGCATCAGTTGTCCCATCAATTCCATTCGAAGGTGTTATCGAAGCAACTTCTCTTTCTGCTTTAGAATCACTTGCGCTTGATGTCCCAGTAATTGCTTCAAGAATTGGTGGCTTAGCTGAGATCGACCATAACACTGGATATTTAACTTTAGTGCCTCCTGGAGACGAGGAGGCACTAAAAAGTGCTTTTGAATTTTGGGCGACAAAAGATAAAAAAGCACTTGGTAATTTGCTAAGTTCTCATGTTAGAGAGCACTTTGGAGTTGAAAAGTGGATTAATGAGCACCTTGAAGTTTATAAAAAGGTCCAGCCAGAAATAAGAAGGATGCAAAATAAATATAATTTTAAGTAAATCGGAATCTTTTTCGTTTATATTTAGGGAAAAAAATTAAAAAAATATAAAATAATGTTCCTCCCTAAATTAGTTGCAGCAAACCAAATAGATTTTAAGGGTAAAGTTGCGTAGGTCGTGAAAGCCGTAAGATTTTCGTGTAATCTCTGCGGCTCGAATTCCTCGAAGCTTGCTTCGAAAGATCGATAAATACTGCTAAAGAGATACCTCGCAGCTATTTGCAGAGTTATTCATTTAAAAGTATTTATGTAATTATTTATAATATAATAGTAAGAAATTATAGGATTTATTTTCAATGAACATTAATAGAAGGGAGGAACAAGACAAACATGAAAGAATGTGGATATATTTGGCAGTAGCATTATATTCACCAATTATTGCATCTTTAGTTAGAAAAATTTTTCCAGGACAGCCCGCCTTTTTAGAGCCATCATCATCTGCCATTATTTTAATAATATATTTCCTTTCAGTAAAAAGCATGCAGGATTTTCCATTTTTCATTCGTTTCATTTTTATTTTCTGGATTATATTTCAAGCTTTATATTCTGCAGCATCTGTGTTTTACTCGTGGGAAATTGGTGCTGTAGCAGTTACAACGAGAATCATCCCAGTGTTATCATGCTTTATAGCCTACAATTGCATTAAAACACCGAGGGATTTGAAAAAGCTTGCATGTGTTGCATTGCCGGTACCGTTACTTCTTCTCCCAATAGGAATAATATGCGCCATATTTGGAAATAAAATCCTGCCTGAATTTTTACAGCCACTAAAAAGGATAACCGATTTAGGACTTGATGTTAGTAAAGATCAATTTCATGCATTTGCCGGTGTTTTTAGCACTCAAACTCATTTAGCGTATAGCATGTTTATAATTATCTTTTTGATATACGCAACTTTGACGGCTTCAGGCGAGGGGATTAAAAGCAGGATTTACTGGTATGCGAGTGCATGTGCATCAATTTTATTAGCATATTTATCAACAAGGCGTGCAGTATTCATAGCAACAATTATTGGAACAATTTCATATCTGATATGCCTTAAGAGAAAGGTTATTATAACGCTAATAATTTTTGGTGTTATCCTATCTAGTGGAATATATTTTTTAGATGTCAAGTCTGAATTGCATTCAAAAAAAGCTCAGACACGTACAGAAGCACTTTTAAATGTTGACGTTTGGGCACGAATAGAAAAAGTTTTTATTGGTGAATCGATGGTATGGCTTTGGAAGGCTCCTTTTGGAAGTTGTTTAGGGTGCGCAGGTCCGGAGGCTCAAGCTTTTCAGATGAGAATTGGCTATATGGAAGTCGGTGCTCAACTTTTATTGGCAGAGATCGGCATTCTTGGATTTTTTCTATTTATTGTATCTACGATTGTACCAATGATCATTACTTTAAGGAAGTCTAAAATATCGAAATATCGAAATGCTACAATTCTGTTAATAATATATCAAATTCTATTTTTAGTTTTATTTCTAACTAAATCAGCAAAAATAGTAACACAGGTTTCGATGGCACAAATATTTTTTTGGGCAAGCTATGGCATTTCAATTTCTTTGATTGAAAACGAGAAAAATATCAAATTTAGAACGATAAAATAAAAATTAAATATTACGATCGATATTGAATGATAAATATATCCAAAAATTCAAATACAAGCTTAGATGAGTTTGAAATAAATTTTTGGAACTCAGAGGAAATTCAACTTGTACCGGGATTTACAAATCTTCTTAACCGTGTTTTTTACTCTCCACAAAAAAGGGATAGTGAGCATTTTTTATGGAAGCATAAACAAAACCCATTTGGGCCTTCAATTGTTGTATATGCCAGCAATAGAAATACAGGGTCTATTGTTGCTTTCCGTGCCTTTATGCGTTGGCAGCTAATATGGCAAAGTAAGATAATCAACTCGTTTCAGCCATGTGATAGCGCAACAGCTGAAGAATGTAGAAGGATTGGCCTTTTTTCAAAACTTACCAACGCAGCCTTGAAATTTGCCAAGGATAATAATGGAAAAATTTTGTTTAACTTCCCAAACAAGTTCAGTCGAGGCGCTTACCTAAAGATGGGGTGGATTCCGATTGGAAAGCTTGTAACTTTAGTAAAACCTTCTATAAAAAATGGATTTAAAAATTTGTTATCGAGGACCGTTAATGTATCAGACAATTTAACCATTTTCAAGAAAAATACTTTTAAAATAGAAGATAATATATTTAATTTAATGAAATGTACAAAAGGGATACAGAATCAAATTTTTACTGGTACGATTCAAGGAAATAGAACTGCAGAGATATATGAATGGAGAATGAAAAGGCCAGGAAAAACCTATAGACTGATTTCTACAGAAAAAGCAGCAGCCTTTGTTTTGGTTAAAACGAGGAGAGGTTTTCTTGAAGCATGTATTATTGATTTAGTTTTTGATTGTTATCCGAAACAAAAGTACTTTAATGAAGTTATTGATATGATATTAAAACTAATTAAGCCGGATTTCATTTCAACTTTTGTTACAGAAAAGCATCCTTATATATTTTTATACAACAATGCGCATTTTATCAGAATTCCTAATGAATCCAACTTTGTCGCTTACCCATTAGTTTTAAATGAAATTGAGGAAAAAAGGGTGAGATGGGCATTAGGCGGTTTTGATATAGATACGTTTTGAGCAGCGATTTAGAGGGTATGCAATTGGATTTTCTAAAACAATGTATTAAAGGGATACTAAACGCTGGCTGGTCTTTTAAGAGGCCCGCATTAGCAAACCGGATAATATACTACCACAGTATTCATCCATTTAGCTCAAGAAGCATAAAACCTTCAATATTCGATTGTCATCTTGCGTGGCTTAAAAAGAATGGTTTTAGAAGCATTCTTGTTCGGGAAATTCCCGATGCGCTTATGCACCCCGAGAGATTTCCAACTCCTTGGGTAGCCTTAACATTTGATGATGGATATCAGGACAATGTGGACTATGCGCTGCCTGCGCTTAAAAATGCTGGGTTTGTAGCAACATTTTTTGTTGTTGCTGGTGTTATTGATGGAGAAAGAAATCAAATAAACTCTCGCAAGGGGCATTTTCTTTATGAAAATAGAGCAATGATGACCAGCGAGAGCATAAAATTACTTTACTCGGAAGGGATGGAAATTGGTAGCCATACTCTTTCCCATAAGCTTATTACCAAGGTTTTAAGTTTAAGCAGAAAAGAAGCTGAAAAAGAACTAAAAGTTAGCAAGGAAGTTTTGGAACAAATTATTTCGTGGCCGGTAGTGTCTTTTTCATATCCTAACGGACAGCGTGGGGCTTTCTCAAATCAAACGAGAAAGCTTTTACATAAAATCGGCTATGAGGTAGCAGTTACTACAATGTGGGGGCTTCCCACTGATTCCGGATCAGATATGCTTCAATTGCCTCGATGCGAAATTTCCACTAAAGATGAATTATACGACTTTCAAGCTAAAATGGAAGGATTGAGGGATTACAATCGCTATATTTGCCTGTTGCTTAAAAGGGCAAAACTTTGGGATACCCGGAAAGAATTTTCAAAAAATATATGAAACTTTTGATTGATGCATTCAACATTCGCTCGGGAGGAGGTCTCACACACCTTAGGGAAATACTCAACCAATGCAATCCAACTCGATACAGCGTTGAAAAGATATTCGTTTGTGGAATTAAGGAGACTTTAGCTACCCTTAATGATAGTGATTGGCTTGAAAAAATCCCTATTCTTGAATTAGACTTACCCGGTGGTGCCAGGCTCTTGTGGCAACAAACTCAGTTGAAGCGAATCGCTAATCGCTGTGGATCAGACCTTATTTTTTCCCCTGGAGGGATCATACCATTGCGAACCGACATTCCGGTTGTGACTATGTTCCGGAATCTACAACCTTTCGATCCGATTACCATTCAGATGTATAAGGGTGAGAAACTTTTGAAACAAATAAAAATGAAATTTAGGTACCTCCTCATACGGAAGTTCCAGGAGTTGAGTTTCAAAAGGGCCAAAGGTATTATCTTTCTCACAAAGCACGGGAAAGACGTGGTATTGCGTAAAGTAGGTGGAGTGCCCGGAAGAACAACAGTAATCCCGCACGGGATCAGTCCGATATTTTTTTTCCGTCCACGCGAACCTAAGCCTCTACTATTTTACTCGGACGATCGACCTTACAGATTTATTTATGTCTCTACCATTTCTGTCTATAAGCATCAATGGCACGTTGCCCGAGCAGTTGCTGAACTACGCAACGAAGGAATTCCGATCGCAATCGATTTTATAGGTCCAGCTATTGCTGGGCTGGACAGGCTGGAATCAGAAATCAAAAAGTCTGGTGCCCATAGTCAATATATCAGATATTTAGGCCCAATCCCTTACGGGCAGTTGAAATTGCATTACCAGAGAGCAGATGGATTTGTATTTGCATCAACCTGTGAGACTTTCGGGCAGGTTCTGATCGAAGCGATGGCTTCAGGTTTGCCAGTCGCATCATCGCACTACGATCCGATGAGGGAAATTCTCGGAGAAACAGCAGTATTTTTTAACCCAAGCGATCCCCAAGATATTAAACGGGCAATGCGGCGTTTAATGATGGACCAGGATTTATCTCAGAAACTATCTACAGATGGTTTTAATAAAGCTAAAAAATATTCTTGGGAACATTGTTCGAACCTGACCTTTCAATTCATCTCGGATGTTTTTAAAAGCCCAAAGGCAAACCTTAAGTAAGTGTTTAGAATAAAAATATGGCCATTGCTAACACGGTATCGTTTATATCCTGAAAGAAATGGTTGATTTTTAATGAAACAGATCATCCAGTCTTATAAAACTGGCGAAATGAAGCTGGAGGAGATTGCGCTTCCGCAGGCAATTAGAGGGACGGTGCTGGTTGAAACAATGGCGTCCCTCGTTTCCGCTGGAACAGAGAAGATGTTGGTGGATCTAGCTAGAAAGTCATTGGTGGGAAAGGTCCGCAGCCGACCGGACTTGGTGAAAAAGGTTATCGACAAGGCCAGAAGGGAAGGGATAACCAATACTATCCAGAAAGTTCGAAGTAAGCTCGACACTCCGATTCCTTTAGGCTACTCTTGCGCCGGTGTGGTACGAGAAGTGGGAGAAGGGATTGATGAACTCCAGGTGGGTGACTGGGTCGCCTGCGGCGGGGCGGGATATGCGAACCATGCCGATTTTAACCTGGTGCCTAAGAACTTGTGTGTGCGGTTGCCTGACTATGACGGGCAGCCGTTATCTGCTGAAGAGGCCGCCTTTGCGACCGTAGGTGCGATTGCGCTGCAGGGGGTAAGGCAGGCTGGGTTGACGTTGGGCGATCGAGTTGCAGTTATCGGGTTGGGGCTATTAGGTCAGCTCACTGTTCAACTATGCAAAGCTAACGGCTGTCTTGTTATTGGATCTGACATAGATGCTGCTAAAATTAAAATGGCTCTCAAATTGGGTGCAGACCATGCGGTTGGCCCAGGTGAGCTTGAAACTGCCGTGCAGGAGTTCACTCAAGGTGCGGGTGCAGATGCAGTAATCATCGCGGCTGCTTCATCCGACAGCAGTTTGATTGAGGCAGCTGGAGAGATTTCGCGTTTCAAGGGCCGAGTCGTTGTCGTCGGGCTAGTGGGTATGAATGTGCCCCGGGATCTCTATTACAAGAAGGAACTGGACCTGCGGCTTTCAATGTCCTACGGGCCGGGTCGCTACGACCCGGAGTACGAGGAGCGTGGGCACGACTATCCCCTGCCTTTTGTACGCTGGACTGAGCAGCGGAACATGCAGGCTTTCCTTGAGCTTGTGGCGGCGGGCCGGGTGGACGTCAAGGCGCTCGTTACACACCGACTTCCATTTGAGAAGGCACTCGAAGCCTATGACATGATTTTGAAAGGCAAGGAGCCACACCTTGCGGTCCTGTTTGAGTACGGCAAGAACAAGCAACCGCACAAACGATCGGCTTTACCTGCCTCAGCATCGTCTCAAGCGGACGGTGCGGTACTGGGTGTGATCGGCGCGGGTAACTTTGCAACGGCTGTGCTGCTGCCGCGATTCAAAAAAGACATCAGAGTCAGTCTCCGGGCGGTCGCCACGGCGCGAGGCATGACGGCCAATGCGGTGGCGAAGCAATTTGGAATACCATTCTGCGCAGGTTCGTTTGCGGAGATTCTGGCAGATAATAGTATCAACACGGTCCTTATCGCAACCCGTCACAACCTGCATGGTGCGCTTGTGGCCGAGGCGTTGAAGGCGGGGAAGCATATTTTTGTCGAAAAACCGATTTGTACCACAATACAAGAACTTAAACAGATAAAATTAGCCACAGACCCACGCAGACCCACGCAGAAAAAGGAAAGCTTTATTTCCCCGAACGACGCTGTCCGGGAAAACACTTCTGCCGGTACGCGGCGAGTTGATCCATCTCTCTCGAACGATCAAAACGATCTCAACGCTCTAAACATTCAATACGATCCTAACGCTCCTAACATTTTAGGAACTCCGCTGCTTATGGTGGGATTCAATCGAAGGTTTTCGCCGTTTCTGAAAAAAGCCTCCGAGATTATCAAGGCCAAACAGGGACCGCTGTTCGCCTGCTACAGCGTCAACGCCGGTATGATCCCGAAGGAGTCTTGGGTCCAGGACCCGGTGGAGGGCGGGGGGCGGATAATCGGCGAAGTGTGCCATTTTGTGGATTCACTAAGGTTTCTTACGGGCTCGTCGGTCAAGAGCGTGCAGGCTATGTGCGTTCAGACCGAAGATATGAGGCATGTTAACCGGGACAGCGTGAGCATTGTGTTGAAATACGCGAATGGCTCGCTTGGCACGATCCTCTACCATGCAGTGGGCAGCCCGGACTACCCCAAAGAGCGTATCGAGCTATCGGCAGGAGGCACCACGGCTGTCATCGACGACTTCCGGCGCATGGACATATTCGGTTCCAAGAGGGAAACACTCAAGGGGTCTCAAGACAAGGGATTCAAGGACGAGATCGAGGCGTTTGTGAACTGCGTCACCGGCAAAGGACCGGAGCCGATCTCGCTGGATCAGATATTTGAAACCACGCTCGTGACCTTTGCCATTCACGAATCGCTCAACAAGGGTGTTATTGTCAACATTGGTGAATTCGCTGCTGCAAATGGTGTTGAAATTTGATCGGCCGCTCGCAAAAAAAACCTCTTTTCGATATCCCTAATACTTTTTTTGGACCTGCTTTTTGATCATTTCAATGGTTAACCCTTTTCTATATTTCCAAACGATCCGCCATCTGCGGCCCAAGCAGGTTACCTCTCGTCTGTGGCGAAAAATAAACAGCCGGGCTATCAATCTGGCCGTCCCATTTTCAATTTTAGTGCGTTCTGTCTATTCCGCTTCGCCCTGGCTTCAAAAACCAGCACGCGGGGAAGGCGAATTCAACTTCTTGAACCTTAGAAAGGATTTCACGGGCGGATTTGTCGACTGGCGCTGTGCGGAGATGCCCAAGCTCTGGCGTTACAACCTACATTACTTCGACTACCTCCTCGACCCTGGCCTATCGCATGAGAACCGCTTTCGCCTCATCGACGATTGGATAGCGAACAACCCGGTGACAGCCCCCGATGCCTGGGAGCCTTTTCCGGTTTCGCTGAGAATCGTGAACTGGATCAAGTTTTTTCTGAGCGATGGTAGGGGGTACGCGACAAGGGAGATTCTGAATAGTCTCTTCAAGCAGACTCTCTGGCTCGAACGGAATATCGAACACCACCTGCTCGCCAACCACCTCTTCAAAAACGCAAAAGGGTTGCTTTTCGCCGGTTTTTTTTTCGAGGGGAATGACGCCGACCGGTGGCGATCTTATGGCTTAAACTTACTGAACCAGGAGCTTAAGGAGCAGATACTGCCCGACGGCGGGCACTTCGAACGCAGTCCCATGTACCATTCGATGATCCTTGAGGACTGCCTCGACTTGCTGAACCTATGCCGGGGAAGTGAGCTGGCAGAAGTTAAAAACCTGTGCGATGGTTTAGCGGACGTTTGCCGAAGGATGGTGAGCTTTCTCTCAGCTATGATCCATCCTGAGGGAAAGATCGCGCTGTTCAATGATGCTGCGTTTGGGATCGAGACAAACCCCACAGAGCTTGCAGAATACTGCGAGCGGGTTGTGGGTACGGCGCTCTCCGAGCCTTCTGCTCGGTCATGGGCGTTTCCGGACAGCGGATATTTCATCATGGCCCCTCGGTCGAGCGACAGATTAATCGTCGACTGCGGAATGGTCGGACCGGACTATCAACCGGGGCATGCTCACTGCGACACGTTAAGCTTCGAGCTTTCGCTGAAGGGCAGGCGAGTGGTAGTCGACTCCGGCTGCTGCCAATACGAAGACGGTGATATCCGGAAGTACAACCGTGGTAATGCCGGGCACAATGCCGTCACAGTGGACGGCGAGAACCAATCCGAGGTTTGGGGGGCGCACCGCTGCGCGAGGCGGGCTTATCCGATCTATGCCAGGCTGGCGGAACATGCGGGCGGCTCGATCCGCTTCGAAGGCGCACACGACGGCTACAAACGGCTCAGGGGCCGCCCGATCCACCATCGCATCATCGTCTGGGCTGGGGATGAGATTGCCATTGAAGACCGCATCGAAGGCCAGGGCACCCACGACATCGAATCCCGCTTGCATATTCATCCGGATCTGAAGGTTGAAGCTGTAGACATCGGGGTGCGGATCAGCGAGGGCGGTAAAAAGGTGATGACCGTCTCGCCTGCGGGGCAGGGTAGGGTCGAAATCGAAAGCGGCTGGTACTGCCCGGAGTTCAATAAAAGGATCAGCTGCCCGGTTATTACGCTCAAGCTTGCTAAGGTGCCCTTGCCTGCGAGATTAGGGTGGCGGTTTAAAATCGAGTACGGCAGCTGATCGTTCCATTGGTTCTATTTGTTCGATAGGTTTTATTGGTTCGACAGCTGACAGGGATGATCGTCTTATTGGTTGATTTCTTTGAATTGGTTCAATTGGTTGAGGGATAGGATTGGCGTCCGTTAAACGTTTTGATGATTTGGAGTGCTGGAAAGAAACCAGGGTGCTTGTTCGGCAGATATACGACCTCAGTACTGTCCGGTTAAGATTTTTCGATTATGCCTTAATATATTGATATTAATT